>NZ_CADEPL010000020.1 GCF_902829295.1 Vogesella oryzae
GAAAAACCTATCACGACCGGGAGGAAGCCCGACGAGACATCTTCGATTACATCGAGATGTTCTACAACCCGAAGCGCCGTCATGGTTCCGCAAACGGGCTATCGCCGGTAGAGTTTGAGAAGCAATATTTCCAACGGCTCAAGAGTGTCTAGAGAAGCCGGGGCGATTCATAGTGCGCTTGTCCAAGTGCCGCACAGGGGTATCAACGAGCTGGGCGCATGCTACAGCCGGACGTGGGTGACCGGCCGCAATGGCTCATGTCGTTAGTCAGCTGTGATTAATCCTTGTGGGAGGGCGGCATTGACGCTGCAAACGGCACACAGGCATGATGCAGTGCAAGAGCCGTAACGGCCGTGCCCAAGACAAGGAGAAATCATGGACCAGTTTGATAATGTAAGCGTGGTCAAGCGCGCTAATGTTTATTTCGATGGCAAATGTGTCAGCCACACCGTGGTGCTGGCAGATGGAACGCGCAAGTCGGTTGGGGTAATCCTGCCGGCCAAGCTGCTGTTTAGTACCGGTGCGCCGGAAATCATGGAATTGCTGGCTGGCGAGTGCAAGGTGACCCTGGCAGGGGAAGCCGAAGCACGCAGCTACAAAGGCGGTGACTCGTTTACCGTTCCTGGCGAGAGCAGCTTCCAGATTGAAGTGACCGACACGCTGCATTACGTTTGCCACTTTGGCTAAACGCTAACGGGACAAACAAAAGCGGCCGCAATTGCGGCCGCTTTTGTTTTAACTGGTTGCAGTTTGCGGGTGCTGCGCAATCACCATTAGCGATTCGTCTTTGTGCAGTACCGTGGCCAGTGGCGGGTTGAACTGTACCTCGCCGCCAGGCAGCTCAACTGCAATTACCATCATGTTGCCGTTTGAAATGGGCAGGCATTCATCAATGCTGCGGCCAACCCATTCGTCACGTACCGGTAGTACTTCCGCCCGGAAGGCGTGAGGGTAGCGGGTGTGCAGCCGTTCGAAGAAGTGCATGGTCTGTGGGTTGGCAACCAGCGATGCCATATTCATGCCGCCGAGGTAGGACGGTATCACCACCTGATTGGCACCAACCGCTTGCAACTTCTTACGGGCGCTTTCCGTTTCGGCCTTTGAGACAATAGTAAGTTGCGGGTTGAGGCTACGGCCGGTCACTACCACAAAGGCGTTGTTGGCATCGGAAGTCAGGCTGGTAATCAGTGCGCGGGCATGTTCGATGCCGGCAGCCATCAGGTTAGCGTCTTCGGTGGCATCGCCAATGATGTAGGGCGTGCCGTATTCAGCCAGTAGTTGGGCCGCACGTGCCTCATTCTGCTCTATGACTACGATGTCATGACCAGCCTGGTGCAGTTCTTCGAGGGCATACAGCCCGCTGCGGCTCAGGCCACAAATCACGACGTGGTTTTTCAGGCGGGAAATCAGCTTGTCCATTTTTCTCTTGCGCAGGTAGGCGGGCAGGTCGCCCTGAAACAGCATCAGTGTCAATGATGACAGGCCATAACCGACGACACCGGTGCCAAAGATAATCAGCAAAATGGTGAAGATGCGGCCAACGGTATCCAGGTCATGGGTTTCACCATAACCGATGGTCGCCAGGGTGATCACGGTCATGTAGAGGCTATCGAACAGTGACCAGCCTTCCAGCAGGTGGTAGCCCAGCGTACCCATAACAACCACGGCCATAATCAGGCCAAGCAGGGAGAATAATTTGAGGGCGAGGGTGCGTCCCATTGGGCATGGTTATCCGGGTTGTGACGCCTGCATTCTAGGTAAAGCCGATGGCAGGGGAAAGTCTCGCGGGGCAATAAAAAGGGCGACCACTTGGGTCACCCTTGTCGGCAGGCTTAGCCGCCGGAGCAGCCGCAGCCTCCACCTCCGCCGCAACCGCCTTGCTGCGGTGCCGGCACGGCTTCCGCCAGATGGATGCTAAAGTCGATAACAACCTGGCTGTTATCGCGTTGCTGATAGTTGTATCGAACTTGTTCGCCGTAACGTTGCTGGATCTGCCCAAGCAACGGCAGCGGGTCATGGTCATTGATGAAACGCATGGTTTCGCCGTGATGCAGTGCTTCCAGCGCGCCAAAAATGGCGGCATGGCGGAAGCGCTTGGCTACGCCGCGGGCATCAAAGGTAAAAACGCTATCGGACAGGGCTTGCATGTGAGTCTCCATCGGGTGATGGCGCAATTCTCCATAGTGCTTGCCGCCGGCTCCTTGAGCGTAGATAAGAAAATCAAGGCAAGGAGAAGTCCGCCAGTGCTTCACGGCTAAGTCGGGGCTTTGCGACAGCCAGCGAAGGTATGGGCCGATCGCCGCGAATAGTGCCGACGAGTCTGGTGCCTTTCGCTATAATCCCGCTCCTTTGCGCCAGGAGCGGGGAACATGACAGTAAAAGCCTGTGGCGTGGATTTTGGTACTTCCAACTCCACGGTAGGCTGGTGGCGGCCGGGGCAGGGGGCGCTGCTGGCGCTGGAAGAAGGAAAAACCACGCTGCCGTCGGTGGTGTTCTTCAATGCCGATGAAGACAGCGTGGCCTTTGGTCGCGCGGCGCTCGCCGAGTACCTGGAAGGTTACGAGGGCCGGCTGATGCGCTCGCTCAAGAGTATTCTCGGCACTGGGTTGATGAACGGCCAGACCGAGGTAGATGGCCGTCCGCTGCGGTTTCTGGACTTGTTGTCATATTTCATTACCTCGTTGAAACAGCGAGCCGAAGCGTCGGCCGGGCGCAGCTTTAGCCAGGCAGTGTTTGGTCGACCAGTTTTCTTTGTCGATGACGATCCTGTCGCAGACAAGTTGGCCGAAGATACTTTGGGCGACATCGCACGCCGTACCGGTTTTTCCGAGGTGGCATTCCAATACGAGCCGATTGCCGCGGCATTCGATTACGAGAGCCGGATATCCCGCGAAGAAATGGTGCTGATTGTCGATATTGGCGGCGGCACCTCGGATTTTTCACTGTTACGGCTGTCCCCGGAGCGCGTCACGCGCATCGAGCGGCTGGATGACATTCTGGCTAACGGTGGCGTGCATATTGGTGGCACCGATTTTGACAAGCAGCTCAGCCTCAAGGCGGTAATGCCGGAACTGGGTTACCGCACGCGCTTGCGTAACAATGCCGAAGTGCCTTCAAGCTATTACTTCAATCTGGCCACCTGGCACACAATCAATTTTGCCTACAGCCGCAAGGTGTGGTCAGAACTGCAAGGCGTTTACGCCGATGCGCTGGAACGTGAAAAACTGGATCGATTGTTTAGTCTGATCAGCAAGCGCGCTGGCCACTGGCTGGCGATTCAAGTTGAGGCCGCCAAGATTGCACTTAGCGACGTTGATCACGCCATGCTGTCGATGTGTGAAATCGAAGACGGCCTCGAGCACCAGGTAAGCCGTCAGGAATTTCATGAATCAATTGAGGTGTTACTTGGCAGCATCGAAAACACCATCAAACGACTGCTGCAGGATGCGCAGCTGAATTCAGCGCAAGTTGATACCATCTTTTTTACTGGTGGTTCCAGTGGCGTACCTTTGCTGCGCCAGCGCGTAGCTGCGATGTTTCCTAATGCGAATGCCGTTGAAGGCGATCGTTATGGCAGTATCGGCAGCGGTTTGGCTTTGGATGCGGCCCGGCGCTTCGGCTGATGGGGATTAAATCATCTTTAGCTGTAAGAAGTTCGGTTGGAGCGCTGAAAAAGCCCCCCAGGGGGTTTGGCTAATACGTCGCATAATGTTTATTATGTAAAATATAGGGCGTGAATTTATCAACCACACCTCTCTTCTAGCTGTCTGTAACTTGGCAGCATGTCGGAACCGGTGAGTTAGCCGGTGCATTCATTTTGACCGTGATGGACTGCAGGCAAAATTCTTGCGTGCTATCCTGTCCGCCTGCAAGGCAGCTATCAAGCTCGGTTCGCAGTAAAACATAAAGTACTGGATCAAATTCAATGTCTGCGGCGCCGAAAGCCGCGAAATATAGGGCCTACAGCACCATCATGCTTCTGATGATCGACAATTACGATTCGTTTACCTACAACCTCGTGCAGTATTTCGGCGAGTTGGGTCAAGACGTGAAAGTGTTCCGTAACGACGAAGTTACCTTGCAAGAGATCGAGGCGCTGGCGCCGCAGTATCTGGTACTTTCCCCTGGTCCGTGTACGCCAAACGAAGCTGGCATCTCGCTGGATGCCATTCGCCACTTTGCCGGCAAACTGCCGATTATGGGCGTCTGCCTTGGTCACCAGAGTATTGGGCAGGCCTTTGGCGGCAAGATCATTCACGCCAAGCAACTGATGCACGGCAAGGTCTCCCCTGTTCATCATCACAATGTAGGCATGTTCCGCGACTTGCCTAACCCGGTAACTTGCACCCGCTACCATTCGCTGGTGATCGAGCGCGAAACTCTGCCGGACTGCCTGGAAATTACGGCCTGGACCGAGGATGGTGAAATCATGGGGGTGCGGCATAAAACCCTCCCTATCGAGGGCGTGCAGTTCCACCCCGAATCGATCCTCACCGAGCATGGCCATCAGATGCTGCAGAATTTCCTGAAAGAATTTGCCTGACCCCATAACGGAGAAAAACAACATGATCACCCCGCAGGCCGCCCTCAATCGCCTGATTGACCAGAACGAACTGTTCCATGACGAAATGCTGGACCTGATGCGACAAATCATGCGCGGTGAAGTCCCGCCTACGGTTATCGCTGCCATTCTGGTGGGCTTGCGTGTGAAGACCGAAAGCGTGTCGGAAATCGCAGCCTCGGCCCAGGTGATGCGTGAATTTGCGACCCTGGTACCGGTACGAGATGCCAGCAATCTGGTCGATACCTGCGGTACCGGTGGCGACAAGAGTCATACCTTCAATATTTCGACTACTTCAGCCTTTGTCACGGCCGCTGCCGGTGCCCGTGTTGCAAAGCATGGCGGTCGCTCGGTGTCTTCCAGCTCCGGTAGTGCCGATGTGCTTGAGGCGCTGGGGGTCAATCTGAACCTGTCGGCTGAGCAGGTTGGCCGCTGTATTGACGAAATTGGTGTCGGTTTCATGTTTGCGCCGAACCACCATTCGGCAATGAAATACGTGGCACCGGTGCGTCGCGAGCTGGGGGTGCGCACCATTTTCAATATCCTGGGGCCGCTGACTAATCCGGCGGGGGCGCCGAACCAGGTGATGGGCGTATTCCACCCCGATTTGGTGGGTATTCAGGCCCGCGTGCTGCGCGAACTTGGCAGCAAGCGCGTGATGATCGTGCATGGCACCGATGGTCTGGATGAAATCACCCTTTCTGGCGACACCCTGGTTGCCGAGCTGAAAGATGGCCAGATTACCGAGTATCGGCTGGATCCGGCGCAATTCGGACTGGCCTACGCCCCGCTGCCCGCTCTGCGTGCTGACAGCGCCGAGCAGTCAAAAGCCATATTGCAAGCGGTATTGGCGGGTGAATCTGGTCCGGCGCGCGATATTGTGCTGCTGAATGCCGCCGCCGCCATCTACACTTCCGGTGTGGCGGCAAGCCTGCAAGAAGGCGTGGCAATGGCGCGTTCGGCGATTGATAGCGGCAAGGCCAAGCAAAAGCTGGCTGAACTGGTGGCATTGTCCCGTTCTTTTGCCTGAGGCGCCCTGCTCTACGCCGCCGGTGTCTGCCGGCGGTATTCTTTTTTTGAAATGTACTGCAATGGATTTTCCCGTCATGACTATCGCTGCTTCTATTTTCAAGGCGTACGACATCCGCGGTGTGGTGGGTGAAACGCTGACTGCCGATGTGGCATTCCAGGTTGGCCGCGCCATCGGCTCCGAGGCGATCGAGCGTAATGTTGGTGCTATCTGTATCGGTCGTGATGGCCGTCTGTCCGGTCTGGAGCTGGCGAATGCATTGTCGGATGGTATTCGCGCTGCCGGCGTGGATGTGATCGACGTTGGTCGTGTCGCCACGCCTATGCTGTATTTTGCCGCCTACCAGCTGGAAACTTTCTCCGGGGTGATGGTGACTGGCAGCCACAACCCGCCGGACTACAACGGTTTCAAAATGATGCTGGGTGGTGACACCCTGGCGGGCGACTGGATCCAGAAACTGTATCAACGCATCGTCAATAAAGATTTTGCCAGTGGTCACGGTGGCTACCGCACCCACGACATCGTCGACGAGTACCTGGCTCGCATCCAGGGTGACATCAAGCTGGCCCGACCGATGAAAATCGTGGTGGATTGTGGCAATGGCGTGCCGGGCGATTTTGCTCCCGAGCTGTTCCGTGGCTTGGGTTGCGAAGTACAGAAACTGTTCTGCGAGGTGGATGGCACCTTCCCTAACCATCATCCTGATCCGGCCAAGCCGGAAAACCTGCAGGATGTCATCCAGGCATTGCGCGATAGCGATGCCGAGATTGGGCTGGCCTTCGATGGCGATGGCGATCGTCTGGGGGTCGTGACCAAGGATGGCTGCATCATCTGGCCGGATCGCCAGCTGATCCTGTTTGCGCAGGACGTGCTCAGCCGTCAACCCGGCTGCAAGATTATCTATGACGTGAAGTGCACTCGCCTGCTGGCGCCGGCGGTACGTGCTGCTGGTGGTGAGCCGCTGATCAACCGCACGGGTCACAGCTTCATGAAAGCCGCGCTCAAGGAGCATCCGGATGCCGGCCTCGCTGGCGAGATGTCCGGTCACGTGTTCTTCAAGGAGCGCTGGTACGGCTTCGATGATGGTCTGTATGCCGGTGCCCGCCTGCTGGAAATTCTGTCGAAAGTCGCCGACCCATCCGCGGTGCTGAATGCCCTGCCTAACGCACTGTCGACCCCGGAACTGAACCTGAAAACGGCCGAGGGCGAAAATCACGCGCTGATCGCCCGCCTACAGCATAGTGCCCAGTTCGAAGGTGCCGAGAACATCATCAGCATCGACGGTCTGCGGGTGGAGTACGCCGACGGTTTCGGCCTGATGCGTGCCTCCAATACCACGCCGGTAATCGTGCTGCGTTTCGAGGCCGACAATGCGGCTGCACTGCAGCGCATCCAGAACGATTTCCGCCGCGTGTTGGCCAATGAAACCAGCGCAATGCTGCCGTTCTGAGCGATAATCGCGCCCATTCGACGCGACAGGCTGCCAGAGCAGCACAAGGTTGGCCGCGGCCAACCTTTTTCGTTTTAGTGACCCGCAGCAGCGGGTTGCCCTGATTTTGAAAGGATGACCATGTACGCACAAGCCGCCAGTAGCTTCCAGACCGTACGCGACCTGCTGCGCTTTGCCGTATCGCGATTTAACGATGCCGGCCTCACCTACGGGCACGGTACCGACAATGCCTATGACGAGGCGGCCTATCTGCTGCTGTCGGCATTGAAGCTGCCCATTGATCGTCTGGAGCCGTTTCTGGACGCCAAGCTGCTGGAAACCGAGGTGAAAGACGTGGTCGACCTGATCGAGCGCCGCGCCGAGGAGCGGGTGCCGGTGGCGTACCTGACGCACGAAGCCTGGCAGGGCGAGTTCAACTTTTATGTTGATGAGCGCGTGATCGTGCCGCGCTCCTTTATTTATGAACTTCTGGGCGAGCCGTTGGCGCCGTGGATTGAGCATCCGGAACTGGTCAACCGGGCGCTGGATCTCTGCACCGGCTCCGGTTGTCTGGCGATCCAGCTGGCGCACCACTACCCGGATGCCGAGATCGACGCTGTCGATATCTCGCTGGATGCCCTGGAAGTGGCCAGCATCAATGTGCAGAACTATGGGCTGGAAGAACGCATCCAGCTGATCCATAGCGATCTGGTGGAAGGGCTGGAAGAGTCGTACGATCTGATTATCTCCAACCCGCCGTACGTGGATGCCGAGTCGGTGGATGCGCTGCCGGCCGAATACCTGCACGAACCGGAATTGGCGCTGGGGTCTGGCGAGGATGGCCTCGATGCCACCCACGTGATCCTGCAAAATGCTGCCCGTTTGCTTAATCCGCAGGGTGTGCTGCTGGTGGAAATCGGCCACAACCGCGATGTACTGGAGGCTGCCTACCCTAGCCTGCCATTCACCTGGATGGAAACCGAAAGCGGCGATGGTTTTGTGTTTTTGCTGACTCGCGAGGAGCTGGTAGAGGCGGGGCTGGGCGATCCGCTGAACGATGATGACTTTGCGGGTGTAACTGGCGAGGACTGAATTCTCGTTGGCACCAAACAAGCCGGGTTATGCCCGGCTTTGTTGTCTTTGCGGTGTCTGTGCTACAGAACTAAAAGCGCGAATTGACAAGCCAGAGTTGCAAGAGGATGATCGCGCGCCCTATTGATGGAGAATCGCCATGGGTCACAGCATTCCCTGGGAAGAACTGGAAAAACAGGCGCGTGCCGCAGCCAGGCAGGCTTACGTCCCCTATAGCCGTTTTGCGGTGGGGGCGGCGTTGCTGACCAGTGATGGTCGCATCGTGCGCGGTTGTAACGTGGAAAACGCGTCTTACGGGCTGACCAACTGTGCCGAGCGCACCGCTATCTTTACTGCCCGGGCCGAGGGTATGCGCGAGGTGGTCGCCATCTGTATCTACACGCCCACCAGCGCACCAACCCCGCCCTGTGGCGCATGCCGCCAGGTGCTTAACGAGTTCGGGCCGACTATGGTGGTGCGGACCATCTGTGATGGTGGCGAGCAGGTCAATACCACGCTTGATGCGTTATTGCCGGGCGCGTTTGGGCCAAAAAATCTGGGCTGATCGGCTTGTTGCTACATAACCCACCGTGTTCCGATGTCGGAGCACGGCGGATTGCTTTCTAGAGATGGCGATGTATCGCAGTCGGTTGCCACCGTGGCCACCAGCCATCCTCTTCCAGTCCACCTTCTGCAAGCGCAATGCCAGGCACCCCCAGCAGCTTGCCCTCTGTGCTGCGCAGTAGTGGCCAGTCGTCGCGCAACAGTGCTGGTACCGCCTGTTCCTGGAACAGCTTTTTGATCTGCTTACGGCCAACCCTTGTTGGCAGCATCTCGCCCCCTTGGCGGGTAGTCAGTACCAGCTCCCTTCCCTGCCAGTTGCCGGGCAAGCCGCGCCCACGTTGCCAGCTTAGTTCTCCACATGCGCCGTGCCAATTCTCGCCGACCCGGCAACGCTGTGGCCATGCGGTCGGTTCTGGATTGGTTCTGAGTAAGCCCAGTGTGTCGCGATAGCGATATAGCTCAAAACCGGGTAGCGCCAACCTGGCGGACTCGCCGGCTGCCAATGTCGACAGTAAGGTGTTGAGTGCATCCGGAGATGGCGGCGGGCAATGCAGCTGTGTCAGCCAGGCTAGCAACAGATTGCGCTGTCGTGGCGGGCTAAGGGACAGCAAGGCCGAAACTTGTATGTCATCAGGTGTGGCGCATTGTTGCAGGTCTAGCGCCGCCATGTCGTCGAGAATGGCGGCCGCATCGGCCATGCGCTGTGCGCTGCGCAGTAGCTGGGTGTCCAGTTGTGGCAATCGCTGCCGCAATGCCGGCAGAGTTTCCAGTCGCAAGTGGTTGCGCAGGTAGTTGGCCGTATCGCTATTGGAGTCGTCCTCAACCCATTGCAGCCTGTGCATTGTTGCGTATTGCTGCAAGGTGCTGCGGTCAACCTGTAGCAGTGGGCGCCACAGGGTTTTGCCTCGCCACTGTCGACACGCTGGCATGGCTGCCAGTGCCCGTGGGCCGCCTCCGCGTAGCAATTGCAGCAATACAGTTTCGCTTTGGTCATCAGCATGCTGCGCCAGGGCAATCGCTGCTGCCGGTGATGCGGCAAAAGCCCGATAGCGGGCGTCGCGCGCCACTGCCTCAAGACTTTCGCCACCGGACTTCTGTAATGACGCATGCACGATGCGCAGTGGCACCTTGTATTGAGCGCAAAGTTGGCCGCAAAACGCCTCCCAGTCGTCAGCGTGCTGGCTGATGCCGTGATGTACGTGAAGCGCACTGAGGGTTGGGCCATTGGCCTCATCGCGCCAACGGCAAAGCAGGTGCAGTAGTACACAGGAGTCCAGTCCACCGGAGAGTGCCACTTCCAAATGACAAAGGCCGGACAAACTGTCCGGCCAGTGGGCAATCAGCTGTGGTAGCAG
Organism: Vogesella oryzae; assembly: GCF_902829295.1. GTDB lineage: Bacteria > Pseudomonadota > Gammaproteobacteria > Burkholderiales > Chromobacteriaceae > Vogesella > Vogesella oryzae. The sequence goes on from NZ_CADEPL010000020.1 coordinate 10,011, forward strand.
ATCAGGCTGCATCTTCCTTGAAGCGGCCATAGCTCATCAGGCGATCAAAGCGGGTTTTCAACAGCTCGGTGACGTCGCGGCTGGATGCTTCTTTCAGCTGCTCCTGCAGTACGCGTTTCAGCGCCGCCATCATGGCCGGATGGTCGCGATGAGCGCCACCGAGAGGCTCGTTGACTACGCGGTCGATCAGGCCGAGTGACTTCAGGCGCGGAGCGGTGATGCCAAGCGCCTCTGCGGCATCGGCCGCGCGCTCTGCGGTCTTCCACAGAATGGAGGCGCAACCTTCTGGCGAGATTACCGAGTAGGTCGAGTACTGCAGCATGTTGACGTAGTCGCCGACGGCAATTGCCAGTGCGCCGCCGGAGCCGCCTTCGCCAATAACGGTCACGATCACCGGCACTTTCAGGCGTGCCATTTCATACAGATTGCGGCCGATGGCTTCAGACTGGCCGCGTTCTTCTGCACCAATGCCCGGGTAGGCGCCCGGGGTGTCAACAAAAGTAATGATCGGCAGGCCGAATTTTTCGGCGGTGCGCATCAGGCGCAGGGCTTTGCGATAGCCTTCCGGACGCGGCATGCCGAAATTGCGGTAAATTTTTTCTTTGGTGTCACGGCCCTTCTGATGGCCGATAACCATTACCGGTTGGCCGTTGAAACGGGCCAGGCCGCCAACAATTGCCGGATCATCGGCATAGGCGCGATCGCCATGCAGTTCCTGGAAGTCGGTGAACAGACTGCCAACATAATCCAGGGTGTAGGGGCGTTGCGGGTGGCGTGCCACAATGGCAATTTGCGAAGGCGTCAGTTTGCTATATAGGGTCTTGGTCAGTTCCTGACTCTTTTTCTGCAAACGCGCAATCTCTTCCGAGATATCGAGGACGGAATCGTCTTGGACGAAACGCAGTTCCTCTATCTTGTTCTCGAGCTCTGCAATCGGCTGCTCAAAATCAAGAAAGGTCGGCTTCATGCTTAGGTTCCGATTAGGGACAATCGAGCAATGATACATGAGCAGTTTGCTTCACGCATCACCCTGTCAGACAAAATGCCGTAGGCATCTTAAATAGCAAAAACAGGTGCTTGAAAATTTGCATGCAAAAATTTGCGAATAGCCCTTGCAGCCCCGCCGTTGCTGTGTTTTAATTCGCCTCCTCGCTGAACGACGCAGCAAAAACAGCTGCTTCAGCAACGAATTTTCGGGCGTTTAGCTCAGTTGGTAGAGCGTCTGCCTTACAAGCAGAATGTCGGCGGTTCGACTCCGTCAACGCCCACCAAGCTTTAGGTTGGAGCGGTAGTTCAGTTGGTTAGAATACCGGCCTGTCACGCCGGGGGTCGCGGGTTCGAGTCCCGTCCGCTCCGCCAACATCATGCAAGCCTTTCCTCATGGAAAGGCTTTTTGCTTTTCACCTGCCCTTTCGGGCAAATCTCCAGCCGACAACAGAACAAGTCATGTCTTTGGCGTAAGCTAGCAATCTAGCCACTCGCCGCAGAAAACATCATGACCACACCGCAAGCATTCTTTGATCAGCTGAACCAGGAATACCTGCAGATTCACAAGGCCAAGGAAGACCTGTTCTGGGCCACTTATATGGCCACCAGCGATGATCACGCCGGTTTTGCCTGCGCCGAACAGGCATTCAAGGATTTCATCTCAAGCCCACAAAAGCTGGCGCAGACCCGCGAACAGTTGGCCGCCGTTCGTGCGCAGCCCGCCAGCAGCGAGCGAGACGCGCTGATGCATGGTTTGGAGGGATGGCTGGCACTGTTTGAGGCCAACATCATCGACAACGATGCTGCTCGCCAGTTAATGGCAGAGCTGATCGACGCCGAGGCGGCGCTGTTCGCCCGTAAGCGCGAGCTGGTTTTACGTCATCGCAACGAACAGGGCGAGGAAGAGGAAGCCACCTTGGGCATGTTGGCGACCAATATCAGTCTGAACAGTTGTGCCGAGTGGCGCAAAAGCTCTTACGACGCTTTCCGCCAGCTTGAGCAGTGGGTGCTGGACAATGGATTTATCGAAATCGTTCGTCTTCGTAACCGGCTGGCCCGCGCATTGGGATTCGCCAATTACTTCGACTACAAGGTGCGCAAAAACGAGCAGATGAGCTCGGCGCAGCTGTTTGCCATTCTGGATGACTTTGAAGTTGCTACGCGCGACGCCAATCAGCGTGCTTTGGCACAGCTACAGGCACAGCATGGTACCGAGGCCACACTGCCGTGGAGCATCCGCTATCACATGAGCGGCGACGTGGTGCGCCAGATGGATCCGTACCTGCCCTTCTCGCAGGCGCTGCGGCGCTGGGTGCAAAGCTTCCGTCGTCTGGGTATCACTTATCGTGGCGCCACGCTGCAGCTGGACTTGCTGGAGCGCAAGGGCAAATATCAGAACGGCTTTTGCCACGGCCCGGTACCCACCTTCTACGACCGCGATGGCAACTGGGTAGCCGGCCAGATCAATTTTACCGCCGAGGCCAAACCGGACCAGGTGGGTAGCGGCCATCGCGCCATCAACACCCTGTTCCATGAGGGTGGCCACGCCGCGCATTTTGCCAACGTCACCCTGAATTCGCCCTGCTTCTCGCAGGAATTCGCCCCCACATCGATGGCATACGCCGAAACGCAGTCGATGTTCTGCGATAGCCTGCTGGACGATGCCGACTGGTTGAAACGCTACGCCGTCAACGCCAGCGGCGAACCCATGCCGGATGAGCTAATCCGAGCCCGCATCGAGAGCAGCCAGCCTTTCCGCGCCTTTAATGAACGGATGCTGGCCGTGGTTGGTTACTTTGAACGCGCCCTGTATCAGTTGGGTGACAACGAACTGACCGCGGCCAACATACTGGCGCTGGCGCGCAGCACCGAGCAGCAGATTTTGGGCGTGGATAGCCCGCGCCCGCTGCTGGCCATTCCGCATCTGCTGAACCAGGAGTCTGCCGCCGCCTATCATGGCTACCTGCTGGCCAATATGGCGGTCCACCAGACTCGTGCTTATTTCCTGCAGCGTTTTGGCTACCTGACGGATAACCCGGCCATCGGGCCACTGCTAGCACAGCACTACTGGGCGCCCGGCAACAGCATCAGCCACGATGCCACGCTGCGCAATCTGACCGGCGAAGGTTTCAGTGCGCGTCATCTGGCAGGGGCCTGTAACCAGAGCAGTGAACAAGCGTGGCAGCAGGCGCAAGACAGCATGGCCGCCGCGGAAACGCGCCGTTACCCGCAGGACTATCCTGCCACGTTGGCTGCCGTGATTCGTGTGGTGGATGGCGTTGAGCTACTGGCAGACAATGCGCTGTCCGATGAAGACATGTGCCGGCAGTTCGAAGCGGCAATCGCCAAGCGCTACCCGGCAACGGTCCAACAGAATGCGGCCAACTGAATCGTTACGCAATAAAAACACCCCGCATTTTGCGGGGTGTTTTTATTGGCTGCCTGCGTAGCAGCCTGGCTACTGGTGAGCAGCGGTTTACACCTTGCGCCAGCCGTTCCACAGTGCAGCAGCAATCAGCGCCACGAACAGCAGCCCGGTCCACAGCGGCATCGACTGGCCCAGAAACACCCAATTGATTTCCGCGCATTCGCCGCTGCCCTTGAACACGGTGGCCAGTACTTGCGATAGCGGTAGCGTTTGCAGCATGAAGTCCAGCCCCGGACCGCATGCTGGCACCTGATCCTTGGGGAGGTGCTGCAGGTAGACATGCCAGGCCGATACCATGCCGCCAGCCAATGCGGCTAATGCAACCAGTAGTGCGGCCAACTTTGCTGCCAGGCGGCGCGGATTGACGATGGCAAAAATGGCGGCGAGAACACCCGTGGCAATAATGCCTACGCGCTGGAAAATACAAAGCGGGCATGGCTCCAGCCCCAATACATGCTGTGCATACAGTGCATACCCCATTGCACCGGCACATACGATAGCAATGGCGGCAAAGACCTGCCGTTGACTCAGATTCATGCTTCTCCCTTACGTTACAAATGATGGCTGCCAGGCAAGGCAGACCTTCAGTATTTCAGAAAATTCAAAATTTCTACTTCGCGAGTCATCGCGTCGCGATAACCCAGCTCGATAAGTTCTTTGCAGTACGCCGGTTCAAACAGCAGGTAACTGGCAAGGACCGAGCCGCGTCGGCGCATCGCCCCTGCTCCGCGCATCAGGAAGCGCATGGCCGGCGGAAAGGTATGCACGTATTTATGGGCAATCGACTCCAGTGACATGCTGGGCGAAATATTGAATACCTCTACCCGCTTTAGCTGCGTTCGGCCACTACTGCGCACGTGCTCGTCAATCAGGGAAACCGTATGGTTGACCCGTGTCAGCCGCTCCATGTCGGCTTCCATGCTGTCAAAAAACACGCTGTTAAGCAGGTGACCGAAAATGGTGGCCAAGGTTGGTTGATCGGCTTGTGCGCGGCGCTCGGCGCGTTGCCGGTGTGCCGAATGCAGTCCGATGACAAATAGTCGCTCCGCACCAAGGTGCAATGCTGGCGATAGCGGTGCCATCTGCCGGATCGCGCCATCGCAATAGAAGCGGCCATCAATCGTGGCGGCGGGGAAAATCAGCGGAATGGCGGAGGTGGCCATCAGGTGGTCAACGCCGATGCTTTCCCTCACACCGTGTCGCTGATGGCGACTCCACTCGTCAATATCCGCGGCACCTTCGAAAAAGCTGACGGACTGCCCGGTGCTATAGCAGGATGCCGTTAATGACAGCGCACGCAAGTCGCCACGCTCGATAGAATGGGAAATGCCGGCAAACTGCACCGAACCGGCCAGAAGCTCGCGCAGCGGTGCGTTATCCAGAAAGCTGGAGGGGTTGTGAACCAACTTGCCGCCGGTAAACACCGAGCCGCCCCACTGCAGAAAGGCGCGGGCAAAAAACGGCCAGTCTGCACGGTAGACATCGGTGACGTGCAGCCCTTTCCACATTTTGGCCAGAAAAGCAGTTGCGCGCCGGAAGTGCGTGGCGCCTGCGGCCAACCCTACTGCGTTTATCGCGCCGGCCGAAGTGCCGCTAATGATGGGAAACGGATTGCCTTCATTACGTGGCAGCATGTGCGCCACGGCCATCAGGACGCCCACCTGGTAGGCGGCTCGTGCGCCACCACCGGCCAGTACCAGGCCCACCGCAGGTTTTGTCATGATCCGCTCCCCTTTTTTTCTCATTATGGGACAGCATCGCAAATCTACATGGCCGGCTTGTTTGCCGGTCATGTAGGTACTCAAGCCTCGCCGGCGACCATCATTTTTTCGAGCAAGACCGAGCCCATGTGACGACTGCCGCGGCGGTCGATGTCGTCACCGATGGCGTCGATATGCAGCAGCATGTCACGCAGATTGCCGGCGATGGTGAATTCTTCCACCGGATAGGCGATCACCCCGTTTTCTACCCAGAAGCCACTGGCGCCGCGCGAATAGTCGCCGGTCACCATGTTGACGCCATGCCCCATCAGCTCGGTTATCAGCAGCCCGGTTCCCATGCGCTGCAAGAGTGCAGTCAAACCACCGTTCAGGGTTGGTCGCACCAGCAGATTATGGGCGCCGCCAGCATGACCAGTGCTTTGCATGCCGAGTTTGCGTGCCGAGTAGCTGCCCAGGAAATAACCTTGCAGCACACCGTTGCTGACCAGCTCGCGCTGCCGGGTGGCTACGCCCTCTTCGTCGTAACAGCCACTGGCCAGGCCGCGCAGCACAAACGGATCCTCGCTGATGTTCAGCAGTGGCGCAGCAATCTGGGTGCCCAGCGAATCCATCAGGAAACTCGATTTGCGGTACAGGCTACCGCCGCTGACCGCCTGCACCAGACTGGACAGCAGGCCGCCAGCCACTGGCGCCTCGAACAATACCGGGTACTGCCCGGTTTTTACCCGGCGGCCATCCAGGCGTCGTACGGTCCGTTCGCCGGCAATGCGGCCAACCTCGGCAGCGGCAAGCAGGTCGTCAGGATGACGAGCGCTGCTGTACCAGTAGTCACGCTGCATACTGTCACCGCCGGTTGCCACTACCGCCGCCGACAGGCTGTGGCGCGAGGTGGACTGGCTACCGACAAAGCCATTGCTGTTAGCGTAGCAGTGCCGGCTCACATGGCTGGAAATGCTGCCACCTTCGGAATTGCTGATGCGGCTGTCTACGGTACGGGCGGCAGCTTCGCATTCGCGGGCGATATCGATGGCCTGCTCTACTGGCAGTGTCCATGGGTGGTACAGATCCAGGTCGCGTGCAGCGGCCGGATTGAACAGCAACGCGGGGTCAGCCAGGCCGGCGCAATCGTCCTCGGCGGTGTAGCGGGCAATATTCAAGGCGGCGGCCACGGTGTCGGCCAGTGCCTTGTCCGAGAAATCGGAGGTGCTGGCATGCCCTTTTCGCTGCCCCAGATAAACCGTCAGGGAAATGCCCTTGTCACGGTTGTACTCGATTGTTTCGACTTCGGCCATGCGCACCGAGACGTTCAGGCCGCAGCTTTCCGATACGTCGGCCTCGGCGGCGGTGGCGCCATTGCTGCGAGCCAGATCGAGCATGCGGCCAACAATGTTTTCCAGGTCCGATTCGCTATAAGAAAAAATCTGTTCAGACATATCTGTTTTCCGCGTTTATAGGCACATTGCACGCCTTGCTCGGGCGGCCGTGCGGGGTGATTTCCGGTATCATACCAGCTTGACACTTTAAGCAAGCTTTACCAATGGCTACTGATTACCTGAACGAAGACGAAAACGGCTTGCCTCCCAGTCGCTCCCAGCTTAAACGCGATAGTGAAGCGCTGCAGGACCTGGGACGTGAGCTGACCGATCTGCCCGCTGCCAAGCTCAAGAAAATGGAGCTTGATGAGCAACTACTGGTGGCAGTGCTGGACTACCAGCGCTTTACCGCCAACGGTGCCAAGCGTCGCCAATTGCAATACATCGGCAAGCTGATGCGTGGCATTGACCCGGCGCCGATCGAAGAAAAACTCGCAGCGCTGCGTGGCGATGCCAGTGCGCATACCAACTGGCTGCATCTGCTGGAACGCTGGCGCGAGCGCATGCTGGAAGACGACAAGCACGTGCAGCAGTTTATTTCCGAGTTTCCGGAGGTGGATGTGCAGCAATTGCGCACCACGGTACGCAATGCCCGCAAGGAACGTAGCGAGGAAAAGGCCCCCAAGGCCGCTCGCCAGTTGTTCCAGATGATCAAAGACCTGATTCCGCAGCAAGGCAAACAGAAGAACGCTCCGGAAGATGAATTCGACAGCGGAGAAGAACAGGAATGACGCTGAAAATCGGGCTGGTATCGATTTCTGATCGCGCCAGCCAGGGGGTTTATGAGGACAAGGGCATTCCTGCGCTTGTCGATTGGCTGGCGCTGGCGATTTCATCCCGATTTGAAACCGTTACCCGACTGATTCCGGACGAGCAAGCACTGATCGAGCAAACGCTGAAACAGCTGGTCGATGAAGAAGGTTGCCATCTGGTGCTGACCACCGGCGGCACCGGTCCATCCCCGCGCGACGTGACACCAGAGGCAACGCTGGCGGTTGCCGACCGTGTAATGCCCGGCTTTGGCGAGCAGATGCGTCAGGTCAGCCTCAAATTTGTCCCGACGGCGATTTTGTCTCGGCAAGTGGGTGTTATCCGCAAGCAAAGTCTGATCCTTAACCTGCCCGGGCAACCCAAGGCGATTCGCGAGACGCTGGAAGGCGTCCGCGAAGAAGGTAGTATTGCCGTGCCCGGCATTTTTGCTGCGGTGCCCTACTGTCTGGATCTGATCGGCGGTCCGTACGTCGAAACGCGTGCCGAAGTGGTTAAGGCCTTCCGGCCTAAATCGGCGATCAAACCGCAAAGCTGATGCGTTCCCAACCGCCACGCTGGCTGCATGGCAGCCATGCCGACACCATCTGGCCGGCGCTGTTCATCCGCCAGCCTGTGCCGGCCTACCGGCGTGAAATGTGGTCTACGCCGGATGGCGGTGAAATATTCGTCGATCGGATTGATGGCCGGCCCGGTGCGCCGCTGGTGGTGCTGTTTCACGGACTGGAAGGCAGTAGCCGCAGCCATTACGCGATCGCGCTGATGCGCGAGGTGCAGGCTCGCGGCTGGCATGGTGCTGTACCGCATTTTCGCGGTTGCGGCGGCATGGAAAACCGGCAGCCCCGCGCGTATCACGCTGGCGATTCGGCCGAGGTGGCCTGGATATTGCAACGTATGGCTGCCGAGCAGCCCATGCTATTTGCAGCAGGTGTGTCACTGGGAGGTAACATGCTGTTGCGTTATCTCGGAGAATGGGGAGCATCGGCGTTACCGCTGGCGGCCGCCGCGATCTCGGTGCCGCTGGACTTGGCTGCCGCTAGCAGCAGGCTGGATCGTGGCATTGGTCGCTGGCTATACACCCGCATGTTCCTTGGCACGCTTAAACCAAAGTCATTGCAGCAGTTGCAGTATCACCCGCGGCTGTTCGATGCCAGGTCGGTGCGACGCGCGCGGACTTTTGCCCAGTTTGATGATGTCGTGACGGCGCCCTTGCATGGCTACCGCGATGTGCGAGACTACTGGACGCGCGCCAGCAGCAAACCGGTATTGGGCAGTATCGTGCGGCCAACCTTGCTGATAAATGCGCGGAATGATCCATTTTTGCCCCCCAGTGCACTGCCTGATGCCAGCGAAGTGAGCCCGGCGGTGACACTGGAATTGCCTGAACGAGGCGGCCATGCCGGTTTCGTTACCGGTCCATTCCCAGGTCAGCTGACCTGGATGCCGCAACGGCTATTGGGCTTTTTTGATAAATACATGGCTGCCCCTGGCGGCAACTGAAGGCTTGGTTATGTCCGATATCCTTACCAAAATATGCGCCACTAAAATCCAGGAAGTTACTCAGCGTCGTCCGCTGCGCTCGCTCAACAGCTTGCGCGACGAAGCCGAGGCTCGGCGCGACGACCGGCGTGACTTTGTTGCCGCTATCCGGCAGAAGCATAGCCAGAAGCTGCCGGCCGTCATCGCCGAGGTAAAAAAAGCCAGCCCAAGCAAAGGGGTCATCCGCGCCGATTTCGATCCGGCTGCCATTGCCCATAGCTACGCTACTGCCGGTGCGGCATGCCTGTCGGTGCTGACCGATGCGCCCTATTTTCAAGGCCATGAGGACTATCTGGTTGCTGCCCGCGGCGCATGCCAGTTGCCGGTGCTGCGCAAGGATTTCATGGTTGACGAGTACCAGATCGTCGAAGCGCGAGCGATTGGCGCCGACTGCATCCTGTTGATTGCCGCAGCTTTGTCGCTACCGCAAATGCGCGATTTCGAGGCGTTGGCGCACGAACTGGGGATGACGGTTCTCGTTGAAGTACATGACGAGCATGAGCTGGAGAGTGCCTTGCAGTTGCAAACGCCGCTGGTGGGTGTCAATAACCGTAATTTGCGCACTTTCGAGGTTAACCTGGAAACGACCCTGCGTTTGCTTCCGACCATAGGGCCTGATCGTATCGCGGTGACTGAGAGTGGCATCCTGACCACCCGGGACGTTGCCCTGATGCGCGAGCATCATGTGCATACATTCCTGGTTGGTGAAGCCTTTATGCGCGAGCAGGATCCAGGCGCCGGGCTGGCCAGAATGTTTTTCGGGGCTGATGCCGCATAGATTTATACCAAGCTGCGGCTGTCTTCATCTACCATGCAGAGATAGGCCAGTGCCGACTGTGAAAACCGCACCATGATCGACCTGAAAGCCATTTTCCGAGCCGTCTCCGGTCGTAGACGGCCTGGTTCCGATACCACCGAGTCCGCAACCCGGCTGGTAAGCACCCTGCCGACCATGGATAGCCGCCCTGCTTTGGTGGAAATCATCAAGGCGGTGGCGCGCATCAACAAGGATGTCAGCATTACTTTCAAGGATCGCATTGAGACCTTGTTGTATGTGGACACCCATGCTGCTTCCATTCATCACCATCTGTGTCTCGACTACCTGGCTGGCGTACCGCGTGCGCGTACCTATTTGCCGACGATTCTGGCGTACTGGACCGAGCTGGCTAACGGCTATCTGCTGTGCCTGCGGCAAAGCCAGAACAGCAAAACGCCACAGATGACGCCATCGCTGGAGCTGGCAGCCGTGCGTGCCCTGCACCACCAGCTCAGCTTGATTCGCTGGAGCGCACTCCGTTACATCCATGCCGATGGCTCGACCTGGCTGCAAGCTTATCGGCTGTATTCGCTGATCGAACAAGCCGGCTTCCAGCAGAAAGCTATTGCACTGTACGAGCCGGAAGAAGAAAGCATTACTGCCGAGAGGATGCTGGTGCAGGCCGCAATGCTGCACTTGGCGCAAACCGACAATCTGGTGCCGATCGAGATCGAAGCAATTCACCTGCTACTGTCACGGCTGGCTGACGATGTCAGCCTTGCACCGAATGCCAGTGATAGTGATTTCCAGTATGTCATCAACCTGGACCTGCCTGCGGCACCGCAATTGTTGCGTCGCGGTACCTTGGGCAAGGGTTGCCGTTTCTGGTCTGGCGATGCGGTGGTTAACCGGCTAGCGGATCTGATCCTCGATTTCGATCAGGCGGTGCCGGCGAATTTCAGCCGTGCGCTGCCTTCTATGCCGGTAGCGACGTGGCGCAGCTTGCTGCAGAAACTGTCTACCCGCTGGTCACAGGATGGTGGCAAATCCATGCGCCGGCACGAACGCTTGACTAGCAGTAGCATGGCGAAGGTAGAAGTCGGTTTCGAGCGGATTGCCCACCACCTGCGACTCAACCGGAACGTGCCGTTGGGTGACGAGCAGTTTAACGACGAATGGCGTGTTACCGATTCCAGCGAAGCCGGGGTCGGCATGACTTATCTGGGGCGGGACGTTGACGGCCTGCTGATCGGTCGCACCATCTGGGTCGGCACGCGCGGCCAACCTGCCCAGTTGGGTATCATTCGTCGTGTACAACGGCTAAGTGAGGGCGGCACCAAGGTCGGTGTCGAGCTGCTCGGGAATATGCCATTACCGGTGCAGCTAAGCGAAAGTATCAATAGCACGCCGTTTAACGGTATCTATCTGACGCAGAACAATACTCGCGGTGGTCGGCGCGTTTTCTTGGTGCCGGGCAAATTGCCGGCAGGCGGCGGTGTGCTGAGTCTGTCCGCCAATGGTAAAACTTACCAGATTCGGATAACCGAACAGGTGGCGAGTTTTGAAGACTGCCAGCAGGTCGAATTCGAGACACTTGAGCGACTGACCAGCTAGGTGGCTCGCCATATAGAAAAAGCCCGGCAATACGCCGGGCTTTTTTTGTGGCCAGTCAGGGTTGGCCGCAATAATTACAGTACTTCGATGATGCCGGCGGCACCCATGCCGGTACCAATGCACATGGTTACCATGCCATGCCCTTGCATGCCGGCATCACGCATGCCATGGATCAAAGTGGCGGTACGGATGGCACCGGTGGCGCCCAACGGGTGCCCCAGGGCAATGGCGCCGCCATGCGGATTGACTTTGCTCATGTCCAGTTCCAGATCACGAGCTACCGCCAGTGCCTGAGCCGCAAATGCCTCGTTCAACTCGATCCACTTCAGATCATCCTGTGCCAGGCCTGCCTGTTTCAGTGCCGCAGGGATGGCTTCTTTCGGGCCAATACCCATGATTTCCGGCGGTACGCCTTTCACTGCGAAGGTTACATAGCGACCCAGCGGGGTGAGGTTGAACTCCTTCAGCACACGCTCGGAGACAAGGATAACGGCACCAGCACCATCCGACATTTGCGAGGAGTTACCAGCAGTCACCGAACCCTTGGCATCGAATACCGTCTTCAGCTTGGCCAGACCATCCAGTGTGGTTTCGCGGCGCGGACCTTCGTCGGTATCCAGTACGCGGGTCTTGCTGATGACTTCACCCGTCTCCAGGTTCGGCGTGCGATAGGTTACTTCCAGCGGGGTAATCTCGTTTTTGAATTTGCCCCCATCGATGGCGGCCAGTGCGCGGCGATGCGACTCAACAGCGAAAGCATCCTGATCCTCGCGCGATACGCCCCACTGTTGCGCTACTTTCTCGGCGGTCAGGCCCATGCCGTAGGCAATCGCGTAGTTCTCGTCCTTGGCAAAGATCGCCGGGTTCAACGAAACCTTGTTACCCATCATCGGCACCATGGACATCGATTCCGCACCGGCGGCGATGACCACATCGGCCTCGCCCATGCGGATACGGTCGGCGGCAATCTGTACCGCGTTGATGCCGGACGAGCAGTAGCGGTTGATGGTGATGCCACCGACAGTATCCGGCAAACCGGCCAACAGCACGCCGATACGCGCCATGTTCAGCCCTTGTTCTGCTTCCGGAAAGGCGCAACCCACCACGCAGTCGGAAATCAGTTTCGGATCCAGCGTTGGCACCTGCGCCAGGGCACCGGTAATAACGTGTGCCAGCATGTCATCCGGCCGCACATGACGCATCATGCCGCGCGGCGCCTTGCCTACCGGGGTGCGGGTTGCCGCAACGATGTAAGCTTCTTGTACTTGTTTAACCATTTTGCAATTCTCCTGATGACAGGCTGGCCTGCCCCTCAGCAACGCCAGCCTGCCGATATTCTGGCTACTATCAGTTACGCAGCGGCTTGCCGGTGGTCAGCATGTTGGCGATGCGATCCTGGGTCTTGCTGGTTTTCAGCAAGGTCATGAAGGCCTTGCGTTCCAGATCCAGCAGCCACTGTTCGTTCACCAGCGTACCCTGCTCCACGTCGCCACCGGTCATCACATCGGCGATCAGGCTGGAGATAAAGAAGTCGTGCTTGCTGATGAAGTTGCCCTCCATCATGTTGACCAGCTGTCCCTTGATGGATGCCGCACCGGCACGACCTGCAACCGGGAAGGTAGCGCCGCGCATCGGCGGGCGGTAGCCGGATTCAGCCAGCGCTATCGCCTGTTGCTTGGCGACATGCAGCAGCTCGTAGGTATTGAACACCACGCTGTCACCCTTGCGGAAGAAGCCGATTTCCTGGGCCTCGTGACCGCTGGTGGCGACTTTGGCAGTGGCAATCGCCATGAAGTAGTCCTTCAGCGCCGCCAGCACATCGCCACGGGCTTCCTGTGCGGCGCGGAAAGCAAATTCCTTGCAGCCACCACCGCCCGGCAGCAGGCCGACGCCAACTTCCACCAGCCCGACATAGGACTCCAGCGCGGCAACCGTCTTGTCGCAGTGCATGGCGAACTCGCAGCCACCACCGAAAACATAGCCCTGGGTCGCGGCAATGGTTGGCACCTGGCAGTAACGCAGGCGCATGGAGGTTTCCTGGAAGCGGCGCACGGTGGCGTCGATGGCATCCCAGTCTCCCATCATGAAGGCAGGCATCATCGAAGTCAGGTCGGCGCCGACCGAGAACGGTTCTTCGGTTTGCCAGATCACCAGACCTTTGAAGCGGGCTTCGGCAATGTCGATGGCGGTATTCAGGCCATCAATGACATCCGGGCCAATCGCGTGCGCCTTGGACTTGAACGACACCACCAAAACTTCGTCACCGGTAGTAAAGGCACGCACACCGTCGTTCTCGAACACGGTTTCGCCCAGAGGGGCGTTTGCTTCGCCCAGCACTTTGGCCGGTGCCAGCTGGCGTTGGTAGACATCCAGCGTACTGCGGCCAACCAGTTTGTTGCCAGCCGCATCGAACGAGCCATCAGCGAAATGCACGCCGGCGCGATCCGTCTCCAGCGCCCATGCCGGCAGGTTGGCCGCAACCAGCGACTTGCCAGCCTGAATATCCTCGGCAATCCACTTGGCCACCTGTTGCCACCCGGCGGCCTGCCAGGTTTCGAACGGGCCAACGCTCCAGCCAAAACCCCAGCGGATGGCAAAGTCCACATCGCGCGCGCAATTGGCGATGTCGCCGAGGTGATAAGCGATGTAATGGAACACATCGCGGAAGCATGCCCACAGGAATTGCGCTTGCGGGTGCTCGCTATCGCGCAGTTTCTGGAATTTTTCTGCCGGATTGGCAATTTTCAGAATGTCTTTGACTGCATCGTCACCCTTCTGGCCGCTGCCTACGTACTCGCCGGCCACCGGATCGAGTACGAACATCTGCTTGCCTTCCTTCTTGTAGATGCCGGCCTTGGTTTTGGCGCCCAGCGCACCGGCGGCAATCAGTTTCTGCAGCCATTCCGGTGACTTGAACAAGCCATGCCACGGATCATTCGGCAGGGTGTCGTCCATGGTCTTGACCACATGGGCGAAGGTGTCCAGGCCAACTACGTCGGCAGTGCGGAAAGTGGCAGATTTCGGACGGCCCAGGCGCGGGCCGGTAAGGTCGTCAACCACATCGAAGCGGATGCCGAATTTCTCGGCATTGGCGATGGTCGCCAGCATCGAGAATACGCCGATACGGTTGGCCACGAAGTTGGGGGTATCTTTGGCACGTACTACGCCTTTACCCAGCGTGGTCACCAGGAAGCGCTCCAGGTTATTCAGCATCGCGGCAGCGGAGCCAACGCACGGGATGATTTCTACCAGGTGCATGTAGCGCGGCGGGTTGAAGAAATGCACGCCGCAGAAGCGCGGCTTCAGTTCGGCCGGCAGAGAATCGGCCAACTGGTTGATCGACAGACCCGAGGTGTTGGTTGCAAAAATGGTTTGCTCTCCAAGATGCGGCGCTACCTTGGCGTACAGCTCGGCTTTCCAGTCCATGCGCTCGGCAATCGCTTCGATCACCAGGTCGCAGTCCTGCAGCAGGTGCAGATGCTCTTCATAGTTGGCTGGCTGAATAAAGTTCACGGCCTCCTTGCTGGACAGCGGGGACGGCTTGAGCTTTTTCAGGCCCTCGATCGCTTTCAATGCAATCGCGCTTTTCGGGCCTTCCTTGGCTGGCAGGTCGAACAGCACGGTCGGCACCTTGGCATTAACCAGATGGGCGGCGATCTGGGCCCCCATCACGCCGGCGCCGAGAACGGCTACCTTGCGTACGATGAATTTGGTCTGAGACATGGTTTCCTCGGTTGTCTTGACAAACATAGTGAAGGCCTCTCGGATTATAGGTTCCGGGTCGGCCAAGGCAGGGATTTCGCCAGTATCGGACTCGATACAGTAACTGAATGAATATTCAGCATTTCCCTTAAAAAAAACACGGCCGGTAAACCGTGTTGTTGCGGCCAACCTGTAAGAGTTGGCCGCGATACCGCTAAAGCCATCAGAAAGAATGGTTGTACTGCACACCTATGATCTGGGCATGAGATTTGTAATCGGCTGTAGCTGTTGTTTGGCTGGAAACACACTGAGAAACGCCGTAGTTAGAGCACTTGCCAGATACATTAGCCTTGGCATCCTTGATCTGGATATAGCTGTAGGCCACGTCCACAGAGTTGTTCTTGTTGATATCGTACTTGGCGCCAAACGAGTACCAGTAGCGATCATTATCCGGCATGGTTGCCAGTCGATGATTATCATCCGGTACCGGGGACTTATCGTAGGCGATACCAAAACGCAGCTGCAGCGGATTGCTCCACTGGTAGGAACCACCAATGGCAATTTTATAAGTATCTTTCCAGTCCGGATTCAGATAGGTGGTATTGCCTTGGTTAGTTTTTGAATTTTCATACTTGAGTTGGGCGGTACTGAAGCGGGAGTGCTTAGTCCAAGTCACGTCCGCGAACAGGTCAACTTTATCGTTCAGCTTGTGCATGCCGTGTAACGACAGCGACTCCGGGGTGGTGATATCCACGCTGGCGCCTTCGGAATCCTTAAACCCGGCAGCATTCAGTGCGCTATAGCCTGCGGCAGGTTTGCTCCATTTTGCTGTGCCAGACAGCGTGTGTTCAATTTGAGAGCGATAGTTTATGCCAACACGAGTCTTGTCGGATATATCCCACATCCAGGCCAGGTTGTAGCCGAAACCCCAGTCATCGCCATCTACATCTGCAAACCCGTCAGCTTGGCCGTTACCTGCGGGGTTGTTGCCAGCGAGTGCAAAGCCAAAGTTTGCGTACTGGCGCAGATGCGCCTTGGCATACTGTGCAATTACCCCGACGGCAACTGAGTGCTGCTCATTCAGTTTGAATGCTACGGTCGGATTGATATCGATGGTAGTCAGCGAGGTAGCATTCAAGTTGTAGCGGAGCACAGAGTTACGCTGATATTCGGTATCGGATGCATACGGCACATACACCCCCAAACCTACATAAACTTTGTCGTTTAGTTGATGCGAAAGGTAAAAATGCGGCACTGCAATCAGATCATCGGTGATTTTTCCGGATGTGGCAGCAGTAGTGCCAGCACCCCCATCCCCCGTGGTAATCGCACCGCCAGTTGGGTAATTGCCGGAAGCATTGCTGTATTCAACGCTTGGCATTACCAGATTAATTGCACCGGAGAAATTGGTGCCGTCCAGCTTGGTCATACCGGCGGCGTTGTAGAAAATGGTGGATGCGTCGGCAGCTTCAGCTGCGCTGGCGTTGGCAGTAGACTGCGAACTGACAGATTGGGTACCAAAGTGGTACCCCGATGCCATTGCGGCAGCGGAAGCTCCCATCATCATTACTGAAAGAGTCAGGCGCTTGAGTTGCATGGTGTTAATCCCTCTGTGCGTTATTTGTGGCGCTGTCTTGATCGATCATATTTTTGTTCTCGACCTGTAGACGATGGTATCAGAGTGAATACCTAGTTCAAGCGATTTCGAGCGATTGTTCCAAACAATCGTTTCACTAAAGCAACAGTACAACAGTGGGTCCAAATTACGGGCAAGCGACAGCCTAGATCAGCCGTGAACGGCCATCGTTATCGATGGCAACATAGGTCGAAATCAGCTCGGTAACCGGCAGGATATCGCCATTCATCCGCTCGGTTTCAACGGTGATTTTCAGTGTGACGGACTTCTGCCCCAGACGCAGCTTGTCGGCATAAATCGAGACAAAATCGCCGAGCTGGATCGGGTTGGCAAACTGAAAAGCGTTTACCGCCACAGTAGTTACCTGGCCCGCGGCCAACCTTTCGGCGACAGCTGAACCGGCCAAATCTATCTGCCCCATCAGCCAGCCCATATGCACCCTGCCGTGGACATTGCTGCCATGTACTTCGGCACGTACACGCAGGACAGGTTGCCGGTTTGTTCCATGCATTACATCTTGCATTGTCAACTCCTCCAGATATCGTTCTGCCCGACGCAAAACGATATCGGCAGAAGAGCGGCCATTTGGCCGCCCGATGCTGTTGCCTTGTGGCGATTAGAAAATCAGGCGTTGCAGCAGACCTTCATCGTGTTGCTCGAGTTTCATGTCGAAATCATCAACCATGATGACGTCACGCTTAAGTTTGCGGGCGCGAGTTACTGCGTCGAATTCTGCCTGGGTAATGACCCCGCTGTGCAGGGCTTCTGCCAGTCGTTCGCGCGCGGTAACGGCGGCAAATTTGCCATCACGTGCCAGCTTGCGCAACTTCTGCTCGACCGGTTCGGTTTCCAGCATTGCCTTCAAGGCCGGTACCAGCACGCCCACCGGATCGGTTTCATCCTGGGACACAAACATGCCGCGGGTAAGGCGGTCGCGGGTCGGGCCAAGTTCCATCAGGCTGCGCGCCACTTGGGTGCCGATACGATCGCTAGCCGGTTTAAGTGTCAAGCCCCACGGGAAGATGACCTTGCGCAACACTGCGGCCAACATGCGGCTTGGCAAATTGGCAAGGAAGCCGTCCATAGCCTGCTGCAGATCGTACAGTGCCATCTCTACCGCCCACTTCAGGACCGGCAAGTCTTCCTTAGGAGCGCCATCGCGCTCGAAGCGTTTCAGGCAAGCAGAGGCAATATAGAGGTTGGACAGCATATCCCCCAGGCGGGCAGACAGCTTTTCGCGGAACTTCAGCGACCCGCCCAGACTGAACATGGCCATGTCAGACAGTAATGCAAAAGCACTGGAGAAACGGGTCAACTGCTTGTAGTAAGCGGCAACATCGCCAGCTTTGGGGCTGTCGACCAGCTTCGCACCTGTCAGCCCCATCCACAACGAGCGGAATACGTTGCTGATAACAAAGTTGATGTGACCGGTGATCGCCTTGTCGAACTCGGCTGCGTCATTGGCCATCGCAGCCTTGATTTCACGCAGCACGAATGGATGGCAACGAATGGCGCCCTGTCCGTAGATAATCATCGATCGGGTAAGAATATTGGCGCCTTCCACGGTGATGGCAATGGGAATGGCTTGGTAGGCGCGCGCCAAATAGTTGCGCGGCCCAAGCACCACTGCCTTGCCGCCGTGAATATCCATGGCGTCATTCAGGGCCTTACGCATACGCTCGGTGTTGTGGTACTTCAGCACGGCGGACAGTACCGATGGCTTTTCGCCGATATCCAGGCCGGTCAGCGCCAGATCCTGCGATGCTTCCATCTGATAGGTAAAACCACCGATGCGTGCCATCGCCTCGTCGACGCCTTCGAATTTGCCGATCGACAAGCCGAACTGGTCGCGAATGCGGGCGTAGGCGCCGGTGGTATACGACGCCACCTTGCCGGAAGCAACCGACATTGCCGGCAGAGAAATGCAACGGCCAACCGACAGGCACTCAACCAGCATGCGCCAGCCTTGCCCGGCATACTCGCGGCCGCCAATGATCCACTCGATCGGAATGAAAACGTCCTTGCCCCAGGTAGGGCCGTTCATGAACGCCGCGCCGCCAGGGAAGTGGCGGCGGCCGATGCATACGCCCTCATGCTCGGTCGGCACCAGCGCGCAGGTGATACCGATGTCCTGCTTGTCGCCCAGCAGATGTTCCGGGTCGTACATCTTGAACGCCAGGCCGAGAATGGTGGCTACCGGTGCCAACGTGATCCAGCGCTTTTCCCAGCTTACACGGACACCCAGAACGTCTTCGTGACGTTGGCCGCTACGCGGGTCGGTATAGGAGCCGCGGCAAACGATACCAAAGTCAGGGATGGCGCCAGCGTCGGAGCCAGCGTACGGGCTGGTCAGCGCGAAGCATGGCACTTCCACACCTTTGGCCAGACGCGGCAGGTAGTAGTCCTTCTGCGCCTCGGTACCATAGTGCTGCAGCAGCTCGCCCGGCCCCAGGGAGTTGGGAACCATGACCGACACTGCAGCACTGCCGCCACGCGTAGCGATCTTGGTGACCACTTTGGCATGGGCGTAATTGGAGAACTCAAGGCCGCCGTATTTCTTTTTGACGATCATGCCAAGAAAACCCTTGTCCTTGATGAACTGCCACACTTCCGGCGGCAGATCCTTCCGTTCATGGGTAATCTTCCAGTCGTCGACCATCTTGCACAGCTCTTCGGTCGGGCCATCCAGAAATGCCTGCTCTTCGGCAGTCAGTTTCGGGTCCGGGAAGGAAAGCAAGCGCAGCCAATCCGGTTTACCTGAGAACAAGTCACGATCCCACCAGACCGTACCGGCATTGATAGCCTCTTGCTCGGTCTGCGACATGGCAGGCGTGATCTTCTTGAAAATGCTGAACACCGGGCCGGTAAAGATGGCGCGGCGCAAGAACGGCAGGTTAAGTACGGCAGCAATGACGCCGAATACGACCCAGACCGCAAACGGGATTTGGCAGTTCCAGAAGAGTTGCAGGCTGGTCAGCCAGGCAGCAATAGTGATGGTCCAGAGCAAGACCGGTGCGCGGAAATAAGCCAGCGCACCAACCAGCAGGACAAGAATTACGGCAGATATCATTATGGATTACCCTCGTGTTGACCCTGTCAAGTCAATCAGATGGGCGCCGTCAACCCCGCTACAACAAATGGAACCAGGTGCTTGATGATCAGGTCCGGGTCACGGGCATTTACCACCTGACTACGACCAAAAATCTTCAATACATCATTACCGGCAAAAGCGTTGAACATCACGGTAAACGCGAAGTGCATACGCCATGCAATATCTTCGGATTCAAACTGTGGCAGCGCCCGCTGAAAAGCAATGCTGTAACGCTGCACAAACACGCTGTACTGCTGCGATAGTGCTTCGCGCAGTAAGCGGTGGTTTTCCACCAGCGTACGCGACATCAGTCTGACAAAGAGCGCCCCTCCCCTCGAGGGGTCTTTTGACAGGGCCAGACATGGCCGGACAAAAGAAGTCACCAATGCCTCTGCGGTCAGTGCTTGACCCGGCTGTTCGATAGCATCCAGCTCAGCCAGACAGGCCGCGACAAACGGGCCGATGCGGCGCATGAATACTGATTCGAACAGTGCATCCTTGGATCCGAAGTGGTAATTCACCGCAGCCAGGTTGACTTCAGCCTGCTGGGTGATCATGCGAAGCGAAGTTGCTTCAAAGCCGTGCTCCACAAACAGGCGCTCTGCTACGTCCAGAATGCGTGTTGCGGTATCCGGTTTGTTCGCTTCCATGTGATCCTGTCCCTTGATAGGGGTAATAAGTTGCGTCGCCTTATTCATCATGACTTTCGAACAAGTGTTTGAAACTTACGTTCTAATTTGACTCGTGTCAAGAACGGCATCGATTACTGCTGTCAGTCGCCCAAACCAAAAGCGGCAGTCCATATTCTAGACTGCCGCTTGCTTGAAACAGACGTTTTTTACAGGCCGCGCAGCAGATCGGCCTTGATGTCCTCGATGTGCTCTAGCCCTACCGCTACACGCAACAAGCCTTCGGTAATGCCGGCACTGGCTCGTGCCTCTGGCGTAATGCGGGCATGGGTCGTCGAGGCCGGGTGGGTAATGGTGCTCTTCACGTCGCCAAGGTTGGCCGTGCGTGAAATCATCTGCACTGCATCGACAACTCGCCACGCCGCTTCGCGGCCACCGGCCACTTCAAACGACACCACCGCCCCGCCGCCATTCTGCTGGCGCTTTGCCAGCTCGTACTGTGGGTGGCTTGGCAAGCCGGGGAAGAAAACACGGGTAACAGCAGGCTGCTGCTCCAGCCATTCGGCCAGGGCTTGCGCGTTGGCAACATGCTTCTCCATCCGCAAGTAAAGCGTCTCGAGGCCGGATAGCAGCACCCAGGCATTGAATGGTGCCAGCGTCGGACCAGCGGTGCGTACGTGCAAGTAGACCTGCTCCACCAGCTTGTCGCTACCCACAACCGCCCCACCCATTACACGGCCGTGACCATCCAGATATTTGGTAGCCGAATGTACCACCAGGTCGGCGCCAAGTTTCAGTGGTTGCTGCAGCGCGGGTGAGCAGAAGCAGTTGTCCACCACCAGGATCGCGCCGGCGGCGTGGGCGATGTCAGCGATCGCGGCGATATCGGCAAGATCGGTCAGCGGGTTGGACGGTGTTTCCAGGAAAAAGACTTTGGTGTTTGGCTTGACTGCTGTACGCCAGGCCGCCGGATCGGAGGCGTCAACATAGCTGGTTTCGACACCAAACTTACCCAGAATGCCGTTAAACAGATTGATGGTGGAACCGAACAGGCTCTGCGACGAAACGATATGATCACCAGCCTTGAGCAGGGTGAGCATGGTCGCCTGAATGGCTGCCATGCCGCTGGCGGTAGCGATGGCACGCTCACCGCCTTCCATCATGGCCAGGCGTTGCTGGAAGGCGCTGACGGTCGGATTGGTGAAGCGAGAGTAGGTATAGCCGTCGATCTCGCCCAGAAACATGGCGGCGGCCTGAGCAGCCGATTCAAAAGTAAAGCTCGAGGTCAGGTGCAGGCTCTGACTGTGCTCACGATATTCGCTGGTTTCGCGGCCGGCGCGAATGGCCAGGGTTTCTGGGTGCAATTGCAGGGAGGAGTCGTCGCAGGACATGGTGGGCTCGCAATACGGACGATGGAAACGGGTCCATCGAAGATAACAAGGGTTGGCCGTAGCGGCCAACCCTTGTCGTTATATGAACATCACATCAGGTTTTGTTCGGCAACATTCAGGTTCAAATCGACCAGTTTGCTGCTGGGGTCATCTCCTTCCGGCTGCGCCTTGCCTTTGCCTCGTGCGGCCTCGATGGCATCAAGGTATGCCTCGTCGATGTCGCCGGTGATGTAGCAGCCACTGAAGCAAGAAGCCTCGAACACATTTAGTTCGCGGTTGATGCTTTGTACTGCCTGCTCAAGAGCGTCCAGCTCTTGATAGATCACGGCATCCGCGCCGATTTCGCTGGCGATCTGCGCATCATCGCGGCCGGTGGCCAGCAGCTCGGCACGGGTCGGCATGTCGATGCCGTACACGTTGGGGAAGCGGACTGCTGGCGCGGCGGAAGCAAAAAACACCTTCTTGGCGCCGGAGTCGCGTGCCATCTGCACGATTTCCTTGGAGGTGGTGCCACGCACGATGGAGTCGTCCACCAGCAATACGTTGCGACCAGCGAATTCCAGTGCCACCGGGTTCAGCTTTTGACGCACGGACTTCTTGCGTACCGCCTGGCCCGGCATGATGAAGGTACGGCCGATATAGCGATTCTTGATGAAGCCTTCGCGATACGGCAGGCCCAGCGCATTGGCCAGTTGCAGCGCACTCTGGCGGCTGGAGTCCGGAATCGGGATCACTACATCGATGGAAACGTCCGGGAATTCGCGACGAATTTTCTCGGCCAGCATTTCGCCCATATTCAGACGGGACTGGTAAACGGAGACACCATCGATTACCGAGTCTGGACGGGCAAAGTACACGTATTCGAACAGACACGGTGCCAGCTGGGTTTTCTCGGCGCAGATCTTGCTGTGCATGTCGCCATCAAACGTTACATACACGCACTCGCCCGGCGCTACGTCGCGCAGCAGCTTGAAGCCGGAACAGTCCAGCGCCACCGATTCGGAAGCAAACATGTACTCGGTGTGACCATCTACAACGTTGCTCCCCATCACCAGCGGACGGATGCCGTTAGGATCGCGGAACACGACCAGGCCAAAGCCGGCAATCATTGCCACAACCGCATAAGCGCCGCGGACACGACGGTGTACGGCTTCAACGGCGCCGAACACGGCCTCCGGAGTCAGAGTGGCGTTTTCCACGCGCGAGGCAATTTCGTGCGCAAACACGTTCAGCAGCACTTCCGAGTCGGAGTTGGTGTTGATGTGGCGCAGGTCGTTGCGATACATGTCCGACTTGAGCTCGTCGGTGTTGGTCAGGTTGCCGTTATGCGCCAGCACGATGCCGAACGGCGAGTTTACGTAGAACGGCTGCGCCTCGGCCAGACTGGAGGCCGAGCCGGCGGTGGGGTAGCGCACATGGCCGATGCCGGCATTGCCCTGCAGCGATCGCATATTGCGGGTACGGAACACGTCACGCACCAGCCCGCTGCCCTTGTGCATGTGAAAGGTCTTGCCGTTGGCCGTAACAATACCGGCTGCATCCTGACCGCGGTGCTGCAACAGTTGCAGACCGTCATACAACAGCTGGTTTACGGGCGTCCGACCTACCACCCCAAGAATTCCACACATAGTTAATCCCCAGACTACACGACTAAAAACAAGGGGCGAAGACACCACTGCATCCTCACCCCTCTATGGCAAAGCTAAGAAAACTTCATTTTCTGCGCCAGCATGTCCGGCATCCACGGCCGACAGGCAAGCGCAACAGATTCAAACGGCTGGGCAAACAAGGCATTTTGCCAGTCGCGGCTTTTCGGCAGGTCGCTCAGGCCGCCCGCCATGACCACAACCGTTGCCAGTAGCAAGCCGCGCAGCAGCCCGAACAGGCCACCCAAAAAACGGTTTACGCCGCCAAGTCCGATGGCATCCATGGCCACCGTCAGCGAACTGCCAAGCAGCGAGGAGCAGAACCAGGTCAGCAGCAGCAACAGCAGGAAGGCTGCCAGCAGCTGGATGCCTTCGCCGGGTAGTGGCACGAAGCCCGCCAGCATGGGTGCAAAAGTGCGTGCTGCCCACAGCGCCAGCAACCATGAGCCAAGTGACAGCAACTCAACCGCCAGGCCACGAAACAGCGAGATGGCAATGGAGCCGATTATCAGGGCAAGGATCAGGTAGTCCAGCCAGGTCATGCCAGTGCTCCGTGCATTACTGCGTTACCACAATGCCGGTTACGCCAGCTTTTGCCAGCCGCCGCAGCGATGCGTCCGCTTCGGCGCGCGAGGCAAAGGGGCCTACGCGCACACGGGTAACCTCACCTTTGCTGGTCTGTACTTTGCTGAAGCGCGCACTAACACCACTTGCGGCCAACTTGCTGCGCAGTGCATCGACTTTGGCAGGGTCGGACAAAGCCGCCAGCTGTACGCTATAGCGCTTGCCATCCGCGGCAGGTTTGGCAGCCTCAGGCTCAGGCTTGATGGCCGGCTTGGGGGTGTCGCGCCCTTCCAGAATGGCCATCGGGTCAGTCTTGGTGCCATCCGGCTTAGGCGCCTCCTTGGGCTTTGCTTTTTCGACCGGCTTGGGCGTGGTTTTGGCCGACTGCGTGACTTTTTCCGGCTCAATCTTGGGTTTCACCGCCGGCGCAGGAGGTGTTGCCACAATTGCTGACGTGGATGGAGATGCGGTGGCGGCCGCCGGTTGGGCGGTCACCGTATCTTCTGGTGGTAACGTCGCCAACAGCTCGGTCGCAGGCACGCTCTGCGCCGGCCGTGATGCAGCGGCCGCTTTGGGGGCTACGGCCTGTGCCGCGGAGGCAGTCTGCAAGCCGGTAATGTCAACCGATTCCGGCTGCATCGCTTGTTCGGGTAAAGCGTCTACAACATTCCACAGCACGGCAGTCGATACCGTCACCAGCACAATGGCACCGACCAGGCGGCGGCGGGCACGCTTGCGCAGCATCAGCAGTTCATCATGAGTGGAAAGAGCCATCGACTATCCTTGGGCGCGATGATGGAGACGGTGTTGCATGACTTCGGCTACGGTATGGAACGAGCCGAAGACCACAATTCTATCATTCTCGCCGGCGCGCGATAAGGCGGCATCCCATGCTTCGGGTATCGAATTGAAACGAGATACGCCCTTGACACCCATCGATTCCAGTTCGCCAGCGATGTCGTCAGCACTGCGACCGCGTGGCATATCCAGCCCTGCCACTAGCCATTCGTCAAATTCATCTTGCAGCAAGCGGACCACAGCAGACAGGTCCTTGTCGGACAGCATGGAAAACACGGCGATGCGCTTGTTGGCAAACGCCATGCGCTTGAGGCTGTCGGCCAGCGCGCGGGCGGCGTGGGGATTGTGGCCCACATCGAGCACGGTCAACGGGCGTCCAGGTAGCACCTGGAAGCGGCCAGGCCAGTCCACTTCCAGCAAGCCGCGCTTGATGGCGCCAATGCTCACCGGCAACAGCGGCTTTAGCGCCTCAAGTACTGCCAGTGCGGTAGCCGCGTTGACCATCTGGTATTCGCCACGCAAGGCCGGGATCGGCAAAGCGTGTTTATGGACATCGCCCATGTGGAACGACCACTGGTTTTCCATGCGGCTGATGCCAAAATCGCGTCCGAGCAGCTTCAGATCGGCACCGATGTTGGCCGCATGTTGCAGCAAAGACTGCGGCGGATTGGGGTCGGCACAGATGGCGGCCTTGCCGGGACGATAGATGCCCGCTTTCTCGAAGCCAACCAACTCACGGGTGTCGCCGAGATAAGCCTGATGATCGAGGTCGACGCTCACCACCACCGACACCGTCGGTTCGAAGACATTGATGGCATCAAGCCGGCCGCCCAGCCCTACTTCCAATACCGCGACATCGACATGTTGCTGCAAAAAGGCATGCATGGCGGCTAACGTGCCGTATTCGAAGTATGTGAGTGAAGTGTCGCCGCGGGCGGCTTCCACAGCGGCAAAACCAGCCACAATGTCTGCATCTGGCAGCGGCTGCATATCAATGGCGACACGTTCGTTGTAACGCAGGATGTGCGGCGAGGTGTAGGTGCCAACCTTGAAGCCAGCGCGATTCAGCATCGTCGACAGCATCGCGCACACCGAACCCTTGCCATTGGTGCCACCGACAATCACCAGAGGAAACGCTGGCTGCAGCTGCATGGCATCGCGGACTTTTGCCACGCGAGTCAAACCCATGTCGATACCCACCGGGTGGGCGGCTTCAAGATAAGCCAGCCAGTCGGCTAGCGATGCCCCGTTTGCGGGTGCCTGTGCAGTCATCTTCACAACCTAATTACTTCTCGTTGAATCGGCCACGGGCGTTGCCGTGTCACGACTCCACTGAACATAAACACGCAGTGCGCGGTGCGTTTCCGCGTCCACTGTGCTGCGCCATACCAATAGCTGATGATGCCTGCCGGTCTCGTCGATCATTTTCAGCGACACCAGCCAGATGAAGGCTGTACTGGCCGAAAGCAAGTGCGCGGCCAGCCAGGCGCCATCCTGCAATTGAATTGCCAGCCGGCCACGGGCTTCCACCCGAAACCCCTGTAGCGGTGCGGCCAACATGCCGCTTTGGCGTAGCAGGTAGCCGATCACCAATATCCAGCCAAACATGAGTGGCAGCAGTTGCCACCAAGGCAGTAAGCGCGCGGCGAGCACCAATAGCAGGCTGGCAACAATCAGCACTGCCGGCAGCAATACTCCGCAGCGCAGCTTGGCACCAAATGGCGTTACGCGTTGCGGATGCATGCCGGAGGCTGACTAACGATCAGACCGGCGTGGCCGGACTATTGATGATCTCGTTGTCGACGGTATCCAGCAGGGTGGAATGCACCTCGACGTCGAACCATTCCCAAAAAGTTTTAAGCGACATGTCCTTGGGCCATAGCGCTTCGTCTTCGTACCAGGAGGCCAGTTCCATGCGGAAGATTTGCTCGTACATTTCGTCGATATGCGTGATCGCATCTTCCGGCTCGTCAAATTCCGGCAGCAGCAACACAGTGCAGTCCGCGCGCAATACATCCAGCGACAGGTCGATCATGTCATTGTCAGGAACGGCGTTCAGCCAGGTCAGGAACGGTGCTTTCGGCTTGATTACGGCTACCGAGCGGTCAACAAAGTACATGGCAATCCTTTCAGGTGGGGCGGCAAATGCCGGTGCCCGGTCTGGTTTGGCGCGCATTGTAACAGCCATGACCGGCCAAGGCGAAGGGCGCTCTACCCCCTCATGTTACAATCCTTGGTATTACAGATTTCCTATGCGTCCCAGCCCGTATCATGGCCCTGATTACTGTTGAAAAAGCCTGTCTTGCCTTTGGTCACCACGCCCTGCTCGACCACGTTGATTTCTCGCTGGAAAGCGGCGAGGTCGTTGCTCTTATCGGTCGCAATGGCGCCGGCAAGTCCTCGGTGCTCAAGGCCATTGCCGGCACGGTGAAGCTTGATGATGGCCGCATCAACCAGCAGAACGACTTGCGCGTGGCCTACGTACCGCAAGAGCCGGTATTTGGCGATGGGCACACTGTGTTCGATGCTGTGGCCGAAGGCCTGGGTGATCTCAAAACCCTGCTGGTCGATTATCACCATCTCACCCTGCAGCTGGCGGACCCCGCGGCCAACCATGACGCGATGATGGCACGCATGACCGACATCCAGCATCAACTGGAAGCGCGCGACGGCTGGCAATTCGATGCCCTGATCAGCTCCACCCTCACCCATCTGCAGCTTGATGCCGACACACTGGTAAGCGACCTGTCCGGCGGCTGGAAAAAACGGGTGGCACTGGCGCGGGCACTGGTGGCCCGCCCGGATGTGTTGTTGCTTGACGAACCGACCAACCACCTGGACATGAGCGCTATCGAGTGGCTGGAAGAACTGATCCGCAACTTCACCGGCAGCGTATTGCTGATTACGCACGACCGGCGCTTCCTCGACAACGTCTGCACCCGCATCGTGGAGCTGGATCGTGGCCTGCTACGCAGCTACCCGGGTAATTTTGCCGCCTATCAGGTACGCAAGGCCGAGGAACTGGCGATCGAAGAAGAGCAGAACCGTATTTTCGATAAATTTCACGCCCAGGAAGAAGTCTGGATCCGCAAGGGCATCGAGGCCCGACGCACTCGCAACGAAGGCCGTGTGCGCCGGCTGGAGGCCATTCGCCGTGAGCGTGCCTCTCGTCGCGAACGCGTCGGTCAGGTGAATTTCCAGCTGGATGCCGGCGAGCGCTCGGGCAAGCTCATCGCCGAGCTGGAGCACGTCAGCAAGGCCTACGACGGCAAGGTGCTGATTCGCGACTTTACCAGCCGCATCCTGCGTGGCGACAAGATTGGTTTGATCGGTCCCAATGGCGCCGGCAAGACGACACTGCTGAAACTGATCCTTGGCGAGTTGCAGCCAGATAGCGGCACGGTAAAACAGGGCACCAAGCTGGAGGTGGCGTATTTCGACCAGTTCCGCAGCCAGCTGGATGAAGAATCCAGCGTCGCCGACATCATTAGCCAGGGAAACGATTTTGTCGAAATCGCCGGCCAGAAGAAGCACGTGATGAGCTATCTGGAAGCCTTCCTGTTCTCGCCGCAGCGGGCGCGCAGCCCGGTTAAGTCGCTGTCAGGTGGCGAACGCAACCGCCTGTTGCTGGCGCGCTTGTTCACCCGTCCGGCCAACGTACTGGTATTGGACGAACCGACCAACGATCTGGATATCGATACGCTGGAACTACTGGAAGATCTGATCACCAATTACAACGGCACCGTATTCCTTGTCAGCCACGACCGCGCATTTCTCGACAACGTAGTCACCCAGGTGATCGCCTTTGAGGGGGACGGCCGGCTGGAGGAATATCCGGGGGGCTATCAGGACTGGGTCGATACCCGCGCCCGCATGGCGGCACTGAAACAGGACACCCAGCGCAAGGCGGCTGCGGCCAACCCTGAGCCGCAAAAACAGGAGCGTGACCGTAGCAATCGCACGCAGAAACTCAGCTTTAATGAAAAGCGGGAGCTGGAACGTCTGCCTGAAGAAATTGCCGCACTGGAGAATGAGCAGGCCGAGTTGCAGACCCGGTTGCAGGACCCGAACATCTACCGTGATGCACCGCTACAAGCACGCGATATGCAGAGCCGTATCGAGGAAATCGAACTTGCGCTGCTGGAAAAGCTGGAGCGCTGGGAAATCCTGGAGGCTAAACAGGGATGAGAACCGCTGTCACCGTAGCACTGCTGGTCGCCATGTTGGCAGCCTGTAGCACCAGCCAGCCTCCCGCCAGAAAAGCCAAGGCACCGGCACGCACGGTGACACTCTCCTCGCTGCAGGCTGACGGAGTCGGCCGCGAGATCTTGCTCTACACCCTGAGCATGCTGGATATCGAATACCAGTTCGGAGGCAGTAATCCGGAGGCCGGCCTGGATTGCAGCGGGCTGGTTGCCTACATCTACAAGAATGCCGCCGGCGTGACGCTGCCGCATAACGCCGCGCAGATCGCCAGCCTGGCGCGACCCGTCGGCAATAATCAACTGCGGGTTGGCGACCTGGTGTTTTTCAACACCCTGGGTCGACCGTTCTCGCACATGGGAATCTATATTGGCGACGGCAAGTTTGTGCATGCGCCACGCAGCAATAGCACCATTCGTGTCGAGCGGATGGACAACAGCTACTTTGCTGCCCGTTATCAGGGCGCCCGGACCCTGTTCGACTGATGGACTCCCCGCCTGGCTGGACGCAACGCTGGCAAACACTCCGCACCAGATTGCCGACCTTGCACCGCAACGGCATCGCCCTGCCCGCCCCCTGGCTACAGTCGCAGCTGCAGGCAGCGCTTGATAGCGAAGAATTGTGCGTGGAGCATCTGCAGTTCTCTGCAGATGGCGGCGTACTACAGCTGTTGCTGAAAAAGCCCGGCCAGCGGCTACTTTCCATTCATTTCCGTTTTGCCCCGGTCGATTGGGCGCAACGCCGTATTGATATCGATTTTTCCGTGCGGGGTGAAAATCGTGACCCAACACTGGTGGGCCGCGCATTGGGAAAACTGATGCAGTTGGGTTTGGAGAGCAGTCTTGGCTTGCGTGCATTGCAGAGGTTGGCCGCACCCTTGGAGTGGCTGGTGCTACAAGACAATCGCTGCAGTGTGCTGCTGGAAAAATTGCCAGCTGTCGCGCGCTGGTTGCAGCAACCACTGCTGGGTAAAACACTGGCCGAACGCGTACAGATTGCTGCCCTCGAGACTCGCGATAACGCGCTGCGCTTGCGTCTTGCCCGGATCAAATCAGACAACCAAGGGTAATCCCCTATTCCATTGTGCTTTGCAAGCCAACTTTGCTGTGTTTTCATAGCCTCATCCTGCCGGCCGGTTGTTAACGCAATTGAGACCAACAGGACGGCGAGCTCGGAGAAGCCGCCGCCAAGAGCCAAAGAGCTCAACACACAACAAAGAGGAGATCACAGTGCAGTCACTGCTTGCATTGTCGCGTCTTATCGACGCCATCACTGCACGGGTAGGCAAGGCCGCATCCTGGCTTGTGCTCATCGTCGTGCTCATTAGTGCCGGCAATGCCATTGTCCGCAAAGCCTTCAATTTCAGTTCCAACGCTTTTCTGGAAGTGCAGTGGTACCTGTTCTCCGCCGTGTTCTTGCTGGCGGCGGCGTATACCCTGCAAAAGAACGAACACATCCGCATCGACCTGCTCAATAGCAAACTTTCCCCGCGTGCCCGTGCGGTTGTCGATATTGTCTGCACCCTGCTGTTCCTGGTGCCCACCTGTGTGCTGCTGATCAAGTTTGGCTGGCCGATGTTCTACAACGCCTGGCAAAGCGGCGAGATGTCGTCAGATGCCGGCGGCTTGATTCGCTGGCCCGTCTTCCTGTTGATTCCCGTCGGTTTTGCCCTGCTGCTCGCGCAAGGCTGCTCGGAAATCATCAAACGTCTCGGTTTTCTGGCCGGCCAGCACCCGGATCCGGCGGCCGGACAACATGACCCGCACCAGGAGGAGCACGTATGAGCTTCGAAATGATGGCGCCGATCATGTTCGGCTCGCTGATCCTGTTTCTGCTGATCGGCTTTCCCGTCGCTTTTTCCCTGTCCGCTGTTGGTCTGCTGTTTAGCTGGATAGGTATCCACTTCGACCTGCTCCGCCCGGAGCTGCTGCAAGCGCTGCCCAACCAGGTGTACGACATCATGCGTAACGACACCTTGCTGGCCATCCCGTTCTTCACCTTTATGGGGTTGATTCTGGAGCGCTCCGGCATGGCGGAAGACATGCTGGATACCATCGGCCAACTATTCGGCAGCATCCGCGGAGGCCTTGCCTACGCCGTGATTTTTGTTGGAGCACTGCTGGCGGCTACCACTGGCGTTGTCGCTGCTTCGGTGATCTCGATGGGGCTGATTTCACTGCCCATCATGCTGCGCTATGGCTACGACACCCGTATTGCCACCGGTGTCATTGCGGCATCCGGCACCCTGGCGCAGATCATTCCACCATCACTGGTGCTGATCGTACTGGCAGACCAGTTGGGCACCTCCGTTGGCGATATGTATGCCGGTGCGATGATTCCGGGCCTGACCCTGGTCGCGTTCTATGCGGTGTTTATCTTTTTGGTCACGCTGGTCAAACCACAATTGGCACCGGCCTTGCCGCCAGAGGCCCGTACCTTGCGCGGCATAGCACTGGCGCGTCGCGTCGTACTAGTGATGATCCCGCCGCTGCTGCTCATCTTCCTGGTGCTGGGCACAATCTTCCTCGGCATTGCCACGCCTACCGAAGGCGGAGCGATGGGTGCGGTTGGCGCGCTGGCACTGGCATTGATCAATCGCAAGCTGAGCCTGACCCTGCTGCGACAGGCCATGGACTCCACCGCCAAGCTGTCCACCTTTGTGGTCTTCATCTTGATCGGCGCTCGTGTTTTCCGTATCGCCTTCCTCGGCGTGGATGGCGACAAGTGGGTCGAGCACTTGCTGTCCAATCTGCCTGGCGGCGCTACCGGATTCCTGATTACTGTCAACGTACTGGTGTTCTTCCTGGCATTTTTCCTCGATTTCTTCGAGATCGCCTTCATCCTGGTGCCATTGCTGGCCCCGGTGGCGCAAAGCCTGGACATCAATCTGATCTGGTTTGGCGTGATCCTGGCCGTCAATATGCAGACATCCTTCATGCACCCGCCCTTCGGTTTCGCGCTGTTTTATCTGCGCAGCGTGGCGCCGAAAGAGGTCAAGAGTACGGACATCTACTGGGGCGCCATTCCCTACGTGCTGCAGCAACTTATCATGGTTGGTTTGTTGATCGCCTTCCCTTCGCTGGTCACCGGTTCTTTGCATAGCGAAAAGATCAATACCGGCACCGATGCCGCCACCATGTTGCAGCAGGTTGACGACGCAGGAAGCTCGGCGCCGCTAGAGGTGCCAGCGGAACAGTCCGGCGACGCATCGGCCGCTGGCAGTGACCAAAGCAATGACCTGCTCAAGGAGCTGACCGGTCAGTAACCATTCCACGGGTGTAGCTCGAGCCGCTGCACCCAAATCGGCCGCTCAACCGGCCAGTAAAAATAGCAGTAGACACAACACAAGGAGATCACAGTGGAAAGACGCTCGTTTCTGAAGAAAGCCGGTGCAGTCGGCCTTGCTACTGCCGCCGTTTCGGCCAAAGCCATGGCTGCAGACACCCCTGCCATCCGCTGGCGGCTGGCATCCAGCTTCCCCAAAAGCCTGGACACCATCTACGGCGGCGCCGAGCAGCTGGCCAAGCGAGTCAGTGAACTGACCGACGGCAAGTTCCAGATCCGCGTATTTGCCGGTGGCGAGATCGTTCCGGGCACCCAGGTGTTGGATGCGGTGCAGAACGGCACCGTCGAATGTGGCCACACTTGCAGCTACTACTATGTGGGCAAGAACAAGGCGTTTGCGTTTGATACCACGCTGCCATTCGGACTGACCTCACGCCAGCAGAACGCCTGGCTGTACTACGGTGGTGGCATGGCGTTGATGCGTGAGCTGTTTGCCAAGTACAACATCGTCAACTTCCCGGGCGGCAACACCGGCACCCAAATGGGGGGCTGGTTCCGCAAGGAAGTGAAGTCGCTCGCCGATCTCAAGGGCCTGAAAATGCGTATTCCGGGCTTTGGCGGCGAAATTATGGCTGCACTCGGAGCCATTCCCCAGACCATTGCCGGCGGCGACATCTATCCGGCCCTGGAAAAAGGCACCATCGATGCGGCCGAATGGGTTGGGCCGTACGATGATGAGAAGCTGGGCTTCTACAAGGTTGCCAAGCACTACTACTACCCGGGCTTCTGGGAGCCGGGCCCGAACGTGTCCTTCTATGTTTCCAAGAAGGAGTGGGACAAGCTGCCGGCAGAGTATAAAGCAGCTTTCGAAGCCGCGGCTGCCGAGGCCAACATCAGCATGCAGGCCGAGTACGATGCCAAGAACCCGGTAGCACTGGTTAGCCTGCTGCAGAAGGGCACCAAGCTGCATCAGTACCCGAATGATGTTCTGCAGGCAGCGCAGAAGGCAGCATTCACCATTTATGAGAAGGAAGCAGCCTCCAACGCGGACTTCAAGAAAATCTATACCGAGTGGAAGAAGTTCCGCACCCTGCAGCATGGCTGGTTCAATCTTGCGGAAAGCAAGATGGAAAACTTCATGTATGCCAACAGGGTTAAGTAAGGTTACCTACCTGAAAAAGCCGCGAGGAATCGCGGCTTTTTTGCATTCATGCCGCGGCTGGCTACAGTAGAAGTGTCACCTCGGGAGTTTGCCATGCTGCATAAACGTATTCTCACACTCTGGCCAGCCTTCATTACCGGGGCGCTAGCAACGGCTTGTTTCTTTTCGGTATTTGATCCCCATGAGCTGAGTCTGCATGGCGCCCGGCTGTTCGAGGACAAACTGACGGCCTACTCGGTCTTTTTCCTGATTGCCTGGGGCTTTGGCACGTTGAATGCGGCACTGATTCTGTTGCTGGCGCGCGAAGAGCGGGAAATTAACGGCTTTACCCCGCCACCTGTTGATCCGGATGCGCGCTACGATCCGGAACCTGATTAAGCCATTGCCTAGAGAGCAATGCGGCCAACCTGCACATCGTCCGTGAGAGGTCGGCCGCATTTTTGGGTCGTTCGTTCTGAGCCTAGTCGGTCTTGCGCTCGACAATGACGTAGTATTTGCGTACCGGTTCCAGAACCTGAAATACGCCATTAAAACCTGCTGGTATGACAGCAGCTTCGCTTGGGCCTACTTCCCAGTGCTCCCCCATCATGTTGCTAAGCCTGACCCGGCCACTCATCACGCAGAAAAATTCTTCCTTTTCCGGAGAAAAAGCTATGCGCCACGCTCCTGTTTCGCAACACCAGATTCCTGCGGCCAACACCCCGTCAGGGCTGTCATAACCGCTCCAGGTTTGGCGGCGCGGGTTGCCTTCCAGTAAGCGCTCAGGTTTCGGGTAGTCGATTTCCGGCGACTGCCCTTGTTCGGTAATGATGGTAATACTTTGCATTGAACGCTCCATTAGCCGGCCAGCGCGGCCGGATCAAACACGCACGGATTCAGTGGCAGGTCTTCGAATGGTGCACTGTTGGTTGCAAGGTCAAATCGCTCCCAGCGGGCACGCCTGGCCGGAGTGTCAAAGATGGCGGCATGCATATGCTGCATAAAGTGGTACATCGTTTCGGCTGACATATGTGCCTTGCCCAAAACGGCATCGTTCAGGACGCAACTGGTGGCTAGGCGTATCTGTTGTTGTGCTTGCGGCCAGGTTGTTTCTGACTGCTGCACGCCCTGTTGCCAGGCTCTGGCCAGCTGCCGCAGCGAGGCATTTGCCGCCGGGTTGGCCGCAAAGCGCTCGGCAATCAGCTGGCCAACATCATCGCGAATCAAGTCGCCATCCGTATCTGGGGGGAAAAGGTTGCTGTTGGACGCAGGCCAGGCTGCCCATGCCAACAGGCAAGCAACAAGCAGCCCAGTTACCCAACTTACAACCTTCATCTTTCCTCCGTCGCGTTGCCGTTACAGCCAGCCCAGTCCTTTGAGCATCACCAGTGCAATCAATACCGGTGTGATGAACTTGAGCAGCAAATACACCATGCTCACGATTTTGCCATTTGACAGTACACCATGATTGCTTAGTGTGGCGCTAAGTTGTTCTTTTCCCCAGATCCAGCCAACAAACAGGCAAATGCAAATCCCGCCTAGCGGTAACAGGATGTTGGAGCTGAGATAGTCGAACAGATCAAAAAATGTCATGCCAAACAGCTTGGTATCTGCCAGTGTATTGTTAGATAGCGCACAACTGGCTCCGACCAGTGCAAGCAGCAGTACGGTAATGGCCGTTGCAACTGGGCGGCTAATGGCAAAGCGGCCAACCATTACCGATACCGGCACTTCGAGCAGGGACAGCATTGCACCGGTGGCGGCGACTGCAGACAGCACAAAAAACAGCACCATGAGCAGATGGCCAAACGGCATGCTGGCAAATACCGCCGGAATGGTGATGAAGAGCAGCGATGGGCCGGCTGCCGGCTGGAAGCCGAAGCTGAACACGGCGGGGAAAATGGCAATGCCGGCCAGCATGGAGACAAACAGGTCGGCGGTCATGACACGAAATGTGGTGGCAGGTATGTTCTGCTCGTCACGGAAATAGCTGCCATATGTGATCATGGTGCCCATGCCGATAGAGAGTTTGAAGAATGCCAGCCCCATCGCAACCAGCACCACGCTGGCGCTAAGCTTGCTCCAGTCCGGGGTGAACAGGAATGCCAAACCTGCGGCAGCACCAGGCAACATCAGGCTGCGGATCCCAATGACGATCAACAGGATGAATAGTAATGGCATCAGTTTCTTGGTGACGGCCTCAATCCCCTTGGCTACGCCAAATGCCAGTATGCCGCCCATCAATAGCAGCACACCCCACTGCCAGAGCAGGGATTGCCACGGGTCACTGATCAATGCCCCAAAGGCAGCAGAAGTGACAGCCGGATCGCTTGATAGAATGTCACCCCGTATCGCCTTGAATACATAGGCGAAAACCCATGCAGCCACTTCTGAGTAGAACGAGGTAATCAGGAAGGCGGCGATAACGCCGGACAGCCCGACCAGCCACCACTTCTGTCCGGAAGGCGCCAGGGTCCGCAAGGTGGTGATTGCATCAGCCTTTGCCCGCCGTCCCAGGCTAATTTCCGCAATCATGACTGGCAAGCCGACCAGCAGTGTCGCCAGCAAATAAACAACCAGAAAACCTGCGCCACCATTGGCGCCAGTTACATAGGG
This sequence comes from Vogesella oryzae, assembly GCF_902829295.1. GTDB lineage: Bacteria > Pseudomonadota > Gammaproteobacteria > Burkholderiales > Chromobacteriaceae > Vogesella > Vogesella oryzae. The sequence goes on from NZ_CADEPL010000020.1 coordinate 45,900, forward strand.
AAACTTCCAGATGTTGCCCAGCCCGACGGCAGAGCCCAGCGTGGCGGCCAACACGCCAAAACTGGAGGTAAATCCATCACGAGAATTGCCCGTTGCCTCATTGGACACGGGTCGTGTTTGTTTGCTCATTTTCAGATCCCACAGAAAACCGAAATCCGCCCTTTGTCGCTTGTGACGACATGGGCAACTACCTTGCGCTTGGCAAAGGAAGGCGGATTCTGCAGTGCACAACAAGCATCGTAAAGGGGTTTTTGGGCTTATTCCTCGGCTACCAGCCTGGCCTGAAGCGCTGACAGCCAGGCTTCACAAGCAGCCAGCTGGTCCAGCTCGACAAACTCATCCGGGCGGTGTGCTTGCACGATGGAGCCGGGACCGCAAACCACGCAGGCAATACCGGCTTCATGAAACCGTCCGGCTTCGGTGGTATAGGCGACGGCATCGCCACCATGGCAACCACACAATGCGGCCACATGTTCACGAATCTCGCCGCCCTCTTCTGACTGGAATGGCGGGCAGTTCACGAGCTGTTCGAAGCTGATTTCCGCCTCTGGGGCAATTTCGCGCATTTCTTGCTGCAGACTGGAGGCATAATCCCGCACCGAACTTACGAAGCGTTCGTGTGCGTCTCCCGGCAACCAGCGCACTTCAAACACGAACTCGCAGCTCTTGGGCACGATGTTGGCCGCATTTCCACCACTGATTAAACCGGTTTGCAGGGTGGTGAACGGCACATCATACAAGGGGTGCCGGTTGCCGAAAGATGCCTCGGTATCGGCCAGTTTGCGGATATGGGTAATCAGTCGCGCCGCATACTCGATGGCATTCACGCCCTGGGGAGTAAGGGACGAGTGAGCCGCCCTTCCCTGAACGTGGCAGCGATAGTGAGCAATGCCCTTGTGGGCGATTACCGGGCGCATATTGGTAGGCTCGCCAATGATGCAGCCTGCAACGGGGACTTGCCGCGCCTGTAAATCGGCAATCAGTCGGCCAACACCCAAGCAACCCACTTCTTCATCATAGGACAGCGCAATCCCCAGGCTGCGTGTCCAGTGCTGAGTCTGGGCAAGCGCGGCCCATGCCGGCACCATGGCCAGTACGCAGGCAACAAACCCCTTCATGTCGGCACTGCCGCGCCCGTAAATCCTGTCATCAGTCTTTGTCGCGGCGAACGGCGGATATTGCCAAGTCTGGCCATCAACCGGTACCACATCGGTGTGACCGGAGAGAATGATGGCGGGCAAGGAGCTGTCGCCGATGGTTGCATACAGATTGGCCTTGTGACGGTCGTCGCTGAACGTCAGCGTGGAGTGGATGCCATAGCCGTCCAGATAGTCTGCTACCCAATCAATCAGAGCCAGGTTGGATTCTCTGCTGGTGGTATCAAATGCAAGCAGCTGCACCAGAATAGTGAGTGTGGAAGATGAAGGAATGGCAGACATGGCGGTACCTGATTGGCGCAAAACACAAGTCAGCATAACCAATTGCCGGTAGACTGAAAATGGCGAGCATGCGCGGGATGGAAAAGAAAAGGCGTGGCGCGCTTGGCAAGTACAGCAGCAGCGGGTATTATTCGTGCTCTCTATGGCGGGCCCCCCCGCATTGCACGGTAGTGAACCTGGTCAGGTCCGGAAGGAAGCAGCCACAGCTATTTAGTGCAAGTGCCGGGGTTCAGGCTCGCCACCCCTCCCCTCTGCTCAAAAAAATTCCTCGCTTTGCTCGTTTCATAAAATCTGAGCAAGCCCCAAGTGTCGATCAAAATCTATCGATAATTCGAAGAGCATTTTCGTTTTTTCGCAATCGAAATCCTGCTATCATATGCATTACACAAGGGCTTGGAGCAATGACTCCGCGCCCACTGTTTTTTATTTGAATCGTCACTCGGACTTACCCTCCGACCTCAAAACAAACATGCAGCGAGGAACGCCATGAAACTGTTTGAAAAAATCCCGAACCCACGGGAAATCCGTCGCAAGCTGGGCCTGAATCAGCAGGAGTTCTGGAGCCGTATTGGTGTCACCCAATCAGGCGGCAGCCGCTACGAAAGCGGTCGCAACATGCCAAAGCCGGTACGTGAATTGCTCCGTCTGGTTCATGTCGAGCAGATCGACTTGTCCAAGGTGCGTCGTGAAGACTTTGAAATTGTCGAGTACCTGAAAGAAACCCATCCTGATCTCTACAAGAGCCTGCGCAAGGCCGTTCGCGCCCGCATGGAAGCTCAAGGCGACGCAGTGGCAGACGGCGCCGAAGCCTGATTGCCGGACCCAGCGTAAAAACACCCGCAGCTGCGGGTGTTTTTTATTGATTTAGTCGTATCGACAATTAGTCTGCACTCGGATTTCGCACCAGTAACACTGGCACATCTGCCTGCTTTAGTACGCCTTCGGCCACACTACCCATCAGCAGGTGCATTAAACCGCCAAGCCCATGCGTGCCCATCACCATCAAATCCGCCCCCCAGCTATTGGCATCCTCCACAATAACGCTGGCAATACGGTCGCCCCAGCTTTCCAGAATTGCCGATTCCGCAACCAAGCCCAGAGCTTCAACCTTGCTACGGCAGGCGGCCAGCACTTGTTCACCAGCTTGCTTGATGGAGCCCTGTAGTTCAGCCGCATCCAGGAATTCTGCCCCACCCCAGCCAAACTGAGCCAGATCAACCACGTGCACCAATTTCATGGCTGCACCAACTTCTTTTGCCAGTTTGCATGCTTCAGCTAAAGCCAGTGCAGATGTAGCACTGTCGTCAACTGGCACGAAAATTCTCTGATACATATCCCCCTCTCTTTCCGCGTGAAAGACACAGTCCCAGTCTAGCGCAATACAGCACGAAGGCATTGATAAACGTTAACTGCATAGGCAGTATGACTGAATACCGAATCCGCAAGACTGGAACCCATGGCGCGAATCAAGCTGGCATTACCCGCTAAATTCATCTTTGAAACCCAAGTTTCAGTATGTATTGGGGATATCAACTATGGTGGTCATCTTGGTAACGACGCCATTTTGCGGCTGGCACATGAGGCGCGATTGCGTTTGCTCAAGGCGCACGGGTTTTCCGAGTTGGATATTGCGGGTCGGGGCATCATCATGACCGATGCTGCGGTAATCTATCGGGCAGAAGCCTTTCACGGCGATGTCCTTCGCTTTCAGCTGGCACTGACTGATTTCAACTCTTATGGCTGCGATATTTTCTACCTGGTTAGTGATGGCGCCACCGGTAAAGAAGTGGCAAGATTGAAGACAGGCATTGTTTTCTTCGACTACCAAGCCCGTAAAGTTGCCCCAATCCCCGCAGGGTTTCTACTGCGGTTCGAAGAACAAAACACAGGAGACGCGCCATGAAAAAATACGCGCCCAACAGCCCGGAAGCCATCGCCCGGATTCTGGCCATGTTCATGATTACCGATGGCAACATGGACCCCCGCGAAATCGAAACGCTGGAGAGCCTGCATGTGTACCAATTGGTTGGCTTGGCGCGCAAAGACTTCATCAGCGTGCTGATGGAATACTGCGATGACATTTCCGACGAAGCGGAGGAAGACGGCATCATCCACTTGTTAAGCGCCGAACGAATCAACAATATTCTGGACACTGTCACCGAACGCAACAAGCACGTACTGTGCTGCGCCCTTGCCCTGGACATTTGCAAGGCTGACAAGGAAATCAGCGACTCCGAAATGCTGTTGCTGCGTCACATGATGGCGCACTGGCACATCACGCTGGACGACTTGCAGGCCGAGCTTAGTAAAGGCTAAGCAGTCCGCCGACAACAGCCGCCATTTGGCGGCTGTTTGCATTACCGCAACACCATAACAAGACAAGGCTAACCCGCAATGACAACCCGCTTTACCGGCACCGATCAATACGTTGCCACCGACGATCTGATGATGGCAGTCAATGCCGCCATCACCCTGCAGCGCCCACTACTCATCAAGGGCGAGCCCGGAACCGGCAAAACCATGCTGGCCGAGGAGCTGGCCAAGGCCACTGGCAAAGAATTAATTATCTGGCCAATCAAATCGACCACCAAGGCGCAGCATGGCCTGTACGAGTACGATGCCGTATCGCGCTTGCGCGACTCGCAGCTGGGTAGTGAGCGTGTGCACGACATTCACAACTACATCATCAAGGGCAAGCTATGGCAGGCATTCGAGGCTGATGCTGCGCCGGTGCTGCTGATCGATGAAATCGACAAGGCCGACATCGAGTTCCCTAACGATCTGCTGCGAGAGCTGGATCAGATGGAGTTTTTTGTGCACGAAACCCAGCAATTCGTGCGCGCCCGGCAGCGACCCATCATCATCATTACCTCCAATAACGAGAAAGAACTACCGGACGCGTTCCTGCGCCGCTGCTTCTTCCATTACATCCGCTTCCCGGACCGCGACACCCTGCAAACCATCATCGATGTGCACTACCCGGATATCCAGCAAAGCCTGGTGAAGAGTGCCCTGGAGGTGTTCACCGGCATTCGCGAGCTGCCCGGCCTGAAGAAAAAACCCTCCACTTCCGAATTGCTGGACTGGCTGAAACTGCTGCAGCACGAAGACACCCGTGCCGAAGAGCTGCTACAGCGGCATGAACAGCAGCAATTGCCACCATTGGTTGGGGCGTTATTGAAGAACGAGCAGGACTTGCACCTGTTCGAGCGGTTGATGCAAATGGCCAAGGTGCGCCGCAGCTGATGGAAGCGCACTGGCAAGGATTGATTGACGCCTTCGATGACCAGCTGCGGTTGGCCGCACGCAGCGAACACACTCGGCTGGCGTACCGCCGTGACCTGACACGGCTGGCCGAACTATTGGCCGACACCGTACCGGCAGCAGTGGATGGGCCACAGATCCAGCGGGCCCTGGGACAACTGCGGCGTGAGGAACTTTCCCCCCGGACGCTGGCACGCATGCTATCCACCTGGCGCAGCCTGTATGACTGGATGGTGCGCCGCGACTGGATTGCGGCCACCCCTTGTGCCGGCTTGCGCGCGCCGCGAGCCGGCAAGCGCCTGCCGAACGTGCTGAGCGTGGATGGCGCGATGCATTTGCTGGACAGCGCTCCTGAAGACGAGCATGACATTCGTGACCAGGCGATCTTCGAGCTGATGTACTCCTCGGGGCTGCGGCTGTCCGAAACGGTAGCGCTGAACCTGAGCGACATCGATTTGGGCGAGGGCCTGGTAAAAGTACATGGCAAGGGCAATCGTGAACGCATCCTGCCGGTCGGCAAGCAGGCACTGGCCGCACTACACCGCTGGCTGCCATTGCGCCAACCTGCAGAGGGCGAGGAGGCACTGTTTCTGTCACGGCGCGGCAGCCGAATCAGCAGCCGCCAGCTGGCCCGCCGGCTGGATAGCTGGGCGTTACGTAGCGGCAGTGAACAGCATGTGCACCCGCACATGCTGCGGCATTCGTTTGCCAGCCACATGCTGCAGTCGTCCGGCGATCTGCGGGCAGTGCAGGAGCTGCTGGGACATGCCAATCTGGCAACCACCCAGATCTATACCAGCCTGGATTTCCAGCACCTGGCCAAAGTCTACGATGGCGCCCATCCGCGCGCGCGAAAGAAAAACAGCGACGAGTAATCCAATTGAACCGCAATAAATAAAAACGGCGCCACACAGGCGCCGTTTCTTCTCATGGTTGGCCGCAGCTTAGCGTGATTTGACGAATGGAATGCCGATCGCCTTCGGCGCCACCGCTCGCCCCATCAGCCCGGCCAGCAGTACCACGGTCAGCACATAAGGGATGGCCTGAATGAACGCATCCGGAATGCTGCCGATCAATGGCAGCTCCACACCCTGCAGGCGAATCTGGATGGCATCGGTAAAGGCAAACAGCAAACAGCCGGAAACGGCCGCCCACGGCCGCCACTTGCCGAAGATCAGTGCGGCCAGTGCCAGATAGCCCTTGCCGGCCGTCATGTCCTGGATGAAGGCGCCGGTCTGCGCCAATGCCAGGTATGTGCCGGCAACGCCGCACAAGGCACCGCTGATCGCCTGGGCGATGTAACGGACGCTTTTCACGCTGATGCCGGCGGCGTCGGCGGCATGCGGGTTTTCACCCACGGCACGCAATCGCAGGCCGAAGCGGCTCTTGTACATCACCCAGCTCACCACAAAGATCACGGCCACCGCGATGTAGACCAGAATGTTGTGGCCGAAAATGAGCTTTAACGCTGAACTTTGCTCGATGGCATCGGCAAACGGCATGGGCAATGCGGTAAAGCGTTCGCTGTCGTCCAGTGTCGGCGTGCGTCCACCCTGCTGAAACCACGCCAGCGCCAAGACCGGCGTGACGCCAGACACCATCATATTGATGGCGACGGCAGAGATAAGCTGGTTGCCGTTGTAGCTGATCGACACCCCCCCGTGCAGCAGGGCAACCAGCACGCCTGCGGCAATGCCGGCACCCAGACCCGCCCATGGAGAATGCGCCAGATAGGCAACACAGGCAGACGCAAAGGCTGCGGCCAACATCTTGCCTTCCAGTGCCAAGTCGACAATGCCGGATCGTTCCGAAAACAGACCGGCCAGCGCGGCCAGCACCAGTGGCGTGCTCACGCGCAAGGTGGCATCCAGCACACTAAAAAACATATCCATGTGTGTCCCCCTACTTCTTCAGTATGCGCTTGAGTGCAATCGACAACGGTGTCTGGAACAGGTTTTCCAGCGCGCCACAGAACAGGATGATCAGGCCTTGGGTAAAGATGATCATCTCGCGGGTGATTGCCGGTTTCTCGAATGACAGGTCAAGTCCGCCCTGGGTCAGTGCGCCAAACAGCAATGCAGACAGCAGGATGCCGACCGGATGATTGCGCCCCATCAGTGCTACGGCGATTCCGACGAAGCCGATGCCATTGGTAAAGCCCATGTTCATGCGGTGAGTCGAACCGAGCAATTCGTTGATGGCAGCCAAGCCCGCCAAGGCACCGGAAACGCACATTACCGCAATCACCACCTTGTCCACCGGAATGCCGGCGTAACGCGCGGCTTTCTCGTTCAAGCCAACGGTACGGGTCACAAAACCCTGCGGACTATGCCACACCGCCAGATAGAACAGCACCAGGGCCAGCAGCGCCAGGAAGAAAGTGGCATTCAACGGCGTGTTCGGCAAGGCGAAACCCAGTGGCGCCAACAGCTCATGCAGCATCGGCACCCATGCTGACTTGGCAAACTCGACTGTCGCCGGTGTTTGCGAACCGGGCATGCGCAGTTTGTCCACCAGCAGCCAGGTCATCAGCGAACTGGCGATGAAGTTGAACATGATGGTGGTGACCACAATGTGGCTGCCCCGCTTGGCTTGCAGGTAGGCGGGAATGAATGCCCAGCCGGCGCCAAACACCATTGCGGCCAACATGGCCAGCGGAATCAGTAGCCAGGCAGGCAGACCGCCAAATTGCAGACAGACCAGCGTGACGCCCAGCCCGGCCAGATACATCTGACCTTCGCCACCGATATTGAACAGTCCGGCATGAAACGCCGCAGCCACCGCCAGACCGGTAAAGATGAAGCTGGTGGTGTAGAACAAGGTGTAGCCGATGCCTTCCGGATAGCCGAATGCACCGTTGATCATCAGTTTCAGGCACTCGATCGGATCTTCGCCGATCAAGGCAATCACCAGCCCGGACACCAGTAGTGCCGCGAGCAGGTTCAAAACCGGCATCAGCCACAGTGCCGCCCAGCGCGGCAGATTGGCAGGCTGGCTCATTTATGACCCCCCATCAACAAACCCAGCGAAGTGGCGGTGGCTTCGGCCGCCGGCAACTCGCCGGAAATTGCGCCGGCATTCATTACGATGATGCGGTCGCTCAATGCCATAATTTCGTCCAGCTCCACCGATACCAGCAGTAGCGCCTTGCCTTCGTCACGCAACTGCATCAGGCGCTTGTGGATGAACTCGATCGCGCCAATATCCACGCCGCGGGTCGGCTGACCGATCAGCATCAACTCCGGGTTGGCGTGAATCTCGCGTGCCAAAATCACTTTTTGCTGATTGCCACCGGAGAACAGGCCGATGCGGCGATGGGTCAGCGCAGGACGGACATCGAACTCGGTAATAAAACGCCGGCAACGCTCAACAATAGCCTTGCGGTTGAATAGCCAACCGCGGCGAATGCTCTTGTCGTGATGATGGCCGAGAATGGCGTTCTCGAAGGTGGAGAAGTCCTTGACCAAGCCTTCTCGGGATCGGTCTTCCGGCACGTGGCCAATACCCAGTTGACGATAGGCCGCCGCCTTGGGGTCGCGCGATTTCAGCGTGGTCAGCTCGGTGCCGTTGAAGCGTACTGAGCCACTGGACGCCTCACGCATGCCGGACAGTACTTCAAGCAGCTCGGACTGGCCGTTGCCGGAAACGCCGGCGATACCGACGATCTCGCCTGCGCGCAACGAAAAATTGATGTCCTTCAACAATGCGACGCCACGCTCATCGGTGAGGTTCAGCCCATTGACTTCCAGCACCAGCTTGCCCGGTTTGGCGGGCGTCTTGTCCAGCTGCAGATTGACCTTGCGGCCAACCATCAGGTCGGCCAGGTCTTCCTTGTTTACCTCGGCGGTGTTCACCTGGCCCACAATTTCGCCGGCACGCATCACCGTCACGGTGTCGGTAATGTCCAGCACTTCGCGCAGCTTGTGGGTGATCAGGATCACGGTCTTGCCCTGCTGTTTTAACAGGCGCAGGATGCGGAACAGATCGTCGGCCTCCTGCGGGGTAAGTACCGCGGTCGGTTCATCCAGAATCAACACGTCGGCACCGCGATACAGTGCCTTCAGGATCTCGACGCGTTGCTGGCTGCCGACACCCAGTTCGCCAACCACGGCATCCGGGTCGACCTGCAGGCCATAATCACGGTTCAGTTCCGCCAGATGGCGGCGCGCGGCGGCAAGGCTGCTCTCCAAACTGATGCCTTCTTCCGCGCCCAGTACAATGTTTTCCAGCACGGTAAACGGGTCGACCAGCATGAAGTGCTGGTGCACCATGCCAATGCCCTTGGCGATCGCATCCTGGCTGGAGCGGATTCGCTGTTCCTTACCGTTGATCTTGATTGCACCAGAATCCGCCTGATAGTAGCCATAGAGGATACTCATCAGTGTGGATTTGCCGGCTCCGTTTTCACCGATGATGCCGTGAATGGAGCCTTTGCGGATTCCGAAGCTAATGTCCTTGTTGGCGTGAACCTCACCGAAGTGCTTGTTGACGCCAATGAGTTCGATGGCTAATTCGGCCATATGATGTGTGCTTTCGGTCAAAATGCAGTCCAGATATGACGCACAGCAAAATGCTAGCGCATGAAAGCGCGGCAAGCAGGTCCAGGCCTGCTTGCCGCGTCATCTATCTGAAAGTCAGACGTTTTGGGGTTACTTAACCGGGCAGCTGTTGGCTGCGCGGTAGTCGACAACCTTGACCTTGCCGGAAATGATGTCTTTCTTGGCCTGATTGATCTTGGCTTCCATGTCCTTGCTGATCAGCTTGCGGTTGTTCGCATCCAGCGCCCAGTCCACACCGCCTTCTTTCAGGCCCATGGTAACGATGCCCGGCTTCCAGGTGCCGTTCTTGCCAGCCATGAACAGGTCGTAGACAGCGTTATCTACGCGCTTGAGCATCGAGGTCAAAACAAAGCCCGGGAACAGGTGGTTCTGGTTGGAGTCCACGCCGATGCCCAGCTTGCTCTTGTCCTTGGCTGCTTGCAGTACACCCATGCCGGTACCGCCGGCGGCATGGAAGACAACGTCGACGCCACGGTCAAACTGGCTGCGGGCCAGTTCGCCACCACGTGCCGGATCATTGAATGCTTGCGGGGTGGTGCCGGTCATGTTGGAAACCACTTCAACCTTGCTGTCGGCAGCGCGTGCGCCCTGGGTATAGCCACAACCGAAGGCGCGGATCAGGGGCACGTCCATGCCGCCGATAAAACCGACCTTGTGCGATTTGGACGCCAGTGCTGCGGCCATGCCTACCAGATAGGAACCTTCCTGTTCCTTGAACAGTACGGACTGTACGTTGGCACCCTTGGCAACGTCATCGACGATGGCAAATTTCACGTTGGGGTATTCAGCGGCAACAGTCTGAACCGCCTGGGTAAACGAGAAGCCAACGGCAACGACCAGGTCGATGTTCTTGCGCGCCAGGTTGCGTAGAACCTGCTCTTTTTGTGCCTCGTTGGCAATCTGGGCTTCACGGTAAGCAACGCCGGTAGCTTTCTTGAAGCGTTCTGCGCCGGTGTAGGCCGCTTCGTTGAAGCTCTTGTCAAACTTGCCGGCCTGGTCATAGACCACGGCCGGAGTAAAGGCGAAGCTGGAGGATGCGGCTACCAGCATGGCAGCGGCGATGGCGAAGCCCCGTTTTTTTGCAATTTGCATGAGATGTTTCTCCCAATGTGCGTATCGTTTGAATCGGCTGAATCATGGTAGCGACAAAACACCATGACAACACGTTTTCAGGCGCAGTGAATTTGCATTGGCAGTCGATAGACACACCGGCTTGCGTTGCGCAAATTTCAGGCAGGGGCGTGATTATACGCATAGCGCCGAAAGTTATCAGCGGATTTTTCCGTTGCTTGTACCGGCCGAAGGAACAGGCCCTAATGATCGGTGCCAGAGGTGCTTAGTTCGGTGCCAACTGTTGCAAGAGTGCCGACAGCAATTCACAGATGGACTGTTCTCGTACGGCGTGTCGATCTCCGGCCAAGTGTTGCGTCCATGTCAGCGGAGTAGCAATTGCAGTACCAGCAATGGCAAAGCAAACCATGCCAACCGGCTTCTCGGCACTGCCGCCGGATGGCCCGGCAATCCCGGAAACCGCCAGCGCCCAGTCGGCGGTCGCCAGTTTTAGCGCTCCTTGTGCCATGGCTGCAGCAACATGCTCGCTGACTGCGCCATGCTGCTGCAGCAGCTCTGCAGGTACGCCAAGTACACGCTGCTTCACTTCATTGCTGTAACTCACCACCGCCATGTCAAACCAGGCAGAACTGCCGGCAATCTCGGTAATTGCGGCTGCCACCCCCCCGCCGGTGCAGGATTCCGCGGTGGTTACACGTTGGCCGCACTCAAGCAGCCGCTCGCCCAACAGTGCGGCCAACTGCCATTTATCCATGTTTGCGCTCCAGATAGTGCCGCACTAGGCCATTGGTGGAGGCGTCATGTTGCCCGCTGTCACCGGTCGCCATTTCATCCAATAAGCGGGAGGCGAGTTGCTTGCCGTACTCCACCCCCCACTGATCGAAGGAGTTCACCCCCCAGATGGCGCCTTGTACAAAGACCTTGTGCTCGTACAGCGCCAGCAACATGCCCAGTGAGTAAGGTGTGACCTGATCCAGAGCAATAGTGTTGGATGGCTGATTGCCGGGGAACAGCTTTTGCGGCAGCAACATGTCCAATTCATCGCCGCTGATGGCGGCCAGCTCCTGCAGTACCTGCGCTTCGGTTTTGCCACGCATCAGCGCTTCAGTCTGCGCAAAGCAGTTGGCTACCAGCACCTGATGCTGGCCATCAAGCGGGTAATGACTATTCATCGGCACGATGAAGTCACAAGGAACCAGCCGGGTACCCTGATGCAGCAACTGGAAGAAAGCATGCTGGCTATTGACCCCCTCCTCGCCCCAGATTACCGGTCCGGTATCAAAGTCCAGTCGCTCCCCGCAGCGGCCAACCCGCTTACCATTGGACTCCATGTCCATTTGCTGGATATGCGCAGGCAAGCGGCGAAGGCCGTGGTCATAAGGCATGATGGCGTGAGTGTGCGCGCCATAGAAAGTGTTGTACCAGATGCCGATCAGCCCCAGTAACACGGGCATATTACGCTCGAACGGCGTTTCGAAGAAATGCGCATCCATGCGTGCGCCGCCAGCCAGAAACTGGCGGAAATTATCAGTACCGATCGCCAGTGCCACAGGCAGGCCGATTGCTGACCACACCGAATAGCGGCCGCCAACCCAGTCCCAGAAACCGAACATATTGGCCGTATCAATGCCAAATGCGCGCACAGCCTTGGTGCTTGTGGATACAGCCACAAAATGCCGCGACACGGCCTGCTCGCCCAGCGCCGTCACCAACCAGCGCCGCGCCGCTTGAGCATTGAGTAGTGTTTCCGGCGTGCTGAACGACTTGGATGCCACAATAAACAGCGTGCTGGCTGGATCGCACTGCGCCAGCACCTGCGACAAATGCTGGCCGTCGACATTGGAAACGAAGTCGATAGCCAGCCCAGCGTGGGCATAGGGCTTAAGCGCCTCGACAACCGTCAACGGCCCGAGGTCGGAGCCGCCGATGCCGATATTGACTACCCTGTTGATTTGCTGACCACTAAATCCACGCCAGTGACCGCTATGCACTTGTTCGACAAATGCGAACATGCGATCCAGCTCGGCATGCACCTGCGGTACTACGTCTTGCCCATCCAGCAGCAGAGAAGCCTCGCGCGGCAGGCGTAGTGCCGTATGCAGCACAGCCCGCTTTTCGCTGATATTGATACGCTCGCCGGTATGCATCCATTGCATCCACTGCCCAAGGTTGGCCGCATCGGCCAGCTCCAGCAGCAACTCCAGCGTGCGGTCGGTGATGCGGTTCTTGGAGTAGTCCAGCAACAGGCCGTCAAGCTCCAGTGAGTGCCGGTCGAAACGTAACGGATCTTGCGCAAACAACTCGCGCATGTGCACATGACGGGTGGCACGCTGGTGCTGGTGCAGCCGCGCCCAAACCGGAGACTCGTTGATGGGGTGTGTGCGTTCAGTAATCATGGTTGCGCGCTTAAACCTTGAGGAAATGCTCGCGGTAGTAGCGCAGTTCGTCGATGGATTCCTGGATGTCGGCCAATGCCTCGTGTTTGCCCTTCTTTACCACGCCTTTGGCAATTTCCGGTTTCCAGCGGCGGCATAGCTCTTTCAGGGTGGAGACATCCAGATTCCGGTAGTGGAAATAGTTCTCCAGCTGCGGCATCCAGCGCGCCATGAAGCGGCGATCCTGGCAGATGGAATTGCCGCACATCGGGGATTTACCGGCTGGAACGTGTTCCTGCAGGAAAGCCAGCATAAATTCGACGGCCTTGCCTTCATCAACGGCAGATGCCTTGACGCGATCGATCAGGCCAGACTTGCCGTGGGTGTTCTTGTTCCAGTCATCCATGGCATCCAGCACTTCTGGCGACTGATGGATGGCCAATACCGGCGATTCGGCGATCACATTAAGCTGGGAATCAGTAACAATAACAGCGATCTCGATGATGCGATCGCTGTCCGGATTGAGGCCCGTCATTTCCATGTCGAGCCAGATGAGGTTGTTTTGATCTTGCGGCATAAGTCTGTGTCTTTCAAAATGCGCCCATTTTCCGCGATTTGACCGCGACAGGGCAAACAACTTGATGAATGCATTTACCTGGAGTCTGATGCTGGCGCTGTTGCTGAGCAGCTGGTTACGTTGGTGGTTGGCCGCACGACATATCAGCCATATCCGGCGCCACCGCGGCACCGTCCCCGCTCCTTTTGCTGCCAGCATCTCGCTGGAGCAACATCAAAAAGCTGCCGACTACACCTGCAGCAGAGTCCGCGTTGCCATGGTGGCCAGCCTGCTGGATGCAGTGTTGTTATTGCTGCTGACCCTGGGCGGTGGCGTTGAATTTGCCAGCCAACTTGCTACAGGACTCCTGGGGTCTGGCATGCCGGGGCAGCTGGCCACCGTTGGCCTGTGCATGCTGGCAATGAGCATCGCCGGACTGCCCTTGTCGCTATATAGCACCTTCGTGGTGGAGCGCCGCTTTGGTTTTAGCAAGATGAGCGTCCGGTTATTTATCAGCGACCTGATCAAGGGGACGGTATTGTCCCTATTGATTGGTACGCCGGCGCTGGCCGCGGTGCTGTGGCTGATCCAGCATGGCGGAGAGCACTTCTGGTTGTGGACCTGGCTGGCATGGTGCAGTTTCAGCCTGCTGATGGTCTGGGCATATCCAACACTGATCGCGCCGCGCTTCAATCGTTTTACCCCGTTGGCCGATAATGATTTGCTGATGCGAATCAACCAGCTGTTAGCGCGCTGCGGCTTCGCCAGTGACGGCGTATTTGTAATGGATGGCTCGCGCCGTTCCAGTCACGGCAATGCCTACTTCACCGGACTGGGCAAATCCAAGCGCATCGTGTTCTTCGACACCTTGCTGGAGCAGCTGGAGCCGGAAGAGATCGAGGCAGTGCTGGCGCACGAGCTGGGGCACTTCCACCACGGACACATCCGCAGTCGTATTGCACTGGCGTTCGCCAGCTCGCTGCTGTTGCTGTGGCTGTTTGCGCAGTTGCTGTACTTGCCTGATTTTTACCTGGGGCTCGGCAGTACTGAAATGACACCGGCTACCGGCCTGTTACTGTTTATGCTTAGCATGCCGGTATTCACATTTATCCTGCACCCGCTCTCCAGCATGCTGTCTCGTCGTCACGAATACCAGGCGGACGACTTTGCTGCCAGCCACAGCAATGCCAACGCACTGGTGTCGGCGCTGACCAAACTCTATCGGGACAATGCAAGTACACTCACGCCCGATCCGCTGCACTCGGCATTTTACGACTCTCATCCGCCGGCGAGCCTGCGCATCGCCCATCTGCAAGGAACTACCCCATGAACCTGCTCGACATGCACTGTGAGCCACAGCACGGAAAACACCCGCTGAGCACCGAAACCGTCAGCGAGCTGCTTGCCCATCTGCCAGGCTGGCAACTGGAAGGCATCGAACTGGTGAAGACCTTCCGTTTCGCCGATTATTACCAGACCATGGCTTTTGTGAATGCGCTGGCCTGGATCGCGCATGCCGAAGACCATCATCCGGACATGTCCGTGCATTACAACCGCGCCGTGGTGTGCTTCTCCACCCATGACGCCGGCGGCATTACTTTGAATGACTTTATTTGCGCCGCCAAAGTGGAAGCACTGGTTGGCCGCGCATGAAACAGACCGGCCTGATTGTTCGCTCCTATGGTCGCCGTTTCATAGTGGAAAGTGGTGGCCAAAGCTATGACTGCACCAGTCGCGGCAAGCGTGTTGATTATGTCTGTGGTGACAATGTCGATATCACCGTGCTCAATAACGAGCAGGCTGTCATCGAAGGATCGCATGACCGCCACAGCCTGCTTTACCGCCAGGATGACTGGCGCACCAAGCTGATTGCGGCCAACGTGACGCGTATTTTCTTTGTCACCGCCGCCGTGCCAACCCCTAGCGAAGAATTGCTCAACCGCTGCTTGCTGGCGGCCGAGGCTGCGGACATTGACCCGGTCATCGTGATCAATAAGAGCGACTTGCCGGAGACTGCTGCCTGGCTAGAAAAACTACAGCCTTACCAGCAATTAGGCTACAAACTGGTTGTTCTCAGCGCCAAGCAAGGGGCGGATGCCTTGCGCCCGCTGCTACAAGGGCAGACCAGTGTTCTTGTCGGACAATCCGGCATGGGCAAATCCACCATCACCAATGCGCTGCTGCCGGATGCCGCTGCACGGGTAGGCGAAATCTCGGAAGCGCTGGATGCTGGCCGCCACACCACCACCCATGCGGCACTCTACCATCTGGATGCAGCTAGCCATTTGATAGATTCGCCAGGACTACAGGAATTTGGCCTATCCCATATTGGTGCAACCGAGTTTGCCAGCCTCTTTCCCGAAATGCGTGACTACATCGGCCATTGCCGCTTCCATAACTGCACCCACCGGCAGGAGCCGGATTGCGCCATTAAGCAAGCGAGCAAAGACGGGCATGTGCGTGCAGCACGACTCGAGCTGCTGCAAAAACTGGTAACCCAGGCAATTAATGCAAAATAAATAAAATTTAGATGTTACAGGCGATTTACATTTTTTGCTGACGCCCCTAATCTGTCATTAAAACAAAATACATGACCAGTAGCCTGCTCGGCGCAGACTACAAACAGACAAGGAGCCAGCATTATGACGAAACGTATCGCTTTGGTAACCGGGGGCATGGGCGGCATTGGTACCGCCATTTGCAAGGCATTAGCAGATGCCGGCCATACCGTGGTCACTACCTACAGTCGCCCGGGCAAGGAAGGTGCGTGGCTGTCCGACATGAAGGGGTTGGGCTATGACGTTCATGCCGTGCAATGTGACGTAACCGACTTTGATGCATGTCAGGCTGCAGTTGCCAAGATCCAAGCCGAAATCGGCCCGGTGGACGTACTGGTGAACAATGCCGGCATTACCCGTGATGCAACTTTCCGTAAATTGAGCAAAACCGACTGGGATGCGGTAATTGGCACCAATCTCGATTCCTTGTTCAATTTGTGCAAGCCGGTGGTAGATGGCATGACCGAGCGCGGTTTTGGTCGAATTATCAACATTTCGTCCATCAACGGCCAGAAAGGCCAGTTCGGCCAAACCAACTATTCCGCTGCCAAAGCGGGCATGCACGGCTTCACCATGGCGTTGGCGCAAGAAGTAGCCCGCAAGGGCGTGACGGTTAATACCGTAAGCCCGGGTTATATTGGCACCGACATGGTGATGGCGGTGCCGGAAGATGTGCGCAACAAGATTATTGCTAACATCCCGGTCGGTCGCTTGGGCAAGCCGGAGGAAATTGCCGGCCTAGTCACCTACCTGTCCTCCGATGTGGCCGGTTTTATTACCGGTGCTGACTTTGCCATCAACGGCGGTCAGCACATGATGTAATGCTGCCATGCAGGATGGCGCAAAAAAGCCGGGGCGATCGCTCCGGCTTTTTTGTTATCCTCTCGCCCCACTCCTCTTCAGCAAAGGATTTTGCATGGCCGAGAACCTTATCATTGATGGAGGTAGCAAGCTGGAGCGCTACCAAACCCTGTTACCGCAAGCTCAGGCACTGATCGACAGCGAAGACGATCTGATTGCAGCCATGGCCAATACCTGCGCGGCAATCCATCACACCTTTGGCTGGTTGTGGACCGGTTTTTACCTGGTAAAGGGCGAGCAACTGGTGCTGGGTCCGTTTCAAGGGCCAATCGCCTGCACTCGCATCCGCAGTGGCAAGGGTGTATGTGGCGGCGCATGGGCACAGGCGAAAACCCTGGTTGTACCGGATGTCGAGGCATTCCCCGGTCACATTGCCTGCTCGTCACTTTCCCGCTCGGAAATCGTGGTACCGGTATTTGATTCACTTGGCGTGGTGCGCGCCGTACTGGATGTGGATTCGATTGAACTGGCCAGCTTCGACGACACCGATCGCCACTACCTGGAACAGATTTGCGCCCGGTTAGGCCGTCTGTTCCAGTAATATGGCAAACCGCTGTTGCAGGATGTCGGCATAATCCTCCGGCGTCATTGCCTGTAGTAGCTCCCGCTCCTGCTGTAGCCACCGTTGCAGCAGTGGGAGCTGGCGATCGCGCTCTTGCAGTTGCGTTGTGCGACTGGCCAACTCGCTGGTTAGTGCCAGCAACCTGGTCTGCAGCTCCTCTCCTTGCTTGCGGCCAACCTGTAGTTCTTCTGCCATCGCCTGCAGTCGCTGCTGCGCCATTTCGTATTGTGCTTGCTGCCGCCCTTGTTCGCGCGCCGCATCAGCCTGTTGTTCGCGCAGTGTCTGCCGCACTTCATCACGCTCACGCTCCAGCTGCTGCAATTGAGCCTGCCACTGCGCGGCCTGCTGCTTGAAGCTGCTGCGCTCGCTTTCTACTTGTTGGTACAACTGAATCCGCATGCCTTCAAAGCGCTCGTAGGCCAGTGTTTCGCGCCGTGCAGCCTCCTGCGCCGCCTGCTGCAAGCGCTCATCGTGGCGTTGCTCCAGGGCAACCACCCGATTGTCGGCATCTTTCTGTGCCAGCAATAGCTGCTGGCGCGCCTCGTCCAGCGAGCTGGTTAAGCCACTCAAACTCTCCTCAAGCACCTGTCTGCGCCTCGCTTCTTCGGCGTACTGCTGCTGGAGCTGTTGGTATTGCTGCTTCAGCAGCTCGTGTTCCTGCGCCAGTGCGGCCAATTGCGCGCTACGTGCATCGTATTGCCGATGCTGCTCGGCCAGCTCGCCCACCAGTCGCTCGACCTCGGCCTTGCACTCTTCACGCAGGCTCTCAAGATGCGATTCAGCTTGGTCGCATGCGCGTTGCCATAACTGGTCAACAGCCTCGGCCAAGCCTGTCGGCCAGTCCGGCCGCCTCACATTGCTGGCCATGCGCGCCAGAAACTCCTGCCGCCACTGTTTCAAGGTGTTGTTGATGGTGGTATTGGAGCCTGTGCCTAGTCGCGCCCGCACCTCTACCACGGTTGGCCACTCCCCTTCGGCAATCAATTCGAATGCGACTTGCCTTATGCGCGCATAGATATCCATGTATTCCTCCTGTTGCACGCATTTTAGCAGCCACAACTGAAAATAAATATTACGTATTACATTAATTAATACATGACTTGCCAAATATTTTTCCGATAACTATTCTTATCGGAAGTTATTGATCAAAAGTTGCCACCATTGCTCACACCCTACGCCCCGCAGAACGCCCTTATCCATGCAAGTAGCGATGAAGATGCTGCACTTACCTGGCTCTCAGAGTTCAGCACCCGACCAGCCACGCTGCGCAGTTATCGCAAAGAAGTCGAGCGCTTTCTGATGTGGCTGCACAACCGGAATCAACACCTTGATGACGTCAAACGCCAGGATGTACTTGATTACCAGCGCTTTCTTGCCAACCCCTACCCTGCAGAGCGCTGGATCGGCCCAGCCGTCGGGCGAAGCAAGCCGGAATGGAAACCTTTTACCGGCCCGCTCTCTGCCAGCAGCATCCACCACAGCATCACGATTCTTGGCAGCTTTTATGGCTACCTGAACCAGGCCGGCGTACTTGGCGGTAATCCGTTCCGGCTTTTACGCAAACCTTCTCGCCAGAAGATTGAAGAGGTCGAGCGGTACTTTGATGAAGCTGGCTGGCAGGCCATTCTGCAGGCGCTGCGACAATTGCCGGCCAACAGCGAGGGGGAGCTTGCCCAGCGCGAGCGATCACGATGGGTTATCAGCCTGCTGTACTTCAGTGGTGCACGCCGCAGCGAGGCCTGCAATGCCGTAATGGGCGATTTTTTCGAGTCACGCCAGCGCTGGTGGTGGCGCGTAGAGGGCAAGACCGGCATAGCCGATATTCCGGTAAACGACGCCTTGCTTGCGGCATTGCGCCGCTACCGCCTGCACCTTGGGCTAACGCCACTCCCCGAGCACCGAGAAAGCACACCGCTGATTTGCGCCATTTCCAAACCCGGCAGTGTGCTGCGACCCATTGGCGACAAAGCGCTATACCTGATTACCCGCGAAATCTTCCAGCGTGCAGCGGACAATTGCAGCGATGCCGCCTGCCGCGAGAAGCTGCGACAAGCCAGTACCCACTGGCTGCGCCATACCGCTGCCAGCCATCAACTACAAGCAGGCATCGACTTGCTGCAAGTAAGCCAGAACCTGCGCCACCGCAGCATCCAGACCACTCGGCGCTATCTGCACAGCGAGCAGGACGAGCGTCATGACGCCCTCCAAAAGCTTGGCCAGCTAGATGCTGGCGATACGACAGCGAGCTAAAAACTTTCCCCAATGCAGCAACTGAGATTGAGCGGGCGTAAGCCAGACTCGTTTCTTACCGCCAAAAAGAGAAAACGCCCTTGCAGAATCCATCCGGCAAGGGCGTTTTTCTGTGGCAGGGACTAAGCCAGCAATGCAACCGAGGTCAGGTGCGGAACACGTTTACCTCATCACGCAGCGCATTGGCCAAGCCAGTCATGTGTTGTGCAGTTTCCGCAGACCGATTGGCCGCATCATTGCTGACGCTGGCGAGAGTTGCCACTTGTTCTACCTGGGTCACGATCTGCTGCACACTGGCACGCTGCTCTCCCAGCCGCTGATGAATCTGGCTCACCACCGCCATGGTTTCGCGCGACGCATCCAGAATGCTATCGATGGCCTGTCGCGCCTCGCCGGTAATGGCAGCACCGTTGGCCGCCAGCGTCACCGACTGACGCATGGCGTCTACCGCCGAGCCGGTGGCCGACTGCATCGAGCCAATCATGCCGGAAATCTCGCCAGTTGCCGATGAGGTGCGCTCGGCAAGCTTGCGTACCTCATCGGCAACCACGGCAAAACCACGCCCGAACTCACCGGCACGTGCCGCTTCGATTGCAGCGTTGAGTGCCAGCAGATTGGTCTGCTCGGCAATGTCGTGAATCACGCCGATGATGGTGGAAATCTGCGAAGCACTTTCTTCAAGGCTATGCAGGCTGCCTGCGGCCGCATCCAGCGTGCCGGAGATGCGATTCACCTCCTCCACCGCCGCCACCAGGCTGCGACTCCCCTGTGTTGCCGCATCGCTGGAGGCGCTGGCAGCGCGACTGGCATCGCTGGCCACCTGCTCGATCTGATGCACACTACCGCCCAGCTCCTGGCTGTAGCCATGCATCAGCGCGGCACTTTCCCGCTGTTCGCCGGATGAGTTGGCCGCAGCGGCCGCCTTGTCGGCCAGTTCGCGCGCGGCCAACTCCAGTTCGGACGCATGTTCACTGGTACGGTTCAGCGCATGCCGGAAGTTCTCCAGCAGGCTATTGATAGCCGCCGCTACCTCACCCACTTCGTCCTGGCGCGCCACTTCGATGCGACGGGTCAGATCGTGGCTGTCGCGCACTTCTCCGACCGAGCGCACCAGCATGCGCACCGGACGGCCGACCAGCCTGCCAGTCAGCACCCACAGCGCCAGCGACATCAGCACCAGCAGCAGAACGCAGCCGACAATCAAGCCTTGCAACAGCAGACGGTTATCACGCTGCAGCTCGCTGGCCAGTTCATCGCTGATAATCAGCCAACCCCAGGTATCCAGCCGTTGCCAGCTGAGCATATGCGCCACCGGCTTACCGTTATCGCCAGGCAGCTGCACGGTAAGGCTGCCACTCTTGCTGTCCAGCAGCGGTTTCAGATAAGGCTGGCCATTGATGTCCAGATCCTTGTCCACGCTGCGTCCCGGCAGTTTGTGATGCAGCACGAAACGGCCGTAATCACGGTCCGCCTTGTTTACATCCACAATATTGATGTGGCCGGATTCGCCGATATGCACCTTGGTCAGGCGCGCCAGCAAACCACCCACCCCTTCGCTGGCGCCAATCGCCACCGATGTTGCCCCGACCACCTTGCCTGATTCGTCCTTCACCGGAGTGAAGCTGACCACATATTCCTTGTCTGACAGAATCATCTTGCCCTGATAAGGCATGCCCTTCATCAAGCGCTCGTACGCGATGCTGCTGCGGTCAAGTTTGCTACCCACCGCACGCTTGCCATCGGCCGTGAGCAACGAGGTAGAGATACGGACAAAATCGCCGCCGGTGAGTACCAGCACCGATGCGACGTTGCCACTGCGAATGGCGAACTCACCGGCCAGATCATGGTTGTTATTCAGCACCATATCGCCGGCCTTCAGCACCGGCACGGCACCGGCCCCCTCGACTGGCATGGTCTGCCCCGGCACCAGTTCAATGGAACCCGGGAAGCTGGCGACATACATGCGCTCGAATTGCGCAGCAGAAATCTTTAGCGCATCGTCGAAGCCTTCGATCATGTTGACCGACTGGCTGATCAACTGCTGCTGCACTGCCTGGGTACGAGACTGCAGCAGCTTTTGCGAAAAGTAATAGGCCGGCAGCATGAACGCCGCCACCAATAACACCATCAGGACGACCTGGGCTAAAACCAGTCGCGTGCCGATACGCATCGCGTGTTTCATTTCTGTCTCCACGTTTTGAGGGCGCCGCGTCATGGGTCTCATGCGCCGCGTCTGTAATTGGCTGTCGATTCTATAGAACATGCCGCCGGCAATATGCAATTTATCGGCCAGCTTTGATCCAACCCCAGGTGCTGCCTACTGTATCCATCAGAATATCTATACATTTCAGTCGCTTGCCCGCCATGTGAACATGCCGGCATCTGTCCCCTGTTCGCCACACTGCGGCCAGCGATGCCTCAATCAGCCGGCGCACCGTGCATGTGTCAGCGCAAATACGGTGCGGCCAACTGTTTGAGCCCGCCCACGGCGGGCATACAATGCGACCTTTCGGCACAAGCCGCCTCCCAACGCAGCATTCTTATGTCTTCAGCTATCCAAACCGCCCGCCTGGACTGGAGCAGCGGCGAACCCGTCTCCGGCGACTACGGCGACGTGTACTTCTCTCGCGACAGCGGTATCGATGAAACCCGTCATGTATTCATCAACAACAACTTGCTGCCAGAACGATTTGCGGCCCTAGCCGAGCACGCGGTATTCCGTATCGGCGAAACCGGCTTTGGTACCGGGCTCAACTTTCTGGTGGCGTGGCAGGTATTCCTGCAGTACGCCCCGGCAAGCGCGCGGCTGGCGTTTGTCAGCACCGAGAAACACCCGCTAAGCGTGGCGGACCTGCAGCAGGCACTGGCCTTGTGGCCTGCCCTGCAGCACGAAGCGGCCCAGCTGTTGCAGCAGTACGCAGCACTGCCGCCGGGCTGGCATCGCTTCGTACTGGAAGGCGGCCGCATTAGCCTTACCCTGCTGGTCGGCGATGCACTCGACACCCTGCCGCAGCTGGATGCCTGTATCGATGCCTGGTTTCTCGATGGCTTTGCCCCGTCGCGCAATCCGGACATGTGGCAACCGGCACTGTTTGCCCAGCTGGCACGCCTGTCCGCCCCCGGCGCCACGTTGGCCACGTTTACCCACCGGAGGTGCGGCCATGAAAATCCTGCTGCGCGCTTTACTGTTGAGCCTGCGCCGCCAGCGGCAGCAGGCTCAACAGTAAAGCGCGCAGCAGGATTTTCATGGCCGCACCTCCGGTGAGTTGCTGCGCTGCCACGGCGTCAGCTGCGGCATGGCATAGGCACCGGCCGCCACACCGATCTCGGCATCGGATAAATAACAGGCCGGGTCGGCGGCCCAGTAATCGCCGGTCAGCTGCCAGGCACGCACGCGGGTATTGCCGTTGCAGATCGCCAAGTGGCTGCAGGCGGCACAGCGGCCATGCACCGGCCGTGGATGCTGCTTCAGCCCGGCCATCAGCGGGTGGCTGGTATCCGGCCAGATGGCGGAAAACGGCCGCTCACGCACATTGCCCAGCGTCACCTGCCACCACATGGTGTCCGGATGCACATTGCCGAGGTTGTCGATATTGGCGACGTTGACGCCGCTGGCGTTGCCACCCCACTGCTGCAGGCGCTGGCGCAGCACCTCGACTTCGGCCGGGTAATGCCGTGCCGCCCACTGCAGCAGGTAGACGCCGTCGGCATCGTTGTTGCCGGTGACGTAGTCGCGCTGCTCGCCGGCCTGCAGCTGCGCGTGGCAGGTATCCAGCAGCAAGTCCATCGCCCAGCGCGTGCGCGCGTGACGCGCATCGCTGTCGCGGTGCTTGTTGCCGCGGCCGGCGTAGTTGAGGTGCGAGAAATAGAACTTGTCGATGCCTTCGTCCGCCACCAGCTGCAGCAGCGCCGGCAGATCGTGGGCGTTGTCCTCGGTCATGGTGTAGCGCACGCCGACCTTCATGCCGGCATCGCGCGCCAGACGGATGCCGCGCAGCGCCAGCTCGAAGCCGCCTTGCAGCCGGCGGAAGCGGTCGTGAGTGGCACCGATGCCGTCGAGGCTGACGCCGACGTAGTCGAAGCCCACCTCGGCGATGCGGCCAACGTTGGCCGCATCGATCAGCGTGCCGTTGCTAGACAGGCCGACGTAGAAACCCATCGCCTTGGCGCGGCGGCCGATGTCGTAGATGTCCGGTCGCAGCAGCGGCTCGCCGCCGGACAGGATCAGTACCCGCACGCCGCAGGCGTACAGGTCCTCCAGCACCGCGAAAACCTCATCGCGGGACAGCTCGCCCGGAAAATCCTTGTCGGCGGAGATGGAATAGCAGTGCTGGCAGGTCAGATTGCAACGGCGGATCAGGGTCCAGATCACCACCGGACCGGACGGCGCACGCGGCGGCGCCAGCGGCGTCGGATGCAGCAAGGTATGCAGATAGTGGCTCAGGCGCAGCATGACAGCCTCCGGCGATGACAATGACGTCATCGTCGGCGCTATGCCGCGCAATCTCATTGACTGCAGTCAAGCGCATGCATGGCCGTGGCCGGCCACGCCAATTCAATGCAGATGCGGGTGATGCTGGCGCAACCACTGCTGCAACTGGCGGCCACCGCGAGCGATGGCGATCACCACCGCCGCGCCGCCCATGGCGGCCAACAGCAGCAGCGGAATCCACGGCTGCGCCATGAACAGCACGATGGCCAGCACCGCCGTCACCATATAAGCGCCATTGTACCAGCCCTGTTGCCTGCGTCTGGAAGTCATGATGCCCCTCCTCGCCCGCCGCGGCAGGCCGCTATCGATGCGCCCGCTGGCGCTACCTTGATTTTAGTCCCCGCCGCCACCCCGTGCTGCCGGCCGGTTCCCAAGCGCCGGCGACTGGCCTATCATCGCTGCCCCTGTTTCCGACTGACACCCTATTCATGCCTTACCTGCTTATCGTTACCGTCCTGTGGGCATTCTCCTTCAGCCTGATCGGCCAGTACCTGGCCGCCCAGGTTGACAGCGACTTTGCCGTGTTGCTGCGCGTGCTGATAGCCGCAGCGGTGTTCCTGCCGTTTACCGTGTGGCGCGGCCTGCCGCAGCGGCTGCTGGGCGGCTTCTGGCTGGCCGGCGCGCTGCAGTTCGGCATCACCTACCTGTGCCTGTACCGCAGTTTTGCCGTGCTGACGGTGCCGGAAGTGCTGCTGTTTACCGTGCTGACGCCGATCTACGTGGTGCTGCTGGACGATGCGCTGCAACGCCGCCTCAACCGCTGGGCGCTGCTGGCCGCCGCGGTGGCGGTGGGTGGCGGCATCATCATCCGCTTCCAGCCGCTGCAAGGCGAATACCTGACCGGCTTCCTGCTGCTGCAGCTAGCCAACCTCACCTTTGCCGCCGGCCAGGTGCTGTGCCGCCGCCTGCTGCAGCAATACCCGGTGGAACAGCCGCTGTACCGCTACTTCGGCCACTTCTTCCTTGGCGCGCTGCTGCTGGCGCTGCCATCGTTCCTGCTGTTCGGCAATCCGGAACGCCTGCCGCAGACCACCCTGCAATGGGGGGTACTGGTGTACATGGGGCTGTTTGCCACCGCGCTGGGCATGTACTGGTGGGTGAAAGGCAGCGTGATGGTCAACGCCGGCACGCTGGCAATCATGAACGAGCTGCACGTGCCCGCCGGCCTGCTGGTCAACGTGCTGATCTGGAACCGCAATGTCGACCTGCCGCGGCTGGCACTGGGCGGCGCGGTAATCCTGGCCTCGCTGTGGATCAACCGGCTGGGGCGACGCCGGCAAGCGGTACCGCGCTGAGCGCTGGCCATGAAAAACGCCGTGCAGCCCTGGCTGTACGGCGTTTTTTTTTGCGGCCAACCTTGCGCCGCAGCCGGCTACTGATAACGCTTGGCAATGGCGGCAAGCTCGCTGGACTGGCGCATTTCGGCCAGCCGCCTGTCGATCAGCTCCTTCACCGCCTGCGGCATAAGCTTGCTGTACATCAGATGTAGTTCGATGTTCGGGATGACCGCAGACAGGTCGTAGAAGCGGAAGCCAGCCGGCGACAGACCTTGCTGACGCAAGTTGTAGCGCACCCGCAGATTGGTATCGATATAACCGACCCCCCGCCCGGCACGCAGCATGCGTAAAGCGCCCTCCTGGCTCAGCGCGCGCTGGTCGATGATGCGGCCATGCGGATGACGACTGCGCAGAAAACCGTCCAGCCCTGGGTAATCGTAACCATGCATCAGGATCAGCGAGTGGCCAAACAGGTCGTTGACGCGGTGATACTGGAACTCGCTCTGGCGCGGCACCAGCAGCACATGATGCCAGGTGTAAACCGGCTCCTTCGACAGCTGCCAGCCAGGCTGCAGCCATTGCTTGGCGCCATAGCTCAGCCAGTTGCCCAAACGCCCCTTGCTGCGCATGGCATTCAAACGCGGCGACGGCGCTACCACCGCCTGCAGCTGGTGCGGGCTATCACGAAAAATCCGGCTGACCACCTCGGTCACCAGCCCACCATACATCGGGTTGCCCCGCGTCACAATCTGGAACGGTTCCACCTCTTCCAGCACCATGTACTTGACCGTGGCAGCAGTAGCGGTTGCCTGCAAACAGGCAAAACCCAAGGCCAGTAACACCTTGCTCAATAGTCGTTGCGCCATGTTCCCCTCCTGCCCGCCTGTTCGCTCTTATCGTAGTGCTATATCGACAGTTGCATAGGGTTCCGTAGCACTTTTACACGCCACCGGCATGCCGCAGGCTACACCCGCAAACCGCTCTTTTTCAGGATGCGGCTGGAGAACAGTACCTCGTGGCGGCGACAGGCGGCGCCCAGCAGCTGGCGCACGCTGGCCACCTGCGCCAGCACCTCGTCGCGGTTGCTGCCGTGACACATGGCAAACAGGTTATACGGCCACACCGGCTGGCGGCGCAGGCGGCGGTAGCAGTGGCTGACGAACGGCAGCGCGCCGATCTGGCCGCCCAGCTCATCCACCAGCGCATCGTCGACATCGAACACCGCCATACCGTTGGCCGCATAGCCGATGGCGTAATGGTTGGGTACCGCGCCGATGCGACGGATGACGCCGCACTGCACCATGGCCGCCAGCCGCGCGCAGACTTGTTCCTCGTCCAGCCCCAGCGTGATACCCAGCTGCTGCCACGGCTCGGTCACCAGCGGCAGGCCGCCCTGGGTGGCGCGGATCAGCTGCCAGTCGGTGTCGTCCAGCTGCACTTCGCCCTCTTCGCCGACCTCCGGCAGGCGCCGCCCCACTGGCGCGCTGCCGCCGACGGCAAACTGCATGCCCACGTAGTACTCGCGCAATTTGGGAAAGTCGTACACCCGCAGCCCGGTGGCTTCCTCGATGTCCAGCATCGCGTCGTAAATGCGCCCCGGTGTGCTGGTGGCCAGCACGA
This sequence comes from Vogesella oryzae, assembly GCF_902829295.1. Classification (GTDB taxonomy): domain Bacteria; phylum Pseudomonadota; class Gammaproteobacteria; order Burkholderiales; family Chromobacteriaceae; genus Vogesella; species Vogesella oryzae. The sequence continues at coordinate 72,784 of NZ_CADEPL010000020.1, forward strand.
ACCACATATTGAAGTCGTGCTCGCGGCGGTAGTTGTGCGCCACCGCCGGCAAGGCATTGACCTGCGCCGCCACCGCGTCGTAGCGCGCCTCCGGCACCGCCAGCGCCGCCAGCACGAAGGCGCCGCCCATGCGTTCGATCTGGTACATCGGCCCGAAACGGGTCAGCACCCGCCGCTCCAGCAGCGATTGCAGCCGCTGGCACAGCAGACCGGCGGACAGCCCCAGCTCGGCGCCGGCAGCGGCAAACGGCGACGGCCGCAATGGAAAGCCGCCCTGCAGGCGGTCGATAAGCAGGCTGTCGATGGCATCCAGCGGTAGCGCGGCGTTCATGGTTTACTCCGGGTGATAACGGGCGCCGCGCTGGGTATAGCGGCGGGTGGAGACCAGCACCGCCTGCGGCATGGCGGCCAGGCCGTGCGCCTGCGACAGCCGCTGCGCCTCGCCGTGTACCGTCGCCGCATCGCGGGCGTGAATCATGCAGAACAGGTTGTACGGCCACGCTTCGCCACGCGGCGGGCGGGCATAGCACAGCGTTACCGCCGGGTCGGTCGCCAGCCGCGCGCCGATGGCATCGCGCTCTCCGGCCGGCACCTGCCACACGCACATGGCGTTGGCACGGAAACCCAGCTCGTGGTGGCGCAGTACGAAGCCGAAGCGGCGGATCACGCCGCCATCCACCCATGCCTGCAGCCGCTGCCGTACTTCGGCTTCCGCCAGCCCGCTGGCGGCAGCCAGCGGCAGGAATGGGCATGGCAGCAACGCCAGACCATCGCCCAGCGCCGCCACCAGCCGGCGATCGGCCGCGTCCAGCGGCGGCGCGGCCGGGGTACGGGTTGGCCGCCGGCTCGGGCCGTCGTCACCCAGGGCAAAACCCAGGTCGATGTGGTATTCGCGTTGCAGCGGCAGGTCCAGCGGCGCCAGCCCGGTGTCGGCGGCAATCTGCGCCAGCGCGGCGTCGATGCCGGCGCGGCTGGCGGCGGTCAGCACGAACCACAGGTTGTAGTGGTGATCGCGCGCGTAGTTGTGGTTGACCTCCGGCTGGCGGCTGACCTGCGCCGCCACCTCGTCCAGCCGTTCTGGCGGCACTGCCAGCGCCGCCAGCGTGCTGGCGCCGACGCTATTGGGGGCAAACACCGCGCCAATGCGGCTGAGCAGTCCGCTGGCGCGCGCCTGCTGCAGCCGCAGCAGCAACGTGGGCTCCGGCAGCCCGCACTCGGCCGCCAGCAGCGCGAACGGTGCCGACTGCAGCGGAAAATCGCGCTGGTAGCGATCCAGCAGCCGCAGCAGCGGGTCATGCATTTGCAGCTGCATATCACATCCCCATGCGGGCGGCACGCCAGCTGAAGAAGATGCCGGACGGGCTGGTCGCCGGCAGTTCGCCCACGGTGGCAAAGCTCTGGGTATCGATCACCACCAGCTTGTCGTCGTCGCGGCTGGACAGCCACACCGCATCGCCACGGGCGGTGAACTCCATGTGCAGGATGGCGCGGCCCGGCTGCAGCGTCTTGATCACCTGCATGCTGGGTACGTCGATCACCTGCACGGTGTCGTTATGCGGAAAGGCGAAATTCACCCACACCCGGCGACCGGAGGGTTCCGCCATCACGAATACCGGCTGGCCGTACACCGGCACCTGCGCCACCTGCTGCCAGCTGCGGCTGTCAGCCACCAGCACGCTGTTGTGGCCGACTGCCGGCAAAAAGGCGTAGTCGCCGGCCAGGCTCCAGCCGCGCAGGTGCGGCATCTTGTACACCGGCTGCTTGTCCTGCCCCTGGCCGTAGCCCGGCAGGATGCGGCGCACCCCGGCCTGCGGATGCCAGTTGTCCAGCAAGGCCAGCCCGTCCTCGCCGTACAGGCCGGCGATGTAGTAGCGGCCGTCGCTGCTGGCCAGACCGTCATACGGCTGGCGGCCAACGTTTTTGTACTTGGTGACTAGCGGCGCGCGCGGGTTGGCCGCATCCAGCAGCCAGATTTCACCGGCCTCGAACAGGCTGAAGGCGAAGCGGTTGCCCGGCAGGTCGGCCAGGCCGACCACCTTGGATGGCTGGCCGTGCTCATCCAGCGCCGGAATATCCGCCAGCAGCGCCAGGCTGTCGGCATCGAACAGTTTCACCCCACCCGGGGTGTAGTTCTGCGCCGCCACGATGCGGCCATCGGTCGAGATGGCGCCGCCGATGCTGTTGCCGGCCTGCATTACCCGCGCCACCAGTTTGCCGCTGAGGATGTCGATCTTGGACAGCCCGCCATCGCGGCCGAACACGTACACGTAGCGCGCGTCGCGGCTGTACACCAGCGAAGCATGCGACAGATCGCCCAGCCCGCTGATGTGCGCCAGGCTGCGGCGCTGGCTGTTGTCCACCACCTGCACGCTGCCGCTGGCGCGCTCGATCACCACCCCCAGATCGCCGCTGCCGCGCAGCGCCGGCGTGGCGCAGCCGGCCAGCAGCACGGCGGCGGCCACCGCGGCGGCCAAGCTTGTGATTGTTTTCATGGTGCTTCCCCTTGTTGCAATTGCCGGATCAGCCAGCGTGCCTCGTCCTCGCTGATGAACGGCCGCCACGGCGGCATCGGCGTGCCCGGGCGGCCATCCAGCAAGGTGGCGACCAGACTGTCCGCCGGCTTGCCGGCCAGCGCCTGCGCGGTGAGCGGGCTGCCCAGCCCGCCCTGCAGCGTCATGCCGTGGCAAGCGCCGCAGTCCTGGCGCAGCAGGTGACGCAGCTCGGCGGCGCGTGCCGGAGCAGGCGCCGCCAGCGGTTCGGCGTGGGCGGATTCGTAGAACAGCACACCGCTGCAGATAAGCAGCAGTGCGCACTTGAGACTCAGCCGCAACAGGCTGACAGCGGGCGGTTTCATGCGGGACCTTCCGGCAAGGGCTTGCGCCAGCAGGCAGCACCTGCTGGCACAAGCCATCGCGGCATGCGGCCAACCTTGCGGCCGGCCGCAGCACGGTTTACTGCGACAGCACCCACTGCACCAGCTGCTTCACTTCGGCATCCGGCACCTGCGGGTTGGGCGACATCGGGATCGGGCCGAAGCTGCCGGCACCGCCCTTCTTCACTTTTTCCTCCAGCCTGGCCTGCACGTTCTGGCCCTTGTACTTGGCGGCAATCTCCTTGAACGCCGGCCCCACCACCTTGTGATCCACGCTATGGCAGGCCAGGCAGTTGTTCTTCTGCGCCAGCGCCAGCGAGGCATTGGCCGTGCCGGCCAGCAACAGGCCGGCGGCAAGCAGGCCGGCAGTCAGCAAACGGTTGTTCATGAGCGGTACTCCCTGCAATGGCGGCCCGTGGCGGGCCGCCCGGTTGATCAGTAGATGTCGTGCTGGGTGTTGAACACGTTGAACTTGCCGGTCGGGGTAATCAGGCGCTTGTCCTTGATCACCGCCTTGCAGCTACGGGTCTTGTCATCCATCACCACGATGGCGGATTCCTTGTTCTTGGCACTCCACACCGAGAACCACACCTCGTCGCCGGCCTTGTTGAACTCCGGCTGCACCACGCGCTTGGCGCCATCGTCGGTGAGCTTGGCGCAGGCCGCCACGTCCACGATCTGCGCGCCCTTGTCCAGATTGTTGATGTCGTACACCGCGGCGCTCTGGCTGACCTTGGCATCCGGGTTCAGCGGGGTATCCACCCACAGGTTCTTCGATTTCGGATGGGTCTTGATGAACAGCGAACCGCCGCCCTGGCCCTTGAAGGTGGCCACCACTTTCCACGCGTACTGCGGGTGTTTCACCGGGTCGGTACCGATCAGCGTCACATCGTCGCTCCCCAGGTGCGAGGTGCTCCACACCGGGCCGTACTTGGGATGCACGAAGTTGGCGCCACGGCCCGGGTGCGGGGTCTTGCCGACATCGACCAGCGCCGCCAGCTTGTCGAGCTTGGTATCCACCACCGCGATCTTGTTGGAGGCGTTGGCCGCCACCAGGAAGTAACGGCCAGAACTGTCAAAACCGCCGTCGTGCAGGAACTTGGCGGAGTCGATGGTGGTGGTCTTGAGGTTATTCAGGTCGGAGTAATCCACCATCATGATCTTGCCGCTCTCCTTGGCATTGATCACGAACTCAGGCTTGTAGTGGCTGGCGACAATGGACGCCACGCGCGGCTCCGGGTGGTACTCGTTGTCCACGGTCATGCCGCGGGTGGAGACGATCTTGCGCGGCTTCAGCGTGTCGCCATCCATGATCACGAACTGCGGCGGCCAGTAGGTGCCGGCCACGGCGATCTTGTCTTCCCAGCCCTTGAACTTGGAAGTTTCCACCGAACGCGCTTCCAGCCCCACTTTCACCTCGGCCACGGTGTCCGGTTTTTCCATCCACAGGTCGATCAGGTTGACCTTGGCATCGCGGCCGATCACGTACAGGTAGCGGCCGGAGCTGGACAGCCGCGAGATATGCACCGCGTAGCCGGTCTTGACGATGTTGATGATCTGCTTGCTGTCGCCGTCGATCAGCGCCACCTCGCCGGCATCGCGCAGCGTCACCGAGAACAGATTGTCCAGGTTGTAGTTGTTCAGCTTGCGCGTCGGGCGCTGGTCGACCGGAATCAGCACCTTGCGCGATTTCTCGATGTCGGCCAGCGAGTACTCCGGCGGCGTCGGCGGCTCCTGCTGGATGTAGCGCGCCATCAGGTCCACGTCCTGCGGCGACATCTCGCCGGAGGTCTGCCAGTTCGGCATCCCGGCCGGGCTGCCGTAGGCGATGAACACTTTCAGGTACTCGGTGCCCTTGCCCAGCGTGATGTCAGGCGTCAGCGGCTTGCCGGTGGCGCCCTTGCGCAGCACGCCGTGACAGCCGGCGCAGCGCTCGAAGTAGATCTGCTTGGCGCGGGCGAATTCCGCCTTGGTCATCGGCGGCGCCTTGGGGTTGATGTTCTGGTACATCTCCTCGCCGGCCAGCGGCGACGGCGCCGACTGGTAGGCGGCCTCCGGCTGGGTAACCGGCTTGCTGGCCGCATCGGCCCAGGCCAGCGAGGCGGCAAGTGGCAGACCTGCCAGCAATACGCCCTGCGCGAGCGCGCTCATCTTCGGGAATTTCATGCTGTTCTCCATCACGCTATGAGGGAATCAATGCAAGCATCATCCTCCGGTCAGCAGAACAGCAGCATTGATTCGAATCAACGCTTTTCCGACCCGTCGCCAGGGTTTTCTGCCGGCACCTCCAGCCCCCAGTCGCCGTGCCGGTACCAGTCGTCGCCCAGCACTTCGGCCGGATGCTGGGTGCGGCCGGAGCCGTTGCCGCATTGCAAGGAGCCAGCCGGGCAGTACTTGTCGCAGCCCCAGCACAGCCGCTCCGGATGCGCCGGATGCAGCGGGAATTTCTTGGCCATCGCGGCCTCCTTTCTGGCGGCCAAGGTTGGCCGCAGGCTTACGCCGTCAGGCGCGCGTACAGGCTGGTGAGCACCTGCGGCAGCCGCCGCGCGTCGTGCACCACGCTGTAGCCGTTGCGGCCGAACAGGTGCGGCAGGTACTCGCCGGCCTCGCGGTCCACGGTGACGCAGAACGGGATCAGCCCGGCCTGCTTCGCTTCCAGTACCGCGCGGCGGGTGTCCTCCACGCCATAACGGCCTTCGTAATGGTCCAGATCGTTGGGCTTGCCGTCAGACACGATCAGCAGCAGCCGGCGCTGCGCCGGCTGCTCCAGCAGGATGCGGCTGGACTGGCGGATGGCGGCGCCCATGCGGGTGTAGTAGCCGGGACGAATCGCCAGGATGCGGCCGCGCGCGGCGTCGTCGTAACGCTCGGCAAAATCCTTCAGCAGCAGGTAGCGCACCTCGCTGCGGCGCAGCGAGGAGAAACCGTACAGGCCGAAGCGGTCGCCGCAGGCGGCCAGCGCCTCGGCAAACAGCAGCAGGCTGTCGCGGATGACGTTGATCACCTGCCCCGCCTCGCCGAGCCAGCTTTCGGTGGACAGCGACAGGTCGGCCAGCAGCAGGCAGGCCATGCTGCGCCCGCCCGGCGGCCACGCCTGGTACAGCGCCGGCTCGGCCACCGCCACGCCGCTGCGGCGTTCTGCGAGGAAGCGGATCAAGCGGTCGAGATCGATATCGGGCCCGCTGGCTTCGCCGCTCTTGCGCATGCGCTCCGGCGACAGCGCCTGGAACTGGCGCCGCAGACGCCGGGCCAGCGGCTGCAGTGCGTCCGGCAGCGGCGCCGGCTGCGCGTCGCGCGGCAGCATCGGTTGCAGCCGGCAGTGATCGGCCACCAGCCGCTGCCGCTTGTAATCCCACTCCGGCAGCAGCATGCCGCCGCCCAGCGGGGTGTCGTCGTAGGCGGCCGCCGGCAGGTCAAGGTCGAACTTGAGGCGGCTGGACCGGGTCTTGCCATCGCGCGTCACGGTGAGGCGGTCCATGTCCTCGGCGGCGGCGCCGTCGTCGGCCTCGTCGTCATCCTGGTGGCGGTTCACCTTCACGTAGTCGTCCCAGGTGAAGATGCTTTCGGCGCGGAACTGCAGCAGCATGCCGTTGCTGCGCTCGTCCGGCGTTTCGCGGCGCGCGCGATAGCGGCGGCGCTGTTTGCCGTCGCGGCTATCGCCGTGGCCGCTATCCGGCGTCTGGCCGTCATCAAGGTTGGCCGCAACACTGCCCGGCGGCTCGGGGTGCAGCCACAGCAGCACCGGCTGCGGCGCGCCGGCTGCCTGCGGCAAAGTGATGTCGGCCTCCGGCTGCTGCAGCGCCAGGCGGATGGTGGCCTCGCGTGCGGCGGCGGCAGGCTCGCGCGGCATGTCGCGCAGCGGCAGCAAGGCGGCCACCAGCCGGGGGGACAGTGCGGCCAGGCCGGGCATCTGCGCCAGGCAAGCCGCGGCGGCCAGGCGATTGCGCGTCAGCCAGTCGCCGGCCGGCAGCGGCTGCGCCGCCAGCGCCATCAGCCAGAAGTACAAGTCGCGGTTCAGCGCCGCGTCCGGGTACAGGTCGATTTTTTCCGGCAGGTACAGCGACTGGCCATCGCGCCAGGCCAGCTCCAGCTGGGTGTTGCTGCCGGCGATGCGCTCCAGCAGCCGGCGGCGCGCGCCGTGGGCGGTGCCGACGGCGGTCTTGATGGTGAGCGCGGCATCGCCGCCCATGGCGCGGAAAAACAGCGGCGCCTGCTGTTCGATGTCGCTCAGGCACACCTGGGCGTGCGGGTAGCCGCGGTAGGCGGCGCGACGGATGAGTTTGTCCCACCAGCCGCCAACGATGTCTTCCATATCGGTGCTTTCGTTCTAGCGTGGCCGCCACAGGCCGGGCAGCGGGTAGCGGCAAGGCAGGCCGGCCATCGCCCGCGACAGCGCGTAAGCTCCGGACAGCACCAGCGCGGCGTGAATCAGGGTGAAATACAGGATCAGCACGATCCAGGTTGTGCTGTTGCCCAGCCCGCCCAGCAGCGGCACCGCCCCGCCCACCAGCAACAGCAGCGCTCCGCTCCACAACGCGGCGGCAAACGCTTGCTGCAGATGCGCGCGCAGCGCGGCGCCTGCCTGCGGCAACCAGCGGCGGCGACACCACCACAGCGCGACAAAGCCGATGCCGGGCGCCAGCAGCAAATTGGCCAGATACAGCGCATGGGCACAGATGGCGCGCTGGCGGTCGGCGTCGTCCATGTCAGTGGCCAAACTGGGTCGCCACCACCGCCAGCAGCGCGGCGATGGTTTCCGGCTCGTCCGACAGCGGTTCCACCAGTGCCACACGGCAGGCTGCCAGCGGGCTCATGCCGCTGCGGATCAGCGTAGCGGCATAGACCAGCAGCCGGGTGCTGACGCCTTCGTCCAGGTCGTAACCGGACAGCCGGCGCAGCTGGCCGGCCAGTGCCACCAGCCGTGTGGCCAATGCCGCATCGGCGCCGCCCTCCTGCTGCAGCACCGCCATTTCGACCTCCGGCGCCGGAAAGTCGAAACTCAGCGCCACGAAGCGCTGGCGGGTGGACGGCTTCAGCGTCTTGAGCACATGCTGGTAGCCCGGGTTGTACGACACCACCAGCATGAAGCCCGGCGGTGCGGCCAACTGTTCGCCGGTACGCTCGATCGGCAGGATGCGACGGTCGTCGGTGAGCGGGTGCAGCACCACGGTGGTGTCCTTGCGCGCCTCTACCACCTCGTCCAGATAGCAGATGCCGCCCTCGCGCCCCGCGCGGGTAAGCGGGCCGTCGCACCAGCGGGTGTCACCGCCGGCGATCAGGTGGCGGCCGACCAGATCGGCAGCCGACAGGTCGTCATGGCAGGACACGGTGAACAGCGGCAGGCCGAGGCGCGCCGCCATGTGGGCGACGAAGCGGGTCTTGCCGCAGCCGGTGGGGCCCTTGATCAGCAGCGGCAGCTGGGGCCGCCAGGCGTGCTCGAACACCGCGCATTCGTCGGCAACCGGCTGGTAGTACGGAACGTTGGCCGCAACGGCGGCGTGAACGGGGGCATTCATCAGGAAGCTCCTACAGGAAACTGGCCAGCAGACCGCCGCAGACCAGCAGCAGCCAGCCATGCACCGTGCCGCGCAACCACCACGGTGCGTGGCGCAGGGCCATGAATTGTTCCACTACCGCCACGCCCTTGAGCCAGGCGCCGCACAGCGCCAGCAGCGCCACGGCATGGCCGGGGGCCGGCCAGTCGGCCAGCCACGCCAGCAGCAGCGTCAGCATGGAAAGCCATAGCCAGGTCAGCCACAGCCGGTAACGGGAAACAGGAAATGTCATGCAGCAAGCATGCCGCAGCCGGCCGGCGGCCAACCTTGACGGCAGGCAAGAAAAAGCCCGCGCAAGGCGGGCGGGCTGCTAACAGCGGGCAATCTCAGGCAGTTTGCAGCTGGCGCCAGGCCTGCAGCGACGGGCGCAGCCATTGCCGGCGCGCGTAATCGGCCAGCTGTGGCGGCAGCGGGTCGCCGTTCTGCAGCAGCCGCTGCAGCATCAGCGCCAGATCGGCATCGGCGATGCACCAGTCGCCGAACAGGTTGTCGCCGCCGTGCGCCAGCAGCTCGCCGGCCACCGCCGCCAGTTTTTCCGCCGCGCGCCGCCCGCGGCTATCCAGCGGAATCGGACTGGGCCGCAGGAACACCACCTCGGTGCTGCGCTGCTCGCGCAGCGGCATCAGGTCGCTGCGCAGCCAGGCCTGCAGCTGCCGCGCCAGCGCCCGCGGTTGCGGCGCCGCCGGATACACCGCAGGCGCCGGGTGGCAGTCTTCCAGGTATTCGCTGATGGCGGAGGACTCCGCCAGCCGGAAATCGCCATCCAGCAGCAACGGCACACGTTGCAGGCCACACAGCGCGGCATAGTCCGGCAGCAGATTGGCGCCACTGTCCAGATCCACCGTCTGCAGTTCGAACGGCAACCGCTTCTCGGTCAGGGTGACGAAGGCGGACATGGCGTAGGGACTCAGATACTGGCTATCGACATACAGCTGGTAAGGGCGGGACATGGCGTTCCTTTCGGATGACGGTAGCTTAAAAAGACAAGACGGCTACTGTACCCTGCCCGTCACCCCGGCGGGGGTTTTAATTTTATGGCATGAATTACTACCAAGAAGCAGCAATATCGGATGAAGCAATATCGAACACAAGCGATTTTCTACCGCGGCTGCCGGTCATGCTGCTTTAGAGTGCCCGCAGATAACAGAGCATTTTACGTTGACCGCATCACAGCCTCAGGCCGGCTCAGGTTCGCCCTCCTGCTGCAGCCGCCACATCTGCGCATAGCGGCCGTCAGATGCCAGCAACTCGCGATGGCTGCCACGCTCGACAATGCGCCCCTGCTCCATCACCAGAATGCAGTCGGCATCGGCAATGGTAGATAGACGGTGCGCAATAATCAGCGTGGTACGGTTGGCCGCAATACTCATCAACTCGGCCTGGATCGCCTTTTCGGTGTGCGAATCCAGCGCACTGGTTGCCTCGTCAAACACCAGAACCGGCGGATTCTTCAGAATGGTGCGGGCAATTGCTACCCGCTGCTTTTCGCCACCGGACAGTTTCAACCCGCGCTCGCCTACCGTGGTGTCGTAGCCATCGGGCAGGCTCATCACAAAATCATGGATATGCGCCGATTTCGCTGCCTCGATCACCTCCTCGCGGCTGGCGTCCGGGCGGCCATAAGCGATGTTGTAATAGATGCTGTCGTTAAACAGCACCGTGTCCTGCGGCACGATGCCGATGTGGGCACGCAGACTGTCCTGCGTCAGATCGCGACTATCCACACCGTTGAAGCGGATGCTGCCACCGCTTACGTCGTAGAAACGGAACAGCAGGCGCGACAGCGTGGACTTGCCGGCGCCGCTGGCGCCGACCACGGCAACGGTATGCCCGGCCGGAATATCGAAGCTGACATCATGCAGAATCTGGCGCTTGGCATCGTAGCCGAAGCTCACCGCGTCAAAGCGGATATGCACATTGCGGCTATCCAGCGCCTGCGCCTGCGGCCGGTCTGCCACCTCCGCCCCGACATTCAACAGTGTGAACATGCGCTCCATATCAGCCAGCGAATGTTTGATCTCGCGGTAGACAAAGCCGAGGAAATGCAGCGGCGACCATAACTGGGTAAGGAAGGTCGCCACCAGCACCACATCGCCCACCGTCATCTCGCCACTGACCACGCCGCGCGCGGCCAACCACATCACCAGTGTGACACCGGTAGCAATAATGGCTCCCTGTCCGGCATTCAGCGCCGATAGCGACACCTGGTTCTTGATGGCGGACTGCTCCCAGGAAGCCAGATTATGATCGTAGCGCTGGTTTTCGTAGCGCTCGTTACCGAAGTACTTCACCGTCTCGTAGTTGAGCAGCGCGTCGATGGCCTTGCTGTTGGCCTTGGAATCCAGGTCATTCATGCTGCGGCGGAACACGGTACGCCACTCGGTCACCGCCAGCGTAAACGCGATATAGAGGGCAATAGTGCCGAAGGTCACCACCGCAAACCAGGCGTTATAGCGGTGCAGCAGAATACCGACCACCAGCGTGATTTCCACCAGCGTCGGCAGGATGTTGAACACGGTGAAATTGAGCAAAAAGCCAATGCCCTTGGTGCCGCGTTCGATGTCGCGGCTCATGCCACCAGTCTGGCGCTCCAGGTGGAAGCGCAGCGACAGCCGGAACAGATGCGCAAACACCTCGCGCGCCACGCTACGCACCGCCCCCTGCACCACGCGGGCAAAAATGGCATCGCGCATTTCGCCCAGCACACTGGAAAGCAAGCGCGCCAGGCCATAACCCGCCAGCGCCAATACCGGCAGAGCCAACACCACATTCCGGATCGACAGCTGGTCGACAATATCCTTCAGGTACAGCGGCGTCATCACGCCCGCCACCTTGGCCGCCACCAGACAGGTCAGCGCCAGCAGCACGCGCCACTTGAAACGCCACAAATATGGCAACAGGGTTTTCAGGGTTTGCAGGTCGTTGCGCTCGGCGGACGCCGGCGTTGCGGAATGGGCGTAATGTCGCATCGGTCAGGAACAATCAGGCAAGGCCGGGCAACCATGCGGCCAACCCGGCAGGAAATCGGAACACAGCAACAGCGGGTCAGTGCAGCACGCGCGGGGCGATGAGGTGAAACTCCGGGATGTCGGCATCGAAGCGTTCGCCGTCGTCGGCCTCCATCTGGTAACTGCCGCGCATGGTGCCGTACGGCGTGCGGATGGTGGCGCCACTGGTATAGGTAAACTCCTCGCCCGGTGCCAGATGCGGGTGTTCGCCGACCACACCGGCGCCACGGACTTCCTGCACCTTGTCGTTGGCATCGGTAATCAGCCAATGGCGGGTCAGCAGCTTGGCCGGCACTTCGCCGGTATTGCGGATGGTAATGCGATAGGCAAAGGCATACTGGTCGTCGACAGCATTGGAGTGTTCTTCCAGATAGAAAGCCTGGGCCTCGACGCTGATGTGATATTTCTGGCTCACGGTAATTCCTCGTGATGGCGGTGAAGTCCGCTTCGATGAAGTCTGATTCTACGCCACGTCGCGCCGTCCGGCTGCTATCGCGTACAATAGCCGGCATTTTTCCGACCCCGCCCTTGCACACGCCATGAGCCAGTTCCGTATCGCCCCGTCCATCCTGTCCGCCGACTTTGCCCGCCTGGGCGAGGAAGTCCGCAACGTCATCGCCGCCGGCGCCGATGTCATCCACTTCGATGTGATGGACAACCACTACGTGCCCAACCTGACCATGGGCCCGATGTTCTGCCAGGCTATCCGCCCGCACACCACGGCTCCGATCGACGTGCATCTGATGGTAAAACCGGTGGACGCCCTGGCTGCGGCGTTTGCCAAGGCGGGCGCCGACATCATCACCTTCCACCCGGAAGCATCCGACCACATCGACCGCACCCTGGGCCTGATCAAGGAAGCCGGCTGCAAGGCCGGTCTGGTGCTGAACCCGGCCACGCCGCTGTCGTTCCTTGACCACGTCATGGACAAGCTGGACATGGTGCTGCTGATGTCGGTCAACCCGGGTTTTGGCGGCCAGAAATTCATCCCGCAGACATTGGACAAGGTGCGCGCGGTACGCCAGCGCATCGACGAATACACCGCCAAACACGGCGGCGAGATCTGGCTGGAAGTCGACGGCGGCATCAAGGTAGACAATATTGCCGAAGTTGCGGCGGCCGGCGCCGACACCTTCGTGGCCGGCAGCGCCATCTATGGCCAGCCGGACTACAAGGCAGTCATCGACGCCATGCGTGCCGAGCTGGCCAAGGTTGGCCGCCAGTGAAACTGGCCATCGTCACTGGCGCCTCGCGCGGCCTGGGGGCCGCACTGACCGCGCAACTGCTGGCAGCGGGCTATCGCGTCGCCGCCATAGCCCGCGACTGCAGCGCCCTGCCCGAGCACCCGCAACTGATCACGCTGAATGCCGATCTGGCCGACAGCCAGCTGCTGCCACTGCTGATGGAGCGCGCGCTGGCCGCGCTTGGCCACGGTGACAGTTACACCCTGATCAACAACGCCGGCACCGTGCAGCCGATCGCCAGCGCCGACGCGCTGCCGGATGAAACCACGCTGCAGGCGGTGGCACTGAACCTGTCCGCACCGATGCTGCTGAGCAGCCACTTTCTGGCCTTGACCCCGGCGGACAGCCCGCGCCGCATCATCAATATCTCGTCCGGCGCAGCGGCCAACCCTTACCCGGGCTGGGCGGTCTATTGCGCCACCAAGGCCGGCGTCGATCATTTCACCCGCACCCTGGCAGCCGAGCAGGCGCTGCGCACGACGCCAGCACTGGCCGTGTCGCTGTACCCGGGCGTGGTAGATACCGGCATGCAGGCCGAGATTCGTGCTGCCGACCCGGCTGCATTCCCGAATCGCCCGCGCTTCGAGGCACTGAAGGCTGACGGCCAGCTCACCACCCCCGCCGCTGCCGCCAGCCGCATCATCGACTACCTGCACAGTCCGGCCTTCGGCAGCCAGCCGGTGCTAGACATCCGCCAGCTGTAAGCAAACGACAGTTGGCTGCCAACATCCGACATCCCCGCGACGGCGGGGATGTTGCTTTCCGCCGCACGGCAGGAAATTCACCTGTCTGCAGCAGCGAAACGGCACCGCGCCATCGGTTACAATAGCGGCCTTCCCCCGAATCCGATCCGATGCCATGAATCTGAAGCACATCAAAGCCGTCGCCTTCGACCTGGACGGCACCCTGGTGGACTCCATCGCCGACCTCGCCGCCAGCGCCAACGCCATGCGCGAAGCGATGGGGCTGCCGCAATTGCCGCAACAGCGGGTCATGTCCTATGTTGGCGACGGCGTAGGCAGCCTGGTCCACCGCACGCTGACCGACAGCATGGAGCAGCATAGCGACGAGGCCACCTGGACCCAGGGCTTCAACCTGTTCATCCGCCATTATCACCAGCACCTCACCGTGCATACCCGCATGTACCCCGGCGTCTCCGATGCACTGGGGCTGCTGCGCTCGCTGGAACTGCCGCTGGTGGTGATTACCAACAAGTCACAGTTTCTGGCGGTACCGCTGCTGCAGCAACTGGGCATCGATACCGCTTTCAGCCTGATTCTGGGCGGTGACAGCCTGCCGGAAAAGAAACCGTCCGCGCTGCCCCTGCTGCATGCCGCCGCGGTGCTCAACGTCAAACCGCAAGAAATGGTGCTGGTTGGCGACTCCGAAAACGATATGGCTTGCGCACGCAAGGCTGGCGCGTTGGCCGTTGCCGTCAGCTACGGCTACCGCGATGCCGCCACCCTGGATGCCGACCTGGTACTGGGCAGTCTGGTGGACCTGTTCGCCCTGCTCAAGCAATCGCAGGACCCGCACGTCCATCGCCGCGACTGATTCCCCGCCTTTGGCATGCAGCGCGCCGCCTGTACGGCGGCGCGTTTTTCCGACACAATAGCCCAGCATATTCTGTCTGAGACTTCCTGACCGATCCACGATGAAATTCCTGCCCAACCGTGCCAGCTGGCGATGGCAACGCTGATTGCCCAGCCTCACCCAGCCCGTTCATGGCGCTGCCGCGCCGACCGTAAAGACACCCGGATTTCATCATGACGCCACAACAATTTGCCGAGCTGGCCGCTGCCGGCTACAACCGCATCCCCGTCACCCTGGAACTGTTTGCCGACCTGGACACCCCGCTGTCGGTGTACCTGAAGCTGGCCAACCAACCGTATTCCTACCTGCTGGAATCAGTGGTCGGTGGCGAACGCTTCGGCCGCTACTCTTTCATCGGCCTGCCGGCTACCACCCGCCTGCGCGTGCAGGGGCCGAGCGTGCAGGTCGAATACGGCGACAAGGTGATCGAACGCCATGAAGGCGATCCGCTGGGCTTCATCTCCGGCTTCATGCAGCGCTTCAATACGCCGCCGATCGCCGGTTTGCCACGCTTCACCGGCGGCTTGGTCGGCTACTTCGGCTACGACACCGTGCGCTATGTCGAGAAACGGTTGGCCGCGACCAGGAAGCCGGACGTGATCGGCACTCCGGACATCCTGCTGATGCTGTCTGAAGAGCTGGCGGTGGTCGACAATCTGTCCGGCAAGCTCTACCTGGTGGTCTACGCCGACCCGGCAGTCCCGAATGCGCTGCAAAAAGCCCAGGCGCGCCTCGGCCAGTTGCGCAACAAGCTGCGCGAGAATGTTTCCATTCCACTATCGCTGCCGTCGCAGGCTACCGAGGCGGTGTCCGAGTACGGTCAGGACGCCTTCAAGCAGGCGGTCAGCAATGCCAAGAATTACATCCTAGACGGCGACATCATGCAGGTAGTGCTGTCGCAGCGCATGAGCATGCCGTTTAGCGATTCGCCGCTGTCGCTGTACCGTGCGCTGCGCAGCCTGAATCCGTCGCCGTACATGTTCTACTACCACTTCGACGACTTCCATGTGGTGGGCGCCTCGCCGGAAATCCTGGTGCGCCGCGAGGACGACACCATCACCGTACGTCCGATTGCCGGCACCCGCCCGCGCGGCAAGAGCCGCGAAGAGGATCAGGTACTGGCCGAGGAACTGCTGGCCGACCCGAAGGAAATTGCCGAACACGTGATGCTGATGGACCTGGGCCGCAACGACGTTGGCCGCGTCGCCGACACCGGCAGCGTACGCATTACCGACAATATGGCCATCGAGCGCTACTCGCATGTGATGCACATTGTGTCCAGCGTGGAAGGCACCGTGAAGCCTGGCGTCTCGAACATCGACATCCTGAAAGCCGCCTTCCCGGCCGGCACCCTGTCCGGCGCACCCAAGGTACGGGCGATGGAAATCATCGACGAATTCGAGCCGAGCAAACGCGGCGTCTACGGCGGCGCCGTCGGCTATCTGGGCTTTACCGGCGACATGGACATGGCCATTGCCATCCGTACCGCGGTCATCAAGAACGACACCCTGTACGTGCAGGCCGGTGCCGGCATCGTCGCCGACTCGGTACCGGAATCGGAATGGCAGGAAACGCAGAACAAGGCCCGCGCCGTAGTGCGCGCCGCCGCACTGGTGCAGCAAGGGCTGGACGCCTGACGGCGGACTCACCTTTGCCCCCAAAGCAAATGCCCGCCATCTGGCGGGCATTTGCTTTGGGGGACGGCCAAACAACTCTCAGCTGTTGGAAGGCAGCACCTGCTCTTTACCGCTACTCGTGCCGGCCTGATGGTTATGCAGCCAGCTTTCCAGTTGCGCCACCGGCATCGGCTTGGCGAACAGGAAACCCTGCACTTCATCGCAATGCAGCCGGCGCAGCATGTCCAGCTGCGCCTCGGTCTCCACCCCTTCGGCAATGGTGACAAAGCCCAGCGAGCGGGCAAGGCTGACAATTGCGCGCACGATGGCGATGCCACGCCCCTGCTCCAGATCCTGCACAAAACTGCGGTCGATTTTCAGGCGGTCCACCGGGAAGCGGCGCAGATAGTTAAGCGACGAGTAACCGGTACCAAAGTCGTCAATGGCTAGGCGCACCCCTAGTTCATGCAGCCGCTGCATCAGCCCCAGCGCATCTTCCGGATCCTCCAGCACCACAGACTCGGTCAGTTCCAACTCCAGGCACTCAGCCGGCAGCGCCGCTTCGTGCAGCAGACCGGCTACCTGTTCCACCAGCTGCGGCTGACGGAACTGCAGGGCCGAAAGATTGACGGCGACCGAGGGCATATTGATGCCACGATCCCGCCAAGTACACATCTGCGCCACTGCCTCCTTCATCACCCAGGAACCGATCGGCACAATCAGCCCGCTCTCTTCTGCCAGTGGCACGAACTCGGCCGGCGACACCAGCCCCAGCTCCGGATGCCGCCAGCGCACCAGTGCCTCCACTCCCACCAGTCGTCCCTGCAGATCGCATTGCGGCTGATAGAACAATATCAACTCGCCCCGCTCCAGCGCACGGCGCAATTCCGACTCCAGCTTCAGGCGCGACGCCGAACGCTGCTGCATCTGCAGGGTAAAGAAGCGGAAGGTGCTGCGTCCTTCGGCTTTGGCGCGGTACATGGCCGCATCGGCAGCACGCAACAGATCGTCCAGTGTGCTGCCATCTACCGGCGCCATGGCAATACCGATGGACGGCGTAATGACCAGCTCGTAACCGCCAAGGTGATAAGGTGCCGACAGCACCTGAATGATGTTTTCGGCCAGATGGCCGGCGGCGGACTCGTCGGTTTCCGGCAGCAGGATAATGAACTCGTCCCCTCCCAGCCGCGTCAGCGTGTCCTTTTCCTGCAGCAGCAGTGGCAATCTGCGGCCAACCTCCACCAGCAACTGGTCACCGATGCTGTGGCCCAGGGTGTCGTTGATGTTCTTGAAGCGATCCAGGTCGATGAACATCAGAGCCAACGGCGTCTTGTCATGCCGCGACAGTGACAGCGCCTGCTTGGCGTGATCCTGCAACAGCGCGCGGTTAGGCAGACCGGTCAGGCTGTCAAAATAGGCCAGCCGCCGGATGTATTGCTCGGCCTCTTTCTGGCTGCTGATATCGCTGAACACGCTGATGTAATGGGAAATCTCGCCATCTTCGCCGTGGACCGCAGAGATCGACTGCCACTCCGGAAATATCTCGCCATTCTTGCGCCGGTTCCAGATTTCGCCCTGCCAATACCCGTGCTTGCCGATCTCCTCCCACATGCGGTGATAGAAGCCGGCATCATGGCGTCCGGACGACAAGATACTGGGCGTGCGACCAACCAGGTCCTCCGGTTCGTAACCGGTAATACGGCTGAAGGCCTTGTTGACCAGCAGGATGCTGTGAAAACTGTCGGTCACCAGAATCCCGTTGTGGGCAGCGGCAAACACCTGCCCCCACAACTGCAGCTCGTCTTCGGCATGCTTGCGGGTCGTGATGTCGTGCGACAGCACGATGCAGCTCTCGCGCCCGTCCAGCGTCTCTTTGCGGGCGGCGGACAATTCGAACCAGCGTGCCTCGCAATTGATATACAGACAGATGCGCCGCCCGCGCGACACCCCCTGCTTCATCGCTTCGGTAATAGCCTGACATACCGTGTCTGCCGCATCGAGCGGCATGACCTGGTGTACCAGATTGCCCAGCAGCTGTTCGCGCTCGGCCACCAGACCATCCTTGGCCGAATTGGACCACACCTGCAGATAGCGACCTTCCGGCGTCAATTCGAACAGCAGGTCCGGAATCGCCAGCAACAGCGCCTCTCGCTCCTGTACCAGCTGGGTGGCAGCCTGCTTTTGCGATTCCAGCAGCGCCAGGGAGTCTTGCAGGTGCTGCTGCATAGCATTAAAGCCG
The DNA here is from genome assembly GCF_902829295.1 of Vogesella oryzae. GTDB lineage: Bacteria > Pseudomonadota > Gammaproteobacteria > Burkholderiales > Chromobacteriaceae > Vogesella > Vogesella oryzae. The sequence goes on from NZ_CADEPL010000020.1 coordinate 90,911, forward strand.
CGCAGCAGCGCTCGCACCTCCTGCGCGCCGGTCTCCGGCAGCGGCTGCAGCGTGCCATCCTGGGCGTACTGCAGGGTTGCCTGCCGCAGCACCTCCAGCGGGCCGACCACATAACGCTGCACCAGCCAGCTCAACAGCGTTATCAGTACCAGCAGCATGACCGCCGGCAAAATGAAAACCTGCAGTACCTGCCAGCGTACCAGCTGTACTGCGGCGCTCAGGTCGTAACGGATCAACACAATGCCGCGCTGCGGACTGCGCACTACATCGCGCTCCTGCCGCATGTAGGAAACCCCGACCAGCACGCTGTTGTGCTCACGATCGATCAACGCGCTGCCCAGGCGGCTGTTACGCAACGCTGCCAGCAGTGCGGAATCCAGCCATGGCTGCGGCTCCAGCTTCTCGCCCAGCTGCTGGCGGTCCAGCGAGTAACGCACAATGTCCTGGGCGTCGATTACCAGCACCTGGCTGATACGCGGATCGGTCGCCAGCATCGACAGTTCCTGGCTGACGGCATCGTTGTAATGCGAACCGTCGCCCAGCAGATGCTGGCTCAGGCGGAACACATTCTGCAGCCCGTCACGGCGCGCATCTGCAAACTCGGCGTCGGTCCGGCCGTGAACCCCGAGCCAATAGGCCCCGCCCAGAGTAAACAGCACCATGGCGACCACTACCAGCACCAGCTGGTTTTTGAGCGACCGGACGCGCATCAACGATTCCCCCGCAAGACTTCCGGCAGTAGCAGATCATCCAGCGACAGCGGCGTACGCAGCAATCCGGCAGACTGCATCACTGCCATCAGCGCGTTGGCCGATTGCAGCAAGCGGGGAGACTGGCCATCGAACCAGCTCAGATTCTCCTGCCGGTCAGGAAAATTCATCCCCCAGAAATAAGAGGCGACATCCTTGCCACGCTCGCCCAGTAGCATGGCAAGTCCGGCCAGTGTCTGCCGGTCCTGCTGGCCGAAATCGGTCAGCACCCGGAAATGCCCATCCAACAGCCGCCGCAAGTTATCCATCTGGACCGGCGCCACATCGCTGCGCACCGCCAGCACATCCACGATGCGGCCAGGAATCGCCACACTGGAGAACAGCAAGTGGGCACCCGCGGCCAGCAGCCGCTTGGCAAACGGCTCCATGGTGACCAGCGCATCGACCTTGCCGCTGCGGAATGCCTGTTCGTGCTGATCCAGCAACAGCGGCACGATGGTGACATCCGATGGCAACAGGTGGGCCTTGCCCAATACCGCATCCAGCATGACGGCGCCAACCGCACTCTGCTCCACCCCGATGCGCTTGCCAGCCAACTGCCCAAGCTCGGTGATCGAATCCTGCGCCAGCAGCACATCGGCACCGGCCGAGACATCCAGCACCGCCACAACCTGTAACGACACCCCTTCGGCACGCAGCGCCAGCACTTCATCCAGCGTCAGGCAGCCCGCCTCCAGCTCGCCACTGGCCAGCCCCTGCATCACCAGGGTGGATGACGGGAAGCGGATGACCCGAATCTGCCCGTCGCGATAAAGCCCGGACTCTGCCGCCCATTCGATCAGCAGATAACCGGGCCAGCCGTTGCTTCCGACCCGCAACAGCGGCAAAGGTCGACTGCAGCCGGCCAGTCCGGCGGCCAACATGGTGGCGGCCATGACACGCAGGCAATCGCGGCGGGCAAACAGGCAAGGGGCGAGAGTGGGCATCCGTTTTAGCGAGTGAGAATTCAACAATGGATACTGGGCAGTATCCAACAAATTTATTAGCAAAGCTAAATATCAGCGCCAGCGGTGATGACCGTTGCCGCGGCATGCCGCGCAGACAACCCGGCACAGCTCATCCCCCTGCAACGCTAACGGCCATTGCTGGCATGGCGGCCGTCGGGGGCTAGTCCAACCGGCCCAGCAACCAGCGACGCAGCGTGTCGTCGGCTTGCAGCAGCGCCTCTCCGGCCAGGGTGGCAATGCCCTGCCCCTTGGCACGGCTGTATTCGCTGACGGTCGGCGGATACAGGCTGACCAGCATGGCCTGGGCATCCAGCCCTCCCAGCCGCGCCGCACTATCCAGCTTGAACAGGTTGTCCAGCCCGATGCCATGCTGCCCGAGGCTGGCAGGCGCGGTGGTCTTGCACTCCACCAGGAACAGCTGGTTATTGCACAGGATGGCCACGTCGTACTCGTTCTCCACCCCGCGGTGGCTAACCTTCACCCCGACTGCGGCATCGCTCACCGGCAGATGCGGCGCCATGCGTGCCACCAGTGACAGCAGCCAGATTTCCAGCCAGCCACCAGACAGGAACAGCCGTGCCGGCGCATCGTTGCAACGCAGATGGCCGATATTGTCGAACATCACCATGCCGCTTTGCTGCAACCAGTGGCGCAGAAAATGCTCGCTGCGCGGTAACAACCGCCGGCTGAACTGGCGGGCATCCAGCTCGTTGCACAAGCGGTTAAGCAGCGTCAATTCGTGCGGATGCGTGGCAGCCCGGGCGGCAAGACCGGCGGCCAACGTTTCCAGCCGCAGATCGCGTTGCCACAGCCGGTAGCGCGTGCCGCGCAGGCGGCAGCCATACAACGCAAAGTAATCTTCCAGCGCCAGGCCATCGGCGATATCGCTGCCGCTGCGTAGCGGCTGTTGCTCGCCACCGGACAACCAGATCAGCCGGTCTCGCCGGTGATCCAGCGCCATGACCGGCAGCTGCCGTTGCCGCGCCAGTTCAAACGCCAGCGCAGCCTGTACCGGCGAGGCGGCGCTCAGGTTCAGGCACAGCGGACCATGCAACAGTTCGGACAGGCGCTGCCGCAGTGCCAATGGCTGGTTGTCCGGCGGCACGGTCACCACCTCCACCGGCAGCTGCTGGCTGCGGCACACGCCGGCAATGTCGTATGCCAGCCCCAGCTCGGTCTCCTGGCACAGCAAACTGACGCGTGTTACGGCAAAGCGCCGGTCCAGCGCCGGCGTAATGATGTCGGTGACCACACGGTCGACAAAAGCAAACAGGTGCACAGCGTCTTCTCCATAGTTGGCCGCATTGTAAATGCACGCTGCAGTGCCTGCTGCCCCGTCAGACAGCCATGCTGCTAGAATCGCGCTCCCCCCACACTGGATTTCCCGATGCCCGCCTCCACTCCCGCCCGTTGGCCGTGGCCGACGCTGATGGTGCAAGGCTGCACTTCCGATGCCGGCAAAAGCACCGTGGTGGCCGCCTTGTGCCGGCTGCTGGCCCGCCGCGGACTGCGCGTGGCACCGTTCAAGCCGCAGAACATGGCGCTGAACAGTGCGGTAACCAGCGATGGCGGCGAGATCGGCCGGGCGCAGGCATTGCAGGCACTGGCAGCCGGCGTCGCGCCGCACAGCGACATGAACCCGGTGCTGCTCAAACCCAGCTCGGATACCGGTGCGCAAGTCATCATCCAGGGCCGGGTGCGCAGCGACATGAATGCCCGCGACTATCACCACTACAAGAGCACGGCGATGCAGGCGGTGCAGGAGTCCTACCGGCGCCTGCAGCACGGCTACGACGCGGTGATGGTGGAAGGCGCCGGCAGTCCGGCGGAAATCAACCTGCGCGATCGCGACATTGCCAATATGGGCTTTGCCGAGGCGGTGGACTGTCCGGTCATTCTGGTGGCGGACATTGATCGTGGCGGCGTGTTCGCCCATTTGACCGGCACGCTGGACTGCCTGTCCGCCAGCGAGCGGCAACGCATTGTCGGCTTCGTGATCAACCGGTTTCGCGGCGACATCAGCCTGCTGCAAGGCGGACTGGACTGGCTGGAAGCCAAGACCGGCAAGCCGGTGCTGGCGGTGCTGCCCTATCTGCACGGCCTGCAACTGGATGCCGAAGACAGCATCCAGCAACAGCAACAACGCGGCAGTTTCGACATCGTGGTACCGGTGCTGCCGCGCATCAGCAACCATACCGATTTCGATGCCCTGCGCGCCCATCCGCAAGTAAACCTGCATTTTGTCGGGCCGGATGCACCCAGGCCGCCGGCGGATCTGGTCATCTTGCCGGGCAGCAAAAGCACCCGTGCCGACCTGGCATTCCTGCAGCAGCAAGGTTGGCCGCAATACCTGCATCGCCATCTCCGTTATGGCGGCAAGCTGCTGGGCATCTGCGGCGGCTACCAGATGCTGGGGCGCCGGATTGACGACCCGCTGGGCGTGGAAGGCAGCGCCGGCAGCAGCGCCGGACTTGGCCTGCTGGACATCGACACCACCCTGGCCGCCAGCAAGACGCTACGCCAGCGGCACGGGCAATGCGCCTTTGCCAGCGCCGCGGTCAGCGGCTACGAAATCCGCATGGGAGTCAGCCAGGGGCCGGATTGTGCACGGCCGGCATTCTTGCTTGACGAAGGCAGCGATGGCGCCTGCAGCGACGATGGCCAGATCATGGGCAGCTATCTGCATGGTCTGTTCGACCATCCGCAAGCCGGCGCGGCGCTATTGCGCTGGGCCGGGCTGGACAATGCCCGGAGCGTAGACCTGGCGGCCTTGCGTGAAGCCAGCATCGAACGACTGGCCGATGCCTGCGAACCGCTTTACCAGCGACTGGTCACCCTGCGACCAAGCTTGTCAGCCTAACAATACCGCCTGCGCATTTTGTCCGACAAAATGCACAGCGTTGTAAAAACAACAAAAACTTATTAAAACCTGGCCTGACAATGCCCGTTGTATATCAAACAATAGAAACAGCAGCTTGCAAACAATATCAATGGCATATTTGTGTAAATAAAAATAGCTCAAATGCAAAACATGTAATCAAATCAAATATCCGGAATACTCCGCTTGTCGCCCGTAAACAGCCTGCCTAGACTGGCTCACTGATTTTGCCTATCGCCCAGATTGTCGCCATGCCGCTTGCCCGAACGCTTGCCACTACCGCCCTGTTGCTGACCGCCAGCCTGCCCTGGAGCATGGCCGTTGCCGGCGGTACGCCTTGCACGCAGCTGATCGCATCCGGCAACCCGGAATACCCGCCGTACCTGTGGGTAGACGCCGACGACGGCAAGCATCTGGAAGGCGCCGCCGCCGACCTGATGCAGTTGCTGTCACGCGAGATCGGCATCCCGATTACCGTGAACTACGTCGGCCCGTGGGCACGGGTACAGAAATCGGTGCAGGATGGCAGGGTCGATCTGATTGCCGGCGCGTTCTATACCCAGCCGCGTCGCCAGTACATGAGCTACATCCAGACGCCGATGACCATGACCCGCACCGCGATCTGGATGCGCGACAGCAAACCGGTCAATTACAGCCGCTGGCTGGACTTGGTCGGCTATCGCGGCGTCACCGTGGTGAACAACAGTTTTGGCGAGGAATTCGACCGCTTTGCCGAACACAGCCTCAACATCGAAACCGTCGGTAGCGTGGAAAACGCCTTGCGCATGCTCAGCCTGGGACGTGCCGACTACCTGATCTACGAAGACGAACCGGCGAATGCCTATGCCCGCCGTCTGGGCATGCGAAATCTGAAGAGCGCCAGCGGCACCATCACCCGCGAGCCGCTGTACCTGACGCTTGGCCACCAGTCCTCCTGCTACAGTGATCAGCTCTACCAGCGACTCAACAAGGCACTGAAAAAATTGGTCGACTCTAAAGTCATGGATCAGCTGCTGGAAAAAAACCTGCAGCGCTGGCAGGAACAAGGCCGCTAGCGGCCGGCGGCCAACATAGAAAAAGCCCAACGCATACGTTGGGCTTTTTTTCGCGTAGAGAGCCTCAGTAAGCCTCGCCGACAATCGGTCCTTGCAGTGTCTCGCGCGGCAGTCCCAGCTGCAGCACCGCCTGCTGCGCGGCGCGGAACGCCTCGCTGGCCAACAATGCCTGCCAGTCGGCCACCTCGCCCTGCCCGGCCATGCGTTGCAGCCGTGCGGCCAACTTGGGCTGTGCCGGCGGCGTCAGTCGCGCCAGCAGTTCGTCCGCCAGATCCGGACGGTTGCACACCAGTGCCATGTCACAGCCGGCCGCAAAGGCAAATTCGGCGCGCGCCACGATGTCGCCGACACCGGCGGCGCCTTCCATGGTCAGGTCGTCGGAGAAGATGGCACCATCAAAACCCAGCTCAGCGCGCAGAATGTCCTGCAACCAGACGCGGGAGAAACCGGCCGGCTGCGGGTCTACCGCCGGATACACCACGTGCGCCGGCATTACCGATGCCATTCCTGCCGCCGCCAGCGCCGCAAACGGCTTGAGGTCGTCCTGTCGCAGCGCATCCAGGCTGCGCTCATCCACCGGAATCACGTGATGGCTGTCGCCCTCGACAAAGCCGTGCCCGGGGAAGTGCTTGCCGCAGCTGCCCATGCCGCCACGGGTCAGCCCACGCTGCAAGGCCACCGCCAGTGCCGACACCACCGCCGGGTCGCGATGGAAGCTGCGGTTGCCGATTACCGCGCACTGTCCCCAGTCCAGATCCAGTACCGGGGTAAACGACAGGTCGATACCGCAGGCGCGCAACTCTGCGGCCAACACATAGCCGACGTTCTCGGTTGAGGCGCAGGCCGCAGCCTCGCCGTCGCTATCCCACAACTGGCCCAGTAACTGCATCGGCGGCAGGCGGGTGAAGCCATCGATAAAGCGTTGCACGCGGCCACCTTCGTGATCGACGGCAATCAGCAGTGCCGGGCTGCGCAGCGCACGGATTTCGGCAGTCAGCGCCTTGAGTTGCTCGATATTCTGGAAGTTGCGACGGAACAGGATCACGCCGCCCACCAGCGGGTGGCATAGCCGCTGGCGCTCTTCATCCGTCAGGCGGAATCCGGCTACATCCGCCATTACCGGGCCGCGGGGCAGTTGCATAGTCGTCATGTCTTGCTCACAGGTTGGCCGCACCGGCGGTTTCGCAGACCACGAACGCCAGCGCGTGTTGTTGTTCGTCGGAAATCGACAGATGCACATTGCTGATGCCACGGCTGGCAAGAAACGCTTTCAGCGCATCGTCAAAGGCAAACATCGGCTTGCCCAGGGCATCGTGTGTGATGGCGATAGCCGTCAGTAGCACCGGCTCGCGGATGCCGGTGCCCAGCGCCTTGCCCAGCGCTTCCTTGGCGGCAAAACGCTTGGCGAGAAAGCGCGCCGGCTGCGCCGCGGCGGCCAACTCCTCGCGCTCCGGGGCCGCCAGCAGGCGGCGGCCGATGTCCAGTCCCCAGCGTGCCAGCAAGCCTTCGAAGCGTTCGATCCGTGAGATGTCGGTGCCGATGCCGTAAATCATCGTTTACAGACCCTGGCGGCCTTCGATCATCAAGGCCTTCATCTCGCGTACCGCATTGGCGAAACCGACCATCAGCGCATGGCTCACCAGCGCGTGACCGATGTTCAGCTCGGCGATTTCCGCAATGGCGGCAATCGGCTTTACGTTGTGGTAGTTCAGGCCGTGACCGGCATTCACCACCATCCCCAGATGGGCAGCAAACACCGCAGCTTCGCGGATGCGTGCCAGCTCGGCAGCCTGCTCCTCGTGCTTGAAGTCGGCGTGGGCATAGGCCCCGGTGTGCAGTTCGATCACGCGGGCGCCGGCATCCCAGGCCGCCTGGATCTGCTCGATATCCGGATCGATGAAGATCGACACCCGCGTGCCGGCATCCGTCAGCTGGCGGGTGAATTCGCGCACCTGATCGAAGTAACGGATTACATCCAGGCCGCCTTCGGTGGTGACTTCTTCGCGCTTTTCCGGCACCAGGCAGACGTCTTCCGGCTTCACCCGCAGCGCATTGGCCAGCATCTCGTCGGTCAGCGCCATTTCCAGGTTCATGCGCGTCTTGATGGTGGCGCGCATCGCGTCCACGTCGTGATCCTGGATGTGGCGGCGGTCTTCGCGCAGATGCAGGGTAATCAGGTCGGCGCCGCTGGATTCGGCCACCAGTGCCGCTTCGATCGGACTGGGGAAACGGGTGCCGCGCGCCTGACGCAGGGTGGCGACGTGGTCGATGTTGACACCGAGCAGAATCATGATGGGTCTCTCTCCGGCTGTCGCTGGCTACTCGGCCAGCGCATATAGGGTTGTTAGTAGTTCGCGGGTGGCCAGCGGCTGCTGCCCCAGCAATTCGTCCAGCAGCACGCGGGTCAGCAGACGGGCATCGCGACGGGTCTGTACCTGGCTCAGGTCACCGGCTGCCAGTGCCAGCAGGCTGGCGCCCGGCAGCACGCAGCCATGCGCCGATGGCCGCTCGATGGGCGCCACCCGTTGCGGCAGCTCGCCAAAGCGGCACAGGTAATATCCTTCTGGCACGACATCCTGCCCGCCGGCATCGGCGGCCAACATCGGGGCGTAACCCAGCAGCGAGAGCAGATCCAGCTCGAAGCGGCGCAGCACGTTGCCAAACTGCACATCGCCGGCCAGGGTACGCACGACCCGGTCGTACAGTTTGAACAGCTCCGGCGCCGGATCGTCACGCGGCGCCAGCCGCAGCAGCAATTCGTTCAGATAGAAGCCGCACACCAGCCGTTCGCCGGCAAACTGTGGCACGCCGCCACGCCAGTCGGCGACATGCAGGGTGCGCAATTCGCCCTTGCCGAACCACGATAGTTGCAAGGGCTGGAACGGCAGCAACAGCCCACGCAAATCGGAGCGCGGCCGGCGCGCGCCGCGCGCCACCAGGGTGAAGCGGCCGTGGTCCCGCGTCAGCACTTCCACCAGCAGACTGGTTTCCTTGTACGGCTGGGTGTGCAGAACGTAGGACGGCTGGCGGTCAACCTTGCCCGGCTGCATCGCCCTGCTCCGGCCGCTGCCAGACCTTGGCCCGTTCCACTTTGGCAACCCGCAACGCCAGCTCGGCATACCAGCGGACAAAGCCCTGCTGCTGCGCCAGGCGGTGCTCGGCATCCGCCTTCCAGGCGGCAATCGCGTCTTCACTGGACCAGTAGGACACGGTGATGCCGAAGCCGTCGCCATCACGGGCACTTTCGGCACCGAGGAAGCCCGGCTGCTCGCCAGCCAGCTGCACCATGCGCTCGGCCATGTCGCTGTAACCATCATCGCCGGCGGTACGTTGACTGCTGAAGATCACCGCCCAGTACGGCGGTTCGGGAGTGTTCGCAAACATGCGGCCAACCTTGCTGAGGCGTGGGTCAGTTGATGCCGAAATCGCGCAGGAAGCGAACGTCGTCTGCCCAGCCGGATTTCACCTTCACCCACACTTCCAGGAACACCTTGCAGTCGAACAGCTGTTCCATGTCAATGCGTGCCTCGGTAGAGATTTTCTTCAGCTTCTCGCCTCCGCGACCGATAACGATCGGCTTCTGCCCTTCCTTGTCCACCAGCACCGCGACATAAATGCGGAACATGTGGCCGTCCACTTCGAACGACTCCACTTCCACGTTCATCTCGTACGGCAGCTCTTCGCCCAGATAGCGGAACAGTTTCTCGCGCACGATTTCGGCAGCCAGGAAACGCTGGGTCTTGTCGGTGACCATGTCTTCCGGATACAGCGGCACCGATTCCGGCAGGTGCGGACGTACCTTGTCCAGCAACTCGCCCAGACGTTGGCCGTGCTTGGCGCTGACTACTTCGACTTCGGCAAACGGGAACTCGGCCCGGGCCTCTTCGATGAAGGCCGACAGCGCCAGCTTGTCCTTGGCCTTGTCCAGCTTGTTCAGCACCAGAATCACCGGTGTCTTCTTGGGCAACAGTGCGATGACTTCGCGGTCGGCCGCCGACAGGCGCATGGCTTCCAGCACGAACAGCACGCAATCGACGTTGGCCAGCGAATCTTTCACGCTATTGTTCAGCGTCTCGTTCAGCGCGCCCTTGTGGTAGGTCTGAAAACCCGGGGTGTCCACAAAAATGAACTGCGCGTTCGGCTCGGTGTAGATGCCGTTGACGCGGTGGCGCGTGGTTTGCGCCTTCTTGGAGGTGATGCTGATCTTCTGGCCGATGAGATGGTTCATCAGCGTGGATTTGCCGACGTTGGGACGACCAACGATGGCGACAAAGCCGCAGCGGTACGGGGTGTCACTCATGATGTTTTTTTCTTGCCAGCGGCAAAATGTTGTTCCAGCAACAGCAGCGCAGCTTCCGCGGCCTGTTGCTCGGCACCGCGACGGCTGCTGCCCTCACCGGTTGTAATGATCGCCAGCTCGCCCAGGTCACACTGCACGCGGAACGACTGCTCATGTGCTTCGCCGTTCTGCGCCAGGATGGTGTAACGCGGCAGCGCCAGACGGCGTGCCTGCAATGCCTCCTGCAGGCGGGTCTTGGCATCCTTGGCATGACGGGGCGGGTCAATGGCACTGATACGGCCCTGATACAAGCGCCGTACTACCTGTTCCGCGGCCTGGAAATCGCGATCGAAGCTGATGGCGGCAAAGGTTGCCTCGACGGCATCAGCCAGGATGGACGGCCGGTTAAAGCCGCCGCTTTTCAGTTCGCCCTCGCCCAGATACAGGTAATCGCCAAGTTTCAGCTCCTGGGCGATTTCGGCCAGAGTGTTCTGGTTAACCAGGTTGGCGCGCAAGCGCGACAGCTCGCCTTCGCTCAGTTTCGGAAACTGGTCGAACAACATCCGCGCCACGGTGTAATTGAGGATGCTGTCGCCGATGAATTCGAAGCGTTCGTTGTTGGGCGTACCAAAACTGCGATGGGTCAGCGCCTGCTTCAGTAAATCCGGCTTCTCAAAAAAATAATCCAGCGCCGTACCAAGGCGCCGGAATCGATTGTCTTGTTGGTTCACGATTTATTTTGCTTGATCCTGCAGCACGGGAATGCTGCCGGCCTGATATTCGAAATGGAACACCAGTTTGATGTCCTTCATGATCGGAACTTCGGTGTTGTAGCTAATGCCGACACCCAGTTTGCCACCGGAGCTGATCACTAGCAGGTCTTCTTTCTTTACGGAGTTAAAGTCCTGCACAATGTCATTGTTCTCGAAGCTGCGGCGTACCTCGTGATCGGTCTGTTCCTGATCCACCGCGATTTCATTAATCGTGCGCTTGATGGCGTTGTACTCGGTGTACACCGGCACCACTTTCAGCACCAGAAACACCACCACAGCCGCCAGCATGGCAAAAGCCAATACCACCAGGAACGAAAAACCACCCTGCGAACGCTTCATCTCCAGCCCTTTCAGATTGCTCAGTGGATGCGGGTGCCGATACGCGAGAAATCACCGAAGTTCATCCAGATCAGGAAGGCTTTACCCACCAGCAGGCGATCCTCGACAAAACCCCAGTAACGGCTGTCTTCGCTGTTATCGCGATTGTCACCCATCATGAAATACTGTCCCTGCGGTACTTTGCAAGTAAAACCGTCTTCGCGGTACTCGCAATTTTCACGACCGGCAAACAGGCGGACACCGTTAGGAATGTAAACCGGCGTTTCTGGCATCACCAGAGTATGGAAAGTCTTGCCGTTGATGGTTTCCTGGAACTGCTGCGTACGCACCAGCATCAGGCCTTTTTCCAGATATTCCAGATCGCCAGCCGAAACATGCTCTACCGGCTTGCCGTTAATGGTCAGCTGCTTGTTGCGATAGTCCACTACATCGCCCGGTGTGCCGATAACGCGCTTGATGAAATTGATCTTTTCATCTTCGGGGTAGTTGAACACCACCACATCGCCACGCTCTACCTTGCCCACCGGCACCACCACCTGGTTTGTCACCGGTAGTCGCAAACCGTAGTCGAACTTGTTCACCAGGATGAAATCTCCGACAACAAGGCCCGGCCGCATGGAGCTGGACGGAATCTGGAACGGTTCGGCCACGAATGAGCGCAGCAGGAAGACCACGGCAATGATGGGAAAGAACCCGCGCGGGAAGTCGATATAGTGCGGCGCGCGTTCGCCCGGCGGACGTTTTTTTGCCAGCAGCCACTTGTCCAGCGCCCAGATGATGCCGGTCACCAGTACGATGATCAGCATTACCGAGCCAAAGCTCATATAGCCGGACAGCAAGCCGAAGGCGCCACCCAGCAGCGCCAGATAACCCCACTCTACCGAGGAGGATGGCGAACCATCCTCATTTTTGGCCGAAAACAGGATCAGCAGCAGGCCGACCACGGCCAGCACTACCCATACCCACACCAGGTTCGTCCCCATTACTTGTCCCCAACTTGCAGAATGGCCAGGAAGGCCTCCTGCGGGATTTCAACGTTACCTACCTGCTTCATGCGCTTCTTACCGGCCTTCTGCTTTTCCAGCAGTTTCTTCTTACGGGTAATGTCACCACCGTAACACTTGGCCAGTACGTTTTTACGTAGTGCTTTGACTGTTTCGCGGGCGATGATATGACCGCCGATGGCGGCCTGCACCGCGATGTCGAACATCTGACGCGGAATCAGCTCGCGCATCTTGGACACCAATTCGCGACCACGATACACGCTGCTGGCACGGTGCACGATCAGGCTCAGAGCATCCACTTTTTCGCCGTTAACCAGCACATCCAGCTTCACCAGATCGGCGGACTGGAACTCCTTGAACTCGTAGTCCAGCGAGGCATAGCCGCGACTGGTGGACTTGAGCTTGTCAAAGAAGTCCATCACCACTTCGTTCATCGGCAGGTCGTACTTCAGCATCACCTGACGCCCCATGTACTGCATATTTCGCTGCACGCCACGCTTGTTGTTACACAGCGTCATCACCGAGCCCACGTAGTCTTGCGGCACCAGAATGGTGGCAGTGATAATCGGTTCGCGCAGTTCGTCGTACTTGCCAGCTTCCGGCATGCGCGACGGGTTGGACACTACCTCGACGACACCGTCCTTCATCACCACTTCGTAGTTCACCGTCGGCGCGGTGGTGATCAGGTCCATGTCGAATTCGCGCTCCAGGCGCTCCTGCACAATCTCCAGATGCAGCAGGCCGAGGAAGCCACAACGGAAACCGAAGCCCAGCGCCTGCGACACTTCCGGCTCGAACTTCAGCGAGGCATCGTTCAGCTGCAGCTTTTCCAGTGCATCGCGCAGGGCTTCGTAATCGTGACTTTCCACCGGATACAGACCGGCAAATACCTGCGACTGGACTTCCTTGAAACCAGGTAGTGCCTCGCTGGCCGGTTTGGCGGCCAGGGTGATGGTATCGCCCACCTTGGCAGACTTCAGTTCTTTGATACCGGCGATAACAAAGCCCACTTCACCCGCGCTCAGCACTTCACGCTGTACCGATTTCGGGGTGAATACGCCCACCTGCTCGCACAGATGCTCGGCCTGGGTCGCCATGAACTTGATCTTGTCCTTGGGCTTGAGCTGGCCATCGATTACGCGCACCAGCATCACCACGCCGACGTAGTTGTCGAACCAGGAGTCGATGATCAGCGCCTTCAGCGGTGCATCCGGATTGCCTTCCGGCGGCGGAATCTTGGTAACCACGGTTTCCAGGATGTCCTCGATACCGATACCGGACTTGGCCGAGGCTCGCACGGCATCGATAGCCTCGATACCGATGATGTCCTCGATCTCCTGGCTGACACGTTCCGGATCGGCGGCCGGCAGGTCGATCTTGTTCAGCACCGGTACCACCTCGACACCTAGCTCGATGGCGGTGTAGCAGTTGGCCACGGTTTGCGCTTCAACACCTTGGGAGGCATCGACAACCAGCAGCGCGCCTTCACAGGCGGACAGCGAGCGCGATACTTCGTAGGAAAAGTCGACGTGACCCGGGGTATCGATCAGGTTCAGGTTGTAGACCTGACCATCGCGCGCCTTGTATTGCAGCGCGGCAGTTTGTGCCTTGATGGTGATACCGCGCTCTTTCTCGATATCCATCGAGTCGAGTACCTGGGCACTCATTTCACGCAGTTCCAGACCGCCACAAAACTGGATGAAGCGGTCGGCCAATGTCGATTTGCCGTGGTCAATATGGGCAATAATCGAGAAATTACGGATATGTTTCATCTGAATCCAGCAAAAATTAAGGGCACACAAAGTGCCCTTTTAACACTGGCGCGGATTTTAGCTGATTTCGCTGCCCTGTGCAGCCGGGCGTTGCTCCAGATGTGCGGCCAACCTTGCTTCATCCAGATGCCAGTGGCAAATTTCCAGCTCGCCATCCATCAGTACCGGCACCAGTTCGTTGAAACGCTCTTCCAGCACCGGGTCGGCATCGACATCCACCACATCAATGGCAAAGCCGTAGTGCTGCTGCCACGGCCGCAGCTGCGCCAGCATGTCGTGGCACAGGCTGCAGTACTCGCGAAAATACAGTGTCAATTGCATCAGGGCTTTACCTTCTCCGGCTTCACGGCAACAAACAGCGAATCCCCCTGCCGCAGCACCTGCAACGCCAGGCTGCCACCAGCAGGCACCGCATTGATTGCCTGCTGTAGCTGGCGAATGCTGGTCAGCTCTTCACCTGAAACACCGACGATAACATCCCCCGCCTGCAAGCCGGCATCCGCCGCCGGACCCTGCACCCCCCGCACCAGCAGGCCAAATTTCACACCCAGCTTCTGCAGCTGTGCGGCAGCCAGTGGCTGCACCGTCAAGCCGGTCTGATTGGTCATCGACGCCTCGGCCGAAGGCCCCTGATTTCCGTGATAGGCACGATCAGCGGTACGCGGATCCTCACTCTGCAACTCCGAGGTCACCACACTCGTGCGCAGCGACTTGCGGTTACGCCAGACTTCCAGCTCCACCTTGCTGCCCGGGCGGATGCCGCTAAGCAGCCGCGGCAAGTCATCACCGCTGTCCAGCGGCTTGCCATTCATCGACAACACCACATCACCAGACTTGAGCCCGGCCTTATCTGCCGGACCGCCTTTTTCGACACTACTGATCAGTACACCCTTGGCATCAGCCAGACCGAACGATGCAGCCAACTCCTTGCTCATCGGCTGAATCGCCACGCCGATACGACTGCGGCTGACCTTGCCCTCCCGCTTCAACTCGTCGGCAACCGTCATGGCCACATCGATGGGAATCGAGAAAGAGATACCCATGAAACCACCGGAACGGCTGTAAATCTGCGAGTTGATCCCGACTACCTCGCCCTTCAGATTGAACAGCGGGCCGCCCGAGTTACCCGGATTCACTGCCGCATCGGTCTGGATGAACGGCACGTAGCTCTCGTCCGGCAGGTGACGCCCTTTGGCGGAAACGATACCGGCGGTAACACTGTTCTCGAAACCGAACGGCGAGCCGATAGCCAGCACCCACTCGCCGACTTTCAGCGCCTCCGACTTGCCGACTTTGACAAAGGGCAGCCCCTTGGCATCGATTTTCAGCAACGCCACATCGGTACGCGCATCGGAGCCCACCACCTTGGCCTTGAACTCCCGGCGGTCCCCCAGGGTAACGATCATCTCGTCAGCGTCGGCAATCACATGCGCATTGGTCAGCACATAACCGTCCGCCGACAGGATGAAGCCCGACCCCATGCCACCCGTGCGGTACTCTCGCAGCTGCGGCGGGGCAAACTGGCGGAAAAACTCGGAGAACGGATCGTTTTCCATGCCCTGCGGCAGCTCGCGCACCATCTGCCGTACCGTACCGACCGTACGGATATTCACCACCGCCTTACCCTGGTCCTCGACCAGCTGGGTGAAGTCCGGCAGCACCGTTACCGGTGCGGCGTGAATCACAGGACTGGCAATCAAGCCGGCCATCAGCATAGAGGCGGCAATCAGCTTCTTGAGCGGCATGTTCTGACAAACTCCACGGAAAGTTGAGAAGAAGAGGCACGACTGGCGATATGCGGCTGAAATCGCACATCGCCGGCAAGGCGACGGCTGTAGCCACGCACCAGCAACAAGGAAAACAGCAAGGCAAACAACCCGCCGGCCACTGCGGCCAACTCGCCGGCAGCGGAGGCCAGCATGGCTCCCAGCAACAAGGCAGATACCGGCACGGCATACAGCAAGCCGGCACTACGCAGCATGCCGGATTCCGGCACCGCGATTTTGACCTGTTCGCCTGCATTCACCCCCAGCGGATCCAGCACCCGGAACTGCGGCTGGCGCAGGCTGAACATCCGTGCCAGCTGCAACGAGCGACAGCCGGAAACCGGATCACATTGCCCGCAGGGAGAATGCGGGCGGGGCTCCACCCAGGCAAAACCGGGCTCCACCCGCAATACCCGCGCTTCGGTTTCGATCATATTACTTCGGGACGAGACGAATATTTTTCAGGACGGACTGCAGACCCGCTTCCGGCATATCCCCCACCACCGTCAGCAATTGCTCACCAGCCCGGCGGGATGCCACCCCAATACCGTTGGGCGCGATAACCACCGGATGTGCAGGCACTTCGGCATCCGAGGTTTCGACAAACAGCGACAGCTTGGCAAAACCGTCCGAGTATACATAGTGCTGCACCGCCTGCTCGTGGCCCGGCAGCGGCCGGCTCATGTAGCGAAGCAGCCGGAAACCAGCGGGGATACCCTTCACTTCCAGCGGCGGTTGCGCACTTTTCACCACTGCCGCCGTCCCCAGCGACAGTGACTGCTTGTAACGCGGCCGCAGCTTCGATCTGTCATGCTCCGGTCCGAGGGTCAACTCGGTAAAAGCAAACTGCTCGATCACCTCGCCGCGCACGCCACCGGTTACCACCTTCAGCGGCAATGCCGTGACCGGGTCGATACACAAACGCTGGCTGTAACGGGAATTGACCTCGCGCGGCTTGAGCAGCAACCACTGGCAGTCGCGCTCGGCCACGCGATCCATACCGCCACGGCTCAGGTTGTACGCCACCGCGAGATCCGCTGGCGCATCCGGCAACACGGCCGGGAACATTTTTACCGCACCCAGCTTGGCCGCGCTCAGCGAGCGGGCATCCGGCGCATAGCAGGTAAGCTCGCTACCCTGGCGCACGATTTCGCGCGGCAACCCGTCCAGCGACTCGCGCCGTTCGCGCAGCAAGCCATCTTCACTGCTGCGGTAAATACGGAAGGTTTCCAGCTCGCCGCCCAACGGGTGGGAATAGATGGCACTGAAAGGAAAAGACTGGCCAGCAACCGCCGCTCGACGCAACAACGACCAGTCATCTTCGGCATGGGCAACCAGCGGCAGAGAAATCAGGACACAGACGGCCAGCCGACGCATCAACGCACCCCCTGGGCAACTGGCTGGCTGAGGCCAACTCGCGTCAAACCGTCACCGACGGCACCATCCTGATGCGCATCCAGATACAACTGGCTACCATCCGCCACTTGCTGCAACTGGGCAGACGGCGCCGGCACCACCTGGGCAACCAGACCGGCATCTGCCGGCTGGCTCTGCCAGCTGTACCAACCCACCACGCCCGCCAGCGCCACCGAAGCCGCCACCGCAAAGCGGGCCGCCGGACGGCTGACCCGACGCTGCAACGAACGCGGCGCCAGCACGGTCGGCTCGGTTGCCAGCGTGCTGCTTACCTCGCTGCGCACATCCACCGACAGCAGCGAGGCACCGCGCAGGGCATCACCAATCAGGTGAAACTCCTGCCACGCCGACTGCAACTCGGCATCGCCGGCCAGGCGCTTGATGAGCGGCTCGGCATCCTTGTCGGCCAGTTCACCATCCATCAGGGCGGAAAGGTTTTCTTTCATCATCTTCTCACCATCTCTTGTTTTTGGCCGTGTCCAGCAACGGACGCAACTCTGTCGCAATCGCCTCGCGGGCACGGAAAATCCGTGACCGCACGGTGCCGATCGGACAATTCATTGCCTCAGCAATTTCCTCGTAACTGAGGCCCTCCATTTCCCGGAGGGAGATCGCCGTACGCAATTCTTCCGGCAGACGCGCTACCGCCGCATTGACCGCGGCCAATATCTGCTGGTTCATCATTTCCGCCTCGGGCGTGTGGTAGTCCGGCACCTGCGAGGCCATATCCAGCGTATCGCCGTCCTCGTCCTCATACTCCGCACTTACCACTGGCCGCCGCCCGGCCGAGGTCAGAAAATTCTTGGCTGTATTGATGCCAATCCGGTACAGCCAGGTATAAAACGCGCTCTCGCCACGAAACGACGGCAAGGCGCGGTATGCCTTTACAAAAGCTTCCTGCGTCACGTCTTCAATGTCGGCACTATCGCGGATAAACCGCGACAACAGCCGTGACAGACGGCGCTGATACTTGCTGACCAGCAAGTCGAACGCACGTTTTTCGCCGCGCTGGGCACGCTCCACCAGTTGCTGATCGAGTTCTCGATCGCTCATCGTTGTCATTCACTCCCTGATTCGCCCTGCTGTTTTTAGTTTGTCGCCGGTTGAGCCGGCACAGGGCACAACTTATGACCGGAGGCCCTCCGCATTAGTTCACACTGAATTACGACAACACCCCGAGCTGCACATTGAACCACGGCAGCCAGTTGGCAAGCCAGCCTGTGACTGCAGGTGACAGCCCCTGGGACAAAAAGTCTGTTTTCAAAAAACCAAGCACTTGCTAGAATTTATGCAAATCACCCCAGAACAAGGACAGGAGCCCCCGATGACGACACCCGGCCAACGTTTCCGCGACGCAGTCGCCCAAGAAAAACCCCTGCAGGTCGTTGGCGCGGTAAACGCCTATGCCGCACGCCTGGCCGAGCATAGCGGCTTCAAGGCGTTGTACCTGTCCGGCGGCGGCGTGGCGGCCTGCTCTTGCGGCATTCCCGACCTGGGCATCACCACGCTGGAAGACGTACTGATCGACGTGCGCCGCATCACCGACGTGACCGACTTGCCGCTGCTGGTGGATATCGACACCGGCTGGGGCGGCGCCTTCAACATTGCCCGTGCGGTACGCAGCCTGGAAAAAGCCGGCGCCGCCGCCGTGCACATCGAAGACCAGGTACAGCAAAAACGCTGCGGCCATCGCCCCAACAAGGCCATCGTCAGCCAGGACGAAATGGTCGACCGCATCAAGGCCGCCACCGACGCCCGCAAGCACGGCATGGTGATCATGGCCCGTACCGATGCGCTGGCGGTGGAAGGTCTGGACGCCGCCATCGAACGCGCCGTGGCCTGCGTGGAAGCCGGCGCCGACATGATCTTCCCCGAGGCCATCACCGATCTCGCGATGTACCGGCAGTTTGCCGAGGCGGTAAAAGTGCCGGTACTCGCCAACATCACCGAATTCGGCGCCACCCCGCTGTACACCACCAGGGAGCTGGGCGAGCACGGCGTCAGCATGGTGCTGTATCCGCTGTCGGCATTCCGCGCCATGAGCAAGGCTGCGCTGGAGGTTTACGGCGCCATCCGCCAGGACGGCACCCAGCAGAACGTGGTCGGCAAGATGCAGACCCGCATGGAGCTGTACGACCACCTGGGCTACCACGACTACGAGCAGAAACTGGACGCCCTGTTTGCCGAAGGCAAGAACAAGTAAGCGTTACCGGGGTTGGCCGCAACAAGCCACAACCATACACAGAGCGCGGCCAACCCCACCCCCATCGCAGTTATTGCGGCAGCGCCGCACCGTCATCGCCAGGCCGCCCGGCGGCCGCACAAAGGAGAAACAGCATGAGTGAAGTGGTTCTGACCGGCAAACCGAAGAAATCCGTTGCCCTGTCCGGCGTTGCCGCCGGCAACACTGCACTGTGCACCGTTGGCCGCACCGGCAACGACCTGCACTACCGCGGCTACGACATCCTGGACCTGGCGGCGCACTGCGAATTCGAAGAAGTCGCCTACCTGCTGGTACACGGCAAGCTGCCGAACAAGGCCGAGCTGGCCGGCTACAAGAAGAAACTGAAAAGCCTGCGCGGCCTGCCGGCGTCGGTAAAAGCGGTGCTGGAAGCGCTGCCGGCCGCCGCCCATCCGATGGACGTGATGCGTAGCGGCGTGTCCGCGCTGGGCTGCGCGCTGCCGGAAAAAGACGACCACAACGCCGCTGGTGCCCGCGACATCGCCGACCGGCTGATGGCCAGCCTCGGCTCGATGCTGCTGTACTGGTACCACTTCAGCCACAACGGCAAGCGCATCCACGTCGAAACCGATGACGACTCCATCGGCGGCCACTTCCTGCACCTGCTGCATGGCGAGAAGCCGTCCGAGCAATGGGTACGCGCGATGCACACCTCGCTGAACCTGTATGCCGAGCACGAATTCAACGCCTCCACCTTTACCGCCCGCGTCATCGCCGGCACCGGCTCCGACCTGTACAGCGCCATCACCGGCGCCATCGGCGCGCTGCGCGGCCCGAAACACGGCGGCGCCAACGAAGTAGCGTTCGAAGTGCAGAAACGCTACGAAAACCCGGACGAAGCCGAGGCCGACATCAAGGCCCGCGTGGAACGCAAGGAGGTGGTGATCGGCTTCGGCCACCCGGTGTACACCATCAGCGACCCGCGCAATAAAGTGATCAAGGAAGTGGCGCGCGAACTGTCGCTGGCCGCCGGCGACACCAAGATGTTCGACATCGCCGAACGGCTGGAAACCGTGATGTGGGACATCAAGAAGATGTTCCCGAACCTGGACTGGTTCAGCGCGGTGAGCTACCACATGATGGGCGTGCCCACCGCGATGTTCACCCCGCTGTTTGTGATCGCCCGCACCAGCGGCTGGAGCGCGCATGTGATGGAGCAGCGTGTCGATGGCAAGATCATCCGCCCGTCGGCCAACTACACCGGCCCGGAAGACCTGCCTTTCGTGCCGCTGTCGCAACGCTAAGCCGTCAGGCCGCGTCACCTGCCGGTGGTGCGGCCCCACAACAATAACCAGCATCCGGCACCTTGCGGCCAACGTTGGCCGCAAGGTAATCGCCACCCTCACCCTTGTGCCCATGCCATGAACAGCCAATACCGCAAGCCACTGCCCGGCACCGCCCTCGACTACTTCGATGCCCGTGCCGCCGTTGAAGCCCTCCAGCCCGGCGCCTGGGCCGGCCTGCCCTATACCGCCCGCGTACACGCCGAGAACATCGTCCGCCGTGCCGACCCGGCCATCATCAACGACTGCCTGCTGCAGCTGATCGAGCGCAAGCGCGAGCGCGACTTCCCGTGGTTCCCGGCCCGCGTGGTTTGCCACGACATCCTCGGCCAGACCGCGCTGGTGGATCTGGCCGGCCTGCGTGACGCCATTGCCGACCAGGGCGGCGACCCGGCCAAGGTGAACCCGGTGGTGCCCGTGCAGCTGATCGTCGACCACTCGCTGGCCGTGGAATGCGGTGGTTTCGACCCGGAGGCGTTCCAGAAAAACCGAGACATCGAAGATCGGCGCAACGAAGACCGCTTCCACTTCATCGAGTGGACCAAGACCGCGTTCGACAACGTGGACGTGATTCCGGCCGGCAACGGCATCATGCACCAGATCAACCTGGAGAAGATGTCGCCGGTCATCCACGCCGACAACGGCGTGGCCTACCCGGATACCTGCGTCGGCACCGACAGTCATACCCCGCACGTGGATGCGCTCGGCGTGATCGCGGTGGGCGTGGGCGGCCTGGAAGCCGAAAACGTGATGCTGGGCCGCGCCTCGTGGATGCGGCTGCCGGATATCGTCGGTGTGGAGCTGAGCGGCCGCCGCCAGCCCGGCATCACCGCCACTGACGTGGTGCTGGCGCTCACCGAATTCCTGCGTCAGCAAAAAGTGGTCGGCGCCTATCTGGAATTCTATGGTGCCGGTGCTGCCAGCCTCACCATCGGCGACCGTGCCACCATCTCCAATATGGCTCCGGAATACGGCGCCACCGCCGCCATGTTCGCCATCGACGGCCAGACGCTGGACTATCTGCGCCTGACCGGCCGCAGCGACGAACAGGTAAAGCTGGTGGAAAGCTACGCCAGGGAAGCCGGCCTGTGGGCCGACAGCCTGCGCGAGGTGCAGTACGAGCGCGTACTGCGCTTCGACCTGTCGAGCGTGGTGCGCAACATGGCCGGCCCGTCCAACCCGCACAAACGCCTGCCGACCTCGGCGCTGGCCGAGCGCGGCATTGCGGCCAACCTGGAAGCGGCGCGCGCCGAAGAAGCGCAGGGCCTGATGCCGGATGGTGCGGTAATCATCGCCGCCATCACCAGCTGCACCAACACCAGCAACCCGCGCAATGTGATCGCCGCTGGCCTGCTGGCCCGCAACGCCCGCAAGCTCGGCCTGGTACGCAAGCCGTGGGTGAAGACCTCGCTGGCCCCTGGCTCCAAGGTGGTGAAACTGTATCTGGAAGAAGCCGGCCTGCTGGACGACCTGGAAGCACTGGGCTTCGGCATCGTCGCCTATGCTTGTACCTCCTGTAACGGCATGTCCGGTGCGCTGGAACCGCACATCCAGCAGGAGATCATTGACCGCGACTTGTACGCCACCGCCGTACTGTCCGGCAACCGCAACTTCGACGGCCGTATCCACCCGTACGCCAAGCAGGCCTTCCTGGCCTCGCCGCCACTGGTGGTGGCCTACGCCATCGCCGGTACCGTACGTTTCGACATCGAGCAGGATGTGCTGACCGTGGTGGATGGCAAGGCAATCCGCCTCAAGGACATCTGGCCGAGTGACGAGGAAATCGACGCCATCGTGGCACGCGCGGTGAAGCCGGAGCAGTTCAACCAGATCTACATCCCGATGTTCGAGAAGCGCGCCACCGAGAAGGCCGCCTCGCCGCTGTACGACTGGCGCCCGATGAGCACTTATATTCGCCGCCCGCCGTACTGGGAAGGCGCGCTGGCCGGTGAGCGCACCTTGCGCGGCATGCGCCCGCTGGCACTGCTGCCGGACAACATCACCACCGACCATTTGTCGCCGTCCAACGCCATCCTGATGAACTCGGCAGCCGGCGAGTACCTGCACAAGATGGGCTTGCCGGAGGAGGACTTCAACTCCTACGCCACCCACCGCGGCGACCACCTCACCGCGCAGCGCGCCACCTTCGCCAACCCGCAGCTGGTAAACGAAATGGCCGTGGTGGATGGTGAAGTGAAGAAAGGCTCGCTGGCGCGTGTGGAACCGGAAGGCAAGGTGATGCGCATGTGGGAAGCCATCGAAACCTATATGAACCGCAAGCAGCCGCTGATCATCGTGGCCGGCGCCGACTACGGCCAGGGCAGCTCGCGTGACTGGGCCGCCAAAGGCGTGCGTCTGGCCGGGGTGGAAGCCATCGTCGCCGAAGGCTTCGAGCGCATTCACCGCACCAACCTGATCGGCATGGGCGTGCTGCCGCTGGAGTTCAAGCCGGGTACCACCCGCAAGACGCTGCAGCTGGACGGCACCGAAACCTATGATGTGCAGGGCCAGCTGACCCCGCGCGCCGAGCTGACGCTGGTGATCCACCGCAAGAACGGCGAGACCTTGCAAGTGCCGGTAACCTGCCGTCTGGATTCGGACGAAGAGGTGTCGGTGTACGAAGCCGGTGGCGTGCTGCAACGCTTTGCCAAGGACTTCCTGCAAGGCGCCACCGCCTGATGCCACGCTGCGGCCAACCTTGCGAGGTTGGCCGCAAGCAGTTTGCCGCCCGACATTTTTATCCAGGAGCGCCCATGGCTCACCCTTCCCAGATTCGCATCCCCGCCACCTACATCCGCGGCGGCACCAGCAAGGGAGTGTTCTTCCGCCTGCAGGACTTGCCGGAACGCTGCCAGCAGCCCGGCCCGGCACGCGATGCGCTGTTCATGCGCGTGATCGGCAGCCCCGACCCCTACTCCGCCCACATCGACGGCATGGGTGGCGCCACTTCCAGCACCAGCAAGTGCGTGATCCTGTCCCAAAGCAGCCAGCCCGATCACGACGTGGACTACCTGTACGGCCAGGTCGCCATCGACAAGGCCTTTGTCGACTGGAGCGGCAACTGCGGCAACCTGAGCACCGCCGCCGGCGCTTTTGCCATCCACGCCGGATTGATCGACCCGGCGCGCGTGCCGGACAACGGCGTGTGTGTGGTGCGCATCTGGCAAGCCAATATCCAGAAAACCATCATCGCCCATGTGCCGGTGACTAACGGCCAGGTACAGGAAACCGGTGATTTCGAGCTGGATGGCGTCACCTTTCCGGCGGCCGAGATCGTGCTGGAGTTCATGGATCCGTCTGACGACGGCGACGAAGGCGGCAGCATGTTCCCCACCGGCAAGCTGGTGGACGATCTGGAAGTACCCGGCGTCGGCACCTTCAAGGCCACCATGATCAGTGCCGGCATTCCCACCATCTTCGTCAATGCCGCCGACATCGGTTACAGCGGCACCGAGCTGCGTGAGGCCATCAACACTGACCCGGCGGCGCTGGCAAGATTCGAAGCCATCCGCGTCGCCGGCGCGCTGCGCATGGGGCTGATCAAGACGCCGGCAGAAGCCGCTACCCGCCAGCACACGCCGAAAATCGCCTTCGTCGCGCCGCCGGCCGACTACACCGCCGCCAGCGGCAAGCAGATCAAGGCCGGCGACATCGATGTACTGGTGCGGGCGCTGTCGATGGGTAAGCTGCACCACGCCATGATGGGCACCGCCGCGGTAGCCATCGCCACCGCCGCCGCCGTGCCCGGCACGCTGGTGAACCTGGCGGCCGGTGGCGGCGAACGCAACACGGTGCGTTTCGGCCATCCGTCCGGCACCCTGCGCGTGGGTGCCGAGGCCAAACTGGTCGACGGCCAGTGGCTGGTCACCAAAGCCATCATGAGCCGCAGCGCGCGCATCCTGATGGAGGGCTGGGTGCGGGTGCCGTCTGACGCGTTCTAAACCGGCAGCGCCTCCACGCCAACATTGCGGCCAACCTGCTGACAGGTTGGCCGCATCGTATTTGTAGTTACGCTACGGCGCTTGTGACAACGCGGATACATGGTCGACAAATCCACGCATGATCCAGCGGCGACAATGGGGCATTCCATCCGAGCCTGCCCATGTCCCGATTCTCCTGCTGGCACTGCTTGCTGTTGTGCCTGTTATCCGCCGCACCAGCCCTCGCCCGCGCCGAGGGTTTGCTGACCAGCTTCTACTGCGTAGTGCAGGCGGTAGAGTCCGGCAACGCTTTCAGCTGTGTGCGCTATCGCCAGCTGCCGGACAGCGAAGAGGTCGAGCAAAGCCGCGTGCGCGTCAGCCTGCTGGCGTTCCAGCCGCCGCCGGACAACCACCCGCTGGCGGCCGCAAGCTATACCCAGCTGGACAACATCCTGTTGTATCAGCAGGTGCGGGTGGATGTGTTCGGGGTAGACAAGGTTGGCCGCGACCTGGCCCGCGTGCGGCTATACAAGGCGGATATCACGGCAGCGTTGCTAAGCCGCGGGCTGGGCAGTGTCGACCGCTCGCAATACGGCGCCTATTACTACGTACCGTTCGAGCGTGAGGCACGTAACGAGGGACTAGGCATCTGGGCGCAATCTGACCCGCTGTGATGCCGGTCGGCAGTGGACAGGCGGCTCAGCTTTCCACGCGGTTGCGGCCCTGCATCTTGGCCTGATACAGCAGGGTATCGGCCCGCTTCAGCCACGCGTCCAGCTCTTCGTCCGGCTGCCAGATGGCGACACCGAGGCTGGCCGTCAACTGCAGGCGGCGGCCATCCTCCAGCAGCATGGAAGTGGCAACCGCCTCGCGCAGCCGCTCGGCCACAAGGCGGGCGTTGTCGCCGCCGGTATCCGGCAGCACCACCACGAACTCTTCGCCACCGAAACGCACCACCCAGTCGATATCGTTGCGTAGCTGGCTGCGCAGGCGCGTGGCCACCTCGCGCAGCACCTCGTCACCGACCAGGTGGCCGTATTCGTCGTTGATCTGCTTGAAGTGATCGATATCGCAGAACACCAGCGCCAGCGGTTGGCCGCTTCGCTGCGCCCGCGCGGTTTCCTGCGGCAGGCGCTCGTCCAGAAACGCACGGTTGTAACAACCGGTCAGGGTGTCATGGGTCAGCAGGTCGCGAATATCGGCCAGCGCGCTTTCCAGCTGCCGCGTGCGCTCCGCCACCTGCTGGTCAAGCGACTCGATATGTTCGGTCAGCGCATTCTGCAGGGTGCCAAAACCGGCGGCGACCAGATCGATCTCGTCATGCATATCGCGTTTGCCGCGCTGCAGCCGCAGCGGCGAGGTCAGCGTGTGCGGGCCGAGGCGGCCGGCAAAATCGGCCATCGCGTGCATGGGCTTTTCCAGGTCGCGCCGCAGCACGTACACCACCAGCGCACAGAGCAACACCGTCAGCAGGAAATAGCCCAGCAACATGCCGGCCAGGGCTAACGCCACCTGCCGGTAGATGTAGTTGTCCTTGAGCACGATCAGCAGCTCGCCCAGCGCCTTGCCGCCACCGGCCGGCGGCGGAATGACAAAGCGCGAGACCTGGTTGTGGTACAGCAGCGAGGCATCGCCGGCCTCGAACATCTGCCCGGTCACCACATTGACGCGCACAAAGCCGACGCCTGGTCGGGCGGCGATCACCGCCAGCTGCTGCCGCACGGTGGCCGGCTCGATGTCCCACAGCGCCACCGACAGCATCGGCATATTGCTGCTGGCAACGTACTGGATATTGCCCAGCAGCTGTTGCCGCACCGAGTGGTACGTCCACACCCCCTGCACGGCACTGAACAGCAGGGTACAGCAAGTCGCCAGCAGGGCCAGACGGCGGATCAGCGCATAGGCAAGCGAGCGGAAGTTTTGCGGCAAAGTGCGACTTTCTTACTTGAGCAGTTGCTGGAAGCCGAAATCGTAGCGCTTCAGACGCGGATTGAATGCCTTGCTGTAGTGACGGAAGTCGACGCGCGAGAAATCCATATCTCCGTAATAGCGCAGATAGCGCTCGGCGCTGGCGGCATCGAACAGCGTGAACATGGTGCGATCCAGCTCCAGCCCTTCCGTGGCGAAGTCGATGCCGCGGTTGTAGTCGTACAGCATCACCAGCGCCCAGGCGCCGGCAATGAAATGGCCGCCGGACAGCGCAGCCAGGCTGCCGTCACGCAGTGCCTGCATCGCTTCGGTCGAGGTATTGATGCCGCTGAAGAAGGCATCCTTGCCCGGCTGGCCGCCCCGCTTACGCCAGCTGTCCATGGCGCCAAAGGTCATCAGGTCGTTGCCGGCCCACACCATGCGCGCCTGCGGATAACGCAGGTATAGCCAATCGCTCTGCTCCGCGCCGCGCGCGCGGTTCCAGGCGGCGTAGACCTCCTGCACCAGCTCCACGTCACCGGCTTCGGCCACGGCCTTGCGCATGCCCTCGTCCCGGGCGATCGAGGCAGGGGTGGAACGGTCGCCACCAATGGCGATCAGCTGCAGCTTGCCGCCCACCCGCGGCAGCTTCGCCTTGCGCGCACGCTGGATCAGCGCCTTGGCCGACTGGTAGCCGGCATCTTCCGCGCGCGGCTCCAGCGACCCCAGCCACAGGTGGAACTGGGTGCGCGGCGCGCCCATCGGCTCCGGCCCCTTGTCGTCGCCACGGCCGCTAAAGGCCAGGAAGGTGCGGATACCGGCGGAATCCAGCAACCGCAGGATTTCCGGTCCGGTGCCGTAGTCGTTGGACAGGATCACATAGTCCGGGCGCTTGTCCCTGGGGCGGGCCACGATCTCGCGGGCGAATTCCACGGCGCGGGGATGAACCCGCTCGGCGTACAGCACTTCCAGCTGCACGCCCAGATCGTCGGCCGCGGCCTGCATCGCGCGCGTGGCGGTCAGCCAATAGATCTCGTCATGCTTGCCCGGGTTGATGAAAGTCACCGACATGGCCTGGGCCAGGCCGCAATACAGCAAACAGCAGAACACGAGTAGCGTCCGTCGCACCAAGACATCCTCCGGTTTGTTTTCTGAAAGAACGATACGGAACGGCGTCCGCACGGCCTGCAATTATTTAATGCAGTAATTTTAAACAAAAACAGCAATAAACTCTAAACAAACCGTAAACATGCGTCGCCCACGCACAACAGCCAAAAACACAATCACAGCAATGCCTTAACCCTGCGGTCGCATACGAAACCGCTAGTTGCAGCCGGCCGGCTAGATCGCCGCCAGCCGTTGCTGCAGCAGCGCCGCCTCCTGCTGCAGCAGTGCGACAAAAGTGCCGCTCAGCGGTGTCGATGGCCGGAACTGCGGCAACACCACGCTAACCGCAAACGGCACCGATACGGCAAAGCGGCGCAGCTGCATCCCCTGTCCGGCCATGGCCAGCGCGGTAAGCGGGTTGACGATGGCGACCCCCAGCCCCTGCTGCACCAGTGCGCACACCGACACCGCGCTGTGCGTCTCCCACACCAGCTGCCGCGCCACGCCGGCGGCGGCGAACACCGCATCCAGCTGCAGCCGGTAGGCATCCTGCGGCGACAGGCTGACAAACGGCTGCCCGGCAAAATCCTGCGGCGCCAGCACCGCCTTGGCCAGCAGTGGGTGACCCTCCGGCAATACGCACACTTCGTCGGCGCTGAGCAGCGGCTGCAGGCTGGTGCCCGGCGGCGGCTCCGCCGATTCGGTCAGACCGATGTCGAAGCGCTGCGCCGACAGCCACTCCTCCAGCAGCGGCGACTCCTGCGGCGTGATTGCCACCCGCACATTGCCCGCCTGTTGTTGCAGGCGCCGGCACACCGCCGGCAGCAAGGCATGGGCAAACGCCGGCAGGCAGGCGACGGCCAGCTGGCCGCCATCCGGCCGCGCCAGGTTGGCCGCAGTTTCTACAATACGTTCCAGACCGATATAGGAACGCTGCACCTCGTCGAACAGTGCCAGTGCCGGCGCCGTCGGCTGCAGCCGGCCCTTGATGCGGTCGAACAACACAAAGCCCAGCATTTGCTCCAGCCGCGCCAGCTCGCGGCTGACGGTGGGCTGCGAGGTGTGCAGCAAGGCGGCGGCGGCGGTGACGCTGCCGCTGGTCATCACCGCGCGGAACACTTCGATGTGTCGGTGTGAAATGCTCATCACCATTCCATATCAAAAATGAATTGATTGGCAAAATATTAGCATTTTACTGAATCAACCACCGGCGGCATGATGCAAGGCAGCCACTTCCAGATCAGGAAAAATTCCATGCAGACTCCCGACACCGCCCGCCTCGCCGCGCTGGCACAGCAATACGGCACCCCGCTGTGGACTTACGACGCCGCGGTGATCCGCGAGCGTATCGCCGCACTGCGCCAGTTCGACACCATCCGCTTCGCGCAAAAAGCCTGCAGCAACGTGCACATCCTGCAGCTGATGCGCGAACAGGGCGTGAAAGTGGACGCGGTATCGCGTGGCGAAATCCTGCGTGCGCTGGCCGCCGGCTTCGATGCTGCCGGCGAGCCGTCCGGCATCGTGTTCACCGCCGACCTGATCGACCGCCCGACGCTGGCGCTGGTGGTCGAGCACAGCATTCCGGTCAACGCCGGTTCCATCGACATGCTGCAGCAGCTGGGCGAAGCCTCCCCCGGCCATCGCGTGTGGCTGCGCATCAACCCGGGTTTCGGCCATGGCCACAGCAACAAGACCAATACCGGTGGCGAGCACAGCAAGCACGGCATCTGGCATAGCGACCTGCCGGCAGCGCTGGCGGTGATCCGCCAGTACGGCCTGCAGCTGATCGGCCTGCACATGCACATCGGCTCCGGCGTCGACTACAGCCACCTGCAGGAAGTGTGCGGCGCCATGGTCAACCTGGTACGGCTGGTGAAGAACGCCGGCCACGACCTGCACGCCATCTCCGCCGGCGGCGGGCTGTCGATTCCGTATCGCGACGGCGACGCCACCGTGGATACCGGCCATTATTTCGGGCTGTGGGATGCCGCGCGCCAGGAAGCCGCCGCGCTGATCGGCCATCCGCTGGCACTGGAGATCGAGCCCGGCCGCTACCTGGTGGCCGAGTCCGGCAACCTGCTGGCCGAGGTCCGCGCCACCAAGGACGTTGGCCGCAACCATTTCGTGCTGGTGGATGCCGGCTTCAACGAGCTGATGCGTCCGTCGATGTACGGCAGCTACCACCACATCAGCGTGGTACCGCATGACGGCGTGCAACAGGCCGAAAAAGACTGCGTGGTGGCCGGCCCGCTGTGCGAATCCGGTGACGTGTTCACCCAGGGCGACGGTGGCGTGGTGGTGCCGCGTCGCATGCCGGCGGCCAACATCGGCGACCTGCTGGTATTCCACGATACCGGTGCCTACGGCGCCTCGATGTCCAGCAACTACAACACCCGCCCGCTGATCGCCGAAGTGCTGGTGGATGGCGACAGCGACCGCCTGATCCGCCGCCGCCAGACGGTGGAAGAACTGCTGGCGCTGGAGCTGCAATAAGCCCGTTGCGCCCCAGGACAAGGCCACGCCAGCGCGTGGCCTTGTTGTTATCTGCGGCAGATCAACTCCGCGTTTTAGCCGGCTTGAGAAGCGGCGACAGGGGCACTATATCAAGGGCAAGCGGCGCAGCCGCCGTGTCAACCCTCTGATATGCAAGGAGAAGTCATGAACATCCTGCCCTCCCGCAATGGCCTGTTCGACGAACTGTTCCGCGATTTCGCCAGCCCGGGGTTCTTCATCAAGCCGCTGCACGGTGACACCCTGCCCTCGCAGATCAAGCTGGACGTCAACGAATCCGACAACGGCTACACCGTGCTGGCCGAAGTGCCGGGCGTCGACAAGGAAGACATCCATGTCGAGATCGACGGCGCCCAGGTCACCATCAAGGCCGAGGTGAAACAGTTCGACAGCCAGCACAAGGACGAGCGCAACCTGCGCAGCGAGCGCTACTACGGCATGGTGTCGCGCAGCTTCCAGCTGCCGGCCGACATCGACCGCGAGCAGGCCAGCGCCAAGTACGAAAACGGCGTACTGACGCTCAGTCTGCCCAAACGTCGCGGCAGTACCGGCGGCGCCCGGCTGAAAGTGGACTAGGTCGCAGCAACCGCCACCGCCTGCAGCTGCGGACGGATCACCGCGTCCAGCCAGTTCATGAACAGCTGCACCCGTCGCGGCTGGTGGCGGCGGTTGGCATACAGCAGGCTCACCGGCATCGGTGCCGCCTGCCATTGCGGCAGCACCTCCTGCAACTGCCCGGCAGCCAACTGTGCCGTCACCGCCATGCGCGGCAACTGGATGATGCCGATGCCGGCAAGGCAAGCCGCCAGGTAGGCATCGGCGCTGTTCACCACCAGCTGGCCGGCTACCGCGACATGACGGCGCTGGCCGTCGGCATCCAGATACTCGAAACCGTCCGGCTTGTTGCCCAGCTGCGCCACGTAGTGCACCAGCCGGTGGCCGGCCAGATCGTCCGGCGTCTGCGGCGTGCCGTGCGCCGCCAGATAGTCCGGACTGGCGCAATTCACCAGCGGCAGCAGCCCCAGCGGCCGGCAGACCAGACTGGCATCGCCGATCTCGCCTACCCGCACCACGCAATCGAAACCCTCGCGCACCAGGTCGACACGGCGGTCGGTGCCCGACAACTCCAGCTGCAGCCCCGGATGGGCCGCCAGGAAAGCCGGCAGCTGCGGCAGCACCATATTGCGGGCGATGCCACTGGACATGTCCACCCGCAGCCGGCCACTGACCGCCGCCTGTTGCTGCTGGAACAACGCCCCCAGCTCGTCGAAATCCGCCAGCAGGTCGCGGCTGCGCTCCAGAAACAGCTGGCCGTCCTGGCTCAGCTGCACCCGCCGCGTGGTCCGGTGCAGCAGCCGGGTACCCAGCCGGTTTTCCAGCTGCCGCACCGCGTCCGACACGGTGGCGCGCGGCAGGCCCAGCGTTTCGCTGGCACGCACAAAGCTGCCCAGCTCTGCCACCCGCAGGAAAATGCGCATCGCGTCCAGTTGCTCCATTGCCCGTCCAATTATCCGGATAATCCGTACAGTCTAACCGTAATCAGCCGGTTTATTGCGCCACCAACCGGCAATAGACTGCAGCGCATGACGGCAGCCGCCGCCCGCCCACCTGCAAGGAACCCATCATGCGCAAGATCGCCATCATCACCGGAGCCAGCCGTGGCCTGGGCCGTAACACCGCCCTGAAGCTGGCCGCCCGCCACACCGATATCATCCTTACCTACCACAGCAACCGTGCCGCCGCCGACGAGGTGGTGGCCGCTATCGCAGCGCTGGGCGGCAAGGCCGTCGCGCTGCAACTGGACGTGGGACAGCTCGCCAGCCACGCCGGCTTTGCCGACGCGGTACGCAGCGCGCTGCGCACACACTGGCAGCGTGACAGCTTCGACTTTCTGGTCAACAACGCCGGCATGGGTGTGCATGCCGCCTTTGCCGACACCAGCGAAGCGCAGTTCGACCTGCTGCTGAATACCCACTTCAAGGGCATGTTTTTCCTCACCCAGCGCCTGCTGCCGCTGCTGGCCGACGGCGGCCGTATCGTGAATCTGTCCAGCGGGCTGGCCCGCTTCGCGCTGCCCGGCTATGCCGCCTACGCGGCGATGAAGGGCGCGGTGGAGGTGCTGACCCGCTACCTGGCCAAAGAGCTGGGCCCGCGCGGCATCGCCGTCAACACCATCGCCCCAGGCGCCATTGCCACCGATTTTGGCGGTGGCTCGGTACGCGACAATCCGGAGCTGAACCGCTTCGTTGCCAGCCAGACGGCACTGGGCCGCGTCGGCGAGGCGGACGACATCGGCGGCGCCATTGCGGCGCTACTGTCCGACGACAGCCGCTGGGTCAACGCGCAGCGCATCGAGGTGTCCGGCGGCATGATGCTGTAACGCTACAAGGTTGGCCGCGGGCCTGCGGCCAACCTGACCCGTCGGACAGGAAACCATTACCTTGCGTGACCATCAACAGGCTAACTATCTGGTAAATTATCGCCCTGCCTGTCGCCTGTACCCGCTATGCCATTCCGTCTGTCTCGCAGCATGCTCACGCCGCTGATCATTGCTACCGCCCTGTTCATGGAAAACATGGACGCCACCGTGATTGCCACCTCGCTGCCGGCGATTGCCGGCGCCCTTGGCGTCGACCCGATTGCGCTCAAGCTGGCACTGACTTCCTACCTGGTCAGCCTGGCGGTGTTCATTCCGCTGAGCGGCTGGATGGCCGACCGCTTTGGCGCCCGCCGCATTTTCCGTGCCGCCATCGTGGTGTTCAGCGCCGGCTCGCTGCTGTGCGCCTTCAGCAGCAGCCTGGTCGGCTTCGTGCTGGCGCGTTTCATCCAGGGTATCGGCGGCGCGATGATGGTGCCGGTAGGCAAGCTGGTGATCCTGCGCACCACCGAGAAAAGCCAGCTGGTGCGGGCGATGAGCTATCTGACCATTCCGGCATTGCTGGGGCCGGTGGTCGGTCCGCCGCTGGGCGGCTTCATCAGCACCTATTTCCACTGGCGCTGGATTTTCCTGATCAATCTGCCGATCGGCCTGCTGGGGCTGGTGCTGGCCGGCCGCTACATTGCCAACCTGCGCGATGACCAGGTGCCGCCGCTGGATGTCCGCGGCTTTGTGCTGGTCGGGCTGGGCTTGTCGCTGGCGATGCTGGGCCTGGCCAGCGAGGGCAAGCACATGTTGTCGGCCGGCTTGTCCACCCTGCTGACGCTGCTGGGGGCGGTGCTGCTGGTGCTGTATCCGTGGCATGTGCGCCGCCGCCAGCATCCGCTGCTGGATCTGTCGCTGCTGCGCTTGCCCACGTTTCACGTCAGCCTGATCGGCGGCTTCCTGTTCCGTGTCGCCATGGGCTCCACCCCGTTCCTGCTGCCGCTGATGCTGCAACTGGGCTTTGGCCTGACGCCATTCCAGTCCGGCCTGCTGACCTGTTCCACCGCGCTGGGCGCCATGTTCATGAAAACCATCGTCAGCCGCATCCTGCAGCGCTTCGGTTTCCGCCAGGTGCTGATGGTCAACAGCATGCTGTGCGGTCTGTCGTTTGCCGGCTACGGCCTGTTCGATGCCCACAGCCCGCACTGGCTGATGCTGGCGACCTTCCTGCTGGGCGGCTGCCTGCGCTCGCTGCAATTCACCAGCCTCAATGCCATCGCCTTTGCCGACATCAGCCCGGCCGGCATGAGCCATGCCTCCACCCTGTCCAGCGTGGTGATGCAGCTGGCCGCCGGCGTGGGGGTCACGTTGGCCGCATTCGTGCTGCAGGGGGTCGCCAGCTGGCAGGGCCACGCCACGCTGCAGGCCAGCGATTTCTCGTGGGCCTTCGTGGCCATGGGCGGGCTGGCCATGCTGTCGACACTGCAGTTCCGCCGCCTGCCGGCCCAGGCCGGCGCCCAGCTGGCCGGCGCGCAGTCGGCATAATTGTCGGCTAGCTGCCCAGCGGCAGCCGGCTGCCGGCCTTGATCTCGCGCAGCGCCAGGCTGGAGTGAATCGCCGCCACGCCCGGCATCTGCCGCAGCACGTTCTCGACGAACTGGCTGTAATCGTCCAGCGAGCGCGCCACCACCTGCAGCAGGTAATCGGCATTGCCGGTGATCTTGTGGCAGCCCAGCACCCGCGCCTCGGCCTGCATCGCCGCCTCGAAACGGTTGGGCAACTCGCCGCCATGCACGCCGAAGCTCACCTGCACGAAGGCCAGCACATCGTAGCCCAGCTTGCGGCGATCCAGATTGGCCTGGTAGCCGGTGATATAGCCTTCTTCCTCCAGCCGTTTCAGCCGCCGCCAGCATGGCGTCACGCTCAATGACAGCTGCTCCGCCAGCGCGGTATTGGACAGCGCACCATCCTGTTGCAGCAGGCGCAGGATAGTCAGATCGGTATCATCCAGCGCCCGGTTTAGGTTTTTTTCGCTCATTGCGGCCAACCTGTGAAAATATTTTCTCAATGCTAGCCAGCGATGGCGGCAAATGGCAAAGCAATTTCCGCCGCCGGCGCCGATACTGGGCCATCCTCCTGCCCAGGCCTTACCACCATGCTTACCTACTACAGCGACACCCACCGCCTGCACCACGGTTCCGAACTCAAGGACGGCGTGCTGATGCCCTGCTTCGAGATGCCCAGCCGCGCCGATACCGTGCTCAACCGCGTGCTGCAGCAGCAACTGGGCGAGGTTATCGCCCCGCAGAACTTCAGCATCGACCACTATGCCGGAGTGCACAGCCTGCGCTACCTCACCTTCTTGCAGAATGCGTGGCAGGAATGGCGCGACAGCGGCCGCGACCACGATGCGCTGCCGCTGGTGTGGCCGGTGCGCGATCTGCGCAGCGATCTGGAGCCGGAATTCATCGACGGCAAGCTGGGCTTCTACGCCATGAATGCCGGCGTGGCGATCACCGCCGGCACCTGGCAGGCGATCAAGACCAGCGCCGACCTGGCACTGAGCGGCATGGAGGCCATCCGCCACGGCGGCCAGCACGCCGCCTTCGCGCTGTGCCGCCCGCCCGGCCATCATGCCGCGCGCGAATACATGGGCGGTTACTGCTACCTGAACAATGCCGCCATCGCCGCCCAGTACGCGCGCGACAACGGCGCCCGCCGCGTGGCGGTGCTGGATGTGGACTACCACCACGGCAACGGCACCCAGAGCATCTTCTACGACCGCGCCGACGTGTTGTTCCTGTCCTTGCACGGCGACCCGAAGAACAGCTACCCATACTTCTCCGGCCACCGCGACGAACTGGGTGCCGGCGACGGCTTCGGCTACAACCTCAACCTGCCGCTGCCGCACGGCACCGACTGGCAAGGCTACCGCGCCGCCTTGCAGCATGCCTGCCAGCACATTGCCGGCTACGCGCCGGACGCGGTGGTGGTCTCGCTGGGGGTGGACACCTTCAAGGACGACCCGATCAGCCGTTTCTGTCTGGAAAACGACGACTACCTGCGCATCGGCCAACTGCTGGCCCGGCTCGGCATCCCGACGCTGTTTGTGCTGGAAGGCGGCTACATGGTGGATGACATCGGCGTCAACGCGGTGAATGTGCTGCAGGGCTTCGAGGCGGCTTGAACGAGGACACCGCAAGGCAAGAAAATGCGAATGCAATACTAGTCATCAGCGACAAATGTCCACAGCAAGTTTGATCTTTCGCAGTTTGTGCCGGGACAAGCTCCAATAGAATCGCCGCAACCGCCTACCACGATGCCTTGACAGCACATGCTGCCAAGGCTCGTTTCGTATGGGCACGGTCACCAGTTTCCACGAAAGCCCACCCACCATGAAACGCACGGTCCTGAGCCTGCTGGCCGCCACCTGTATGCTGGCACTACCCGCCGCCCACGCCGGCCACCTGGACAAGATTCAGTCCGCCAACGAGCTGAAAGTCTGTATCTGGCCGGATTACTACGGCATCTCCTACCGCAACCCGAAAACGCTGCAGCTCTCCGGCATCGATATCGAGATGGCCAATGCGCTGGGGCAGGAGCTGCGGGTGCCGGTGCGTTTCATCGACAGCTCGTTTGCCACGCTGATCAGCGACATCGAGCAGGACAAGTGCGACATCGCCATGTTTGCCATCGGTATCACCCCGCAGCGTAGCGAACGGCTGCGCTTCACCCGCCCGCACCTGATCAGCGATATCTACGCCATCACCACTCGCAGCAACCGCCGCATCCAGAGCTGGGCCGATCTCGACAAGCCCGGCACCGTGGTGGCCGTGGCCAAGGGCACGCTGCACGAAGCGGTGATGCGCGAGAAACTGAAGCAAGCCACCTTGCTGGTCACCGCTACTCCGCAGGGTCGGGAACAGGAAGTGGAAGCCGGCCGCGCCGATGTGTTCATGACCGACTACCCGTTCAGCCGCCGCATGCTGGAAACC
Source organism: Vogesella oryzae (assembly GCF_902829295.1). Classification (GTDB taxonomy): domain Bacteria; phylum Pseudomonadota; class Gammaproteobacteria; order Burkholderiales; family Chromobacteriaceae; genus Vogesella; species Vogesella oryzae. The sequence continues at coordinate 127,238 of NZ_CADEPL010000020.1, forward strand.
ACCGACTGGGCCCGCCTGGTATCACCGCCGAGCACCTATCATCTGACGCACTACGCCTATGCCATGCAGAAGGGCGACGATGCCTGGTACCAGCGGGTATCGTCCTTCCTCGACAAGGTGCGTGCCGATGGCCGTCTGCTAGCTGCCATCAAGCGCAATAAACTGGACCCGATTGCTGAGCACTGAGGCGGCTGACACGGTGGACAGTTTGGGATCCCGAACGCCCGCAGCAGCACGCCGCCGGCGCCGCAACGTCTTTCTGACGGCGGTCACGCTGGTGCTGCTGACGGTAGGCATCGCCACCGGCGCGGTTCTGTGGCGACTGCACAATGACGCCCTCGAGCGGCAGTTTGCGCTGGCCGGCCTGACCGCGCGCGCCATGGAAGACCAGCTGACCCAGAGCCTCACCGTGGTGGAGCACACCCTCACCCTGGCAGGTAGTGATCCGCAGGCGCGCCAGCGGCTGGCGTTCTACCTGCAGCAGGCACCCTACCTGCGTTCGGTTGCGCTGGCCGATTCCACCGACCGCATCCGCCACAGCTCCAATGCGGCCAACCTTGGCATCGCACTGGATCGCCGCATGTTCATGCCGCAAAGTACGGCGCCGGTGGCGGTGTTGCGCAGCGGGTCACTGTTTGCCGGCCGCGATTTCGCCGATCTGCGGAGCGCCCCCCGGCAGCCGGCGGACAACCTCAGTTTCATTCCGCTCCTGCTGGATGTCCCGCAGCCGGACGGCAGCTGGCATACGGTCGTGGCTGCACTGAATACCGATTACTTCCTGAACTTTTACACCTCGCACCTCACAGCCTTGCATGGCCAGATTGCGCTGCTGCGTTACGATGGCAGCCTGCTTATCCGCAGCAATCCGCAGCCTGCTGCCACGGTATACAGCCCGGCACTGCGTATCCGGCTGGCACAGAGCGAAGCAGGCAGTTTTACGGAACAGCTGGCGGATGGCCGCCAGCTGATCACCGCCTACCGGGCATCTCGCGTCTATCCATTCATCATCGCGGTGCGGCTGGATCGCCAGCAGATACTGGCCAACTGGCGGCATGAGGCCAATTTCGCGGTTGCGATGGTTGGCAGCATCCTGCTGCTGCTGATCGGCATGGCCAGCGTGTACTACCTGCGCTTCGAGAAACTGGAAGCCCGCCGTCAGCGCGATGAAGAACAGCTGCGCATTGCCGCCGCCGCGTTCGAATCGCAGGAGGGCATTTTCGTTACCGATGCCGACAACACCATCCTGCGGGTCAACAGCGCCTTCAGCACCATTACCGGCTACAGCGAAGCAGAAGCCGTCGGCCAAACCCCGCACCTGCTGAGTTCGGGCAAACATCCACAAGCGTTTTACGACGAGATGTGGCGACAGTTACAAAGCTGTCGCTTCTGGAGCGGTGAAATCTGGAACCGTCGCAAGAGCGGCGACATTTATCCGGAGTGGCTCACCATCACCGCGGTAAGCGATGCGCAAAACCACATCAGCCACTACGTTGCCACGCTGACGGATATCACCCAGCGCAAACGTGCCGAGGAAGAAATCCGTAATCTGGCGTATTACGACCCGCTGACCCGGCTGCCGAACCGCCGCCTGTTGCTGGAACGCCTGCAGCAGGCAGTCGGCAGTGCCGGACGACGCGGCAACGAAGGCGCGCTGCTGTTCATCGACCTGGATAACTTCAAGACCCTGAACGATACCCTCGGCCACGACATGGGCGACTTGCTGCTGCAGGATGTTGCCCTGCGGCTGAACCAGTGCGTGCGCGAAGATGACACCGTGGCCCGGCTCGGGGGCGATGAGTTCGTGATTTTGCTGCCCAACTTAAGTAAAAACCACGACGAAGCGGCCAAGCTTGCGCAGCGGCTGGGTGAACGCATCCGGCTGGCACTGAACGTGCCCTACGACCTGGCTGGCCATGACTACCACGCCACCCCCAGCATCGGCATTGCCATGTTTGCCGATGGCCAGCACAACGGCGACGAGTTGATGAAACGCGCCGACCTGGCCCTGTACAGCGCCAAGGCCGCCGGCCGCAATGCGGTGCATTTCTTTGACCCGCAGATGCAAAAGAACCTGAGCGAACGCGCCAGTCTGGAAGCGGCGCTGCGCCAGGCCGTGGCTGGCGACCAGCTACGCCTGCTGTACCAGCCGCAGATTGACCACACCGGCACGATCTATGGCGCGGAAGTGCTGTTGCGCTGGCAGCACCCGACGCTGGGGCTGCTAAGTCCGGACCGTTTTATTGCACTGGCGGAAGAAACCGGGCTGATCATCCCCATCGGGCAATGGGTGCTGGAACAAGCCTGTCTCCAGCTACAGCAATTCAGCCTGCAGCCCGCCATGGCGGGCCTCAGCCTGTCGGTGAACATCAGCATCAGGCAACTGCGGCAAACAGATTTTACCGTCCAGGTACAGCGCATACTCGCCGCCAGCGGTGCGCCGCCGCAACGGCTGGTACTGGAACTTACCGAAAGCGGACTGGTAGACGATATCGAAGCCAGCAGCCGCAAGATGGCACCACTACGGCACAGCGGCGTGCAGTTTGCGCTGGATGATTTCGGCACCGGCTATTCGTCACTTGCCTACCTGAAAAAACTGCCGCTCGACCAGCTGAAAGTTGACCAGTCCTTTGTGCGCAACGTCATGCACGACCAGCACGATGCCGCCATCGTACGTACCGTCATTGTGCTGGCCCGGGCGCTGAACCTGAACGTCGTGGCCGAAGGCGTGGAAACCGCAGAGCAGCTGGCATTTTTACAGCAACAAGGTTGCCATAATTATCAAGGCTATCTGTTTGGCCAGCCGATGCCGTTGTCGGAACTGCTTGCCCTGCATATGGGCGCCACAGCCACCCCAAGCAGCGCCCCGCTGAGCGCCTAGCTGCGGGCCGCGCGATGTGCTGCGGCGCCTTGCAGCGCAATACGAATGGGCAAGCCTGCCGCGACGGCAGCACTGCTACGCGCCAAGCCGGCGTCACGGCCCGACAGGCAGAGAAGGCGGCGTGTCCTGGCAGACAGACAGCAGCTGGGCACGCAGCCATTGATGCACCGGGTCGCCTTCCAGCCGGCCATGCCACAACATCGACACGGTGAACGGTGGCAGTGCTAGCGGCAGCGCAAAAGCAAACATCCCCTGCTGCAAGTTGCCGCTATGCCGCTCCGGCACCGTGGCCACCAGTCCGCTGTGGCGGGCCAGCGCCAGCGCAGCAGCGAAACCGCCCACCGACGTGACGATGCGCCGCGATGCACCTTGCGCCTGCAGCGCACGGTCTACCGGCTCGTTCCCCATGCCGTGGCGGCTGTCGGCCACATGCTCGCAGGCCAGATAACGCGCCAGCGTCACCTCGCCGCTGGCCAGCGGGTGCGACTGGCTGACCACGCCGACAAAGCGATCCCGAAACAGCGCCCGCACCCGCAGCTGCTGGGCCGGCAGCCGCCCGACCACCGCGGTTTCCAGATCGATCTCGCTTTCATGCCGGGCGCGGGTGTCACGATCGACCTTGGGCAGGAAGTCGAGCCGGATTCCCGGCGCCGCCTGGCGCAACCGGTCCAGCAGCGGCGGGCCAAAATTTTCCACAAACCCGTCACTGCACAGCAGCACGAAACGGCGGCTGACCTGCGCCGGGTCCAGCAAGGCGGCCGGGCGCAGCACCTGTTCTGCCGCCTGCACCAGCCCCTTCACCTGCTCCCGCAACGCCACGGCCCGCGGCGTGGGCAGCAGGCCGCGGCCGGCGCGCACCAGCAAGGGGTCGCCGGTGGCATCGCGCAGGCGCTGCAAGGTACGGCTCATGGCCGACGGGCTTAGCTGCAACCGGCGGGCCGCCCGCGCCACGCTGCCCTCTTCGAGCAGGACATCGAGCGCAATCAGCAAATTGAGATCTGGCATGGTCATCCGCCGAGCATAGCAGCAATTCGACAATGCGGCGTTACATGCACTATTCGAATGCAATTCGTGCGTCTTCCGCCACATGTCGGACCACCCTAGGCTTACAGCGTCAACATCACCGGCGCCCCGCCACACCGCGCCGGCCCGATCCACACGCCTTAACGGAAACGCATATGCCTACCCTACATTCGCCCACGGCCAGACCGCGTCTGGCCATGTTCTCGCTGGCCCTTGCCATGCTGTTGTCTGCGCTGGGCACCAGTATTGCCAACATTGCCCTGCCGACGCTGGCCAGCGTGTTTGCCGCCAGCTTCCAGCAAGTACAGTGGATCGTACTGGCCTACCTGCTGCCGCTGACTGCCCTCATCGTCAGCATCGGCCGGCTCGGCGACTTGCTGGGCCGGCGCAGGCTGCTGCTGGCCGGCGTCAGCCTGTTCAGCCTGGCAGCGCTGGCCTGCGCCACTCCCAGCCTGCCGCTACTGCTGCTTGCCCGGGCATGCCAGGGCATGGGGGCTGCCACCATGATGGCCTTGAGCATGGCCGTCGTCGCCGACATCGTGCCGGCCGAGAAAACCGGCACCGCGATGGGGCTGCTGGGCACCACCTCTGCGGTCGGCACCGCGCTGGGACCATCGCTGGGCGGCGGCTTGATCGCGCTTTTCGGCTGGCAGGCGGTATTTGTCATCCAGTTCCCTCTCGGCCTGGCCGCACTGCTGCTGATGGCCAGCAGCTTGCCGGCAGACCCGCCGGCAGCCAGCCGGCCAACCCGCGGCTTCGATCTGCCCGGTACGCTGCTGCTGGCGCTGGCCCTGCTGGCCTACGCACTGGGCATGACCCAGCGACATGGTGCTGCCGGCGGTGCCAGCCTGCCGCTGCTGGCGATGGCCGGCGTTCTGGGGCTGGCCTTCGTGCAGCACCAGCGCCGCGCCGCCGCGCCCTTGCTCAGCCTGTCGTTGTTGCGCCAGTCCGCCATGCGCAGCGGCCTCATCATGAGCCTGCTGGTATCGACGGTGATCATGGCCACGCTGGTGGTGGGACCGTTCTATCTGAGCCGCAGTCTCGGGCTGGCGGCAGCGCAGCTTGGCCTGGTGATGTCGTGCGGCCCGCTGGCGGCCGCCTTGTGCGGTGTTCCGGCCGGCAAGCTGGTAGACCGCTACGGCCCGCAAGACATGACCGTGGGCGGTCTGGCCGCCATGCTGGCCGGCTGCGGCGCCCTGGCCTGGCTGCCTGCCAGTCTTGGCGTGCCGGGTTACCTGCTGGCCCTGATTACCGTGACCTCCGGCTATGCGCTGTTTCAGGCCGCCAACAACACCATGGTGATGCGCGGCCAGGCGCCCGGCCAGCGCGGCCTCATTGCCGGCCTGCTCAACCTGTCCCGCAATCTGGGGCTGATTACCGGCACCGCGCTGATGGGCGCGCTGTTCGCCGCGGCAAGTGGCAGCCATCCGATTACCGCCGCCACGGCGGTGGCCACGGCCACCGGCCTGCACACCACCTTCACCGTGGCCGCCAGCCTGATCGCCGTGGCCATCGTACTGGCCTGGCAACAGCGCCGGCCGCCGCTGGTCCAGCCCGCCTGAAGCACCGGCTCAGCCGGGCGTGGCGGCCTGGAATGTCTGCCGCCAGGCGCTGGGCGCGACGCCGAACGCCTGGCGGAAATGCAGCCGCAACGAGGCGGCCGAGCCGAAGCCCGCCTGCTGCGCGATCTGCTCCACCGGCAGCGCACCGCTTTCCAGCAGCTGCTGCGTCAATGCCAGCCGCTGCGCCAGCAGCCAGCCCTGCACCGTACTGCCGGTCAGCTGGCGAAAGTGGCGGGTAAAGGTGCGCCGGCTCATCAGCGCGCGGGCCGCCAGACTGTCCAGCGTGTGCGGCTGCTGCAGATTGGCGCGCACCCAGTCCAGCAACCCGGCCAGCCGGCCGTCCCGCGCGCTTTCCGGCAGCGGCTGTTCGATGTACTGCGCCTGCCCGCCCTGGCGGTGCGGCGGCGTCACCAGCCGTCGCGCCACACTGTTGGCCGCAGCGGCACCACTGAGCTGGCGCAGCAGGTGCAGGCAGCAATCCAGCCCGGCGGCGGTGCCGGCCGAAGTCAGCAGCGAGCCGTCATCCAGGTACAGCACATCGGCATCGACAGTCACCGCCGGGAAGCGGTGGGCAAAATCGTCAGCATAGGCCCAGTGGGTGGTGGCACGGCGGCCATCCAGCAGCCCGGCCTGCGCCAGTACGTAGGCGCCCAGGCACAAGCCGACAATGCGCGCACCGCGATCGTGTGCCGCGCGCAAGGCGGCCAACAGTGGCGCCGGCGCGGTTTCGGCCGGATCGCGCCAGCTGGGCACGATCACCACGTCGGCGGTGTCCAGCGCCTCCAGCCCCGCCGCCGGCAACAGGCCAAAACCGGCGGAGCTGGCCAGCGGAGCGGCCTCGGCGGCACACACCTGCAGCCGGTAAGCCGGCGCTTGCAGGCGGTTCTCGCCGAACACCACACAGGGTACCGACAGATGGAACGGGCTGATGCGGTCAAATGCCACCACGGCAACACGGATTTCGGACATGACGGACTCCGGCACACAGATGGCCCGATCTTAACGTAAATTGTCATCCGGGCCACTCGTGACGGCGGCATGGCGGCGGCACACTGCCGTCATCGCCAGCCCACACCAGGAGAGCAGCATGAGTAGCCCGAAACGCGCCTTGATCGTCATCGACGTACAGAACGAATACTTCACCGGCAAGCTGGGCATCAGCTATCCGGACCCGGCCATCACCCTGCCCAACGTTGGCCGCGCCATGGATGCGGCCAGCGCCGCCGGCATCCCGGTGGTGGTGGTGCAGCACATCACCCCGCCGGGCACGCCGATTTTTGCCGAGGGCAGCCACGGCGCCGCACTGCATCCGGACATCGCCGCCCGCCCGCATGACCACCTGATCAGCAAGCAGCTGGCCAGCTGCTTTACCGGCACCGACCTGGCCGACTGGCTGCGCGCACGCGATATCGACACGCTGAGCATCGTCGGCTACATGACACACAACTGCGATGCCGCCACCGTGCTGCACGCCAGCCACGATGGCTGGCAAGTGGAACTGCTGGCCGACGCCAGCGGCTCGCTGCCGTACCGCAACCGCGCCGGCAGCGCCAGCGCCGAGGAAATCCACCGCGTGTTTACCGTGGTGATGCAGACCGGCTTTGCCGCAGTGGTCAGCACCGACGACTGGATTGCCGCGGTTGCCGCCGGCCAGCCTGCCGGCAGCACCGAAGGCGTGCTGGGCTCGCATCTGCAGGCCGTAGCGCAGTAAGCCGCGGCCAACGTTGGCCGCAAAAAAAACCGCCAGTCTTGCCTGACTGGCGGCTTTTTTTACTGAAATTTTCTCGCCTACTGGCAACCGTCCGGCGTGCACAGCGGGCCATCGGCCGCCACCTGGGCGGCGGCACCGGCCAGCAGGCCTTGCAGGTAGCCGGCAAACGCCTCCGGTTTGCCGAGGAACGCCGACAAATCCACCCGCTGCAAACGGCCATCCAGCTCCAGCAGCAGCGAGGGGAAGCCGCGCAGGCCGTGCGCCGCCATGTCGCGGTGGCTGCGGCCAACGTGGCTGGCGAATTCGCCCTGCTGCCGCTGGTATTCGGCGGCGAAGGCCGCACCATCCAGCCCCAGCTCCACCGCCAGCTGCTGCAATACCGTGACATCGGCAATGCGCTGCCCGTCTACGTAATGCGCCTGCTGCAGCCGGTGCAGCATGGCCAGTCCAGCCACGCCCAGCGCCTCGGCAGCGAGGATCGCCAGCGTTGGCGGCGTGCTGTCGAATACCGCGCCGCTATCCAGCAGCAGGCCGTTGAAGTAGCCATCGCCGAACGGCTGGCCGCTCAGTTGCCGGATGCGCGCATCGTGACCCATCACGTACTGGCGCAGCTGCGGCGTCACCGGCTGGCGGTTCGGGCCGCTCATCATCGCGCCGGCGTGCAGCGCGATGGCGAGGCCGTCAACCTTGGCCGCAGCGGCCAGCAACGGTGCCGCGCCGTAACACCAGCCACACAGCGGGTCGTAGTAGTAATGCAGGGTGGCTTTTACCATTTCATCTCACCTTTGTTCACCTTGGCGCCAATATCCAGCGCCAGCCCCATGCCGGCCTGCGGGTAGGCGCGCTGCATGGCGGCAATCAGTTCGGCGGCATTACCCGCCTTGCCCGCCTCGCGGTCAAAACGCTGCAGGTAGGTGCGAGTGTAATCGATGGCCGACGCATCCAGCGCGCTGCCGGCGGCCATGTGCCCCGGCACCACGATGGCCGGTTTCAGCGCCGCCATCTCGTCCAGCTGTGCCAGCCAGGCCTGGCGCTCGGCCGGCTGTCGGGTGTCGGCGGTCCACACGTGCAGGCCGCTGAACAGCGCGACGTTGCCGGCAATGGCGTGCAGCGACGGAATCCACACATACGGGCGATGCGCCAGCACGCCGCTGGTGCCGCGCAGCTCGATCTTCTCGCCATCCACGCTCAGGCTGTTTTCACGCAGCGCCGTCGGCACGATCGGCTGCTGCGGCGCGTTGGCTCCCATCTTCGGCCCCCAGAACGCCAGCTTGCCGGCCAGCTTGGCCTGGATCTGCGCCGTCACCGCCGGGGTGGCCACCACTTGCGCCAGCGGGAACAGCTGCTTCAGCACCTCGGCGCCAAAGTAATAATCCGGGTCGGCATTGCTGATCAGGATGGTCTTCAGCGTCTTGCCGCTGTCCAGCACGTTGGCCGCAATGCGGTAGCCATCGGCGCGGGTAAAGCCGCTGTCGATCACCAGCGCTTCGTGCTCGCCGCTGACCACCACGGCGTTGGCGTGGAAGCTGCCTTCGCCGGCGTTGTAGACCTTCAGTTGCAGCGGTTGCGCGGCTTGGGCGGCGGTGGCGCTCAGGGCCAGGGAGGCAGCGATCAGCGTGGTGCGAAACATGGTGTGTCCTTTCATGGCGGCAACAGCCGCGGGGTTGATGGACGCCACTATAATTTCTCTATCCGCGCAGATAAACGCGATAAACTGCGCATATTTGTTGCACAAATCGGCCAAATCATATGGACCGCGTCACCGCCATGCAGGTATTCACCGATGTCGCCACCAGTGGCAGCTTCAGCGCCAGCGCCGAGCGGCTGGGCATGTCGCGGGCGATGGTGACGCGCTACGTGGCGGAAATGGAGCAATGGCTGGGGGCGCGGCTATTGCAGCGCACCACCCGCCGCGTAACGCTGACCGATGCCGGCGAGCAGGCGCTGCGGCGCTGCCTACAGCTGCTGACCCTGGTAGCGGAGGTGGAGGACGAAGTGGCGCCGGCCGATGGCAGCCTGCGCGGCCAACTGCGGCTGACCAGCAGCATGTCTTTCGGCCATGCCCATCTGGCGGCAGCGCTGGCGGCGTTTCTGGCACAGCATCCGCAATTGAAGCTCGATCTCAACGTCGGCGATGCCGCGCTGAACCTGGTGGAGGCGCGTATCGACCTGGCGATCCGCATCAGCAGCGAGCCGGACCCGGCTCTGATCGCGCGGCCGCTGGCGGTGTGCGATTCGGTACTGGTGGCCAGCCCCGGCTACCTGGCCCGCGCCGGCACGCCGCAGACACCGGCCGAGCTGGCCGGCCACCGTTGCCTGGGGCACAGCAACGTTGGCCGCAGCAGCTGGCAACTGACGCGCGACGCGGTGCGCGAAACGGTGCAGGTGATCACCCGCTTCACCGCCAACGACGCCACCGTGCTGCTGCACGCGGCGCTGGCCGACGGCGGCATCAGCCTGCAACCCACCTATCTGGCCAACCGGCTGTTGCGCAGCGGCGAACTGCAGGCGGTACTGCCGGACTGGCAGCCGCCGGCGATGACCATCTACGCGCTGTACCCGTCGCGCCGCCACCTGTCGCCGGCGGTGCGGGCGCTGCTGGATTTTCTGGTGGAATGGTTCGCCGTGGTGCGCTGGCAGTACTGAGCAAGCGGCGGCGGCAAGGCCGCCTTCGCCCCACCGCACCGTTGTCAGTCGGCGAGCTGCAAGGATTCGATGCGGTTCTTGCCGTTTTGCTTGGCGGCGTACATCTGGCGGTCAACTGCCTGGATGAACTCGCTGCTGTTCATGCCGCGGCCTGGCGTCACGGTGCCGACGCCAATGCTGACGGTCACCCGCTGCTGGTGCGGTGACTGCACGTGGGCAATGGCCAGTTTCTCGATCAGGCGCTGGCAACGCTCGGCCACTTTTTGCGCCCCGGCGGCATCGGTTTCCGGCAGCAGCAGCACAAACTCCTCGCCGCCGAAGCGGGCCACCACATCGCGCGCGCCCACCGCGGCCAGATTCAGCGTCTGCGCGATGTCGATCAGGCATTTGTCACCCAGCACATGGCCATACACATCGTTGTATTGCTTGAAGTAATCGACATCCAGCAACAGCATCGACAGCGGCTGCTGGCTACGGCAGGCGGTTTCCCACTCCCGCTGCAGGCTGGCATCCAGCTGGCGGCGGTTGGCGATACCGGTCAAGCCATCCTTGAACGACAGCGCCTCCAGCTCTTTTTGCAGCGCCAACAGTTTTTCTTCGGTCTTCTTGCGCTCGCTGATATCGAACATGAAGCCGACCAGCGATTCGACCTCGCCCTGCGCGTTGCGCACCACGTGCACCACGTCACGGATCCACACATAGCCGTTGTCCTTGGTCAGTGCGCGGTAATCCGCCTCGTGATCCACCCCGGCCTGGGATTGCGCCACGCAGAAATTCACCACGTAGTCGCGATCATCCGGATGGATGCGCATCGCCCAGTCGTTGGCCGACACCCAGCTGTCCTGGCTCCAGCCCAGCAACGGTTCGATCTGTGGCCCGATGTAGGCAAAGGACATGGTCGGCCAGTCGATCTGCCACGGAATGGCATTGGTCGATTCCAGCAGGGTCTTGTACACCGCACTGCCACCACTCAGCTCACTGACATCCGTCATAGCACTCGTTTCCTTGTAAAAGATGACCATACGACAGGACAGGCCAGCCCCCGCGCAGAGGGCAATTGTATGCCACCCCAAGCACCGGAAGGCTTGATGCAATCCAGACCCGCGGCAAAAAACCACACTTTCACCTGCTTTCTCGGGCTGACACAAATCCCACATCCGCTCGTCACAAAGCTGCCATGCAGCGCAGGCACCATGCGACAAACGCCAGCGAGGGAGTCCGCATGAGCACGCATACCCTGGTTCACCAAGCCGTCAACAATTCCACCACCACCGGGCTGAAAGCACTGGGCGACCGGCTGTTTGCCCGCTGGTTCAGCCAGCTGGTGTATGCGCAGATCTGGGAAGACCCGCAGGTCGATATCGAGGCGCTGCAACTGCAACCGGGGGCGCGCCTGCTGACCATCGCCTCCGGCGGCTGCAATGCGCTGGCGTATCTCAGCCAGCAGCCGGCGGTGGTCCACGCCGTCGACCTCAACCACAGCCATCTGGCGATGCTGGCGCTGAAGAAAGCCGCCTTTGCCACCCTGCCCGATTACCAGACGCTGCTGGATTTTCTCGGCAGCGCCGACAGCAAGCACAACCCGCAGCGCTTCCGCCGCTATGTGGCACCGCAGTTGCCGGTGGCCGCCCGCCAGTATTGGGAAGGCAAGGACTGGCGCGGCCGCCAGCGCTACCAGCTGTTTGCGCACCGCGCTTACCGCCACGGCCTGCTGGGCGGCTTCATCGGCTTTGGTCATGTGATGACGCGGCTGCTGGGCGGCAATCTGTCGCGGCTGGCGGATGCGGCCAACCTGGCGGAACAGCGCGAGCTGTTCGAGCGCCATCTGGCACCGGTGTTCCGCCACCCGCTGCTGCGCTTCCTCGCCCGCCGCGAGAGCCTGTTGTACAGCATGGGCATTCCGCCGGCGCAGTTCGCCGCGCTGCGCGCCGATGCCGGCGGCAATCTGGCCGGATTGTTCCAGGAACGCCTGCGCCGGCTGGCGTGCGATTTCCCGTTTGCGGCCAACCCGTTCGCGCAGCAGGCCTTTGCCCGCCGCTACGATCTGACGCAGCAGGACGCACTGCCGATGTACCTGCAGTCGCGCCACTACGAAACCATCCGCAGCAACCTGTCGCGCCTGCTGAGCCACCACGGCTCGCTGACCGATTTTCTGGACGGCTGCGCGCCGCAGTCGCTGGATGGCTACCTGCTGCTGGATGCGCAGGACTGGATGGACGACAACCAGCTCAACTCGCTGTGGCGGCAGATTACCCGCACCGCCGCGCCGGGCGCGCGGGTGGTGTTCCGCACCGGCGGCAGCCGCTCGCCGCTGGAAGGCCGGCTGGCGCCGCAGCTGATGGCCTGCTGGCACACCGACCCGGATCACAACCGCAGCCTGCACGCCCGCGACCGCTCCGCCATCTACGGTGGCGTACACGTGTACAGCAAGCGCACATGATCCGCTTGCAGCAAGCGCTCCATCCGGACGCCCACGCCAGCTGGCTGCAGCTGGCGCAGCGTCATGGCGGCCAGCACTGGGTGAGCAATGCGCCATGCCAGATCGGCGTGTGCGATAGCGGGCATGGCCTGATGCCGGTCACCCAGCTGCAGCAGTTCAGCGCGCAGGATAGCTACGTCGCCAGCCCGCGCTCGGCCTGGCTGCGCTACCCGCAGGCCGAGGCGCGCCGTCACGGCAGCCGCGCGCAGGCGCTGGCGACGTTGGCCGCATCGCCGCTGTCCGGGCTGATCAGCGCCGCGCGGCTGGACAGCGCCTTGCTGCCCGGCAACTGGCTGCTGTCCACCAACCTGCATCCGGACTGGCAAGCGCAGGAGCTGACCGACCTGCGCGACAGCCTGCTGTCCACACAGCCGGAACAGCCGCTGCTGCTGCGCAATGTCTGCGCCGCGGCCAACCCCGGCCTGCCGCAACAGCTGACCGCACAGGGCTGGACGCTGCTGCCGGCGCGGCTGGTCTACCTGTGCGACCCGCAGTCGCCGGCACTGTGGCGGCGGGGCAACGTCAAGCGCGACCAGACCCTGCTGGAGCAAGCCGACCTGCGCCTGCTGGGGCCGGACGACATCCGCGCCGAGCAGCTGCCGCAACTACAGTACTGCTTTCGCGACCTGTTCATCGACAAGCACTCGGCGCTGAATCCGGATTTCAGCAGCCGCTTCTTCCGGCTGTGCCACGAGCAGCGTTTTCTAGAGCTATATGCACTGGAACTGGCCGGCAATGTGGTCGGCTGCGTCGGCCTGTACGCCCGCCACGGCTGGCTGACCACGCCGATGCTGGGTTACGACACCCGCCTGCCGGCCGCACTGGGGCTGTACCGCCGGCTGATGGCATTGTTGCTGCGCGAGGCGCGCCAGCGCGGGCTGCGGCTGCACTACAGCGCCGGTGCCGGCTCGTTCAAACGCCATCGCGGCGGCGAGCCGCAGCTGGAATACAGCGCGGTATACGCCCGCCACCTCAGTAAGCGCCAGCAGCTGGCGCTGGCCACGCTGGCGGCACTGCTGCACAAGACTGCCACGCCACTGCTGCAGCGCTACGGCTAGACCGGCGCCGCAGGCAAAGCGGCATATGCTTAGCGGATTTTCGGTTACGCCACCGGCCGGCAATCAGGTTATGCTTGCGACATTGCTTTGCCCTTTGACACCGTCACGGCGCACCCGGCGCCGTACTGCCTTGTGGAGAGATTGCATGCGCACCCGACTGCCCCTGCTGGCCGCCCTGCTGGCCTGCGCCACCGCTACCTACGCCAAACCGCTGACCGTGTGCACCGAAGCCAGTCCGGAAGGTTTCGATGTGGTCCGCTACAACTCGCTGACCACCACCAATGCCAGCGCCGACGTGATCTTCAACCGGCTGGTGGACTACGACGCCCGTGCCGGCAAGGTGGTGCCGAGCCTGGCCAGCAGCTGGAAAGTGGCCGACGACGGCCAGGCCATCACCTTCACCCTGCGCCCCGGCGTCAGCTTCCACAAGACCGCCTGGTTCAAGCCCAGCCGCCCGCTGAATGCCGACGACGTGGTATTCAGCTTCCAGCGCATGCTGGACCCGGCGCAGCCGTGGTACAAGAGCGCCCCCACCGGCTACCCGCACGCCAAATCGTTCCAGCTCGACAAGCTGATCAAGGCGGTGGTGAAAGTGGACGACCGCACCGTGCGCTTCGAGCTGAACCAGCCGGATGCCACCCTGCTGCCGCTGCTGACCATGGGCTTTGCCAGCATCTACTCCGCCGAATACGCCGCGCAGCTGGCCAAGGCCGGCAATTTCGAGCAACTCAACAGCCTGCCGGTCGGCACCGGCCCGTTCGTGTTCCAGAGCCTGGCCAAGGACAGCGCAGTACGCTATGCGGCCAACCCCGCCTACTTTGGCGGCAAGCCGGCGGCAGAACGGCTGATCTACGCCATCACCCCGGACAGCGCGGTACGCGCGCAGAAGCTGAAAGCCGGCGAATGCCAGATCGCCCTCGGTCCCAAGCCGCAGGACATCAGCGATGCCGCCGGCGATGCACGGGTGAAAGTGCTGACCACGCCGATGTTCTCCACCGCCTTCGTGGCACTGAACAGCCAGCACAAGCCGTTTGACGACAAGCGCGTGCGCCAGGCGGTGAACCTCGCCTTCGACAAGGCCAACTACCTGAAAGTGGTGTTTGCCGGCAGTGCGGTAGCGGCCAACAACCCGTTCCCGCCCTCGACCTTCGGCTACAACAAGGCGATCAAGGACTACCCGCTGGACATTGCCCGCGCCAAGAAACTGCTGGCCGAGGCCGGCTACGGTAACGGCTTTGACACCACCATCTGGGTACGCCCCACCGGCAGCACGCTGAACCCGAACCCGAAAGCCGGCGCCGAAGTGCTGCAGGCGGATCTGGCCAAGGTCGGCATCCGCGCCGAGATCAAGGTGATCGAATGGGGCGAGCTGATCAAGCGCGGCAAGGCTGGCGAGCATGACCTGCTGTTCATGGGCTGGGCCGGCGACAACGGCGACGCCGACAACTTCCTCACCCCGCAGTTCAGCTGCGCCGCGGTGCAGTCCGGCACCAATTTTGCCCGCTACTGCGACCCGGCACTGGACAAGCTGATCGCCGATGCACGCCGCATCGCCGCCCCGCAACAACGGGCGGCCAACTATGCCCGCGCGCAGCAGATCATCAAGGAGCAGGCGTTGTGGCTGCCGCTGGCCCACCCCACCGCCGCGGCGCTGACCGGCCGCAATGTCAGCGGCTATCAGGTGAACCCGTTCGGCCGGGTGGATTTCAGCAAGACCGTGGTCCGCTAAAGCGCACTACCCGGTGTATGCTGCGGCCAACCTTGGCGACAAGGTTGGCCGCATGCGCGATATAACCTGCTTCGGAATACTGTAATGACTGACCGAGAACATGACGAAATGATGGCTCGTTATTTTGCGGACATGGAGAGACAGTCCCGGGAACGGCTAGCCAGCGCTGCAGACCTGATTGCAAAATTTACAGCCTTGGCCGCATCCAAAGGCGTAACGCTCAACCCAGAGTCGTTCAAGTACATTCAAACCACTGGCGTCATTGCCAAGGCTCAAGGCATTACAAGAGCGCTGTTGGGACCAATACCGACAGAGCGTGACGGACTACTGCCGTTCCACGAGATCACGCGCCGATTTCCTTCAAGCCCCCAGTCTGAAGGCTGCTTTGCCGGTCCCCACTTTATTTTGATGGCCCATCCCTGTTACCGGCGTGGAATGCACCCAGTCAACAACTGGGCACCAAGGTTTATAGCGCTGTTCTGGCAGTTCGACGGCCCCGGCATAGAAAAATACATTGCTCTCGACGAAGACAGGGTCCGGATCGACATCGACGGGCGGGACTACTTCGAGGCCGATACCTGGTTCGGTGCCCCCTTTGACAGGGACATACGCAACATCAGACCCGGAATTGCCAAACTGCGCCCACCATTAGATCTCGAATCTCGGCATATCTCTTTTTTCTTTGCCGACGCGTACTGTCTAGACATCAAGTGGAGCGAATCGGATGGCATCAAGTCGTTTCAGGCTCTGGAAATGAAGACAGAGAACGTTCGGATCAAAGCCGGTGGATTGTCCTACTTCCCCGCGCGCTACCTTCACGCCGAATTCGATCTCGCTGCCAACTGTTTCAGACACTTTGACGGTGCGATCCAGCTTTTCACTGAAGAAGAGTATTTTCATAGGCGGGATGCCGATTTCAACATGCCAATGAAGAACCCTGCTCACGTCAAGGCAAGATCGCACAAGGTCTTCAAGATTAATGGCCCACTGAAAACGGAAGACTGGGTCGAGTTCTGCTGCCATTTCTACACAGCCAATCCGCTTACTTTTGAATACTTCAGTGGCGAGTACCCAAAGAGCATCACAGAGGCCCTTAACAGGATCAAAGAAGTCGCACCGTAACTCGCAAAGCCAAATTTTGCGACTAACTGCGTCTGTTGAGCGTATCGGCGACAGGTGCAACGCTCTCCCACCGCGCCGTCACACCAGCCTCCGGCATGGCTGCTATGCTTACGCCTCCCCCTAGCACTACCACGGGATAGATTCATGCTGAAAAAACTGTTTGGCGCCCTGCGTGGCAAGGAGCCGCCGGCCCCCGCCCCGGCCAGCACCCCGGCACCGGCCGTCGCACCGGCAAGCAGCACCCCGCCCGCAGCGGATCGTGTCGCGCCGCTGGACCAGGTGCAATCGCTGGGCTTTGTCGCCCACCAGCCGCTGCAGGACAAATCGCAACGGGTGGTGGCTTACGAATTCGTGGTCAAGGGCAGCCTGGGCCAGGCCAGGTCGCGCCAGCACCGCCGCACTTTCGACCGGCTGCTGCTGGACACGCTGCGCAATATGAATGTGTTCCGTCTGCTGGCCTATCGCCGCGCCTTCATCCACGTGTCACTGGCCTCGCTACCGGAGCTGGCGGCACAGGAGTTGCCGCTGGCCAGCTGCATTTTTGTGCTGGAAGCGCAGGAAGGCGATGCGCTGGATGAGGCCCTGATGGCGCAACTGGACGCCTTGCGTCAGGCTGGCTGGCGCTTTGCCGCCGAACCGGCGCGCTTTGGCAGCATGTCCAGCGCGCTGGCGCTGTACCAGCGCATGGACTATCTGATCCTGGACTTTGCCGCACCAAACACCCGCGCGCTGTTCCCGCTGCTGGAGAAACTGCCGCAACGCTTCAGCCACCTGCGCTGGCTGGCGCGCAACATCAACTCCGCCGAGGAGCTGTCGCTGTGCCAGCACGCGCCGGGCAGCCAGCATTTCGCGCTGTTTCACGGCTCCTATCTGGGCGTGCAGCCACCGGGCAGCCGTGGCAACAAGGAAGCGCCCAACCAGGGCCGGGTGCTGGAAATCATGCGTCTGCTGCGTGCCGATGCGCCGCCGGCCAGTATCGAGGCGCAGTTCAAGCTCGACCCGTTGCTGCTGTTCAAGCTGCTGCGCTATGTCAACGCACCGGTCAATGGCCTGGCGCGCAAGGTGCAGAGCATCGAGGAAAGCATCATGCTGCTGGGACGGGACAACCTGTTCAAGTGGCTGTCGCTGCTGCTGTTCAGCGCCGACGACGACAGCGGCGCCGCGCTGACGCTGATGGAAAAATCGCTGATCCGCGGCCGCTTCATGGAGCAGCTGGGGCTGCTCAACGGCAACCGGCTGGAGGCTGAGCACCTGTTCCTGACCGGCATGTTCTCCATGCTGGGCGCCCTGCTGCGCACCAGCCAGGCCGAAGCGCTGGCCACGCTGGAGCTGCCAGTCACCATTGCCGACGCCCTGCTGAACAACCGCGGGCTGTTTGCCGCACCGCTGCAATTGACGCTGGCGTGCGAGCAGGATGACAGCGAGCGTATCGCCAGCCTGTGCCAGCTGTTGCTGGTGAGTGCGGAACAGGTAACCGGCCTTTATCTGGATGCCGTGGTATGGGCGCAGGAGATGCTGAAGGAGTGCGAGGTACAGAACAGCGTGGACGGGGTGTAAACCCGCCGCGCAACACGCCGCGCCCAGCCAAAAGTATTGCGGCCAACCATGCCGGATGGTTGGCCGCAGTCATTTCCAGTCCGCTGACGGGCTGGTCAGTCCCGTCTTGCGCCGCCAGCGGCGTGCTAGGTAAAGCGCGCGCCCGACAGCAACTCGCCCTGCTCCTGTGCCCGTGCCAGCGCCAGCAATTCGCGCTTGGTATCCAGGATGTGCGCCTCCAGCATTTCCACCACCGCCGCAGTATCCCGCCGCCGCGCCGCTTCCAGAATGCGATAGTGATCGGCCTGCGGATCTTCCTTGCCGGTGGCCTTCGACATTTCCACGTGGGTATAGCGATCGGTGTTGAGGCAGAACTCCTCGATCAGCCGTCGCAAGCGCCGGTTGTTGGCCGGGGCCGTGGTGCTGATGACGCTGGTGGGCGGCCTGGCCACCTTCAGCGGCCCGCTGCTGGGTGCCTTCGTGGTGGTGACCATCGAGAACAAGCTGGGCGAGATCGGCAACGCGCTGGCCCAGCTCAGCGGCATCGACTGGTTCGCCACCCTCGGCGACTCGGTGACGCTGGTGACCGGCGCCATCTTCATTATCTGCGTACTGGCCTTCCGCCGCGGCATCATGGGCGAGCTGGCCAGCCGCTGGGCCAAACACTAGCGCTGTTTTTGTGTCAGGGGTTTGCTCCCAGTTTGGCGCGGGTTCGTCCCGCGCTTTTTTTATGCCGGCACGGCATGCCCTTGCTGCCATGCCGGAGACTATCACTCCCCCATCACCACCCCTTCGCGGCGCGGGTCGGCGCCGCCGAAGAAACCACCGTCACGACGCCCGATCGCCTGCAGGCCGCTGGTCATTTCGCTTTCCCGCACTTCGTGACCATGCGCCTGCAACCAGCTGATGGTGTCGGCCGGAAAGCGCTGCTGCTCCAGCAGCGTCGGTGCACCGGTAGCGCCGAAGTTGGGCAGGCTGATGGCCTGCTGCGCGTCCATGCCCCAGTTGAGCATCGCATACAGCGTCTTGGCGGTGTAGTGGATGATCAGCGCGCCCCCCGGACTGCCGGCACTGATCAGCACCTGGCCGCTGGCCTTGTCGAACACCAGCGTCGGGCTCATCGAACTGCGCGGACGCTTGCCCGGTTGCACGCGGTTGGCGGTGGGCAGGCCGCGGGTGTCATTGGGCGCAAAGTTGAAATCGGTAAGCTGGTTATTGAGCAGGAAACCGCCGCTGCCCTTGCCGGACGGATTCACCATCTGCCGCGCGCCGAACTGCGCTTCCACCGTGGTGGTCATGCTCAGCGCGTGGCCTGCTGCATCGATGATGCTGATGTGGCTGGTGCCGTACTCCGGCTGCGCCGCGGCCAACCCCAGTGCGGCCTGCAGCACGCCTGGCTGGCCCGGCTGCGCCGTCTTCATGCTGGTTTCACCGATCAGGCCGGCACGCGCCGCCAGATACGCCGGCGCCAGCATGCTGTGCCAGCTGCCACCGGGTGGGCTGACAAAATCGGGATCGCCGACATACTTGGCACGATCGGCAAACGCCAGTCGCGATGCCTCGGTGTACAGGTGCAGCCACTGCGGCGACGGCAACAGCTTGCCATCCGCCGCCTGCTGCGGCGGATGGCTGGCGGCGGCGGTATTGTTCAGGATGCCCAGAATCTGGCCGATGGCCAGCATGCCGCTGCTGGGCGGCGGAAACCCGCACAGCCGGTAGTCGTGCTCGCGGGCCCGATAGTCGCTGCACAGTGCCTCGCGCTTCTTTGGCCGGTAGGCGGCCAGATCGGCCAGCGTCAGCAAGCCGGGGTTGGCCGCATGTCCGCGCACCTTGGTGACGATGGCCGCCGCCACCGGCCCCTGCAGCAGCGCCTTGCTGCCCTGTGCGGCGATGGCGCGCAGCACCTCGGCGTAGGGCTGGTTCTGCAGCACATGCCCCACCGGCCACGGCTGGCCATCCGGCTGGTAGAAATACGCCGCCGCCACCGGGTCCTGCCGCAGGTAGCGGTCGGACTGCAGCAGGGTGAACAGCCGCGGGCTGATGGCAAAGCCCTGCTCGGCCAGGCGGATCGCCGGCTGGAACAACAGCGCCCACGGCAGGCGCCCCTGCTCGCGGTGTGCCATTTCCAGCATGGCCACTGCGCCCGGCACGCCTACCGAGCGCCCGCCCACGACCGCGGCATCAAAACCCATCGGCTTGCCCTCGGCCGTCAGGAACAGCCGTTCGTCAGCAGCGGCCGGCGCGGTCTCGCGGCCATCGTAGGCGCTCACCGCCTTGCCGTCCCAGTACAGCAGGAAGGCACCACCACCGATGCCGCTGCTCTGCGGCTCGACCAGCCCCAGCACCATCTGCACCGCGATGGCGGCATCCAGCGCGCTGCCGCCGGCTGCCAGTACCTGGCGGCCGGCATCGGTGGCCAGCGGGTTGGCCGCCGCCACCGCGTAGTGGCGGGTGGCCCAGCCCGGTTTGTCCTGGTAGCCGGAGGCGACTTCCGGCTGCGGTGGCAGCGGGCTGTAGTTGAAGGCCGGCGGTGTGGCGGCACAGGCCCCCAGCAGCAAGGCGAGGGCGAGGACATTCAGGCGGGGCAACATGGCAACTCCTTGCAACAGGGGAAAGCTTCATCGATAGCACATCTCATGCCAAATGAAAGCCTCCGCTGCGCCATACCGCCTCGCCCAGGCAACAGCCGGCCGGCAACACGGACACCAGCCACCTGCAGCAAATCCGCCGTGGCTGCCGGCTACACTTCCAGCGTCAGCCGGCTAGCGCGGCAGATCAGCCACTGGTGACGCCCCCGCGCCAAAACCCCGGGCACAGGCCAGAAACCTTGCCAGGCATGGATTGTCGTTGCCCGCCGCCCAGATGATGCCCTGCTCGACAATCCGCGCGCCGGCGACCTCCCGGAACTCGGCGCCAGCCAGCCGCATCCTGGCCATCGATTGCGGCACCAGCGATACGCCGAGGCCTTCGGCCACCAGGTTGACGATGGTCTGCTGCAGATGGGTTTCCAGCCGGATCTGCGGCTCAAAGCCATGATCGCGACAGCAGCCGATGACCAGCTCGTGCAAGGCCGGTGCGGTGGTTGCGGGGAAGGTGATGAAAGGCTCGCCAGCCAGATCGCTGACGGCAATTTCTGGCAATTGCGCCAGCCGGTGAGCGCTGGGCACCACCGCGCACAGCGGCTCGGCATGAACCGCCATGTACTCGAGTCCCGGGGGCCGCTGCCAGGGAAAAGCAATGCCGGCATCGACAGCACCGGAGATGAGCGCATCGTTCAATTCCCGCGGCAACACTTCGCTTAACTGCACCTCGGCCTGCGGGTAGGCGTCACTGTATTGCCGGATCAGCGGTGGCAACACGCTCCACGCCGCACTCATGGTAAAGCCGACCCGCAACACCCCCAGCTCGCCGCGTTCAATGGCCTGGGTGCTGCGCACGGCGGCATCCAGCGCGGCGATGACGCGGCTGGCCTGTTCGTGGAAGTGCCGGCCGGCGGCGGTAAGCTCCACCAGCCTGGTCGAGCGTTTGAGCAGGGCGACACCCAGCTCTTCTTCCATCGCCGCGATTTGCCGGCTTAGCGGCGGTTGCGAGATGTGCAGCAAAGCTGCGGCACGGCCGAAATGCAGCGTCTCGGCCAGCGTAACGAAATAACGCAGTTGGCGAAAATCCATAGATTGATACCTTTTAAGTATTTATATCTCACATATATAGCATTGGACGGTATTTATACGGAAACTTAAGCTGCACGCGTCTCTGTTCCCCTGGTTACACGCGCCCAAATGTCGTCGATCATCAACGTGGTATTGCCAATCTTCGGCTTGATACTGGCCGGTTACCTCTGTCGCCGTAGCGGGCGGCTGGGGGAAACCGCCTCCACCGAGCTGAACCGCTTTGTCGTCTGGCTGGCTCTGCCGGCGCTGCTGTTCAAGGTAACCGCCACCTCCAGCTGGGGAGAGCTATGGCAACCCGGATTCATCGCCTCGGTGTGTGCCGGCTCGTTCCTGGTATTCGCCGTCACCGTCATTTACCGCCGGCGCCAGCTGCGGCACCTGGCCGATGCCAGCATAGACGGGCTGAGCGCTGCCTATGCCAACACCGGCTTTCTGGGCATCCCGCTGTGTATGCTGGTGCTCGGCAGCAAAGGGCTGCTACCGGCCATTATCGCGACGCTGATTGTCGCCTGCCTGCTGTTCGCCATCGGTATCGTGCTGATTGAAATCGGCCTGCAAGACAAGCAGAAGGCCTTGCCGGCAATCCTGAAAATCAGCAAATCACTGGCCAGCAATCCCTTGCTGATCGCTCCGTTACTCGGCAGCGCCTATGCCGCCAGCGGCGGCAGCCTGCCGGCAGCGGCAACACAGTTCCTGTCCATGCTGGGGGCCGCCGCTACACCGTGCGCGCTGGTGTCCCTCGGCCTGTTTCTTGCCCAAAAGCAGCAAGGCCGCCGCGATGGCACCGCCGGACTGGTGATGGCAAAACTGCTATTGCAACCGCTGCTGACCGGTTTTCTGGCTTTTCGCGTGTTCCAGTTGCCGGCCCTGTGGGCCGACGCGGCCCTGCTGCTCAGCGCCCTGCCCACCGGGACCGGCCCCTTCATGCTGACCAGCTTTTACGAACGCGAAGCGGCACTGGTGTCACGCGTCATCCTGCTGACCACACTCGGATCTGTGATCACAATCTCTGCCTCGCTGTACCTGCTTGGACTGTAAGGCCGCAAACTGTGCCCTCCACCCAAGCCTGGCCCGGCAGGCACCAAACAGCACCGCCACGGGGATGCGCGGCAATGCCTGCGGCGGCCCGCTCCTCTGCCAGCACCAGGCAGCGAACTGCTACACTGCCGGCCTTTCCCGCTTTGCGCCCCTGCCCCATGCTCACCATCCTGTATCTCGACGAACACCTGATCGCCATCGACAAGCCCTCCGGCCTGCTGGTACACCGCAGCGAGATCGATCGCCGCGAGACCCGCTTCGCGGTGCAGCTGCTGCGCGACCAGATCGGCCAGCAGGTGTTTCCGGTACACCGGCTGGACCGCGGCACCAGCGGCGTGCTGCTGTTCGCGCTGGATAGCGCCACCGCGCGGCTGCTCAATGACGGTTTCGCCGCGCGCCAGCCCGGCAAAACCTATCTGGCGATCGTGCGCGGCCACCCGCAGGACAGCGGCGACATTGATCACGCCATCACCCGCCAGCCGGACGAGCGCGAGTACGTGCATGGCGATGCCCAGCTCAACGCCCAGCCGGCGTTTACCCGCTACCGCACGCTGGCACGCTGCGAGTTGCCGTTCGCGGTGGACCGCTACCCGCAAAGCCGCTATGCCTTGGTACAGCTGGCACCGGAAACCGGCCGCCGCCACCAGCTGCGCCGCCACCTCAAGCACATCGCCCACCCGATCATCGGCGATGCCACCCACGGCAAGGGCGTGCACAACCGCTTCTTCCTGAGCCAGTTCAACGTTGGCCGCATGTTGCTGCACGCAGTCGAATTGACGCTGACGCATCCTCACAGCGGCCAGCCCCTGACCATCACCGCACCGTTGTCCGGCAATTTCGCGCGCCTGCTGCGCGAGTTCGGCTGGCAGGACGCATTGCCGGCCGCATGGCTGGGCGACTGAGACCCCGGCTTAAGCTACAATAGCCGGCTGTTTTTGACGGCCCACGCCCATGCTCAGTTATCGCCACGCCTTTCACGCCGGCAACCACGCCGACGTCCTCAAGCACCTGGTAGAGGTGCAGATTCTTGATTATCTCGGCCAGAAAGGGGCTTTCTGGTACATCGACACCCATGCCGGTGCCGGTGCCTACAGCCTGACCGAAGGCTATGCCACCAAAACGGCCGAGTATGTCGATGGCGTGGCACGACTGTGGCAGCGTGACGATGCGCCGGAGCTGGTGCAGCGTTATCTGGCCGTGGTGCGCGGTATGAACGAGGACGGTGAGCTGCGCCACTACCCGGGCTCGCCGTGGTTCGCCGCCGAGGTGATGGACAGCAGCAACAAGCTGCGGCTGTTCGAACTGCATCCCAGCGATTTCGAGTTGCTGTCGCACTGTTTTGCCGATGCCGGCCGCCGCGTGAAAGTGGAAAAGGCCAACGGCTTCGAGGGCATCAAGTCCATCCTGCCGCCGCCACCGCGCCGCGCGCTGACGCTGATCGATCCGCCATACGAAGACAAGGGCGACTACCAGCACGTGGTACGGGCGATGAAAGAGGCGCTGAAACGCTTTGCCACCGGTACCTACGCCATCTGGTACCCGCTGCTGCAGCGCAAGGAAGTGGGCGACATGCTGCGCGAACTGCGCAAGTTGCCCTGCCATAGCTGGCTGGATGTGACGCTGACGGTACGCAAGCCGTCGGCCGACGGTTTCGGCATGCACGGCACCGGCATGTTCGTGGTCAACCCGCCATGGACACTGAAGCGCGAGCTGGAGTCCGTACTGCCGTGGTTAAAAGACGTGCTGGCGATTGATGCCGGCGCCGGCTTCAGCCTGGATTTCCAGGAAAACGGCCACCAGAAGAACTGACCAGACCCGGCCCTGCGCCGGGTTTTTTGTGGCCTAGCCCGGCGGCCAGTCGCCGGCCGGCTTGCCACCTGCCATCATGCAAAAGTCATCAGACATTGGAGGCAGTCATGATCAAGCAAGTCGGCACAACCCCCATCCGCGAATACCACACCGCCCGCTGCCATTGCGGCGCGGTGGTACTGGAGCTGCATCTACCCGATGGCATCGTCGATCCGCGCCGCTGCGACTGCTCGATCTGCCGCCGCAAGGGTGCCATCGTGGCCTCGGTACCGCTAGCCGGCATCCGCATCGTGCAAGGCGAGGACAAGCTGCGGCGATACCAGTTCAACACCCGTACCGCCAGCCACTATTTCTGCAGCGAGTGCGGCATCTACACCCACCACCAGCGGCGCAGCAATCCGCAACAGTACGGCTACAACGTCGGCTGCCTGGATGACGTCAACCCGTTCCTGCTCGAGCCGGTGCCGCTGAACGATGGCGTCAACCATCCTGCTGATCGCCAGCCATGAAAAAAGGTTGGCCGCATGCGGCCAACCTTTGCACGACACCCAGCCACCGTTACATGGCGATATAGCGATCCGGACGGTGGTTGAAACCGATCACCATGTTCAGGGCGGCGGCGCCGAGAATGGAGCCGAGCAGGGCCTGCCAGCTCACCAGCAGCAGCGAAGCCAGCAGGATCACCACGTCCAGCCCCAGCTGCAGCTTGCCGGCACGAATGCCGTAGCGCTCCTGCAGGTACAGCGCCAGAATGTTGATACCACCGAGGCTGGCCTGATGGCGGAACAGCGCGATGAACCCCATCCCCATCATCAGACCGCCGACCAGGCCGGTATAGAACGGATTGAGACTGCCAAGATGCAGGAACTGGCCATGCACACTGGTAAACAGTGACAACAGGCTGACGGCGATGAAAGTCTTGAGGGTGAAACGCCAGCCCATGCGCCGCCATGCCAGCCAGTAGAACGGCAGGTTGATGACAAAGAAAATCGCGCCAAACGGCAGGCCGGTGCGGTAGTGAATCAGAAATGCGATGCCGGCGGTGCTACCGGTCAACAGCCCGGCCTGCTTGAACATCACCACGCCGAATGCCACCAGCAAGGTGCCAACCAGGATGGCAAGGACATCCTCCAGCAACGAGTGGGCAATGGCGGTATCAGCAGGCGGCATGGCAGTTTGGCTAAGCGTGGTCATGATGGATATTGCAGCGCAACAAAAAGAGCGGTCATTTTACGGCCACACCAGCCACGCCTCCAGCACCTAGATCAAGAAACCCCAAAAACGCAATTGCCTGCCATTTAACAAAACAAATAGCAGGCAATGCGCAATTTAACCTCACGACAACCGTAAGCCCTCTGCGACGGCGCGGCATCAGCCGCGGCGCAACCAGGCGGACAGTGCGCGGATGTCTTCCGGCGTAGTACGGCAGCAGCCACCGATGCAGCTGGCACCCGCTGCGCGCCACTGGCGGGCGGCTTCGGCAAAGGCTTGCGGATCGCTGCTGCCATGCCAGGTCTTGGTGACCGGATCGTAAGCCTCTCCCGAGTTGGGATAAGTCAGCAGCCGCTTGCCGCTGGCTTTTGCCGCAGCCTGCAACAGCGGTGCGATGTGACGTGGTGCCGTGCAGTTTACCCCCACCGCCACCACCTGCTGGAACGGCTCCAGTGCGGCAATGGCCTCGGCCAGCGGCGTACCTTCGCTGAGATTGGCATCGTCACGGCAGGAGAAGCTGATCCACGCGGCGGCGTGCGGAAACTCCTGCTGCAACAGACGGGCAATGGCCACCGCCTCAACCTGGCATGGAATGGTTTCGCAAGCCAGTAGATCCGGTCCGGCGACCAGCAAGGCAGCAATGCGCGGACGATGGAAGTCCATCAATTGCTGCTCGCTCAGGCCATAGTTGCCGCGGTATTCGGAGCCATCCGCCAGCATGGCGCCATACGGGCCGACCGACGCCGCCACCAGTGGCTTGATGCGGCCAACCCGATGCTGTTCGTCTGCCCAAAAAGCATCGCGTGCCGCCTGGGCCAGCTCGATCGACAACCGCATCAGGCGTGCCGACTCTTCTTCGCTCAGACCGCGTTTGGCAAAGCCGGGAAAACTGGCCTGATAACTGGCCGTGGTCGCCACATCGGCCCCGGCCATGAAGTAGTCGTAATGCACGTCCCGGATCAGCTGCGGCTGCTCGATCAGCACACGGGCAGACCACAGGGCGTCATTAAGATTGCAACCGCGACGCTCCAGCTCCGACGCCATGGCGCCATCCAGAACGACAGGAGTGTCTGCGGAAAACTGACTGAAAGGATTGTGCAATTGTGGCTCCACAAATAAAAAACCCCGGCACGGGCCGGGGCGGGATATGACGGGTCGCGATTACAGCTTGAAGCGGGACACCAGTGCCTTGAGCTCGTCGCCACGTTGCGCCAGCACATTGATGGTAGCCAGTGCTTCTTGCAGGCTGGTATCGGTCTGCTGCGCCATTACGTTTACTCGCTCGGCACTCCGCGCCATCTCGTTGGTGGCGACGCCCTGCTCGGCTGTGGACGAAGTAATCTCACCCATGCGCGACGAGATTTCCTCGGCATTGCTCTTGATCACTTCTACCTTGTCGGCCGCCTGGCGCGACAATGCTACACCAGATGTCACTTTCTCGTTGGTGGTATCGGCATGTTCGATTGCTTCACCGGTACGGCGGATCACGGTGTCGATCATCTCGGCAATCTGCACGGTAGCCGTGGCCGTACGCTCGGCCAGTTTGCGTACTTCATCGGCCACCACGGCAAAGCCGCGGCCGGATTCGCCGGCGCGCGCTGCCTCGATAGCGGCATTCAGTGCCAGCAGGTTGGTCTGGTCGGCAATATCACGGATCACACCGACAATGCCCTTGATCTGTTCGGACTGGCCGGACAGGCTACCCATCACGGTATGCAGCGAGGCAACAGCTTCCTGGATAGAGGCCACTTCGCGCTCGACTTCGGCCATCGCGCGATGCGACTCCACCGAATTGGTGCGCGACTGCGCTACCAGTTGCTCGGTTTCACCCACATGGTCGGCAATGTGGTTGATGCTGACGGTGATTTCCTCGATGGTTGCCGCAGTGGCAGACAGCTCGGTGGACTGCACGCGGGAATCCTGGCCGATCTGTTCTGCCACCCGGCTCAACTCGGCCGCATCATGTGCCAGCGCCTGGGATTCGTCACGCACAGTCAGGAACATCTCGCGCAACTTGGCCACAAACTGGTTAAAGGCTTCGGCAATCAAGCCAACTTCGTCGCGGTTACCAACCGGCAAGGTCTTGGTCAGGTCGCCGTGACCGCTCGCCACTTCTTGCATCGCCTTCTGCAGCGTGCCAAGGCCCGACAGCATGCGGGCAACACCGGCATAAGCCAGGATACCGGCCAGCACCATGCCAGCTGCTGCCAGACCAACCATCACCATCAGCAACTGGCTTACCGGTGCCATGGCTGCCGCATGCGGCACCATCACGCCAAACAGCCAGTTGGTATTCGGTACCGGGAACAGCGCCACCATGTGTTTGACGCCATCGATATTGGCAATCTGGATGGAGCCATCCTTATTGATACCAGCCAGATCAAAACCCGGAATCACCTCGGAGATTTTCTTGAGGCCGGAATCCTTCTGCGGGTGGGCAATCACGTCGCCTTCGGCAGTAATCAGGAAGGCATAGCCATCACCCGGCAACTTGGCAGAGACCACTTCATCCACCACGCGTGCCAGCGTCACGTCACCACCGGCCACGGCCACCAGCTGGCCGCCATCCTTGCGCGCCTGGGCAAAAGTGATGATCGGTTTCTTGGTGGAGGCATCAATATATGGCGGAGAAGCAATCGGGCCATTGGCATCCTTGGCCGCCAGATACCACGGCCGGCCAGTCGGATCGTAGCCCGGCGGTACACCGGCAGACCCGGAGAACTGGGTCATGGTCTTGTCAGGTTGGCCGACATACATATCGTCGAACTTACCAGCCTGCTGGGCTTGATCAAGAATCGGCTTGAGCTCACCGGTACCGAAACGTGGCAGCACCGAGGCAACGATCCCCTCCCTAACTTGCACCCATTCCGACACGAAGCTGACCTTGTTATCGGCCGCCATCTTGATCTGCCCTTCAATCTGGCTTTCGAGGGTCGCACTCATCTTCCAGTAGGCTACCCCACAGAAGACTACCGAGAGTGCGGCCAACACCAGCAGCACGAATGCCATGAGTTTTGCGCGCAATGACATGATTGTTATTTCCCTTGTTTTTTGAGTTTCAGGCGGGTATCTGTCACTACCTGCTCGGTAGTTCTCCCGTTCCTTTTATAGCCATAAAACAAAATTGTGCACTTTGATACTTAGCCAATTTAGAGAGTGACTTGCTTTTGATTTAAAACAAGCCAGCAATTGCGACATGTTAGGTTTAGACCGGAAAAATTTCCATATAAACCGTACATCTCTCCTGCGTTACTGTAACCAATCTACAGTAAGCAAACCGCTAGCGGCCCGCGCCCTGCAATCACTTTTTGCACCGCACCACATGCCACTGGCTGCCAGCGCAGCTATAAAAACAGCAACATTCTTCACTGTGCAGCACCATATTCCCTCACCTGCCGCCCAATAGCGACTGACCGGCGAGCAAGACCGGCAGTCTGAAATTTGTCCATCTTGCTGCAGTCGCACATCGAATATTGTCGGACATGCGTTGACAGCCCATGCTGCCTTCTCTAGATTGCGCCAAGCCACGCGGCCGATTGCAAGGTTGGCCGCCACCAGTGCAGGAGAGACTGCCCGGACCAGCGTCTGGCGGCAGCGCCGAAGGGGAATCGCCCCAGAAACTCTCAGGCAAAAGAACTGCCCTGGTCTGGCACTCTGGAGAGTAGGTCCGCAAGCGCGCGACCTCGCCGAAGGCAGCATGGCCAGTGCACACTGCGCCGCAATCTCTCAGGCAAAGGGACAGAGGGGGCATCGTCCGGTGATACCGGACGGGCGCCCAGCTATCTGTCGGCCTTCCCGCACAGACCGTCCGTCCGGCACCGCCCGTTCTTCAAGGCGTGGTGCGGCCAACCTTTTGCCGCCTGCGCCGGCGACCAAGGAAATTACGATGTTTACCAAAGACATGCAGATTGCCGGTTTCGACGACGCCCTATGGGCCGCCATGCAGGCCGAAGACCAGCGCCAGCAAGACCACATCGAGCTGATTGCCTCCGAGAACTACACCAGCCCGCGCGTGATGCAGGCACAGGGCAGCCAGCTCACCAACAAGTACGCCGAGGGCTACCCAGGCAAGCGATACTACGGCGGCTGCGAGCATGTGGACGTGGTGGAGCAGCTGGCCATCGACCGCGCCAAGCAGCTGTTCAGCGCCGATTACGCCAACGTGCAGCCGCACTCCGGCAGTCAGGCCAACGCCGCCGTGTACATGGCACTGCTGGAACCGCACGACACCGTGCTGGGCATGAGCCTGGCCCACGGCGGCCACCTCACCCACGGCGCCAAGGTCAACTTCTCCGGCAAGATCTACCACGCCGTACAATACGGCCTGAACCCGGAAACCGGCGAGATCGACTACGACGAAGTGCAGCGCATGGCCAATGAATACCAGCCGAAGATGATCGTGGCCGGTTTCTCCGCCTACTCGCTGATCGTGGACTGGAAGCGCATGCGCGAGATCGCCGACAGCATCGGCGCCTACCTGTTCGTGGACATGGCGCACGTCGCCGGTCTGGTGGCGGCCGGGCTGTATCCGAACCCGATTCCGCACGCCCACGTGGTGACCACCACCACCCACAAGACCCTGCGCGGCCCGCGTGGCGGCCTGATTCTGGCGGCGTCCAACCCGGAGCTGGAAAAGAAGCTGAATTCGGTGGTGTTCCCCGGCATTCAGGGCGGCCCGCTGATGCACGTGATCGCTGCCAAGGCGGTGGCATTCCAGGAGGCACTGCAGCCGGAGTTCATCGACTACCAGAAACAGGTGCTGGCCAACGCCCGCGCCATGGTGCACGTATTCCAGAGCCGCGGTTACAGCATCGTCTCCGGCAAGACCGACGACCACCTGTTCCTGCTGAGCCTGATCGACAAAGGCCTCACCGGCAAGGCGGCCGATGCCGCGCTGGGCGCCGCCCACATCACCGTCAACAAGAACGCGGTGCCGAACGATCCGCAAAGCCCGTTCGTGACCAGCGGCATCCGCATCGGCACCCCGGCGATCACCAGCCGCGGCTTCAAGGAAACCGAAGCGCGCCAGGTAGCGCACTGGGTGTGCGACATCCTCGACGACATCGAGAATGCGGAAGTCAGCGCACGGGTAAAACGCCAGGTGGCGGAGTTGTGCTCGGCCTATCCGGTCTATCGTTAAAATAGCAAGGCTGCTGCGGCCAACGTTGGCCGCAGCACATTGTCCAAAAACACAGGGCTACCCCCTGAAACATCAGGCACTACCAACCCACGGTGGCGCCGCAACCAGACAAGAGAAGCAGCATGGCAATCAGTGTTTTCGACCTGTTTAAGATCGGCATCGGCCCGTCCAGCTCCCATACCGTCGGCCCGATGCGCGCCGCGCGCCAGTTTGTCACCCGCCTGGAAAAAGACGGTCTGCTGTCCGCCACCAGCCGGGTGAAGTCGGAGATGTTCGGCTCGTTGGGCGCTACCGGCAAAGGCCACGGCACCGACACCGCGGTATTGTTAGGCTTGGCCGGCGAACTGCCGGACTTGGTCGATACCGATGCCGTGCCGCAGATACTGGCTACCATCCGTGCCGACAAGGCCATCAGTCTGCTCGGTCAGCAGCGCATTGCCTTCAACGAGGCGGAAGACCTGCTGCTGTACAAGCGCAAGGCGCTACCCTACCACCCCAACGGCATGATCTTCGAAGCCTTCGACGCAGCTGGCAACAGCTTGTCCAAACGCGCCTACTACTCGGTGGGTGGCGGCTTCGTGGTGGACGAGGCGGCGATCGACGCCGGTTTTGTGCCGCCGGGCGTGACCGAGCTGAAGCACCCGTTCAAGACCGGTGCCGAGCTGCTGGCGCTGTGCCAGCGCCACGGCAAGAGCATCAGCCAGATCATGCTGGAGAACGAACTGGCCTGGCGCAGCGAGGACGAGGTACGCAGCGGCCTGCTGCAAATCTGGCACGTGATGCAGGGCTGCGTGCAACGCGGTTGCAGTCACGAAGGCATCCTGCCGGGTGGCATGAAGGTGAAACGTCGCGCTGCCGATCTGTACCGCAAGCTCACCAACGCGCCGGAAGCTGCCTTGCGTGACCCGCTGACGGTGATGGACTGGGTCAACCTGTACGCCCTGGCGGTCAACGAGGAAAACGCCGGTGGCGGCCGCGTGGTCACCGCCCCGACCAACGGCGCGGCCGGCATCATTCCGGCAGTGCTGCACTACTATGCCCGCTTCGTACCGAATGCCAGTGAAGATGGCGTGGTGCGCTTCCTGCTCACTGCCGGCGCCATCGGCATCCTGTTCAAGCTCAACGCCTCCATCTCCGGCGCCGAGGTCGGCTGCCAGGGCGAAGTCGGCTCGGCCTGCTCGATGGCAGCTGGTGCGCTGGCCGAAGTGCTGGGCGGCACGCCGGAACAGGTAGAAAACGCCGCCGAGATCGGCATGGAGCACAACCTGGGCCTGACCTGTGACCCGGTCGGCGGTCTGGTGCAGGTGCCGTGCATCGAGCGTAATGCGATGGCAGCGATCAAGGCCATCAACGCTGCCCGTATGGCGCTGCGCGGTGACGGCCAGCACTTCGTGTCGCTGGATCGCGTGATCAAGACCATGCGCGATACCGGCCGCGACATGAGCAACAAATACAAGGAAACCGCGCGTGGCGGCCTGGCGATCAATGTGATCGAGGTGCCGGTCAACATCGTGGAATGCTGATGCTTGCTGTGCGGCCAACGTTGGCCGCATGCTGCTCGGCACAACGCCCGCCATCGCGGGCGTTGTTCTTGCGGTGATCCCGGCACAATAAAAAAGCCTGACAGCGTACTGTCAGGCTTTTTGCTTGGGCAGCCGGGCTGCCGGCAGGCTTACTGGGCTGCGGAGGCGTCAGCGGCCGGAGCGCCACCACCCACGGTCTGCATCACTTTCCACTCGCCTTTTTCAACCTTGTACACGGTGATACCGCCGTCTTTCAGGTCGCCTTTTTCATCGTAGGTCCAGTTGGAGGAAGTCACGCCATCCTTGTACTGGATCTTGGCCAGCACCGGCAGGTACTTGGCCGGCTCGGCGGAGTTGGCTTCCTTCATCGCGGCGATCAAGGCGCGAGTCGCGTCATAGCCGTACGGCGAGTAGGTGGCAACGTCCATGTTGAAGCGGGCCTTGTAGCGCGAAGCGTAGTCGGCACCCTTCGGCATCTTGTCCAGCGGCAGACCGGCCAGCGAGGCGATGGTGCCTTCGGCTTCCTGACCAGCCAGTTTCAGGAAGGTCGGGGTTTTGGTCATTTCGCCGGATACCAGCGGTGCCTTCAGACCCAGACGCTTCATCTGCTTGGCCATCGGAGCGGACTGGGCATCAGCACCACCGTAGAACACCACGTCCGGGGACACGCCCTTGATGGTGGTCAGAATGGCGGCAAAATCGGTGGCTTTGTCGTTGGTGAATTCACGCTTCACCACTTCGCCGCCGGAAGCCTTGACTGCTTTTTCGAATTCGTCAGCCAGACCCTGACCATAGGCGGTACGGTCGTCAACGATAACGACTTTCTTGGCGCCGAGCGTTTTAACCACGAACTGGCCCATTACCGAACCTTGCTGGGTATCGGAGGTCATGGATCGGAAGGTGTTCTTGTAGCCCTGAGCAGTGAATACCGGCGAGGTCGCCATGGCGATCATCGGGATACCGGCATCGGAGTAGATCTTGGACGCCGGAATGGAAGTACCGGAGTTGAAGTGACCGACAATACCGTTCACTTTGTCATCGACAAACTTCTGAGCCATCTGGGTAGCGGTCTTCGGATCGGCCTGGTCATCTTCGGCTACCAGTTCAAATGTTACCGGCTTGCCATCGATGGTCGGCTTCTCGGCGTTGGCATCTTCGATTGCCAGCGTCACGCCATTCTTGTACTCCTCGCCGTAGTGGGCTTGCGGACCGGTCAACGGTGCGGCAAAACCGATTTTCACTACGTTGCCGGTAGCGGCGGCGCTGGCAGCAGAGGCCTCGCCTGCCGGTGCATCCTGCTTCTGGCTGCAGCCGGCAATCGCCAGGGCGGCGGCAACAGCAAGGGATACGCTGGTCAGTTTGTTCAGTTGCATGTCGTTTCTCTTCTCTTTTGTGTCAGGGTTTGCTCGTGCCAATGGATTTTGTCTACTGGCGAACGTTACAACAAGGCAGGCGCATTATTTCAATGCCACCTGCCAAGATCAAGTCTAATCAGTCTCCGATACTCATCAGACTCGCATTGCCGCCTGCAGCCGTGGTATTCACGCTAATCGCGCGCTCCACGACCAGTCGATGCAGGTTGTAACCACCCTCTTCGACCAATAGCAGCGGAATCAGGGCACCGTCACGGCGGGCCAGCGTCTGGCGCAGCAGCTCCGCATCCGGGCCGGCATACAGCATGGCCGTCACCTCGGCCGCTTCAACCTTGTCACCAACTTGCACGCTGCTCTTCAGCACTGCGGCCAACTGTTGCGCCGGCACGCTATCCTGCAGCAACACGCGGTTGCCGGTCGCGAAGGCGGCAGCTACCTGCATCACCAGTGCCTCCAGATTATCGGCCGAACACGCCACCAGACCACGCGGGGCGAACAGCAAGGTATTGATCTCGCCAGTCGGACCCGGCAGGGTCTCGGCATGATTCAGCGGCGAATGACGACGTGCTGCAGCAATCAGTTCCTGCAGATGATTGCGGGCACCGTCATCCAGCGGCAGCTGCGGCAGCACGCCTTGCAGTTGATCCAACGCGGTGAAGTCAACCGGCTCCGGGTTGGCCGCAAGACGGGCGTTCCAGCTGCCGCGGGTGAGGCGGTACAGATACAGCGGGCCACCGGCTTTCGGACCGGTACCCGACTTGCCTTCGCCACCAAACGGCTGCACGCCAACCACCGCGCCAACGATATTGCGGTTTACATAGACGTTGCCCACCTTGATGTTGCTGGTGATGGCTTCGATTGTTTCGTCGATACGGCTGTGAATACCGTGGGTCAAACCGTAGCCGGTGCTATTGATCTCGGCAACGACCTTGTCGATTTCACTGGCATCAAAACGGATCACATGCAGCACAGGGCCGAACACTTCGCGTTCCAGCAGCTTGATGCTGTCGATCTCGAACAAAGTCGGAGCCACATAAGTGCCGGCGGCACACTCATCGCTCAGTTTGGCCTGATACATGCTGCGGGCACGCGGTTTCAAGCCATCGATGTGACGCAACAGATTGCCCTGCGCTTCGGCATCGATTACCGGACCGATGTCGGTATCGAAGCGTGCCGGGTTACCCACGCGCAGTTCGTCCATCGCGCCCTTGATCATGGTCACCACCTTGTCGGCGATGTCGTTCTGCAGATACAGCACGCGCAGCGCCGAGCAGCGCTGGCCGGCAGAATCGAAAGCCGAGGACAATACGTCGGTAACCACTTGCTCCGGCAGCGCCGAACTGTCGACGATCATGGCGTTCTGGCCACCGGTTTCGGCGATCAGCGGCACTTCCTCGCCACGGCCGGACAGGGCGCGGTTGATGATCTGCGCCACTTCGGTGGAGCCGGTGAAGATCACGCCCTTGATGCGGGCATCGGTGGTCAGCGCGGAGCCAACCACTTCGCCACGCCCCGGCAGGAACTGCAGTACATCGCGCGGCACGCCAGCTTCATGCAGCAGGCGGATGGCGTAGGCGGCAATCAGCGCGGTCTGCTCGGCGGGCTTGGCCAGTACCACGTTACCTGCGGCCAACGAGGCGGTAACCTCACCGATGAAAATCGCCAGCGGGAAGTTCCACGGGCTGATACATACCACCGGACCCAATGCGGGATTACGCTGGTTGTCGAATTCGGCGCGCACATGTGCGGCGTAGTAGCGGCAGAAGTCCACCGCCTCGCGCACTTCGGCAATCGCGTTGTTCAGCGTTTTACCGGCTTCGCGCACGGCCAACCCCATCAGGGTGGCCATATTGTCTTCCATCAGATCGGCCATGCGATCCAGGCACAACGCACGCTTGGCCGGCTCGGTGGCCGCCCAGCCAGGAGCTGCCCGCACCGCAGCCTGCAGGGCGATTTCCACATCCTCGCGGCTCGCTTCTTGCACCTGCCCCACAACATCCTGCAGGTTGGCCGGATTACGAACCGCTTGCGAATTGACCGGCTCGACATCGCGATCGGCCAGCAGCGGCACGGCCAGCCAAGGCTGCACCTCGGATGCCTGCAGCGACAGCTGCAAACTTGTCAGCACATGCTCGTTGGCCAGATCAAGGCCTTTGGAGTTCTTGCGCTCGGCGCCGTAGAGGGCAACCGGCAGCGCGATCTTGCTATGCGGCAGTCCGCCATGACGGCCAGCTTCGGCAACGGGATCTTCCACCAGCTCTTCGATCGACACGCTCTCGTCGACGATACGGTTCACGAACGAGGAGTTGGCACCGTTTTCCAGCAGGCGGCGCACCAGATAGGCCAGCAGGGTCTCGTGCGAGCCCACCGGCGCGTAGATACGGCAGGGCTTGTCCAGCTTGTCCTTACCGACGACCTGGTCGTACAGGGTTTCACCCATGCCGTGCAGACACTGGAATTCGTAGTCCTTGCCTTCGGCCAGATGGTAGACCGCGGCCAACGTGTAGGCGTTGTGCGAGGCAAACTGCGGGTAGATGGCATCCTGTGCGGCCAACAGGCGCTTGGCGCAGGCAATATAGGACACGTCGGTGTACACCTTGCGGGTGTATACCGGGTAGCCCGGCAGGCCATCCACTTGCGCACGCTTGATTTCGGCATCCCAGTAGGCGCCTTTTACCAGGCGCACCATGAAGCGATGCTTGCTGCGGCGCGCCAGGTCGATCAGGTAATCGATTACGTACGGGCAACGCTTCTGGTATGCCTGCACCACAATGCCGATACCTTCGAAACCGTCCAGCTCCGGGTCGTTGGCCAGGGCCTCGACCAGGTCCATGGAAATTTCCAGACGGTCGGCTTCTTCAGCGTCGATATTCAGGCCGATGTTGTATTGCTTGGCCAGCAGGAACAGCTGTTTCAGGCGCGGCAGCAACTCTGCCATCATGCGCTCGTGCTTCATCCGCGCATAACGCGGGTGGATAGCGGACAGTTTCACCGAGATGCCGGGACCACTGTAAATGCCACGCCCGTTGGATTCTTTGCCGATGGCGTGAATGGCCAACACGTAATCGTTCAGGTAACGCTGCGCATCCGCTTCGGTCATCGCCGCTTCGCCGAGCATGTCGTAGCTGAAGCGGTAGCCACGTGCTTCGCGCTCCCTCCCGTTAGCCAGCGCCTCTTCGATGGTTTCGCCAGTCACAAACTGCTTGCCGAGCATGCGCATCGCCAGATCGACGCCCTTGCGGATCAACGGCTCACCACCCTTGGCAATAATACGGGTCAGCGCCGAAGACAGACCCTGCGCACTATGGGAAGACACCAGTTTGCCGGTAACCAGCAAGCCCCAGGCAGCCGCGTTCACGAACAGCGAAGAGCTATTGCCCAAGTGTGCTTTCCAGTCGCCACCGGAAATTTTGTCGCGAATCAGTTTGTCTGCCGTGGCGCGGTCGGGAATGCGAAGCAGTGCTTCGGCCAGACACATCAGCGCGATACCTTCCTGGCTGGACAGTGTGAACTCATGCATCAAGGCATCAACACCACTGGACTTGGTGCGTTCGCGACGAACCTGGGTCACCAGCTTGCTAGCCAGCGCCTTGATCGAGGCTACCTGTCCCTCAGGCATTGCCGCCTGTTCCATCATGGTTGCAACACATTCACGTTCATCACGACGGTAGGCTGCGGTAATCGCGTCACGAAGCGCGGATTGCTCGCGCGCAAATGCCTGAAATTGCATGAGTAGCTTCTCCATAGTCCAACTGCTTGTATCTGACTATTGTATACAAAATATAAACTACGTGGAGATTTCCTGGGAATCTATCCAGTCTAGAAGACTACCCGCAGACAACAAGCGTGTTTATTGCAACACTTTGACCTCGCTTGAGGAATCCACAAACGGCACATGCAGCGAGCCACGCCCAGCAATAGAAACACCAAAGCCCGCGCATGCGGGCTTTCTGTTTGGCGGTAAGGGTAGGTGGCGGCCAACGTTGGCCGCAGCGTTCGGGGAGGATGTCGTCAGCACAGGACAGTGCAGCGTCGCACGAGCTGCTGCTTTCCCCGCGCCAAAGCACAAAGCCCAGCTTGATCTCTCAAGCTGGGCTTCTTGTGGGGGAGTCTGGCGGTGTCCTACTTTCACACAGGTATCTGCACTATCATCGGCGCTGAGGCGTTTCACGGTCCTGTTCGGAA
>NZ_CADEPL010000021.1 GCF_902829295.1 Vogesella oryzae
CCTGGTGGACGATGCCATCGTGGTGGTGGAAAACATCCACCGCCACCGCCAGCTGCATCCGCAAGCCAGCCTCTCCGAGCTGATTCCGCGTGCGGTAGACGAAGTGGGCGGCCCCACCATCCTCGCCACGCTGACGGTGATTGCCGCGCTGCTGCCGATGGCCTTCGTCTCCGGCCTGATGGGCCCGTACATGAGCCCGATCCCGATCAATGCCTCGATGGGCATGCTGATCTCGCTGGCGATCGCCTTCATCCTCACGCCGTGGTTGTCGCGGCTGTGGCTGGCCAAGACCCACCAGCATCACGACGGGTTGGCCGCCAAGTTGCAGCCACTGGCCGGCAAGGTGTTCGCGCCGTTCCTGCACCCGCAGACTGGCGGCCGTGCCCGCTCGCTGCTGTGGCTTGGCGTCGCCGGCATGGTGGCGCTGTCGCTGGCACTGCCGGTGGCCAAGCTGGTGGTGCTGAAGATGCTGCCGTTCGACAACAAGTCCGAGCTGCAACTGGTGGTGGACATGCCGGCCGGCAGCCCGCTGGAAGACACCGCCGCGCTGATGAAAGAAATGGGTAGCTGGCTGGGCAAGCAGCCGGAGGTGGTCAACTACCAGGCCTATGCCGGCACCGCCGCGCCGATCAACTTCAATGGTCTGGTGCGCCAGTACTACCTGCGCAGCGGCTATGAAAGCGGCGACATGCTGATCAACCTGCTGGATAAGCACCAGCGCAGCGAATCCAGCCACCGTATCGCCCTGCGCTACCGCCCGGCACTCACCCAAATTGCCCAACGCTACGGCGCGCGCATCAAGCTGGTGGAAGTACCGCCGGGTCCGCCGGTGATGGCGCCGATCGTGGCCGAGGTCTACGGCCCGTCCGCCGCCGGCCGCGCCAGCGTGACGCAGCAACTGGAGGCGCTGTTCAAGCGCAGCAGCCATATCGTGGACGTGGATAGCAGCGTGCAGCCGCAAGGCCCGAAAACCGTGCTGCTGATCGACCGCGAGAAAGCCATGCAGCGCGGCGTGCCGCAGGCCGCCATTGTCGCCACGTTGGCCGCAGGCCTGGGCGGCGACAACGCCACCTGGCTGCACGACAACAGCAAGTACGCGGTGCCGGTGCAGCTGCGCCTGCCGCTGGCGGCGCAGGCCAATACCGATGCGCTGCTGGCACTGCCGGTACGCGCCGGTGACGGCAGCGTGCTGCCGCTGTCCGGGCTGGTCAAAGCGGTGCCGGCGCAGGTGGAACGCCCGCGCATGCGCAAGGACGGCGTAGCGGTGGACTATGTGGTCGGCGACATGGCAGGCGGCGAGGACAGCCCGCTGTACGGCATGTTCGAGATGCGCAGCCAGTTGGCCACTATCCAGACCGCCAACCTGCAGCCGCTGGGCGAGTACTTCATCCACCAGCCGCAGGACACCCAGCGCCAGTACGCCATCAAGTGGGATGGCGAATGGCAGATCACCTATGAAACCTTCCGCGACATGGGTGCCGCCTACGCGGTGGGCCTGGTGCTGATCTACCTGCTGGTGGTGGCGCACTTCGGCTCCTACCTGATGCCGCTGATCATCATGGCGCCGATTCCGCTGACGCTGGTGGGGGTGATGCCCGGCCATGCACTGCTGGGCGCGCCGTTCACCGCCACCAGCATGATCGGCATGATCGCGCTGGCCGGCATCATCGTGCGCAACTCCATCCTGCTGGTGGACTTCATCCGCCTGGAGGTGGCCGGCGGCATGGACTTCGCCACCGCTGTGGTGCGCTCCGCCGCCACCCGCGCACAGCCGATCGCCCTGACCGGCCTGGCGGCGATGATCGGCGCGCTGTTCATCCTCGACGACCCGATCTTCAACGGTCTGGCCATCTCGCTGATCTTCGGCATTTTCGTCTCCACCCTGCTGACGCTGGTGGTGATCCCCTTGCTCTACTACATCGCCTTCCGTGGCCAGGCCGCGGCAGCGACCACTGAAAGGTAACTATCATGACTATCGAACGCGCCATCCGCTTTTTTGCCGGCTTCATGATCCTGCTGTCACTGGCACTGGGCGCCGAAGCCAGCCCGCTGTTCGTCAGCAAATACTGGCTGTGGCTGACCGCCTTCGTCGGCGCCAACCTGTTCCAGTTCTCGCTCACCAACTTCTGCCCGCTGGCCCTGCTGCTGAAAAAGCTGGGCGTACCGGAGCAGGCCAGCTGCGGAGCCCGCAAATGACACGCCTGTTGTTGCCGGCCCTGATCGCGCTGGCACTGATGCCTGCCGCGCAGGCCCTGGATCTGCAGCAAGCCTGGCAGGCCGCACGCGGACACGATCCGCAACTGGCCGCCAGCGAGGCTAACGGCCGCGCCGATGCCACCCTGCCCGCCCAGGGCCGCGCCATGCTGCGGCCCAAGCTCGGGCTGGTGGCCGGCGGAGGCTGGGGCAGCATGGACCAGCTCACCCGCGGCGCCCGCTTCGTCACCCCCGGCATGAGTTCGGATCAGGTGGAATTCGAAAGCAAGGTCAGCGGCGGTACGCGGCAGTGGTGGGGGCTGGAAGCACGCCAGATGCTGTATGACGCCAGCGCCAGTGCCACGGCCGGACAGTTGGCCGCACAGGGTCAGGCCGGTGCGGCCAACCTTGTCGCCGCTCGGCAGCAGGCGATGTTGCAGCTGGCCGCCCGCTATTTCGACGTACTGGCAGCCGATGCCCAGCTGGCCGCACTGGCGCAGCAGCAACGCGCCACCCGCGAGGCACTGGATGCCACCCAGGCACGCTACCAGGCTGGCGATGCACCGATTACCGATCTGGAAGAAGCCCGCGCACGGCTGGCACTGCTGGATGCCGATACCCTGGCATTGCAACAGCAACACCAGCTGGCGGTACAACGCCTGAGCGACCTCACCGGCCTGCCGCCAGCCACCCTGCAAGACCTGCCCGCCGGCGGCACCCTGCCGCTACCGGCACTGGCACCGCTGACCGACTGGCAACAGCAGGCTCGGCAGCGCAACCCGCAGTTACAGGCCAGCCAGGCTGGCCGCGATGCCGCGCGACTGGAGGCCGGCAAGCACAGCGCCGGCGGCAGCCCGAAACTGGAGCTGGTCGCCCGTGCCGGTGACGAGCGCTGGCGCGATAGCGATGCCAGCCAGCGGAGCCGGCAGCAGTTCGTCGGCGTCGAGCTGACCATCCCGCTGTATACCGGCGGCTATCGCGATGCCAAGTACAGCGAGGCGCTGGCGCGGCAAGATGCCGCCGAAGCCGGTGTCAATGCCGCGGCACTGGCGGTAAACGATGCGGTGCATAACGCCTGGCTGGGCGTAAGCCAGGGCCAGAGCAGGTTGGCCGCATTGCAATTGGCCGAACAGGCGGCCCGCCGCCAGCTTGATGCCACCCGGATGGGGCGCGAGGAAGGGGCGCGCACCACGCTGGACCTGCTCAATGCCGAACAGGGTGTCGCCGAGGTAGTGAAGCAGCGTGCGCTGCTGCGCTACCAGACCCTGTACCAGTGGCTGGCGCTGCACGCCGCCGCAGGCACGCTGGACGACAGTGTGATCGCCAACCTCAAACCGCTATTTGCCACCTCCGGAAAGCAACCATGATTGCCTGGCTGAAAAAACTGTTTTCTCCCGCGCCTGCGCCGGCACTGCCGGCCGGCACCCTGCTGATCGACGTACGCGAGCCGCAGGAGTACGCCTCCGGCCATGCCCCCGGTGCCATCAACATCCCGCTGGCGCAGCTGGGCAGCCACATTCAGCGGCTGCAGGCCGGCAAGCCGCCGGCCCTGGTGCTGTACTGCACCAGCGGCATGCGCAGCGCCGCCGCCTGCCGCCAGTTGCAACAGGCTGGTTTCCACCAGGTACACAACGCCCGCACCCGCCAGCAGGCGGCCGTCTGGCTGCAACAGCGCTAGCCACCATTCCCTGCGGTTACCGGCAACCGTTGACCGCAGGCATGAAAAAAGGCACCGTCAGAAGACGGTGCCTTTTTGCAGCATAACGCGTTGGCTTACAGGCCGAACGGGTGACGCAGCACGATGGTTTCTTCGCGGTCCGGACCGGTGGACACGATGTCTACCGGCGCGCCGCACACTTCCTCGATACGCTTCAGGTAGGCCTGGGCGTTGGCCGGCAGGTCTTCCCAGCGCTTGACGCCCACGCTGGACTCGGTCCAGCCCGGCAGGGTTTCGTATACCGGTTCGCACTTGGTCACGGCATCGGAACCGAACGGCAGGATGTCCACCAGCTTGCCATCCAGCATGTAGCCGGTGCACAGCTTGATCTCTTCCAGACCATCCATCACGTCCAGCTTCATCACGCACAGGCCGGAAACGCCGTTGATCTGGATAGAGCGCTTCAGCGCGGCAGCATCAAACCAGCCACAGCGACGCGGACGACCGGTCACGGAACCGAACTCGTTGCCTTTCTTGGCCAGGAAGGCGCCGACTTCGTTGTCCTGCTCGGACGGGAACGGACCGGAACCGACGCGGGTGCAGTAACCCTTCACGATACCCAGCACGTAGTTGAGCATCTGCGGCGGCACACCGGCGCCCGGTGCGGCGGCACCAGCAACACAGTTGGACGAGGTCACGAACGGATAGGTACCGTGGTCGATGTCCAGCAGGGTGCCCTGGGCGCCTTCGAACAGGATCGGAATGCCAGCCTTGTCCATGTCGTACAGGGTGCGGGAAACGTCGGCCACCATCGGCTTGATGCGCTCAGCCAGCTTCATGGTGTCGGCCAGGATGGTGTCGTAGCTTACCGGTTCGGCCTTCAGCAGATTGGTCAGCAGGAAGTTGTAGTAGTCTACGTTTTCCTTCAGTTTGCTGGCGAAGCGTTCCGGGTTGAACAGATCGATCACCTTCAGGGCGCGACGGGCAACCTTGTCTTCGTAGCACGGGCCGATACCGCGGCCGGTGGTACCGATCTTGGCAGCGCCCAGCGCAGCTTCACGCGCCTGGTCCAGCGCCACATGGTACGGCAGGATCAGCGGGCAGCCTTCGGCGATCTTCAGGCGTGCCGAGGCGTTAACGCCGGCAGCTTCCAGCTCGTCCAGTTCTTTCAGCAGCGCTTCCGGCGACAGCACCACGCCGTTACCGATGAAGCAATCCACACCTTCGCGCAGGATGCCGGACGGCACCAGGCGCAGAACGGTTTTCTTGCCGTTGACCCACAGGGTGTGACCAGCATTGTGGCCGCCCTGGAAGCGCACGACGGCGCGCGCGTGGTCGGTAAGCCAGTCAACAATCTTGCCCTTGCCCTCGTCACCCC
Organism: Vogesella oryzae; assembly: GCF_902829295.1. Taxonomy (GTDB): domain Bacteria; phylum Pseudomonadota; class Gammaproteobacteria; order Burkholderiales; family Chromobacteriaceae; genus Vogesella; species Vogesella oryzae. Next base: position 5,229 of record NZ_CADEPL010000021.1, read on the forward strand.
ACTGGGTACCGATCACCACGACATTCTTGGACATTGGAAAAAACCTCTTCTGTTTCAAGTTCAAATTATTTGAAAGGGACCAGCTGCCACTCACCGGCGGCGAACTGCAGTTCGCGGTCACAGTTGAGTGCATCAGCTGATTCGCCCAGGTAATCGATGATCACGCGTTCGCCGGCGGCACGCAGTTCGGCCACCTTGGCCGCTGCTTGCGGCAGCAGGCGCGCGGCCAGCTTGATGCCTTGCGCGCTATCGCGCTGCGGCAGGATGCGCACCAGATCGCGCAGATCCAGACTGAAGCCGGTCGCCGGACGCGCGCGGCCGAAACGGCGGCCAACGTTGTCGTAGCGTCCGCCTCGCGCCAGCGCCTCGGACCAGCCCGGCGCATAAGCGGCAAACATCAGGCCGGTGTGGTAGGCATCACCGCGCAACTCGGCCAGATCGAAACTCACCTGCACGCGCTCGCCTACGGCGGCGGCAATGGCAGACAACTGCATCAGCGCCAGTTCGATTTCCGGCAGCGACGGCAAACGGTTACGCGCCTTTTCCAGCACGCTGGCCGGGCCATACAGCTCCGGCAGCGCCAGGAAGGCGCTGCGATACGGTTCGGCAACGCCAGCCACCAGTTCGGCGGCGGTAGCAATGTCCTTGGCCTGCAGGGCGGCAAACAGCTCCTGCCGCACGTCGGCAGCCAGACCGGCAGCCGCTGCCAGACCGCGGAAGATGCCGATGTGGCCAACGTCGAGTCGTACCTGCTGCACACCGACCTGGGCCAGCGCATCCAGCATCAGGCCGATGATTTCCACGTCGGCCTCGATGCCGGCGTAGCCGTACAACTCGGCGCCTACCTGCAGCGGCTCGCGTGAGCTCATCAGCCCGGACGGACGGGCATGTACCACGCTGCCGGCGTAACACAGGCGGGTAACGCCGGTACGCGAAGACAGCAGGTGGGCATCGATACGTGCGACCTGGGGGGTAATGTCGGCTCTCAGGCCAAGCTGGCGACCGGAGAGATGGTCATCCAGCTTGTAGGTTTTCAGATCCAGCGTGGCATCGTCGTCGGACACCAGCGCGTCAGCAAATTCCACCAGCGGCGGCAGCACGAGTTCGTAGCCGGAAACGCGGAACAGCTCCAGCATCGCTGCCTTGGCAGTTTCCACCTGACGTGCGGTTGCCGGCAGAATGTCGGCGATATGTTCGGGTAACAGCCAGTTGCGCATTTTGCCTTACACACAAGAAAAGGCGGGATTCACAATCCCGCCTTGTTATTCAGCAGCGCGGCCTGCGGCCAACGTGCCTAAATGTCAGCCCAAATTGTATCAGCGTGAACCCGGTTGCGCACGCTTGAAATACTTGAAGAAATCCGAACTGGGGTCGAGCACCATTACATCGCTCTTGTTGTGGAAGGTCTGCTTGTAGGCTTCCATGCTACGCCAGAAAGCATAGAACTCCGGGTTCTTGCCGTAGGCCTGGGCATAAATTGCCGCTGCCTTGGCATCGCCCTCGCCTTTCAGCTGCTGGGCCTGGCGGTAGGCATCGGCCAGAATCACCTCGCGCTGACGGTCGGCATCGGCACGGATACGCTCGGCCTCGGCAGAGCCTTCGCTGCGCAGCTGGTTTGCCACGGTACGGCGCTCGGAATTCATGCGCTCGAATACCGAATCGCTGATTTTCTCCGGAAAGTCCACCCGCTTCAGCCGCACATCCAGAATAGCCACGCCGATCTTCTGCGCCTCGCTATCGGCACGCTTGCGCACGATCTCCATCACCTCATCACGCTTGCCGGAGATGACATCGGCGACGGTTTTCTGGCCGAACTCGGCACGCAGACCGTCGTTGATGGTCTGACGCAGGCGCTGCACCGCCACAGTTTCGTTACCGCCCACGCTCTTGTAGAAGCGCTCGACATCGGTCACGCGCCATTTGACGAAGCTGTCGACCAGCACGTTCTTCTTTTCTCGGGTGTTGAATAGTTCGGGCGCCTCCGGATCGATGGTCTGGATACGACGGTCGAAATAGCGCACGTTCTGCATCAGCGGGATCTTGAAGTGGATACCCGGCGCCTTGATGACATCCACCACCTCGCCAAACTGGAACACCATGGCGAACTGACGCTGGTCAACGGTAAACAGCGAACCGGCAGCAAGCAACAGGCTGGCCGCAATAGCGATTATGACGGGAAACATTCGTTCCATCTGTGTGTCCTCTTAGCGGCCGCGAATGACTTCGCGTTCGGTGTGCGCTCGTGGCGCCAGGGCGGGTTGGCTGTCAGTCTGCGGAATCGCAGGAGCCTTAGGCTCGGCGGCACGCTCCGCGGCAGACTGCTGCATCAGTTTGTCCAGCGGCAGATACAACAGATTGTTGCCGGACTTCTGATCCACATACACCTTGCTGCTGTTGGACAGCACCTGCTGCATCATGTCGAGGTACAGACGGTCGCGCATGACTTTGGGCGCCTTGGTGTATTCGGCCAACACGCTCTGGAAGCGTGCAGCATCACCTTCGGCAGTAGAAACGACTTTCTGTTTGTAACCTTGCGCCTCTTCCAGTAACCGCGATGCCAGACCCTGCGCCTTGGGCACCACGTCATTGGCGTAGGCCTGGCCTTCATTGCGCAGCTTTTCCTTGTCCTGACCGGCTTTCACGGCATCGTCAAAGGCAGCAATCACCTCTTCCGGCGGCTGCACATCGTTGATGTTGACCTTGGCCACGCGTACCCCGAGACGGTAGCGATCGAGGATGCCCTGCATGATGCTCTGCGTTTCCGCCGCTACCTGGCCGCGCCCCTCGTTGAGCACGAAGTCCACCTTGCTGCGGCCAACCACTTCACGAATCGCGGTTTCCGCCGCCTGCTTCACTACGTCCTGCGCATCGTCTTCCAGCGCCAGGTTATTGAACAGGAAGTCGCGTGCATCTTTCACGTCGTACTGTACCGATAGCTGAACATCGATGATGTTCTGGTCCTCGGTCAGCATCAACGACTCTTCCTTCACCCGGTTCTTGGCATTGCTGCGATAGCCGATTTCCACGCTGCGCAGCTGGGTAAGGTTGACGATTTCGACCTGCTCGAACGGATATGGCGCATGCCACTGCAAGCCGGATTCGCTGCTGCGGTTATAACTCCCCAGCCGCAGTACAACCCCCTCTTCACGGGCGTCCACTACATAAAAACCGCTGGCAAGCCATAAGCCGCCCAGCACCAGCAGCAAACCGGCGGCACCGAAACGCATGCCACCGCTCATGCGCGGGCCGCCATTGCCAGTATTAGGGGCTTGTGGCTGGCGAGGCTTGCCCCCCAGCAGACGGGACAGCTTTTCATTCAGCTGGCGGAATACTTCATCCAGATCCGGCGGCCCGTCATCGGGGCCACGATTGTTACCATTCTGTGCCATAGGAGTCTTCTTGTTGAGTATGCGTTGCTGTCGTTCCAGACACGCGTTCGGCAATCGCCTCCCGCAGGAGTTCCAAGCCGGCACCGGTCAGCGCCGACACCCGCACGCCGACGACAATACCGTGCTCATCACGAATGATTTCCGGCGGCAGCTCGCGCAAATCGGTCTTGTTCCATACCAGCAGCTGCGGCACCTCGGCGGCATCGATCTCCTGCAGCACCTTGTTGACCTCTTCTACCTGACGGTCACGCATATCGCTGGCCGAATCGACAACATGCAACAGCAAGTCGGCGGAGATGGTTTCTTCCAGCGTGGCGCGAAAGGCCGCCACCAGCGAGTGCGGCAGATCGCGGATAAAGCCGACGGTATCCGACAGCACAATCGACACATCCTGATTGATATACAAGCGGCGGCTGGTGGTATCCAGCGTGGCGAACAGCTGGTTGGCCGCATAAATATTGGCCTTGGTCAGCGCATTGAACAGCGTGGATTTGCCGGCGTTGGTATAGCCAACGATGGACACCGAGGCAACGCCGGAGCGTGCCCGTCCCCGCCGCTGGGTTTTGCGCTGCTTCTGCACGGTAGCCAGGCGCTCTTTCAACGCCTTGACGCGAATACCCAGCAAGCGACGGTCGGTTTCCAGCTGCGTCTCGCCCGGACCGCGCAAGCCGATACCGCCCTTTTGCCGCTCCAGGTGGGTCCAGCCGCGTACCAGACGGGTAGCCATGTGTGACAACTGCGCCAGTTCCACCTGCAGCTTGCCTTCATGACTACGCGCGCGCTGGGCAAAAATATCCAGAATCAGGCTGACACGATCCACCACGCGGCATTGCATCTCGCGCTCCAGGTTGCGCTCCTGGATCGGCTTGAGGTCATGGTTGAAAATCACCACATTGGCACCGGTAGCCCGCACCATGGCCGCGATTTCCTCGACCTTGCCCTTGCCGGCAAACAGTGCCGCATCCGGCCGTTGCCGCTTGCCGCGCACAATACCGCAGACGCCAACACCGGCGCCCTTTACCAGCTCAACACATTCGGAGACGCCTTCTTCGTAGTCGGCCTCACCAAAATCCAGACATACCAGAACTGCCTGGTCACCCAGGTCGGGACGGTCAAACACTAGGGGAAACTTTCAAGAAATGGGGGCTGGCCGATCGTTTGATCGGCCAGCCCCCGAGATGAAGCAAAAGTTAGGCGTCCTGTGCTTCCGGCTTGGCAGCGTGGTGCTCGTGCGGGATGCTTACCGGACGGGCCGGTACCACAGTGGAGATGGCATGCTTGTATACCATCTGGGTCACGGTGTTTTTCAGCAGAACGACATACTGGTCAAAGGACTCGATCTGACCCTGCAGCTTGATACCGTTTACCAGGTAGATGGATACCGGTACGTGTTCCTTGCGCAGAATGTTCAGAAACGGGTCTTGTAACATTTGCCCTTTGGCGCTCATTTTTTGTTCTCCAATTTCAAAGAGTTTCTGTAATTCGGTTCAAGCGGGCTGGTGCTAGCAGTCTTTGTAGCATAAAAAATTCCAGCCGACTATTTGAGGCCCTTATGGCGCATCAAACCTGGTTTGCCGCCTGTGGCTTCGACCTCAAACGGGTTGTCACTTGATTTGTACTGTACCCGCAGCGGCGTGCCTTGCAAATGAAAAGCCTTGCGGAACATACCTTCCAGATAACGGGTGTAGCTTTCCGGAACCCGATCCAGCGCGTTACCGTGAATCACGATAATCGGCGGGTTCATGCCGCCCTGGTGCGCATAGCGCAACTTCGGACGCACGGTACCGGCACGCGGCGGCTGCTGGCGCTCGGTGGCTACCTGCAGGATACGGGTCAGTTTCGGCGTCGGCAGCTTGCTCATCGCCGCCTTGTAGGCATCGTCGATGGACTTGAACAGATCGCCTACCCCGCGGCCTTCCAGCGCCGAGATGTAATGGAACTTGGCAAAATCCAGAAAGCCCAGCTTGCGCAGGATATCCCGCTTGATGGTGTCTTTCTGCTGAAGTTCCAGGTCTTCCCATTTATTTACCGCTACCACCAGCGCGCGACCGGCTTCCAGCGCGAAGCCGGCGATGGTGGCATCCTGCTCGGAAATATCCAGCTGCGCATCCAGCACCAGCACCGCCACGTTGGCATCCTCGATCGCCTTCATGGTCTTGATCACCGAGAATTTCTCGATGGCTTCGTTGACCTTGCCGCGGCGACGGACGCCAGCGGTATCGATAATGGTGTATTTGCGGCTTTCGCGCTCGAAATCAATATAGATACTGTCGCGCGTGGTCCCTGCCTGGTCGAAAGCAATGACGCGCTCCTCGCCCAGAATGGCATTCACCAGCGTCGATTTGCCTACGTTGGGGCGCCCGATGATGGCAAATTTGGGGTGATGGGTCTTGTCCTCTTCCTCGGCATCCGGGAAGTGCTCCAGCACCATTTCCACCAGTTCACGTACGCCATCGCCGTGCGAAGCCGAGATGGTATACGGGTCGCCCAGTGCCAGCTCGTGGAACTCGGCGGCCGCCATCGCGTGATTGACGCCTTCGGCTTTGTTCACGGCCAGAAACACCGGCTGCTTGGACTGGCGCAAACGGTTGGCAATGATCTTGTCCTGCGGCGTCAGACCGGTGCGGCCATCCACCAGAAACACGATGGCATCGGCCTCGTCCACGGCTTGCAGCGTCTGCCGCGCCATTTCGAACAGAATACCTTCGTCCACCACCGGCTCGAAACCGCCGGTATCGACCACCAGGTACGGTTTGCTACCGACACGGCCATGGCCATAGTGACGGTCGCGGGTAAGACCCGGCTGATCCGCAACCAGCGCATCGCGCGAGCGGGTCAGCCGGTTAAACAGCGTTGATTTGCCCACATTGGGGCGGCCCACCAGGGCAATAGTTGGTTTCATCTTTTACAGCTTAGAGGGTCAGAGCAGCCAGCGTACCGTTTTTGCCGTACACATAGGCGGAGTCGCCCAGTACCAGCGGGCGGCTCATAGTGCCGCGAACGTCGAGCCTGCTGCGGCCAACCGTGTGTCCATCAAGAGGCGAAAGCAGGTGTGCATAGCCTTCGCCATCGAGCACCAGCAACTGGTTACCCAGCTTTACCGGTGCGGTGACATTGCGATAGCGGAAACTATCCTGTTTCCACAAATTGCGACCGGACTCAATGTCGAATGCCCAGATCGCGCCATCTTCTGCCGTCACATAGACGGCACTGGTATCCAGCGACAGGCCACGGCTGCTACCGACATCCCGCGCCCAAGACAGCTGGCCGCCGCGCGCCTCGAAGCAGGCGGTGCGTCCCTGAAACGCTACCGCGCATACCCGGCTGCCATCAAATACCGGCTGGCTGACCACATCGGTCACGCGTTCCAGCTCGCTGGCGCCACGTGGCGAAGCCACCGTGGCTTGCCACAGCTGACGCCCCTGCTCTACCGCGTACACCGCGATCTTGCCGCCGGTCTCGCCAGTCAGCAGCACATCATCGCCTTCGGTCTTGATCTGCGGTGTAGTCGCCCGCACCGTCAAGGCCGGCAACGGTTGCCATTGCGTCCACAGCTGCCGGCCGCTGGCGCGGTCGAATGCTGTAATACGGCCATCGCCGGTACGTACAACCAGCAACTTGCTGGCCAACTGTGGCGGCTCGGCCAGTACGCTGGTCAGCGTCTGGCGCCAGATAACCTTGCCACTCTTGCTTTCTACTGCCAGCAGTTCGCCAGCATTGGTTCCGGCAAACACCATGCCGTCAGCGGCCGCCACACCTGCACTCAACTCCTGCTTGAGATCCAGGGTTTGCATGGTGCGCCCGCTCAGCGCTTCCAGTGCCTTGACCTGTCCATCCTCACCAGCCACCCAGAGTGTGCCGGCATCGTAAAACGGCGGGAACAGGCCATTCTTGGCCTCCGGTACCGATACCTCCCACTTCACATGCAGGGTTTGTTCCGGCTTGAAGTCGGCCAGCGGGGTTGGCTGATAGGCGTCATCACCGACAAACCAGGAGGCGCAACCCGAAAGCAGTGGCAGGGCAATGGCAGTAGCAAGCAAGTAACGTTTCATGTCAGTTCCCTACGGAGTCCAGCTTGGTCTGGATAAAGTCGCGTGCCGGCGCATCCGGAGCCGCCTTGGCCAATGCCGCCTTGTAGCTTTCGCGCGCACCACTGATATCACCACGTGCCACCAGTACGTCGCCCTTCAGGTCAAGAAACGGGCTGTCAAACGTAGCCGGGTGGGGCTGGGACAGTTCGCTCAATGCGGCATCGTACTGTTTTTCATCCAGCAGTACGGTGGCAAGGCGCAGGTGCGCTACTGCCGTTACCACTTCGTCCCCCTGCTGGGCAATCACCCACTTCAGCTGCGCACGGGCAAAGCCCAGATCATTGCGATCGAAAGCCAGTTTGGCGGCCAGCAAAGCCGCATTGGATGACAATGCTGACGAAGGATAGTCACGCTGCAGCAGAGCAACCGCTGACTTTACTTGCTCCAGCTTGCCAGTCTGCAGCTGGGTTTCCAGCTGGCTATAGATCACGGCAGCCGCTTCGGCCTGGGTGCGCTGGTAATACTGCCAGCCCTTGAAGCCGAGAAAGCCCACCGAAACCGCCAGCACCGCACCGCCGATCAGTTTTCCCCACTGCGACCAGAACGCCTTCAGCGTGTCGATCTGTTCCTGTTCCTGCAAGTCGTAGGCCATGGCCTCCCCTTTATTCAGCCTTGAAGCGGCTAACCGTGGCTACCACGTTGGCCGCAGCAACGGTTTCCTGTGCCTGCTCGGCACGTAGCGGCTTCACCACTACCTGTCCGGCGGACACTTCGTTTTCACCGATGATCAGCGCCACTGCGGCACCGCTACCATCGGCCTTCTTCATTTGCGATTTGAAGCTGGCATCACCCATGTGCTGCACCACGCTCATACCGGCCTGGCGCAGCTGTTGTGCCAGCTGCATGGCGTAGGCAGCCGCGCCTTCACCCTGGTTGACGATGAAGGCATCCACGGTACGACGCTGCGGCAGCAGGCCCTTCTCGGCCAGCAGCAACAGAACCCGCTCCATGCCCATACCGAAACCGATACCCGGTGCCGGCTTGCCACCCAGCTGCTCGATCAGACCGTCATAACGGCCGCCGGCACAAACAGTCCCTTGCGACCCCAGCTCGGTGGTGACCCACTCGAATACCGACTGGTTGTAGTAGTCGAGGCCGCGCACCAGACGCGGATTTTCCACGTACTCGATACCCAGAGCTGCAATCAGCGACTTCCAGCCCTCGTAGTGGCGACGCGACTCTTCACCCAGATAGTCGATAAGACGCGGCGCGCCATTGGCCATTTCCTGCAGCGCCGGATTCTTGGTATCCAGCACGCGCAGCGGATTGCTGTACAGGCGGCGTTTGCCGTCTTCATCCAGGATGTCGAGATGACCTTCCAGGTACTTGATCAGCGCCTCGCGGTGGGCGGCACGCTCATCCTTGTTACCCAGGGTATTGATTTCCAGACGCACGCTGCCGGCCAGCCCCAGACGGCGCCACAACTCGGCGGTCATGGCGACGATTTCAGCATCGATATCCGGACCATTCATGCCCAAAGCTTCCACCCCGATCTGGTGGAACTGGCGGTAACGGCCTTTCTGCGGCCGCTCGTGACGGAACATCGGGCCCATGTACCACAGCTTCTGCGTGGTGTTGTACAGCAGGTTGTGCTCCACCACCGCGCGCAGGGTACCGGCGGTCCCTTCCGGGCGCAGCGTCAGCGGTTCGTTATTGAGGCCATCGGTAAAGGAATACATTTCCTTTTCCACAATATCGGTCACCTCGCCGATCGAGCGCACGAACAGCGGCGTACTTTCCACGATGGGGGTGCGAATGTTCTGGTAGCCATAATCGTGCAGCCAGCCGCGCAGCACGGTTTCAAAATATTCCCACTGGTGCGACTCGGCGGGCAGCACATCATTCATGCCGCGAATCGCTTGTATTTTTTGTGCCATTACTCGTTCCGGAAACAGTCAGATTCTTTACAGGTTGGCCGCATCACAGCGACTTGATCGGGATGGTGCGGCTCACTGGCTCGCGGCGCTTGGCACCGCCCTCGCCGTAGCGGGTCAACACGTAGTTGTCGACGATGGCCTTGAACTCGGCCGCAATATTGTCACCCTTGAGCGTGACATCCTTGTGCCCATCCACGTATACCGGCGCCACCGGCACTTCCCCGGTCCCCGGCAGGCTGATGCCGATATCGGCCAGCTTTGACTCGCCCGGGCCGTTGACCACACAGCCCATTACCGCCACCTTCATATCCTCCACCCCCGGATACTGCAGGCGCCACACCGGCATCTGCTCGCGCAGATAGGTCTGGATACTGTCTGCCAGCTCCTGGAAGAAGGTGCTGGTAGTACGGCCGCAGCCCGGACAGGCGGTGACCAGCGGCGTAAAGGAGCGCAGGCCCATGGTCTGCAGCAGCTCCTGTGCCACCACCACTTCCTTGGTGCGCGCCTCGCCCGGTTGCGGTGTCAGCGAGATGCGAATGGTGTCGCCAATGCCTTCTTGCAGCAAGACCGCCAAAGCAGCGCTGGAAGCCACAATGCCCTTGCTGCCCATGCCGGCTTCGGTCAGGCCCAGATGCAACGGGAACTGGCAACGGCTACCCAGATCGCGATACACGGTGATCAGGTCCTGCACATTGCTGACCTTGCACGACAGCAGGATATGATCGGCAGGCAAGCCCAGTTCCATCGCCTTGTCGGCAGACTCCAGCGCCGACACGATCAGCGCCTCGCGCATCACCACTTCCAGCGGTTTGGGGTTGGCCGCATGACTGTTGGCGTCCAGCATGCGCGCCAGCAATGCCTGATCCAGGCTGCCCCAGTTAACCCCGATACGTACCGGTTTGTCGTATTCGATCGCGGCGCGGATCATGTAGGCGAATTTTTCGTCGCCCTTGGCGCCCTTGCCGACATTACCCGGATTGATACGGTACTTTCCCAGCGCACGGGCGCAGTCCGGAAACTCTTTCAGCAGCCGCTCGCCGTTAAAATGGAAGTCGCCCACCAATGGCACATCGCAGCCCATATCGTCGAGGCGCAGACGAATTTCCGCTACTTTTGCCGCCGCCTCCGGGCTATTGACAGTAATGCGCACCACTTCCGAACCAGCCTGCGCCAGTTCGTATACCTGCTGCGCGGTCGCACTGGCATCGGCAGTATCGGTATTGGTCATCGACTGCACCATCACCGGGTGCTGCGAGCCGACCATCACGTTGCCAATGGCAACCTGATGCGTCTGGCGGCGTTTGCTTGTCACGTCCATCACGATATTCAATTGAGTTCGAATTTGGCGGTAGTACCGCGAATTTTGCTCTTCAGGTCGACAGCAGCGCCGTCATAGGCGAGATCGACCTGGGCTGCATTGCCGATAGTGAGCTTGAATGGCGGTACACCCGTTGCCTGCTTGTCACTGCCGGCCGGCAGCAGTCCGAAAATGACTTTTTTCCCGTGCGCATCGCTGACTTCCACCCAGGACTCCTGGCGGGTAGTCAGACGTACGCTCTTTTCACCGGCAGCGGCAACCGGTGCCGAAGCGGTCGGGGCCGGGTTGGCCGCAACAACCGGCGCGGCAACGGCTGGCGCACTGGCGACAACCGGCGCTACCGCTTGCATCGCACTCGCCTCTGCCTTCTGCTCGGCCGCGGGCAGGCTCGACTCGACTACCGGCACACTCGCGCCTTGCACCTCCAGCTGCAACGCTTGCGGCTCGCTGCTGGAAGTCGTCTGTTTAGCGAACTGCAACCAGCCGATGACACCACCAGCGGCCAGCAACGGCAATAGCCAGAGCCAGTTCTTGCCACTGCGGGCCGGGCGTTGTTCTGCCACCGCGGCCACAACCGGCGCCGGCTCCACCTTCACTGGCGGGAACTGTGCATCCAGCAGCGCCATCAGGCCATCACTATCCAGTTCCAGAAAACGGGCGTAGTTACGCACAAAACCACGGACGAAAGTCACGCCGGGCAAGCGGTCGAACTGACCTGCTTCGATAGCTTCCAGCTGGCGCGGGGACAATTTGAGACGATCAACCACATCCAGAAGGCTAAGGCCTTGGGCTTCGCGTGCAGTACGCAGTTGCTGGCCGATCTGTTGGGCGGGGGACAAAGTCGAATCCTGAGGCTGCATGCTGAAATCAGTTTCCACTTAAGAGCTGTTGGGTTTCGGAACTATCCGGAAAACGTTTCTTGAGCTGCGCGGCAAAGCGCTCGCGCGCATCATCATCGTGCTTGAGCTTGGCCATGCGCACCCCCAGCCACAGTTCGGCTGAATTGGCGCGCTGCTCGTCGATACCCAGGCGCTGATAGTAAAAATCCGCCAGCTGGACGTTATTACCATCAATCGCCATCCGCGCCAGTTCACGCAAGGCCGCAGGGTCATTCGGCACCCGGCGCAGGGTCGCCAGCAGCAGCTGGTTGGCCTCGTCAGGGCGCTTCATGCGTTCAAGGCACAAGGCCTTGTTCACCATGGCGCTTTGCGGGGTGGCGAAGAAAGGGTCAGCCAACGCACGATCAAAACGCTGCAATGCTTCGTCAAAGCGGCCACGTCCACACAGGAAGTTGCCGTAGTTGTTATTGACTTCCGGGTTGCCCGCATCGATACGCAGTGCTTGCTGGAAAGCCGTTTCTGCCTCCTTGTCCACCCCTAGCCGCATCAGGATCAGCGCCTTGGCAAGGTAACCGGACTGAAAACCGGGGTCGGTGGAGATAGCCAACTCGGCGTTTTCCATGGCAACACGCATATTGCCGAACTTCATGTACTCGATGGCAAGCAAGGCACGCGTCTGTGCCAGTTCCCGCGTGGAGGAAGAGGCAGCAATGGCCGGCGTTGCGGCCAACAGGCCCGCCAGCAACAAAGCAGTGACGCGTGTATTGATCATCAGGATCTTTCCTCGCTGATGCGTATCCACTTCTCCTGGCGCTTGGTCTTGTCTTGCACCTGGCCGGCCAGTTGGCCGCAGGCAGCATCGATGTCGTCGCCGCGCGTCTTGCGCACCGTCACCACAAAGCCGGCCTCCTGCAGGATTTCACGGAAGGCACGAATGGCATTGTTGCTGGAACGCTCGTAACCGGAGTTAGGGAACGGGTTGAACGGAATCAGATTGAACTTGCACGGTACGTCACGTACCAGCGCAATAAGTTCACGCGCATGTTCCGGTCTGTCGTTGACCCCGTCAAGCATCACGTATTCAAAGGTAATGAAATCGCGCGGCGCTTTCACCAGATAGCGCTGGCAGGCCGCCATCAGCTCTTTCAGCGGGTATTTCTTGTTCAGCGGCACGATTTCATCACGGATGCGGTCATTGGACGCATGCAGGCTGACCGCCAGCGCCACCGGACAGGCTTCTTTCAGCCGATCCATCTGCGGCACCATGCCGGAGGTGGACACCGTCACGCGACGGCGACTCAGGCCGTAGCCGTGGTCATCCAGCATGATCTGCAGTGCCGACACCACGTTATCGAAGTTGGCCAGCGGCTCGCCCATACCCATCATCACCACGTTGGAGATGACGCGCTCGTTGCGCGGGGTAACGCCCATCGCCTTGTTGGCCCACCACAACTGGCCAATGATCTCGGCTGTAGTCAGGTTGCGGTTGAAGCCCTGACGGCCGGTGGAGCAGAAGGTGCACTCCAGCGCACAGCCGACTTGAGATGATATGCACAAGGTGCCGCGGTCATCCTCCGGGATGAACACGGTCTCGACACCGTTGCCGGTGCCGACGTCGAGCAGCCACTTGCGGGTACCATCTTCCGACTCCTGCGACACCATCAGCTCCGGCACACCGACAATGGCCGTCTCGTGCAGCTTGGCACGCAGCCCCTTGGCGATATCGGTCATGGCATCAAAATCGGCTTCGCCCATCTGGTGCATCCAGCGCATGATCTGCTTGGCACGGAACGCCTTTTCGCCCATGGCGGCAAAGTGTTCGGTGAGCTGGGGAAGGTTGAAGTCGAGCAGGTTGGTCTTCATGGCAATACTCTGAATAAAGGCGGCCGCCAATGGCGGCCGCCGGATACAACTTAGCGTGCAGCGATTTCGGTAGCAGCGAAGAAATAGGCTACTTCGATAGCAGCGTTTTCCAGGCTGTCGGAACCGTGTACGGCGTTGGCATCGATGGAATCGGCGAAATCGGCGCGAATGGTGCCGGCTTCTGCTTTCTTCGGATCGGTAGCGCCCATCAGTTCGCGGTTCTTCAGAACGGCGTTCTCACCTTCCAGCGCCTGGATCATTACCGGGCCGGAGATCATGAAGGACACCAGGTCATTGAAGAACGGACGTTCTTTGTGTACGGCGTAGAAGCCTTCGGCTTCGGCGCGGGACAGTTGCTTCAGTTTGGCAGCAACAATCTTCAGGCCGGCGGATTCAAAACGGTCGTAGATCTTGCCAATAACGTTCTTGGCGACTGCGTCCGGCTTGATGATGGAAAGAGTACGTTCGATTGCCATATAAATCTCCCTGTTTACAAGCGAAATGGTTACACTTGACAGGCTCACAAGCGAGCCTGCGGGTTACCCAATTTTGAGGAACCCGTTATTTTACCAGCGTTCACCAGCCTTTGCTGCACTGAATTCAAGACGCGATGAAGCCCACGCCCAACGACCCCCGGCAGCACTCTGACCTTCCTTCTACCGGCCTGACTCCGGAAATGCGCAAGCGCCTTGCGATCGCCGGTGGGCTGGTTGCCGTGGCATTGGCAGCCATTCCGGTACTGGAGTCTTTCAATAGTGGCGACAAGAAGCCCCCCGCCAGCAGCAGCACACCGGTAAGCTCCGGCCGTATCGTCAACAAGAACGACACATCGGCCCCGGCACTGGTCATCGCTCAGCTACCGGAAAGCAGCGCCCCGCAGGCCGCCAGCACGCCGGCCATCGCCGCGCCACAGGCCGCAGACAGCATCACGCCACCGGATGGCAACAGCCCGGCAGCCCCGCAACCGGGCAGCCCTCAGAGCGTCACCCCGGCACCCAAACACAGCACGCCGCTCGCTGCCGCCATCGCTCAGGCCAAGCCTGCGGCCATCCCGCAGACACCGCCGTACAAACCGCTACCGCAGCCGGCTGACACCGCCAGCAAAACTGCGGCGGTTGCCACCCAGTTGCCGACTACCGCGCCTCCCGCCAGATCGGAAAGCGTCGCAACCGTGCCAGGCAAGGCAGTACCGTTACCGCCCCCAGCCCGCTTGCCGGCCCTGACGCCCCATACCCAGACATCACTGGGGTACCAGCTGCAACTTGGCCTGTTTGCTAGCCCCAGCAACGCCGAAAAACTGGTATCCGACCTGAAAAAGCATGGGCTGACCGCACGCACCGAGACCCGCGTCCAGCTGGGCCCGTTCCGCACCCGCGCCGAAGCGGAGGAAGCCATGCAGCGCCTGCGCGAATTGGGCTACCAGCCGCTGCTGGTGCCGCTGGCCGCGCAATAAGCGCCACCCAACGACAAGGCCGCAGCACGCTGCGGCCTTGTCGTTGATTAAAACCGGCGCTCAGGTTTCGATCACGCCTTCGCCGATCTTGAAGTTATCCACCAGGTGCGGCAGTTGCAGATAGCTCTGCGACTGCATCTCGGTAAGACGGCTGGCAGTACGGAAGAACTCGCTAGCCTGCACGCCATCGGTATACACCTCTTCCGCCGGCACCGCGCTGGATGCCACCAGCTTGACGCGGTGGTCGTAGAACACATCCACCAGCCAGGTCAGCCGGCGCGCAATCGCCGAGTCCCGCGCCGCCAGCTTCGGAATATCCGATACAAACACGGTGTGGTATTCGCTGGCGATTTCCAGATAGTCGGTCTGCGAGCGCGGACCATCGCAGATGGCGCGAAAATCGAACCAGACCACGCCCGGCGCATGACGCTTGAGCGGAATCTCGCGCCCCAGCACTTCCAGCACATGCGGCAACTCCGGGGCGGCACCTGCCAGACGGTCGAACATCGCCTCCAGTCGCGCTGAGGCATCGTCGCCCGCCGGCACCAGGAACAGCGGCTCGCGGATCAGCTCGCGCAGGCGGTAATCGTTGCCACCATCGACATTGATCACATCCAGGTTGGCTTTTAGCAAGGCAATGGTCGGCAGGAAGTTGCTGCGCATCAGACCGTTCGGATACAAATCGTCCGGCGGATAGTTGGAAGTCATCACGCAGATGACGCCGTGCTCGAACAGCGCCGTAAACAGCCGCCCCAGCATCATCGCGTCGGCGATGTCACTGACGTGAAACTCGTCAAAACACAGCAGCCGCACATCGTGGGCGATGCGTTCGGCCACTTTTTGCAACGGATCCGCCTCGTTGGACAGCGTGCGTAGCTGTTTGTGGATTTCCGCCATGAAGTGGTGGAAATGCACCCGCCGCTTGCGGCGGTAACCGACACAGCTATAGAAGGCATCCATCAGGAAGCTCTTGCCGCGCCCTACCCCGCCCCAGAAATACAGGCCGCGCGGCACTGGCGGCTTGCGCAGGCTGCGCCCCAGGAAGCGGTTACGCTTGTCCTTGAACTCGTGCAGCGCCTGCCACAATTCGTCCAGCCGCTCGATGGCGGCGGCCTGCGCGGCATCGTGAATGAAGCCCGGCTGCTGGCTGGCAGCCTGGTACCAGGAACGCGGACTGAGCGAGCCGTCGGAGGGCGGCGAAAATACGTGTTGGGCCATGATATGAGCACATCAGGGTTGGCCGCAGCCTGCGGCCAACGTTGAATCAGGAAAACAGACCGGTAGACAGGTAACGGTCGCCGCGGTCGCAGACAATGGAAACGATCACCGCGTTCTGCAGCTGCTGGTTCAGGCGCAAGGCGACGGCCAGCGCACCGCCGGACGACGGCCCGGCGAGGATGCCTTCCTCGCGCGCCAGACGGCGGGCGGTTTCCTCGGCGGTATGCTGGTCTACCAGTTCCAGCTGATCGATGCGCGAGAAATCGCAAATTTTGGGCAGGTATTCGTCTTCCCACTTGCGGATCCCCGGAATCTGGCTGCCGGGCTGCGGCTGCACGCCGATGACCTGGATCGCCGGATTCTGCTGCTTGAGATAGGCGCTGGTACCCATGATGGTGCCGGTGGTACCCATGCTGGAGACAAAATGCGTCACCGTGCCGGCGGTATCGCGCCAGATTTCAGGGCCGGTGCCCTCGCTGTGCGCCAGCGGATTATCCGGATTGCCGAACTGGTCGAGGATGCGGCCAACCCCGGCCGCCTCCAGCCGCCGCGCCTCGTCGATGGCACCCGGCATGGACTGTTCTTTCGGCGTCAGGATCACCTCGGCGCCATAGGCACGCATGGTATCCACCCGCTCCTGGCTGGAGTTCTCCGGCATCACCAGGATCATCTTGTAACCCATCATGGTGGCCGCCATCGCCAGCGCGATGCCGGTATTGCCACTGGTCGGCTCGATCAGCGTGTCACCGGGCTTGATGCTGCCGCGCGCCTCGGCATGACGGATCATCGATAACGCCGGGCGGTCCTTCACCGAGCCGGCCGGGTTGTTGCCTTCCAGCTTTACCAGCACCACGTTGCTGCTGTTGCCGGGCAGGCGCTTCAAACGTACCAGCGGGGTATTGCCGACAAAATCTTCCAGATATTTGAATTCGGGCAGGGTCATCACGCTCTCCTTGATGCGGCGCATTATACCGGCTTGCGTCCGGCCGTTCCGCACTGCGGCCAACCCTTGCGGCAACAACAAATGCTTTTACAAACAAAATCAGTTACTTGCAGCAGAAAGTCGCTTTGGAATTTTGCAGCACTTGAATATAACCGGATGATCACACCAGGTTACAGCACCGGCCACGGCAGCGCTGCCGGCGGGTTGGCCGCCAGATAGTCGGCCAGCTGCGGTTGCGGCCAACCTTCGCCATGTTGGGGCGGGCTGCTGAACCCGAACGTCTCGCCATCCAGCGCAAAACTCAGCGCATAGGCATGCAGATAGGTGCGGTCGGCGGCACTGCCGCCATACAGTGCATCGCCAAGAATGGGGGCGCCCAGCGACTTCATCGCCACCCGCAGCTGGTGGGTTTTGCCCGTGCGCGGGCGCAGCACGAACAGCCGCCGGCCCGGCGCCAGCGAGTGACTGAAGAACTGCGTCACCGCCGGGTTCTGCTGCGTCTGGCACAGCTTCCACGCGCCGCCACGCCCCTTCTCCATATCGCCCTTGATCAGCCCCTGCTTGCGACTGGGTTTGGCATCGGACAGCGCCAGGTAATACTTCTGCACCTCGCGCCCGGCAAAGGCGGCCCCCAGCGCCGCCGCCACCGGCTGGCTGCGCGCCAGCACGATCAGGCCGGAGGTAACCTTGTCCAGCCGGTGCACCGGCCACAATGCCTCGTCCTGCAGGCCGGCGCGCACGATTTCCAGCAAGCCCGGCTCGTCGCCCTCGCGGTGGAAGCCGACACCCGGCGCCTTGGCAATCACGTAAAAACGCGGGTCGGTGGCAATCAGCTGGAACATGCTGCGGGTCCGTGGGCGGGAAAAGGCGGCATTGTCGCGGCAGGCAGCGGCGGCGGCAAGCCGGCCGCTGCCACGCACCACCTTAGCCGCCGGTGGACTCTTCCATCTTGCGGGCCGCTTCCAGCCGCATCTGCTTGCGGATTTCGGCCTCGCGGAAGCGCTTCTTGTGGGTATCGGTATCCAGGCTCAGCGGTGGCACCGGCATAGCCTGGCCGTTGTCGTAAGCCACCATGGTGAAGTAGCAGCTGTTGGTGTGGCGCACACTGCGCTGCTGGATGTTTTCCGCCACAACCTTAATGCCGACTTCCATCGAGGTGCGGCCAACGTGGTTGACGCTGGCGTAGAAGGTCACCATCTCGCCGACGTGGATCGGCTGCTTGAACAGCACCTGGTCCACCGACAGCGTGACCACGTAGCAGCCGGCATAGCGGCTGGCACAGGCGTAGGCCACCTGATCCAGCAACTTCAGCAGCACGCCGCCGTGTACGTTGCCGGAAAAGTTGGCCATGTCCGGCGTCATCAATACCGACATGCTCAACTCGCGCTGATTCATGCTCTGTTCACTCATGTTGCTTCCCTGCCTTTTCGTTGCTGGCGCCTGCCCGGCCGCGCTGGCGGCACAAGCGACAACCTTGTTGGTCTGACCCTGCTTTCGATGACGGTCGCGTACAATGGCGCATCCCCGCTACTATCCACCACGGCCATGAACTCTTCATTAACGCGACTGTTCCAGTACGCCCGCCACTACCGGCGGGATGCGTATCTTGCCAGCCTGTTCTCCGCCTGCAACAAGTTTTTCGACATCCTGCCGGAGGTGCTGATCGGTGTGGCGGTGGATGTGGTAGTCAGCAAGCAGGATTCATTCCTGGCCCGCCTCGGCATCACCGACACCTTCCACCAGCTGCTGTGGCTGGGGCTGCTCACCGTGCTGATCTGGGGCGGAGAGTCGCTGTTCGAATACCTGTACCAGCTGCGCTGGCGCAACCTGGCGCAGAACCTGCAGCACGATTTGCGGCTGGACGCCTACCGCCACGTGCAGAAGCTGCCGCTGGCCTATTTCGAGAACAAGAGCACCGGCAACCTGCTGTCCATCCTCAACGACGACATCAACCAGATGGAGCGCTTTCTCAACGGCGGCGCCAACAGCATCATCCAGGTGTTGTGCTCCAGCGTGCTGGTCAGCGCGGTGTTCTTCTACCTAGCGCCTACCCTCGCCGCCATCGCACTGTTTCCGGTGCCGCTGATCCTGTTCGGCACCTTCTGGTTCCAGCGCCGCATCGCGCCGCGCTATGCCGCGGTGCGCGAGGCCGCCGGGGTGGTCAACGGTCGGCTGAACAACAATCTGCTCGGCATCGCCACCATCAAGGCGTTTACCGCCGAGGAGTTCGAGGCAGGCCATATCCGCGAGGCCAGCGAGCGCTACCGTGCGGCCAACGCCAACGCCATCCGCCTGTCGTCCGCCATCATTCCGGTGATCCGCATGGCGATCCTGGGCGGCTTCGTGGTCACGCTGATCTACGGCGGCTACCTGGCGCTGTCCGGCGCCATCGGCGTCGGCAGCTACTCGGTACTGGTGTACCTGACGCAGCGCCTGCTGTGGCCGCTGACCGGCCTGGCCGACATTGCCGACCTGTACCAGCGCTCGATGACCGCCATCGACCGCGTACTGGGCGTGTTGGCCGCACCACTGATCATCGACTACCACGGCCAGCCGCTGCCGGCGACGCAAGTATCCGGCAGTCTGGCTTTCAATCGGCTGACATTCGGCTACGGCGCGCAGCCGGTGTTGCAGGATGTCACGCTGCAGGTGCCCGCCGGCCACACCGTGGCCTTTGTCGGCGCCACCGGCTCCGGCAAGAGCACGCTGATCAAGCTGCTGCTGCGGTTTTACGAGTCGCCGCACGGCAGCATCACCCTCGATGGCCACGACATCCGCCAGCTGGCCCTGGCCGACCTGCGCCGCGCCATCGGCTACGTCAGCCAGGATGTGTTCCTGACCGACGGCACGGTGGCGGCCAACATCGCCTACGGCATGCCACAGGCCAGCCGCGATGACATCATCGCCGCCGCGCGCGCCGCCGAGGCCGACGAGTTCATCGCCCGCCTGCCGCAAGGCTACGACACCCCGGTGGGCGAGCGCGGCCAGAAGCTGTCCGGCGGCCAGCGCCAGCGGCTGGCGCTGGCGCGCGCCATCCTGAAAGATCCGAAAATTCTGGTGCTGGACGAAGCCACCAGCGCGGTGGACAACGAGACCGAAGCCGCCATCCAGCGCTCGCTGGAGGTGGTGTCGCAGGGCCGCACTACGCTGGTGATCGCCCACCGCCTGTCCACCGTGCGCCATGCCGACTGCATCCACGTGCTGGAACAGGGACGTATCGTCGAGACCGGCACCCACGAGCAGCTGCTGGCACGCAACGGCAGCTACGCCGCGCTGTGGCGGCTACAGACCGGCGAGCGCAGCCACTAGCAACATGCGGCCAACGTTGGCCGCAACGACAAGGGCGTGCCTGCGGCACGCCCTTGCTTCTTGCCATACCGTCCGGCTATAACGGAATCAGCCCGCATAAGTGGCTGATTCAGCATGAATATTTCCGGCATCTCTTCCTATGGCATGTACAACACTGCTTTGCGCAGCAGTGACGGGGATTTGTCGACTATTGCGGACAGCTCGCCCGGCTATAGCAGCGGAGTCAGCCAGAACGGTCAGCTCAGCGACGCCGACAAGGCCCTGGTACGGCAACTGCAGCAGCGCGACCGCACCGTACGCACCCACGAACAGGCGCACCTGGCCGCCGCCAGCGGCATCAGCATCAGCGGCCCCAGCTACCACTACCAGACCGGCCCGGACGGCCAGCGCTATGCCATCGGCGGCAGTGTCGATATCGACGCATCACCGGGACGTACTCCACAGGAAACTGCCGACAAGGCCCGCATCATCCAGCGTGCCGCGCTGGCGCCGGCCCAGCCCTCCGGCCCCGACATGGCCATCGCCGCCCGCGCCCGCCAGATGGAGCTGCAGGCGCTGGCGGAACAGGCCCAGCAACAGCAGCAGCAAGGCAAGGTCGGCCAGGCCTACCAGCCCGCCTCCGCCAATCCGGCCCGCAATGCGCTGGGCAACGGCATCGACATTCACGCCTAAAGCCAGCGTCGCACCCGCTGGCAATAATCCCGGTATTCGTCACCGAAACGCGCGGCCAACGCCCGCTCTTCCGGCCGGATCTGGAAACGGCCGATCCACAGCACGAACAGCAGCGGGCCGGCCAGCGCCGCCAGCTGCCCCAGCCATAGCGCCCACGCCAGCAGCAGACACAGCATGCCTAGATACATCGGGTTGCGGCTGAGGCGATAGAAACCGCTCACCACCAGCGCGCTGCTGTTCTGTGGCCGCAGCGGGTTGATGGTGGTGCGCTGACGGAAAAACGCCAGCACCGCGCTGCCATCCAGCAGCAGGCCGCACACCGCCAGCGGCCAGCATAGCCAGCCCGCTACCGGCAACGTTGCCACGGGCAGTTGCTGCGCCAGCCAGTACATCAGGCCGGCACACAGCAGACCCAGCAGCGGCGGTGGCAGCTTGCACTCAAGTAGTTTCATGTCCGGTTTTCCGCTCTGCCCGCGCCAGGCGCAGGCCGTTGAAAATCACCAGCAGGCTGGCGCCGACATCGGCAAATACCGCCATCCACAGGCTGGCCATGCCGGCCAGCGCCAGTACGAAAAATACCAGCTTGATCGCAAGTGCCAGCACGATATTGGCATGCAGTACCGCCATGCTGCGCCGCGCATGGGCGAACAGTTGTGGCAGCTTGTCGAGTCTGTCTTCCATCAGCGCCACCTGTGCCGTTTCCAGTGCCACATCGCTGCCTGCGGCGCCCATGGCGATGCCCAGATCGGCCTGCGCCAGCGCCGGCGCATCGTTGACGCCATCGCCCACCATCGCTACCGCACCATATGCCGCCAGCTCGCGGATGCTGGCCAGCTTGTCCTCCGGCAGCAAGGCACCGGCAGCATCGGCAATACCGGCGGCAGCGGCGATGCGCGCCACTTCCGCAGCATGATCGCCGGACAGCACTCTCAGCCGCATGCCCTGGCGCTGCAGCGCCGCCACCGCCGACACCGCCTCCGGCCGCAGGCTGTCCGCCACCGTCAGCTGCGCCAGCAGCTGGCCGTCGCGGCACAGCAGCATGCCGCCGCGTCTGGCGTGCTGGCTGGCGGCAAACGATGCCTCCGTCACCCCCAGCCGTGCCGCCAGCCGGGCATTGCCGAGGCCGTAACGGACGCCGTCGATGCGCGCCAGCACGCCCTCGCCGGCCAATTCCTGCACCCCCGCCACCGCCAGCAGCACCAGACCCTGCTGCTGCGCCGCCTGCAGCACGGCGTGTGCCAGCGGGTGGGTGGAGTGCGCCTCCAGGCTGGCCGCCAGCTGCAGCGCATCGCGCTGATCGAGGCCAGCGAGCAAGGGCTGTACGCTATCGAGTTGCGGTTGGCCGCGGGTCAGCGTGCCGGTCTTGTCCAGCGCCACCACCCGCACGCGGGCCGCGGTTTCCAGCGCCGCGCCGCCCTTGATCAGCATGCCCTGCCGCGCGGCTGCGGACAGCGCCGACACCAGCGTCACCGGAGTGGCGATTACCAGCGCGCACGGGCAGGCAATCACCAGCAGCACCAGCGCCTGATACAGTGCCTGCTGCCACGGCAGCCAGCCGGCCAGTGGCGTGACGATGACAAACAGCAGCGCCAGACCGACCACCGCCGGAGTGTAAACCGCGGCAAAGCGATCGATGAAACGCTGGGTGGCCGCCTTGCCGGCCTGCGCGTCGCGCACCCGCGCGATGATGCGTGCCAGCAGGCTGCCGTCGGCTGCGGCCGTTACCTGCAGCGTGATGAGACCGGCGCCGTTGATGGTGCCGGCAAACACCTGCTCGCCCGGCCCCTTGGCCAGCGGCAGGCTCTCGCCATTGATGGCCGCCTCGTCGAAATCGCTGTGACCGCTGACGATGCGGCCATCCAGCGGCACGCGCTCGCCCGGCCGTACCCGCACCATGCGGCCAACCGCAACGTTGGCCGCAGGCTGCTGCTGCCATTCGGCACCGTGCTGCACCCAGGCCAGCTCCGGCTTCAGCGCCATCAGCGCGCGCACCGCCGCACCGGCACGCGCCAGCGACATCGCCTCCAGCCGCTCCGACAGCGCAAACAGGAACAGCACCATCGCCGCTTCCGGCCACTGCCCCAGCAGCATGGCGCCGGCCACCGCCAGGCTCATCAGGAAGTAGATATTCAGGCTGCGGCTCTTCAGTGCATACCACCCCTTGCGGGCGGTCGTGCCGCCGCCCAGCAGCATCGATGCCGCCGCCGTCGCCACCACCGGCCAGCCGGTTTCGGCCTGACCGGCAAACGCCAGCGCCTCGGCCGCAATCGCCAGCCCGCCGGACGCCAGCAACGGCCAGCGCGCCGGCTGTGGTGGTGCGGCGAGGTTGGCCGCATCCTGCTGCAGCTCGGCCTGCAGGCCGGTAGCGGCGATCGCCTGCTGCAGCGCCGGCAGGCTGGCGCCCTGCTGATGCACGATTAGCGTGCGCTCGATGTAGTTGAAGTCCAGCCGCAACACGCCGGCCATGCCGGCCAGCGCCTTCTCCACCATGCGTCCCTCGGTGGGACAATCCATCGCCGCGATCGACAGCCGCCACGCCTGGCTGCCCGGCGGCGGCAAGTCGGCGGCCAACTGCGCGCTAATGGCGCAGGCTGCACCGGCGCAAGCCGAGCCTGCGTCGTGGTCGTGGTCGTGGTCGTGGTCGTGGTCGTGGTCGTGGCGGGCAGTGTGCGCCGCCTCCGGCATCCGGCAAGACCCGTCGTCTGGCTGGCAGCAATGGCTCATCTTGGTCTCCGCTTGAAGTTTGTGTCATTGCAAACCCTGTAGTTACTATAGGGTCAAGACTTATCTCGGGAGCAACTGCATGCAGATCGGAGAACTGGCTAGGCGCGGCGGCTGCGATGCCGAAACCATCCGCTACTACGAACGCGAGGGCCTGTTGCCGGCACCGGCCCGTACCGCCAGCGGTTATCGCCGCTACGAACAGCCACACCTGGAGCAGCTGGCCTTTATCCGCCATTGCCGCTCGCTGGACATGTCGCTGGCCGACATCCGCCGGCTGGTGGACTATCACCAGCATCCGTCAGCGGCGCCGTGCGATGACATCAATGCGCTGCTGGATGCGCAGATCAGCCGCATCCACCAGCAGATCGCCAGCCTGCAACGGCTGGAGCAGCAGCTGCAAACCCTGCGCGCCCGCTGCGATGCACCGCACACCGTCGCCGACTGCGGCATTCTCAAATCGCTGGAAGGCGCCGCCAGTGGCGAAGGCTGCGTCTGCCATGCCGATGGCCCGGCGTAGGGCAACAGGGGCTGGCCGCCCTGCGCAACAGGCAGTATAGTTCCCGGTTCGCTGGCGAAAATAACTCATAAGTCATTAATAAATATAAATATTTACAAACAAGCCAGATACAAACCGGAAACATTCAACCCTGGAAAGCTCTGACTGATGAAACTGCCTACGCCCAAGATCTGCTCCGCCCTCGTCATTGCCAGCTGCCTGCTGGCCACCCCGGCCGCCGAGGCTATCTCGTTGTATTCCCTGTCCGAAAGCGTCAGCGCCACCGTCGGCAGCATCTCCGATTCCGTGCGTGGTTCGTCCAAAGCGCTGAACATTGCCGAAGGCGATTACAAGGTAGTGGACGTGGCCAAGGCCGACGACAAGCCGGGCCAGCCCCGCCTGACACTGCAGGCGCTGAACGACCCGCAGCAGCCGCAGTTTTACCTGTTCCTGCCGCAAGCCGATGCGCGCCAGGCGGCGGTAAGCCAGGGCAATACCGTCACCGCCAGCAAGCGGCCGTACGGTCTGGCCTTTGCCAAAGCCGACACGACCACGCCGTTTGTGCTGGTGCTGGATCAGGCGTGGCTGAAAGAGCTGCAGCCGAACATCGTTTCCTGATCTGCCTTTGCTATCTGCCCGGCCAGGCAAGGCGGCATGCCGCCACTGCCGCGGCCGGGCTATTGCCATTTGATGATTGCTTGCTCCATGCCGCCACTGACCCGGCCCTGCGCCGCCCGCCTCGGCCAGCTGCTGAGTGCCATTTTGCTTGCCGGCTGCCTGCTGTTGGCCGCCTTGCCGGCCCGCGCCAACTCGCTGATGTTTTGCGACCGCCCGCCGGCACAATCTGCGGCACAGAAAAACCGCCTGCTGCTCTTCAGCGAGGCGGTAAAGCAAGTGCTGCAACGATCCGGCAGCCAGGCCGCCATCGTTGCCCGCGCCGGGCTGGATCTGGGGCGCTTCGGCATTCGCTACAGCCATGCCGGCATCAGCCTGCAGCAAAGCCCGAATACCCCGTGGTCGGTGCGCCAGCTGTACTACGCTTGCGATGACAGCCAGCCGCATATCTACGACCAGGGATTATCCGGCTTCCTGCTCGACAGCCACCAGCAGGACAGCGCCTATGTCTCCATCGTGCTGCTGCCGCAACCTGCCGAGCAGCAGCTGCTCGCCGCGGCCCTGAATCGCGAACAGGTGCTGGCGATGCTGGGCGCCGACTACAGCGCCAATGCCTATGCGTTTTCCAGCCAGTACCAGAACTGCAACCAGTGGCTGATGGAGTTGCTGGCCAGCGCCTGGGGCAATTTGCCGGCCGGGGTGCCGGCCCGTGAGGCAGCACAGCACTGGCTGCAGCAACAGCAATACCAGCCCAGTACCGTCGACGTGAAATACGGCTTCATGGTGTGGGCGGCGTATTTCGTGCCGCTGCTGCACAATGGCGACCACCCGGCGGCCAACCTTGTCGCCCGCCACTACCAGGTGAGCATGCCGGCGGCCATCGACCAGTTCGTGCAGACGCAGTGGCCGGCCAGCCGCCGCATCGAGCTGTGCGTGCGGGGCGAACAGCTGGTGGTGCATCAGGGCTGGGACAATATTGCCGATGGCTGCCAGCCGGGGGCGCAGGATCTGGTACGCCCGCTGGAGCAGGCCGCGGCCAGCGCCGCGCCGCTATCCTGAGCGCCAACCGCGCATAAAAAAAGGCAGCCCGCAGGCTGCCTTTTTGCCGTCTGCGGCCAACCTTGGCCGCCAGCGTTTACTTGCGTTCCACCTGCGATACGTCACGCACCGCGCCGGTATCGGCACTGGTGGTCATCGCGGCATAGGCGCGCAGTGCGGCGCTGACCGTACGCTCGCGGTCGACCGGCTTCCACGCGTCACGACCGCGCGCCTCCATCCTGGTACGGCGATGTGCCAGTTCCTCGTCGGACACCGCCAGGTGGATGGTGCGGTTGGGGATATCGATCTCCAGGGTATCGCCTTCTTCTGCCAGACCGATGGTGCCGCCTTCGGCGGCTTCCGGCGACACGTGGCCGATGGACAGACCGGAAGTACCGCCGGAGAAGCGGCCGTCAGTCAGCAGTGCGCAGGCCTTGCCCAGCCCCTTGGACTTCAGGTAGCTGGTCGGGTACAGCATTTCCTGCATGCCCGGACCGCCTTTCGGGCCTTCGTAGCGGATCAGCACCACGTCGCCGGCCACGATCTGGTCGGCAAGAATCGCCGCCACCGAGGCGTCCTGGCTTTCGAAAATGCGCACGCGGCCGGTGAACTTGAGGATGGAATCATCCACACCGGCGGTCTTCACGATGCAGCCGCGCTCGGCGATGTTGCCGTACAGCACCGCCAGACCGCCGTCCTGCGAGTAGGCATGGGCCTTGTCGCGGATGCAGCCTTCGGCACGGTCGTTATCCACCGTCGGATAGCGCATGCTCTGGCTGAAGGCGATGGTGGTCGGCACCCCGCCCGGCGCGGCGCGATAGAAGCGCTGAGCCTCGCTGTCTTCACCGTGGCGCATGATATCCCACGCTTCCAGACCGGCGCCCAGCGTCGGGCTATGCACGGTCGGCACGTCGCGATGGATCAGGCCGGCACGGTCCAGCTCGGCCAGAATCGCCACCACGCCACCGGCGCGATGCACGTCTTCCATGTGGTACTTCTGCGTCGCCGGCGCCACTTTGGACAGGCACGGTACGGCGCGCGAAATGCGGTCGATGTCGGCCATCTTGAAGTCGACGCCGGCCTCGTTGGCCGCGGCCAGCAGGTGCAGCACGGTATTGGTGGAGCCGCCCATGGCCACGTCCAGGCTCATGGCGTTCTCGAACGCCTGCTTGGTGGCGATGCTGCGCGGCAGGATGGAGTAGTCCTCCTGCTCGTAATGGCGCTTGGCCAGTTCCACGATCAGGCGGCCGGCCTTGAGGAACAGTTCCTTGCGGTCGGCGTGGGTGGCCACCAGCGAGCCGTTACCCGGCAGCGACAGGCCCAGCGCTTCGGTGAGGCAGTTCATCGAGTTGGCGGTAAACATGCCGGAGCAGGAGCCACAGGTCGGGCAGGCAGAGCGTTCCACCTTGTCCACTTCCTCATCGGACACCGCGCTGTTGGCCGCTTCCACCATGGCATCGACCAGGTCTAGCTTGCGGATGTCGTTGCCCCACTGCACCTTGCCGGCCTCCATCGGGCCGCCGGAGACGAACACCACCGGGATATTCAGGCGCATGGCGGCCATCAGCATGCCGGGGGTGATCTTGTCGCAGTTGGAGATGCACACCAGTGCGTCGGCACAGTGGGCATTGACCATGTATTCCACGCTGTCGGCGATCAGGTCGCGCGATGGCAGCGAATACAGCATGCCGCCGTGGCCCATGGCGATGCCGTCGTCCACAGCGATGGTGTTGAATTCCTTGGCCACGCCACCGGCTTTTTCGATCTCGCGTGCCACCAGCTGGCCCATATTGTGCAGATGCACGTGGCCCGGCACGAACTGGGTGAAGCTGTTGGCGATGGCGATGATAGGCTTCTGGAAATCCTCGTCCTTCATGCCGGTGGCGCGCCACAGCGCGCGGGCGCCGGCCATGTTGCGGCCGGCAGTCGAGGTCTTGGAACGGTACTGGGGCATGGTGAATCCTTGAATGTCTCTGAATCTTTATCCCGCAGCCGGCATCGCTGGCTGCAGCTTGCATGTAGGGTGCGCGCATCCGTCAGCCGGCTTCTGTGAGCCGGTCGCAGGAACTTCCGGGTAATGGAAGTTTCTGTATTGCTGCGTGGGCTGGTCCGGGTATCGACACCACGCTGCCGGACGCTTTTTCGTATAATCCGCGTCTATCGTCCTCTTTTACCGCAAACGCACATAACTGACAAATGCTGATCCATCCCCAGTTCGACCCTGTCGCCATCCATCTCGGCCCGCTGGCCGTGCACTGGTACGGCCTGATGTATCTTCTCGGCTTCGTGCTGTTCCTCGTGCTGGGCAATTACCGCATCCGCCAGCAGCCGGACGGTATCTGGAGCAGCAAGGATCTGGACGACTTTCTGACCTGGGCGGTCATCGGCGTGGTGGCAGGCGGTCGCCTTGGCGAAGTGCTGTTCTACCAGCCCGGCTACTACCTGTCGCATCCGGCCGAAATCCTGATGGTGTGGAAAGGCGGCATGAGCTTCCACGGCGGTTTCATCGGTGTGCTGGTGGCCATGGCGCTGTTCGCGCGCAAGAAAGGCGTCAGCTTCTGGCAGATCAGCGATTTTGTCGCCCCGCTGGTGCCGACAGGGTTGGCCGCAGGCCGGCTCGGCAACTTCATCAACGGCGAGTTGTGGGGCCGCCCGGCACCGGCCGATCTGCCGTGGGCGATGGTGTTCCCGCAGGTAGACCTGCTGCCGCGCCATCCGTCGCAGATTTACCAGGCGCTGCTGGAAGGGCTGACTCTGTTCCTCATCCTGTGGTTGTTTTCCGCCAAGCGCCGTCCGGTCGGCCAGATATCGGCGCTGTTCCTCGCCGGCTACGGTTTCTTCCGCTTCGTGGCCGAGTACTTCCGCACCCCGGACGCCGGCATCTTCGGCCAGTCAGACGTGATCAGCATGGGCCAGTGGCTGAGCCTGCCGATGATCATCGCCGGCGCGGCGCTGTTCGTGTGGTTCGGCCAGCGCGCGCAGCGCGGCGCCGCCTAGCCATGAGCCCGCGCCTTGGCATCCTGCTTGCCTGCCTGTGGCTGGCCGGCTGCGCCCACTACCAGTGGCGCCACGCCGACGGCACCCGCAGCTTCGATAGCGACAGCTACCAGTGCAAGCAGGAGGCGGCCAAGGCGTTTCCGCCCGACATCCGCCAGCGCACGCTGCCGCCGCGCTACATCGGCCCGCGCTGGCATTGTCCGCCGGGCGCCACCACCCGCAGCGCCTGCTGGCTGGACAGCGGCCTGTGGGACTGGCCGCAAACCGAGTCCTACGACATCAACGAAGCGGCGCGCGACGATCTGTACCGCAGCTGTCTCAAGGCCCGCGGCTGGGCCTATATCCGCACGGAATAAAATGCGCCTGTCACACGCAGGTGGCTGAAAACACGGCGCTTTTACGCTAGAATGCGCGCCGGCGGCTTTTTGTCCGCCACCCCGATCATCAATGCAGTCGCACGGCTGCATTTTTGTTTGGTGCCTTGCGGCCAACGTTGGCCGCGGTGCACCGCAGACCGCGCGCGGCCTATTGTCCGCCTAGCCAGAAAGTCCGAACCCATGAAAGCCAAGATCGCTCTGGCCAGCCTGCTGCTGGCCGTTTCCGCCGTTGCCGGTGCCGCCGAAGCCGTACTGAAAGTGTCCGCCATTCCGGATGAGGCGCCCACCGAACTGCAACGCAAGTTCGCCCCGCTGGGCAGCTACCTGGAAAAAGAACTGGGCATGAAAGTACAGTTCGTGCCGGTAACCGACTACGCCGGCGTGGTCACTGCGCTCAACGCCGACCAGATCGACATGGCCTGGCTCGGCGGCTTTACCTTCGTGCAGGCCAGCCAGCGCGGCAAGGTGGTACCGCTGGTGCAGCGCGCCGAAGATGCCAAGTTCACCGCCAAGTACATCGGCAGCGTGGAAGCCGGCATCAAGACCCTGCAGGACCTGAAAGGCAAGCGCTTTGCCTTCGGCTCCGCCTCCTCCACCTCCGGCCACCTGATGCCGCGCTACTTCCTGCAAAAGCAGGGCATGCAGCCGGAAACCTTCTTCAAGAGCGTAGGCTATTCCGGCGCGCATGACGCCACCGTGGCCTGGGTTGCCTCCGGCAAGGTGGAAGGCGGCGCGCTGAACGCCTCGGTCTGGGACAAGCTGGTGGAAGCCGGCAAGGTCGACCCGGCCAAGGTACGTCTGCTGGGCACCTCGCCGACCTTCTACGACTACAACTGGACCGTGCGCGGCAGCCTGGACAAGAAGCTGCAGCAGCGTATCCAGGCCGCGTTCCTGAAACTGGATGCGGCCAACCCGGAACAGAAAGCCATTCTGGATCTGCAGCGCGCCAGCAAGTTCATCCCCACCAAGGCGGAAAACTACGAAGGCATCGAAGCTGCCGCCAAGGCTGCCGGCCTGCTGCAATGAGCCTGGCGCTGAGCGAAGCGACACTGTCGCTGCGCGGCCAGCGCATCCTCGACGGCATCACCCTGCGCCTGGCGCAGGGTGAGCAGGCGGCGCTGATCGGCCCGTCCGGCGCCGGCAAGTCCAGCCTGCTGCTGCTGGTCGCCACCCAGTACCGCGCTGCCAGCGGCAGCGTGCAACTGCTGGGCGCCGAGCCGTGGCAACTGGACAGCGCCGCGCTGCGCCGCCTGCGCAGCCGCATCGGCAGCGTGTACCAGCATGCACCGCTGCCGGCACTGCAAAGGGTGGTCACCGCCGTCGGCGCCGGCCGGCTGGGACAGCTGTCGACCTTGGCCGCACTGCGCCGCCTGCTGTGGCCGCAGGATGTGGCCGGCATCCGTGCCGCACTGGAACAGGTGCAACTGGGCGACAAGCTGTGGCAACGCTGCGACCGCCTGTCCGGCGGCCAGCGCCAGCGTGTCGGCATCGCCCGCGCGCTGTACCAGCAGCCCGACCTGCTGCTGGCCGACGAGCCGGTCTCGGCGCTGGACCCGCGGCTGGCCGATGACACCATCGCGCTGCTGTGCCGCCAGGCGGCCACCCGCAACAGCACTCTGCTGGTCAGCCTGCATTCGGTGGAGCTGGCGCTGGCGCACTTCCCGCGCCTGATCGGCCTGCGCGACGGACAGGTAATGTTCGACCTGCCGCGCAGCGAAGTCACCCCGGCGCTGCTGGCAGCGCTGTACGCCGGCGACACCCCCCCCGAGCCGGACGACACTCCGGCGGCCAAGTTGCCCCGCGTGGCGCCATGCTGACCGCCAAGACTCTCTCTGCCCGCGACCCGGCGTTGGCCGCACGGCTGGGCTGGATCATCGCCACGCCGCTGTTGCTGCTGGCGGCCATGTACTACACCGGCTTCGACCCGCGCCTGCTGCTGGACGCCGACACGCTGGCAACGCTGGCGCACTTTGCCGGCGAGTTCTTCCCGCCCAGCCATGACCCGGTCTTCCTGGCCAGCCTGTGGCACGAAACCCTTACCACGCTGGCCGTTGCCAGCAGCGGCACCCTGCTGGCGATGCTGGTCGGCCTGCCGGCGGCACTGCTGACCAGCCGCGCGCTGGACCGCGACGTGCTCACTGGCGAAGCGCCGTCACGCCTGTGGCACTGGCTGCAAAACAGCCTGCGCGCGCTGATGGTGATCCTGCGCGGCGTTCCCGACCTGGTGTGGGCGCTGTTGCTGGTGCGCGCTGCCGGTCTTGGCAGCCTGCCGGCGGTACTGGCGCTGGGGCTGGCCTACGGCGGCATGCTGGGCAAGGTGTATGCCGAGATTCTGGAAGCGCAGCCGCGTGCGCCGGCCGCGGCACTGGCCGGCAGCGGCGCCAGCCGGCTGGCGATCTTCGGCTATGCCTTGCTGCCGCAGGCGGCGCACGAGCTGATCAGCTACAGCGTGTACCGCTGGGAATGCGCGATCCGCGCCTCGGCGGTCATGGGCTTTGTCGGCGCCGGCGGTCTGGGCCTGCTGATGGACACCTCCATCCGCATGCTCAATGGCGGTGAAGTCGGCGCCCTGCTGCTGGTATTCATGGCGCTGGTGGCGCTGACCGAGCTGATCAGCCGGCTGGCACGTCATGCGGTGGAAAGCCGCCGCGGCGGTCTGGTGCTGGCCGCTGCCTGCATCCTGCTGCAGTTGGCCGCCTTCGGCTGGCTGGGGCCGCAGTGGCAGGACAGCCCGTTTGATGTCGGCGGCCTGCTGCGCTTTGCCGGCGAACTGTTGCACCCCAACCTGGCACCGGCCTTCCTGCTGAAAGTCGGCGGCGGCATGCTGGAAACGCTGGCGCAATCGGCACTGGGCACCGCCTTTGCCTTTCTTGGCGGTGCACTGCTGGCGTTGCCGGCCAGTCAGCGCGGCCCGCGCTGGCTGCGCTATCCGGTACAGCTGCTGCTGAACATCCTGCGCGGTACGCCGGACCTGCTGTGGGGCGCCATCGCCGTGCTGGCACTGAGCCTTGGCCCAGCCGCCGGCGTGCTGGCACTGGCGCTGCACACCAGCGGCGTGCTCGGCCGGCTGTTTGCCCACACGCTGGAAAACCTGCCGCCGGAGCCGGAAGCCGCGCTGCGCGTCAGCGGCGCCTCGCCGGTGGCAAGGCTGGCCTACGGCCTGCTGCCGCAGGCCTTGCCGCAGTGGATCGCCTACACGCTGTACCGCTGGGAAAACAATATCCGCATCGCCGCCATCCTCGGCCTGGTCGGCGCCGGCGGCCTCGGCCAACAGCTGTATCTGGCGCTGTCGCTGTTCCAGCTCGGCAATGCCGCCACGCTGATTGCCGCCATGCTGCTGCTGTCCTGGGGCGTGGAAGGCATCAGCCGCTGGCTGCGGCAACGGCTGGAATAAAACATGCGGCCAACCTTTGCAGGTTGGCCGCAGTTTTTCTGCAACCGCTTTAGCTACCGCGCAACTGCTGCTGGTAGCGTGCCGGTGTCACCCCGTAGCGGCGGACGAAGGCGCGGGTAAGGTGCGACTGGTCGCTCAGGCCGGTGCTGGCCGCCACCAGCGCCGGACGCATGCCGGCGGCCAGCAGCCGCTTGGCCTCCAGCAAACGCAGCGCCATCAGCATCTGCTGCGGGGTAACGTGGTACTGCGCGCGGAAACTGCGCAAGAAGTGATAGGGGCTGAGATCCGCCACCGCGGCCAACTGCTCCAGCGTCAGCCGCTCGCCCAGATTGGCGCGCAGATAGTCCAGTACCGGCGCGAAGCGCAGCGCCCCTTGCGTGCGCGCGGGGCGCGGTCCCCGCGCCAGCGGCCGGAACTCGGCCAGCAAGGCATACAGCAGACTGTCGAACGCCAGCGGCTCGTCCGCCTGCCACAACGCCGCCTGCAGCTGGCCGACCCGCAGCGCCGCCGCCGGATCGTGGCGCCCCGCCTGCTCGAAACTCCAGCCATCCTCGCCGCTGACCCGCGCCACCACGGCCGGATCGATATAGATCATGCGGTAGCGCCAGCCATGTTCGGTGGCAGCCTGCCCGGTGTGCAGCTCGTCCGGATTCATCATCACCACCGAGCCGGAGGCGGCCAGGTGCTCGCTGCCGCTGTAACGGAAGCGCTCCACCCCGCTCTCGATCACTCCCAGACCGAAGGCTTCATGGGTATGCGGCTCGAAAGCATGGCGCACGATGTGTGCCCGATACAGCTCCACCCCGGCCAGCGGCTGGCAGAATTCGGCGCGGTCGGTAACGTGCTCGAACGCCTGCGGCACGCCGGTCAGCTGCAGCGGCGGGTCAGATGGCAAGGTGGCGGACGGGCGGGACATGGCAGCTACGAATGGCGCGGGACAAACGGAATTGTGGCAGAAATCCGCTACTGCGGCAGCGCCGGCAGCAGCGCCGCGGAACTGTGTGATACCGATCAAGGTCTGTCGCTGATATACCCTGCTATGGTATCGCCAGCTGTTCCGATTTTTTTCTTCAGGAGTACACCATGACACGCCTGCCCCGCCTGCTGTTCACCCTGGCCGTGCTTAGTCCGCAAGTGTTTGCCGCCGCCATGCCGGTAACGCTGTACAAGAGCCCGAGCTGCGGCTGCTGCGAAGCCTATGTCAGCTACCTTGGCAGCAACGGTTTCAAGGTGGATGCGATCAATCGCAACGATATGGACAAGGTGAAGACGCAGTACAAGGTCGGCGCGCTGCAAAGCTGCCATACCGCGCTGGTGGGCGGCTACGTGGTGGAAGGCCATGTGCCGGTGGCCGCCATCCGCAAACTGCTGCGCGACAAGCCGGACATCGTCGGCATTACCGCGCCCGGCATGCCGGCCAACTCGCCCGGCATGGGGGTGATGAAGCCGGGCACGCTGACCATCTACGCGCTGACGCGGCAGCAAAGCGCCAAGCCGGTGCTGTTCTCGGTGGAGTAAAGCGGGGTTGGCCGCACGCCTGGCTGCGGCCGGGCGTGCGGCCATAAAAAAGGCCTGCCACAACGTGGCAGGCTCAAGGGAGCAGACCTACTCAGGCAAAACTCAGTCTTCCAGCAGACCGTCCAGGTTGTGCTTCTTCAACAGCGCGCTGTATTCGCCGCTGCTCTTCACCTGATCGATGGCCTTGTTGAAACGTTCTTTCAGTGCGCTATCCGATTTGCGCAGCGCCACGGCAACACCCTCGCCCAGCATCTTGTCCTTGCGGCCATCGAATACCGGACCGGTAAAGGCAAATGCCTTGCCGTTGGCGGTATCAAGGAAGCCCTTCTGCAGCTGTACGGTGTTGCCGAAAGTGAAGTCGGCACGGCCGGCGGTCAGCTCCAGCATCGGGTCCTGCGCGTTGACGTAGCGCTTGATGGTGGCGGCCTTGAAGTTCTGGCTCACGTAGCTGTCCTGCGGGGTGCCGGTCTGCACCGCGATCACCTTGTCTTTCAGGTCAGCGGAGAGCTGCACACCCTTGCGGCCAACAAAGCGGTTCTGCATCAGGTAGTACACCTTGCTGAAATCCACCACCTGGCGGCGCTTGTCGGTGATGTTCATCGACGACATGATCGCGTCGTATTTCTTCGCCTGCAGACCCGGAATCAGGCCATCCCACGGCTGGTTGATCACTTCGCACGGGGTCGCCATCGCCTTGCACACGGCATAGGCAAAATCCACCTCGAAACCGGCGACCTTGCCGGCGGCATCGACATACTCGAACGGCGGGTAGGTAGCGTCGGTGGCGATCAGCAGCTTGTCGGCAGCCTGGACGAACAGCGGGGACAGCAGCAGTGCAGCGAATGCGATCTTGCGTTTCATGTGATTCTCCTTTGAAGACATATTTGTTATCAGCTGTTGATGCGACGGTGTTGCAGCGCCGGCAGGCGCGTGCGCCAGGTCTGTTGCCTGTCTAGATCCAGTGCGGCCAGCGCCATGCCCTCGCCCTCGTCGTGGCAGGCCAGCACCTGCCCCCACGGGTCGACGATCATGCTGTGGCCGAATGTCCGTTTGCCGCCCGGGTGCACGCCGCCCTGACCGGGGGCGATGACGAAGGCGAGGTTTTCCACCGCGCGGGCACGCAACAGCAGCTCCCAGTGCGCGAGGCCGGTGGTATGGGTAAACGCGGCCGGCGCGGTGATGATCGCCGGCGCCGGGCCGTGGCGGTACAGCTCGGGGAAGCGCAGGTCGTAGCACACCGACAGCCGCAGGCTGCCCCACGGCGTGTCGGCGCTGCTGACTTCGCTGCCCGGCTGCATGGTATCGGCCTCGGCGTAGCGTTCCTTGCCATCGTCGAAACCGAACAGATGCATCTTGTCGTAGCGCGCCGCGCACTGCCCCTGCGGGCTGAACAGCAGGCTGCTGTTATAGAAGCGCTGCGGCTGGCTGCCACGCAGCGGCAAGGTACCGGCCAGCAACCAGATGCCGTGGCGTGCGGCCAACGTTGCCATGCGTTGCTGCAGCGGTCCGGCGCCGAACGGTTCGGTAATCGCCAGCCGCGCCTGCTCGTCGGCCGGCATCAGGTAAAAGTATTCCGGCAATGCCACCAGCTCGGCGCCGCGCGCGGCGGCTTCGGCCACCAGCGCCTCGGCACGGGCGAGGTTGGCCGCCAGGTCGTCGCCGGACACCATCTGCACGGCGGCGGCGGTAAAAGTCTGGCTCATCTACGGTTCCTCAGATACGGCACAGGCGCTCGGCGCCGGCCAGCAAGGTGGCGTCGTCCTTGGCGAACGACAGGCGGATCACCCGCTGGTCGGTGCCGTCGCGGTAGAACGCCGACACCGGAATGGTGGCCACGCCGTGTTCCACGATCAGCCGCTGCACGAAGTCGCTATCGCTCTCGTCCGACAGGAGGGCAAAGCTGGCCAGCATGAAGAAGCTGCCCTGGCTCGGAATCAGTTTGAGCGGCGAAGCCGCCAGCGCCTGGCTCAGCAAGTCGCGCTTCTGCTGGTAGAAGGCGGACAGGCCAAGGTAGTGACCCGGCTCCGCCATCAGCTTGGCCAGCGCGTATTGCATCGGGGTATCGGCGGCAAACATCGCAAACTGGTGCACCTTGCGGATTTCGTCCATCAGCGCCTGCGGCGCCAGGCAGTAACCGACGCGCCAGCCGGTGACGTGGAAGGTCTTGCCGAACGAGGTCACCACTACCGAGCGTGCAGCCAGCTTCGGGTGGCGGCTCATGCTGTGATGCTGCTCGCCGTCGAATACCACGTGCTCGTACACCTCGTCGGACAGCACCACGATGTCGGTGCCGTCGGTGATGGCTTCCAGTCGCGCCACATCGGCGGCGGACAGCACGGTGCCGGTAGGGTTGTGCGGGGTGTTGAGCAGGATCATGCGCGTGCGCGGCGTGATGCGCGCGGCCACCTCGTCCCACGGAATGGCGAACTCGGGCGCCGCCAGCTTGATCACCACCGGGGTAGCGCCCTGCAGCTCGATCATCGGAATGTAGCTGTCGAAGGCCGGCTCGAACACGATCACTTCGTCGCCGTCATGCACCAGCGCGGTCACCGCCGAGAACAGCGCCTCGCTGGCACTGGCCATCACCGTCACTTCGCTGTCCACGTCGTAACGTTGGCCGTACAGCGCCTCCACCTTGTCGACGATGGCCTGGCGCAATGCCGGCAGGCCGCTCATCGGTGCGTACTGGTTATGGCCTTCCAGCATGGCTTCGTGGGCAAAGCGGATCAGCTCGGCACTGCACGGAAAATTGGGAGCCCCTTGCGACAGGTTGATGGCCTGATGCTTGGCGGCCAGCTGGCCAATGACCGTAAAAATGGTGGTGCCGACATTGGGCAGCTTGGAACGTTGGGCAATGGGGGTGTGCATGATGTCTCGCCGCGTTGTGGTGTTATGGCGCTATTCAACGCGATGGGCACTTGTGCGACAAACGATTTATCGGCATGTTAGGGCCGAAAAAACCTCAGTCATGGAGCGCCGCATGCCGCGCAATACCCCGCCGCTGTACGCGCTGTCGGTTTTCGAAGCCGCCGCCCGCCACCAGAGCTTTACCCGCGCCGCCAACGAGCTGTGCCTGACCCAGGGCGCGGTCAGCAAACAGGTGGCGCAGCTGGAGGCGCATCTGGGCTACCCGCTGTTCCACCGCTATGCACGCAGCCTGCGACTGTCGGCGCAGGGCGAACTGCTGCTGGGCTATGTGCAACGCGGTTTCAAGGTACTGGAACAAGGTATGGATGCGGCGGCAGCGCTGACGTCGCCACTGCGCATCAAGGCGCCCAGCTGTGTGGTGCGCTGGCTGTTGCCGGCGCTGCACGAGTTCACCACCGCGCATCCCGACATCCCGGTGCAGTTGTCCGGCGTGCACGAGCACGTAGTGAACTTTGCGCGCGAGGATGTGGACCTCGCCATCGTCTACAAACCGCACGGCTCGCTGGCCGATAACGAGCAATTGCTGTTTGCGGAAGTGCTGACACCGGTGATCGCACCGCGCTTGCTGCGCCAGGTTGGCCGCACGCTGACGCAGGAAGGCGACCTGGCGCACTACCCGTTGCTGCACCCGTCGCCGGACAAGCGGGACTGGCGGCAGTGGCTGGCGTTCCGTGGCGCCACGACCGTGGATTACCGCGGCGGCACCGTGTTCGACACCCTGGATCAGGCGATGAATGCCGCACTGCAGGGTTACGGCATCACCCTGGGCGAGATCACCCTGCTGGCCAAGGAACTGGCCGCCGGTGAGCTGGTAACGCCGTTCTCGCCATCGTGGCACAGCGGCTATGCGTACGCGCTGGCCTGCAAACCGGATGAAGTACGCCCCGCAGTTAACGCGGTCCGCAACTGGCTACTGGCACTGTGCGGGGCAGCGGCCAGTATGGCTGGCGTGTAACAACGCCAGCGGCACGCGGCGGCCAACGTTGGCCGCAGAAACGACAACACCGGCCAGCGGCCGGTGTTGTATCAAGGCAAGCAGTGCTTATTCTGCGCTGGCTTCGCCGGCGACATCAGCCACCGGGGCTTCCACCACCGGAGCTGTTGCCGGAGCAGCCTCTACCTTGGGAGCAGACTTGTCGGCGCGCGCCTGGCACATACGCTCGGCAGCGGCTTTCTCTTCCGCAGTCACTTCACCCACGGCCTTGAGCGCCAGATCAAAACGCTTGCCACCGCGTGCCAGTGCCTTCAGGTAGCGCTGACGACGGCAGTGATTGGCCAGCATGCGCGACACCAGTTGCGCATCGAACTGCGGCAAGGCGGCGATCAGCGTCTCGTGGATGCCCAGTGCCAGCGGACGGAATTGCTTGAACACGTCGTATTTGGCGTACACGTGCGCGGCAATCATCTCGGTCTGGCTCTTCTTGCTCAGACTCTGTACCGCATTCTTCAGCGCTGCACCCAGCGCGGTTTCGTTAGCCACTTTAGCTTTGTCTTTCATGGAATTCTTCACAGGGTTATGCAAACCTGACCCTGAGACGAAGCACAGGTTCTGTTAGCCGACAACAATCGCGCGGGATTGTATACCAGTTGTGGCGTCTGCCACCAGCATTTAGCTGCCAACAAATGCCAATAACATGGCGAACTGCCACCGCGCCGGAAAAACGAAACCGGCGCCATACAGTGGTATGGCGCCGGCAAACAGTCACTCAATCGGT
This sequence comes from Vogesella oryzae, assembly GCF_902829295.1. Lineage (GTDB taxonomy): Bacteria > Pseudomonadota > Gammaproteobacteria > Burkholderiales > Chromobacteriaceae > Vogesella > Vogesella oryzae. The sequence goes on from NZ_CADEPL010000021.1 coordinate 44,003, forward strand.
AATTTCGTACCAGTACACCTTGCTGCGGGCCTTATGCCCCAGTGCGCCGGTCAACCCGCCCGGATCGGCAATCAGGCCAAACAGCGGGGTATCGACAATATTGCCATCACTGTCAGTCTGCGAGGCAACGGTCGGGTCGCCCAGGAAGCCAGTACCAACCGTGACGTAGCGATCGGTAAGTGCCCAGCCTGTCTGGGCATCGGTGGCATCACTGTATGCGGAACCATCAGCAAAATTGAGCAGATATACCCGCGCCACCCCCAGTGTCGGCGTACACGTGGTTTCGCTGTAGGCGGCGGTAGCGGTACATCCGGTTGAACCACTGTAGGTGTATACGTAATCCGGCATGAAAGTCGCAAAATACAGAATGCCGTTCAGGGTAATTGCCTTGCCGGTTACCCGCTCGCCACTGCGCAGGTCGCAGGACAGATCGCGGCTGGTCAGATTGCCGTTGAGGCGGATATACCAGCCATCGGTCGAAGCGAGCGAGGTTCTGGCCGCACTTTGTTCAGCGGCAGTCCCCAGCTGGACCAGATCCGCAGTCGCATCGTACAAATCGGATACGGTATATGGCGTGGTGATGACATTGCTCACCAGCCCCGGATCCTTGATGGAGAAGAACATATCCTGAACCGCAATATTGAACGGTTTCTCGCGGTCGCCAGAACCCACCTGCACACGGTCAACCTCTGCCCCAAGCACCACGTCTGGTTCGTACAGGAACTTGCGCTGATCTACCCCGCTACCACCCAGAGCGGCAATTTTGTTGACGCTGAAAGTAGGCAAGCCAGTCGATGGATTGAGTCCTAGATCCACGCGCCAGACATTGCCGCCAGTATCATTGGCATACAGCCTATCCACCACGCCATTCAAGTCGCGATCCACCGTTGCTACCCCGGCTGGGATGCTGAAATCGAGCCCGCTCACCTTGCTGCAGGTCGCTGCGTCGCAATCGCTACTGGTACTGTCAGGCACCGCTTTCCATACCAAGGCACCGGTAAAAGCATCGACGACAAATATTGCCCGCCCCATTGTTGCCGTCGTACGCGGATAGTCGTCGTTGGCCGCAGCATCGTAGCCACCGCCAAAAATCAGTACCGGGTTGCTGTGACCCGCAATCTTGACCGCTTTTGGCCGCGACCAGGTTTGGCCCAATTCGTAAAACCCGGTATCGGCATTCGTGTGCTTCCACAGGAATTTAGGCTGCGACGGGTTGGTGACATCCAGCGCATAAATTAGCCGGCCACCGCGGCGGGCGGTCGGATAAATGTAGACCTTATCCATCTTGGTGGCATCGGTCTTGCCGGTATTGTCATAGCGTCGGTCGTTATCGGCATCCAGCAGGTAGCTGCCGATCGGGCCATCGAAGAAATACGGCTTGGTATTGCTGGATGACAGCAATACGGTGTTGTCGTACAAGCGCTTAAGCCCGGGGAAAAACTCTTCCGCCACAAAAGACCACTGCTCGCCGCCATCGGCATCATTGGCCCCGCCTTTCACGGCATGCAGGAAACCGTCGTTGCTGCCGTAGTACACCACGATGTCACGGTTGGCCGGCTGTGAACTGCGGTTGTAGTTGATCGCCAGCGGGCTGGAATGCACGACATCGCCATGCACATAACCACGGACACCGGAGGTAGCGCCGGTGCTGGGGTCATCGCTCTTGGTATTGCGGCCACGGGTCCAGTTGATCAGCGCCGTCCGGTCTGCATCGGTACTGACCCCCAGCTTGGTGGTGGTAATCGAAGCATTATTGGTATTGAACAGCGTGGGGTCGGTGGTGGTGGTGGTATCGTCCAGCAAGGCAACCGTCGAGCTGCTGCATGAGATGCAGGTATAGACGGTGCGGTTATCGGCGGTGAGATTACCCGCCCGCAGGTGTTCTGCTGCCCCACCCTTGATGGTTAGCGAGCCATCCGGCGCATCCGACTGGCCTCCAGGTGTCTGTTCGTTGGTATAGAGCGCAGTGGTCCAGAATGAGGAAGCCGTCGTCCAGTAACTGGTTACCGTGTCGGTTACCTGCCCCAGAGAGTTCACCACCACCTGGCCATTTTTATCCAGATAGGTGTACTGGTTACCGGACAAACCCAGCCGGTAGTGCTTGAGGTTGCCATTCCAGCGCGGCTTGGCATTGGCGTCGGCACGGAACATCCCCACATACACCTGATCCAGCGTGGTGCCATAGTTGTTAACGCTGTTGGTTACCGCGGCAGAGGTAAACACACTGTTGACAGCCAGAATCTCGTCAAACACCCCTTTCAATGCATTCTTGAGTTCGTCCGAACTGAGCGGGTTCGTGATGCTGATGTAGCGCCCACCAGAAATCTGCGCCATGCTTTTCAGCAGCGCCGTCATGCCAGGCCCTTGACCTGTGGTGCTAGGTTGAACCTCGATAGTGTAGGTAATGACGTTCTGTTGGCCGGCAATACTATTGCTAAGGTCGGTAGCAGACATGAAACGCGACCACTCGTCACCGATATTGTCCTGGCTGCCACTTGGCGATAACGGAATGGTCGTCGTATTACCGCCGACCGCGGTCAAGGCATCGGTTGCACTCTTGGTATCTGCGGTGTTGTCTTGTACCGGACCATTATTGATAAAGATAATGAAATTTTTCTGGCAAACACCAGTTACCGGACTGCGATAAGTAGTACTGCTACTGGTACTCGGGGTAAAGGCATTGTAATCACGCTTTGCTTTAATTCCTGAATATGCCGTAGCACCTTTGAAATACAGATAGGCCTCACGCATGGTTTGGCCCAATTTACCACCGTTACTTTTATCGTAACCGACATCAAGACATTGAACAGTTTCCTTCAAATCTGCATCCGTCTTGGTCGCACAATTAAGGTCACTGGTTAATTGCAACGGCCGTACAGCATAACGCATATAACCGCCATCAATAGTGCCATTCTGTTCTCCGGTAACCGAATCCTTGCCGGTTTCGGAAAACATCATCAGTCCGATATTGAAGGTAGCCGAAGTCAAGGTTGAAAACAGACTGGTCAAGGCCGTTTTTTCAGCCGAAAACGGCGTATTCCAGTTGGCGGTATTGTCCAGCACGATCAAAACATTGGGCGCGTCGCTAGAAGTAACTACCGTGGGATTGCTCAGAAAAATATCGATGTCCTGCTTTTGCAGGTCAACCGCCTGGCCAGCAATTGCATACAAACCAAGCCACACCGCCATCAGCAATTTCTTCATGCTCACTCCTTTAACCCCGCTGCAATACTAGCTGCAAGGGTCAGAATCTTTGGTCAGCACCCGGATGCCCTGGTGCGTGATAACCTGGGTTCCTGTACGGGTATCGGTCACCGTAGCCTGGAAGTCCCATTGCACTGCATAGGTCTGGTACCCCACCGAGGAGCTATCCAGCTCGCGGAACCCCTCGCACACCGGACGGGCGACCAGCACACTGTAATCATTGACACCATCTTTATCGGCATCGACGGTAAACGTTTGCGGATAGGCGCCGGGATTGGCGATGGGATCAAGCGTGGCAGAGGTGGGTTGGTTGATTATCTGGTCAATCACCTGCTGCGCCGCATTAACGGCCTCATCATGCGCCTGGCTATTGGCAACAATGCGCAGATGCGACATGCCCAGCTTGATTCCCAGGGACACCAGAATGGTGGAGACCAACAGGAACATCAGGGTCATGAACAAGATATTGCCCTTAACTCGGCCGCCCACTACTCTCTCCTCGCGCCAATATTGCTGAGATAAACTGTTTTCCGGAACAGTTTGCGCTTGTAGTTGGCCGCACTACCGGTCGGCGTGTAAACGACACCCGAAGCCAGGGTGTAACTTCGCCCATCCGTATAACCTGCCGTAATCTTATTGGCCCGGGCGACAATGGTTATGCGCAGGGAGACAACACGCGCCCACTCATCGGTGCTGGTCAGCACCCGGCGATAGACGTCCGGCATGCCATCGTGGACAACCACCCGAACCGTACCGGAGGCATCGGTATAACTGTGGTTACTGCCGGCCATATCCAGGCCATACTCCACCACCATCCGTTCGATTCCCTCTACCAGCGGCATGTCGGTAAAGTCGGTGGCCGAGCCGGTATCCCCAAGCTCCAGGGCATGCAAGGTTGGCGCATCCGATCCGGTTGTACACACCCCGCCCGACGCATCTACACAGCGTGCGATATAGAAGATCCGCACCGGATAGCGCCGGATTTCACCTGCAGTCCCACTCAGATTGGTTAGCGTGAATGATGCAGCATTACTGCCTGTAGCAATAATCGGGTAGTTCTGGCGCGCAACCGACTGTAGATAAATATTACGGGCGACGAGTGACGAAGAAGCAATCACGGTGGGGTCAACCGAGCGCACGGCAAAAGCATCGTTATCGCTATAGATGTTGGCACTGGCAATACAGGGAAAAGTCGCCAGCATGGTGCCGGAAGTTGCACCTTGAACGGCAAAAGCCAGTGCATTAGTACCAGATGCCGTTTTATACAGAAATTGCGGATCCTTTTCACAGGCATCCGGCATTGGATCGGTGCTCTCCGGAAACTCATCCATATAGATGTAACTTCCGTAATACCCCGCATTCTGTAAATATTTGGTCAAGACATCCAGCGCATAGCGGCCATTCTCGATCTGGGCAAACTGGCTACTTAATTCACGCTGATTGCGGCTTTGGGCAACATAAAATGCCCCCACGGCAGTGAGCAACAACAAGCCCAGCGTCATGGCAACCATGATTTCTATGATACTGAGCCCCAACTGACGTGATTTCATCATTAGTATGTCGGAGTTAGGTCTACTATTTTTACCCATCGCGCCAGCACCCTGCGATATTGATCATCGACGCCCGTGATTTTTCCGCAACTCAGCGCGGCAGGAGGGCTTGATGAGCGGGTTTTAGAGTGCCAGGAAAGCTGAATCAGCACCCCCCTCGTCCCATCCTGCGTGATGCACCCACGGGCATCGAGCATGGCGCCGACGGAGTTGCCGGCATCCTGCACAGCCAGACCATCCAGTTGCGAATCCCAATCCCGCAGATCTTCTTCTGCCATGGTGGTGGCATCCACACTTACTCCTCCTGACGCCACGCAGGTATTTGCAGAAACATCAGCCCCAGCACCAAGATAAAGACTGCCACTGGTACCGGTAACCGAGTACGAGTAATAGCAATAGGCCGCTTTCTCGTTAGCACGCAAACGCTGAGCCATATCATCCACCAGCACCAAGGCCTGCGCCCGCTGGTAAGACTCGAACTCCACCTGATTGGCACGCATGCTCAGCGCCGCAATCCCCATAAAGCCGATTAGCAGAATCAGCAGGGACACCAGCACTTCTATCAGTGAAAAACCGGATTGGCTGTCGCGGGCATTATTCATGCTAGCACCCTGCATCGCTTACTTCGGACAGGCCGGATAAATAGAGACGAACACAGCGCTGATAGCCTTTATCTGTCCGGATCACATTAAAAGCAGCCGTGGTGGTGGCACGGCCATTCCGGCTGACAGAAGCGCTGGTCGAACCGGTTATTTGAAGGTTCACATCGCCAAACGAGTTCTGGGCAGCAAGCTGTGTTCCCGACACATCGACGGTGACAGTCCAGCCGTTCTGGCAACCACCGGTTTTACAAGAAAGGCTGACGGTCTGATTCCGTTTCACCGCCTCGGAACGGGTGAAAAACAGGGCGGCCTGCAATTGCTCCGATGCCGACTTGACCCGGTTATTGGCGATAATTCCCTGGAAGCTAGGCAATGCCATTGCAATAAATATCGCCAGCAGGACAGTTGCTATCAAGAACTCCATCAGCGTAAACCCACGCTCTGCAACTCGGCGCGCCATGATTAATTCCATTTATCCGCGGGCGACTTTTCGCCACTGGATAACAAGGTCAAAGTGCCATCATCCTTCTGCATAGCTGTCGAAATTGGTGCTGCCACCACAGAATATGCAATAGGTGTTGATGCATTAAAGGCTGATACCGATATCGTATAAAACTTGGAAACATCCGTAGGAACAGTAAGGCCAAGTACCGAAGTACTACTGGCATACTGCCTAGCATCCAGCACGTATTCTTCCTGCTTTGCCGCTACCTCGGTCATAAAAGACATCGCAGCAGACCGATTGCTTTTAATGACATATGCCGTATATGAAGGATAGGCAAAGGCGGCGATTACCCCGACGATGACCACCACGATCATGAGTTCAATCAAGGTTACGCCACGCTGATTATGACGATTAGTTTTTATGGCAAACATTATCCCGGCACCTTCACTGTGGTTTTTCAGTATAACCCCTTTGGAAGCGCCGACAGGGCAAATGGGTAGCTTTCGGCACAGTCTGCCGCTTGCTGATTACATTCTTAAGCCTCACCGATAGACAAAGAGCGCAACCCGCAACTGGTGTAACTGGTGGCAAACACCAGCAGCCCACGTCACCCGCTAACGAGGCGGTAAAACCGGCCGCTGGCTGATGGGAGTCGACAGGATGATGCTGGTCCGCGTCTCCCCCAGATCATTCAAGTGCGACACCAGCAGCTCCAGATGCTGCACATCTCGTGCCAACAGACGGAACACATAGGAGTCATTACCCGTGACGTGATGACATTCCTGCACTTCTGGCATGGCGGCCAACCTGTCGAGCAGTGTTTTCTTGGCCGGTTGCGGCACGGTAATGCCGACCAGTGCAGATAGCGCATAACCCGCTTTTAATGGCGCGACCAGTGCATGGTAACCACGAATCACGCCAGCTTCCTCAAGCCGCTTTACCCGCTCCGACACCGCCGGCACCGACATACCCACCACTTGCGCCAGCTCGGTCAGCGACTGACGGGCATTACCCTGCAATGCGGACAGGATTGCCCACGATTTGGTATCTATTTCCATTTGTAAGGTCCGGATAGCAGTTTCCCTGAAATAAACAGGCAAACATGGATAGCAGCATTCAGCTTGGCATGGTTATCTGCTCCTGTCACCGGCACACTAGACGAGGTGAAATCAGAAGGAAGAAGTGGGCAATGACCATATTTATTGAAGCCGTTGCCATCGGGCTGGCCATTGCCGCGCCGGTAGGGCCGATTGGGCTGCTCTGCATTGAACGCACCCTGCACCACGGCTCGGCACGCGGACTGGCGACCGGACTGGGCGCGGCCACCGCCGATGCTTTCTATGCTACGGTCGGTGCAACCGGCATGGGCGTGCTGATTGGCTGGCTCACCGCTCTGGCCACGCCGCTGGCTCTGCTTGGCAGTGCCCTGCTGTTGTACATGGGTATCACCACATTGCGGCGGCCACTGGCTGAACGAGCCGCCCAGGCAAAAGATGAGGGCAGTCTGCTGGGAGCGTATAGCAGCGCCCTGGCACTCACCCTGACCAACCCGATGACCATACTGTCGTTCATTGCCGTGTTCGCCGGCCTCGCCGGTGGTCATGCGCCAAACCGGGGCGAGGCAATACTGATGGTACTGGGCGTGTTTTGCGGCTCGGCACTATGGTGGCTGCTGCTGGCGTATGGCGGCGGCCGCCTGTTAGCGCGACTTGGCAGCCGCGGCCGCCACTGGGTAGATAGACTGTGTGGATTGTTGCTGATCGGCTTTGCCGTGCTGATTGCCTGGCGACTCCTGATGCAACCGTAGCGGCTTGATAGCTACTACAGCTAATATGACGGCTATTATTAAAGATATCGGAATACCGGCCGATAAACAGACTACCGGATATCATTCTTTACGCGAGGCCGTCATGGAAATCCGCAGCAGTACCAGCGCGACACCCTACACCGCAGCAGTCAGTACGCCCCAGCAGCCTGCTGCCGACAACAAGACGGCCACACCCGCGGAAAGCCCCTCCACGATTGTTACCCTGCAACAGCAGCCGGCTACCGTACAGGAGACGGCCGACAACAACGAACCATCTGCAATGAAATCCTTTGCTTATGGCGTACTGGATCTGCCCGAACCGCAGGCCGGTGCCGAAGCGTCGGCCAGCAAGCCGGAAAACGCATACTTTACCGCCGGCAAATGGCTCAGTGCCGCGGCAACAGTCGGCACCATCGTCTCGCTTTTGGTCTGATTTTTAGTGCCGGACGATGCTGCTAGCTATCAAGAAACCAATAAAATTTGACAAATCAAGCATTTAGCGAAATAATTGGCTTTGCCTCTTCTCAGACCCCCTTCTGCCGGTGTCTGCCTTGCCTTAACTGCTGCCATTCCATGTAGCAATTTCCGCTCAGGTTTACGAAGCAATCTGCCATGTCAGAGCAATTACTGCTGCACATGGCTGTCTACCATTTCAGGATTGGAGCTGCCATGTCCAAAGAAGACATGATCGAACTGCAAGGTGTTGTCATCGAGATGCTGCCGGAGTCGCGTTTTCGCGTCCGGCTCGATAACAACGTGGAGATTCTCGCCTATGGCTCGGGCAAGATGAAACTGCACCGCATCCGCGTGCTGGTTGGCGACCGAGTCACGGTGGAAATGTCGCCCTATGATCTCACCAAGGGTCGTATCAACTTCCGCCACCCTACCGCAAAAATAGAACATGCAGCGCCAATGAGGCGCCGCCATTAAACGGCTACCCGCCTGCGGGTTGCCGCAAAGGAAATACCTAATGAAAATCAAAGAACTGAAACAGGGTGACCGCATCACCCAGCAAATCGACAATTCGACTATCGCGTTTGAAGTAATGTCCATCCAGCAAATCGGCCGCCGTTTCATGGTGACCTTCCGCTCGGCTTTCGGCATCGAAAGCGCCAGCTACCAGGGCGAAGCCTGCGTCACCGCAGCTTAAGTCCGGTTGGCAAAAACACAGAACCCGCCTTTCGGCGGGTTTTTGCATTTATTGCCCGGCCAACGTTGGCCGCATCAGCGCCAGCGCCGCAGCAACAACGAGTTACTGACCACCGACACCGAGCTTGCCGCCATTGCCGCGCCGGCAATCACCGGATTGAGCATGCCGATGGCCGCCAGCGGGATGCCCAGCACGTTGTAGACGAAAGCAAAAAACAGGTTCTGCCGGATCTTGCGCATGGTGGCACGCGACAGGCGTACGGCATCGGCCAGATGCAACAGGTCGCCCTTCATCAGCGTCACATCGGCCGCCTCGATGGCAACATCGGCCCCAGCCCCCATGGCAAAGCTGACATCCGCCACCGCCAGCGCCGGCGCATCGTTGATGCCATCGCCCACCATCGCCACGCGCAGCCCTTGCGCCTGCCATTGGCGGATTTGCGCCGCCTTGTCCTGCGGGCTCTGACTGGCGTGCACCTCGCTGATACCGGCTTCGCGCGCGATGGTCGTGGCCGTTTCCGGTTTATCGCCGGTCAGCATGGCGACTTTCACCCCTAATGCGGCCAACTGCTGCACTGCCTGTTGCGAGGTTGGCCGCAGCTGGTCGGCCAGAGCAAACAGCGCCAACGGCACGCCAGCGCGAGCCAGCGCCAGCACCGTTTTGCCTTCGGCATAGAATGGCTGCGCCACCGCAGGAACCGTACCCAGCACCCAGTCCGGGGTGCCCAGCTGCAAGCGGCCAACGCTGGGCAACACTGCACTGACACCCTTGCCGATGGTTGCCTCGAAAGCCTCCACCGCCAGCAGCGGCGCTTGCCGGCTGGTGGCAGCGGCGAGAATCGCCAGTGCCAGCGGATGCTCCGCCCCCTGCTCCAGCGATGCCGCCCATGACAGCCACTGCGCCTCCTCCCCGTCAGCCAGCGGCACAATGTCGGTCAGTTGCGGCTTGCCTACCGTCAGGGTGCCGGTCTTGTCCACTACCAGCAGATCGAGCTCGGCAGCATGCTGCAAGGCAGTTGCATTGCGGAACAGCACGCCGCGGCGGGCACCATTGCCCATGCCGACCATCACTGCGGTTGGCGTGGCCAAGCCCAGCGCACACGGGCAGGCAATCACCAGCACCGCCACCGCATGAATGAACGCCAGCGGCCAGTCGCCCGCCAGCCAGCCGGTCAACAGCAGCGTCAGCAAGGCAATCACCAGCACCGCCGGCACAAACACCGCCGCAATCTTGTCCGCCAGCGCCTGGATCGGCGCCTTGCTGCCCTGCGCCTCGGCCACCGCACGGACGATGGCGGCCAACTGGGTATGGCCCCCCACCCCACGGGCACGCACTTTCAGCATGCCGCCGCTGTTCTGGGTGCCGGCATACACCCGGTCGCCGACGCTACGCTCTACCGGCAGGCTCTCGCCTGTCAGCAGGCTTTCATCCAGCACCGCATTGCCGGCCTCGACCTCGCCATCCACCGCCAGCCGTTCGCCGTGACGCACGATCACCAGATCGTCCGGCTGCAGCTGGCCGATAGGCAGCTCCAGCAACTGGTCATCGCGCTCCACGCGCGCGGTCTTCGGCGACAGTGCCAGCAGGCTTTCGATGGCACCGGCCGTGCGGCGCTTGGCGCGCGCCTCCAGCAGTTTTCCCAGCAATACCAGGGTGATGATTACCGCACTGGCCTCAAAATAGACATACAGATCGTGCCGTCCGGCCACGGTCGCCCATGCCGACCACAGCCAGGCCATGCTGGTCCCCAGCGCCACCAGCACATCCATGTTGGCACTGCCGCCACGCAGCGCCAGCCAGGCACCACGATAGAAACGCCAGCCGACCAGGAACTGCACCGGCGTCGCCAGCAGCAGCTGCCATGAGCGCGGCAGCCAGCCGTGCTGCTGGCCGGCGGCCATCATCCACATCTCGCCGGCAAACGGCAGGGTCAACAGCAGCGACAGCACAAACCACAGCAGCTCGCGGCGGTAGTGCTGCTGCGCGGCCTGCTGGCGGGCGGCACTGTCGTCGCTTTGCACGCTGGCGTCGTAACCGGCGCGGCGCACCGCGGCGATGACATCGTCGAGTTGCAGGCTGCCGGCCGGAAAGCGCACCGTGGCGGTTTCGGTAGCAAAATTGACGTTGGCCGTAGCACCCGGCAGGCGGTTCAGCACTTTCTCGATGCGTTGCGCACAGGCGACGCAAGTCATGCCGCTGATGGCGACCTGCACGCTGGCGTCCGGCACCCGATAACCGGCCTTGCTGATGGCACCACGCAAGGCGGCGACGTCCTGCAGCGCGGGATCGAACTCGATACGGGCAGTCTCGCTGGCAAAGCTGACACTGGCGCTGACCCCGGGCAGACGGCCCAGCACTTTTTCGATGCGCTGCGCGCAGGCGGCGCAACTCATGCCCTCGACAGGCAGGTTGACGATTTGCTGGCTCATGACAATTTCCGGCGTGGTGATAGTGTCATCATATACCCCATAAGGGTATATAGCAAAGCGACGACGGTCTGCCTTAACTCCAGCGCACGCGCCCCTTGCCACCACGCTTGGCGCTATACATGGCCTTGTCGGCCAGGGCCACCAGCTGGTCAGCCGTCATCTGCTGCCCTACTTGCTGTATCGCCACCCCGATGCTGGCTCCAACCGCCGCCGTGGTAGCTGGCCCCAGCTGCACAGGCTGGCTGATCAGCTGCCGGAGGTGCTCGGCCAGCTGTTGCACCCGGGACTCGTCCAGTTGTGGCTGCTGCAGCAGGACTACCATTTCGTCACCACCCAGGCGGGCTATCAGCATGCCGTCCCCCGCCTGCTGCTGCAGGCGGCCTGCCACCTCGCGCAACAGCACATCGCCGGCATCATGGCCGTGCTGATCATTGACCTCCTTGAAGCCATCCAGGTCCACAAACAGCAAGGCCAGCGGCAATGCCTGCTCCGCAACACGGGCCTGCGCCATGTGCAATTGCTCGAAGAAGGCACGGCGGTTGGGCAAACCTGTCAGCAGATCGTGGCGGGCCTCATATTCTCGTTGCTGCTCGGCCCGCTTACGCTCGGAAATATCATGCAGAAAGGCGCTGAAGATCCGCTGGTCCTCCAGTTGCAGGGCGCGAATGCGCAGCTCTACCGGAATGGTGCCGCCCTGTTTGGTGCGCGCCGGCACTTCGACACGCTGATCCAGCACCTTGCTTTCACCGGTGCGCAGGTAATGCGCCATGCCGGCATGGTGCGCCGCTTGCAGATCCAGCGGGATCAGCAGCTCGTCCAGCGGCCGGCCGATCGCCTCCACCGCGGCCCAGCCGAAGGTTTCCTGCGCCTGGCGGTTCCAGGCAATCACCACGCCGCGCTCGTCGATGCAGATATAGGCATCGCTGGCATGCTCCAGCACCGCACTCAGTTCCGCCTCGCGTTTGCGCAACTGCTGTTCCACACGCTGCTGCTGCACCATGGCGGCCGACAGCTGGTTATTGGCCAGCTGCAGCTGGGTGGTGCGCTCGGCGACGCGCTGCTCCAGCTCCAGTTGCAGGGTATGCAGCGCGGCCTCGGCTTCTTTGCGCTGCTGGATGTCTTTCACGATCAGGATCTGGTACCAGCGGTCATCCAGCGCTTCGTAATGCCGGGTGACGGTGATACTGACCCACCGCAAGCTGCCATCCTTGCGCAGGCAGCGCTGCTCCAGCTGGAAGCGATCAATATCGCCGCGGCGCATCGCCTGCCGCTCGTCGTGACCGATGGGCGCATCGCCCGGATAGATCAAGTCGGTGGCGCGCAACGCCAGCAGCTCGTCTTGTGGATAACCGGTGATCTGGCACAAGGCATCGTTGACGCTCAGCCACTCCCCTTCCGCCCCCAGCAACGCGATACCGGCGCCGGCACCTTCGAAAATCAGCCGCAAGCGCTGTTCCCGCGTATTCATCCGCGCCTGGGCTTCTTCGATCTGCCGCTGCGCCAGCTGCCAGCGTTCGCGCTGCTGCAGTTGCTCGGTAACGATATCCGCCAGCTCCCGCAACATGGCCAGATCGGCTGCGGCCAACGTGCGCGGCCGGGTATCGATGATGCACAGCGTGCCCAGCGGATAACCGTGTCGTGACAAAAGCGGCACGCCAGCATAGAAGCGGATGCCCGGCGAACCGGTAACCAGCGGATTGTCGCGAAAGCGTTCGTCGGCCACGGCATCCGGCACCACCAGCGGTTCCGTCTGCAGGATGGCGTGGGCACAGAAGGCGTATTCGCGCGGCGTTTCACAAGGGTCCAGCCCGACGCGGGACTTGAACCATTGCCGCCCTTCGTCCACCAGCGACACCACCGCCACCGGCACCTGCAACAACTGGCAGGCCAGCCGGGTGATGCGGTCGAACGCCGGCTCCGGCGGTGTATCCAGCAGCTGCAATGCCCGCAGCAGCGACAACCGTTCGCGTTCATGAGGGTGCAGGGGAGCTTGCATCATGTCGTAGCCACTCCGCGCCAAGGCGCATCCGGGAAAAAATCCTGTTTCAGCTTAGAAAGCAGGTTGTCATCCTGCCGCGCATTCTGTTGCCGCAGCCCGGCTTACAGCCAGCGCCGCCGCCAGAAGATGAAGCCCAGCAGCAGGGCAATCAGCAGCATGCCGGCCATCACGCCGTAGTAACCATAATGCCAGTGCAGCTCCGGCATATTGTCGAAGTTCATGCCGTAGATGCCGGCGATCAGCGTCAGCGGCATGAAGATGATGGTGATCACCGTCAGCACCCGCATCTGCACGTTGAGGCGGTTGGACTGCGCCGACATGTACAAGTCCAGCATGCCGGAAATCACCTCGCGCGCGGTTTCCAGCGATTCGATCAGATGCAGGGTGTGGTCGAAGGCATCGCGCAGGTACAGCAGCGTACCGTGCTGGAAAAACGCATAGTCGCCGCGGGGCAGTACATTCAGCACCTCGCGCAGCGGCACCAGCGCGCGGCGCAGGCGCATCGCCTCCTGCTTCTGGCGCTGGATACGCGCCAGGATGAAGCGGTCGTGCCCGGACAGCACCTGCTTATCCAGCTGTTCCACACGGGTATTGAACTGGTCGATGACGCCAAAGTAGTCATCGATGATGGCATCCAGCAGACCGTAGGCCAGATAGTCCGCCCCCTGCTGGCGCAGTTGGCCGCGCCCTTGCGCCAGCCGCTCGCGCAAGGTGGCAAACACCCCCAGCGGCTGGGTCTGGAAGCTCAACACGAAGCCGTTGCCGATCACCAGATACACCTGATCATGCTGCAGGCGCTCGCTGTCATGCTGGTAGCGATACACGCGGGTAGCGATGAACAGGTAATCACCGTAATCGTCTACCTTGGGCCGCTGCCGGGTGTTGAGAATGTCCTCCAGCACCAGCGGGTGCAGCCCGAAACGCTGGCCGATCGCCTGCAGCAGCGCAGGGTCGGTCAGGCCGTACACGTTCAGCCACAGCACCGGCAATTGCGGCTGGTAGGCCAGCCCTTGTTCCAGCGTGGCAAACTCGGTTTCGCGATAGTCGCTGGCGTTGTACTCGATCAGCGAGATGCGGCTGGGCCGGGGATCGGGGTTGCCCACCGGCAATAAGGTACCCGGCGCTTCACCAAGGGTGGGAAAACGAGGTTTCAGTTGCGGATGACGCATACGGCTCCAGACAGACAAACGGTCGTGGCAGAGACTGCACACGACCGGTTCCAGACAACAGCAATAACCGCCAGGCAGGCTTAATCGCCGCGCAGCTCCAGCGCGACGCCGATATCGCGCCACTGGCCGATTTCCTGCTTGAAGGCGGCGGTGGTCAGCGGGTTGGCCGCCAGCCAGCTCTTGCCCACGGTCAGCGCATAACCGTTCATGGTGCGGCGCAGGCCGTGGATGGCATCGACTTCCACCGGATTGCGGCTACGGCAGAACAGCGCGGCCAACCGCAGCGCCAGCACCGCCGGCCACAGCGTCTCGTCGCTGACTTCGCGCAGCATCTTGCCCATATCGCCACGATGCCCCAACACGATGGTCGCCAGCGCGCTCTGCTCGCGGCGCGAGAAACCGGGCATGTCGGCATTGTTGAGGATGTAGGCGGAATGCTTGTGGTAGGCGGTATGCGCGATCGACAGGCCGATCTCGTGCACCCGCGCCGCCCAGACCACGCGCTTGAGCATGTCCTCGTCCAGCGGTTCACCGGCCACCATGCGGTACAGCCGCTCGGCCAGCTGCGTCACCCGTTCCGCCTGCGCAGTGTCGACGTGATAGCGTCGCTTGAACTGGGTGATGGTGGAATCACGCATGTCCTTCTCCCGCTGGCGACCAAGCAGGTCATACAGCACGCCGTCGCGCAGCGCGCCATCGGTCACGATCATGCGTTCCACCGCCAGCGCCTCGAACACCGCGATCATGATCGCCAGCCCGCCCGGCAGCACCGGCGCACGGTCGGACTTCAGGCCGTTGATGGCGATATTGCGGATATCGCCGCAACGCAGCAGCGCCTCGCGCAGCCGCTTCATGCCGGCCAGGGTGATCTCGCCGCCGAACCAGTCGTTGATCTCCATGATGTCGCGCAGCGAGCGCGCGGTACCGGAGGTGCCCACCGCCAGCTGCCATTCGCTGACCGGATACTGGTGGGCAATACGCTGGATCTCGTTGCGTGCGGCCAGCTCGGCATCGCGGAACGCGCTCTTGGTGATCTTGCCATCCGTAAAGAAGCGCTTGCTGAAGGTCACGCAGCCCAGCGGCAGGCTCTCGGTAACATGGGCCTTGTACTGGCTGCCGATGATGAATTCGGTAGAACCGCCGCCGATATCGACCACCAGCCGGCGCTCCTTGGTGGCCGGCAGGGTATGGGCCGCACCAAGATAGATCAGGCGCGCTTCTTCGCGGCCGGCGATGATCTCGATCGGGAAGCCCAGCAGCCGCTCGGCTTCCACAATGAAGGCCGGGGCGTTTTTGGCTACCCGCAGGGTGTTGGTGCCCACCACGCGCACCTGCTTCGGGTCCAGCCCGCGCAGCCGCTCGCCAAAACGCGCCATACAACCCAGGGCGCGGGCCAGCGTTTCTTCGTCCAGGCTCTTGTCTTCTTGCAGACCGCCACCCAGGCGCACGGTTTCTTTGAGGGAATCGAGGGTATACAGCTGGTCATCTACCACACGGGAAATCTGCAGCCGGAAGCTGTTGGACCCCATGTCCACGGTAGCCAGCACGTCAAACGGGGGCGTGACGGTACTCAAATGCTCACCCCTTGTCGGAGAATTGGTTGAATAAAAAAACGGCGGTAACCGATGTTACCGCCGTTCGCTAGGCTGATGCACGCTTATTGGGCGGCGTCGCCCAGCGATTCGCGTTTCTTTTCTTCCAGCGAGGTGTGGCGGATGTCCTTGCCCTTCACCAGATACACCACGTATTCCGAGATGTTCTTGGCGTGGTCGCCAATGCGCTCGATGGCCTTGCACAGGAACAGGGTATCTATGGAGGTGCTGATGGTGCGCGGATCTTCCATCATGAAAGTAATCTGGGCACGCATTTCGGACGCGTAGTCCTGGTCCAGCAGCAAGTCTTGCTCGGCCAGCTCGACCGCGGCGGTCGGGTCCAGACGGGCAAAGGCATCCAGCGCACGGTGCAGCATGGCGATGGCGGTTTCCGCCAGCTTGGAGACTTCACGGAAACGCGGCGCCGGCAGGCGGGAGCCCTGGCACAGGTCGCGGCCAACGCGGGCAATCTTCTGTGCCTCGTCGCCGATACGCTCCAGATCGGTAATGGTCTTGATCACGGCCACCACCATGCGCAGGTCGCTGGCCGCCGGCTGGCGGCGCACGATGATGTGCTGGCAGTCGTCATCGATCTGCACTTCCAGCGCATTGACCTTGGTATCGTCGGCAATCACCCGTTCCAGGCGGACCACATCGCCGTCTTGCAGGGCATCCATGGCGGCACGGATCTGCTGTTCAACCAGGCCGCCCATCTGCAGCACGCGGGTGCGGATGGTTTCGAGCTCCAGGTCATACTGTTTGGAAAGATGTTCGGGCATGTCAGACCTCGGTCAGAATTTCGACGTAACGACGTAGCGTAACTCAGCTTTGTGACAACTTGGTTGCAAACCATGCAAAAATCGGGCCGCCCGCCGGCGGCCAACCGTTTAGCGGTATTCCTTCACGCCTTCCGGGGTACCCAGCAGCAACACATCGGCACGGCGGGCAGCGAACAGGCCGTTGGTCACCACACCGACGATCTGATTGATCTGCTGCTCCAGTTTTACCGGCTCGGCAATCTGCAGGCCGTGCACGTCCAGAATGATGTTGCCGTTGTCGGTGGTGACACCCATGCGCCATTCCGGATGGCCGCCCAGCTTCACCAGCTCGCGCGCCACGTGGCTGCGCGCCATCGGGATTACTTCCACCGGCAGCGGGAACTTGCCCATCATCGCCACGTACTTGCTGCTGTCGGCGATGCAGATGAACTGCTGCGCCACCGCGGCGACGATCTTCTCGCGCGTCAGCGCCGCGCCGCCGCCCTTGATCATGTGCAACTGATGGTTCACCTCGTCGGCGCCATCCACATACACCGGCACTTCGTCCGGGCCGACGCTGTTCAGATCGAGCACCGGAATGCCGATCTCTTTCAGCCGTTTGGTGCTGGCCTCGGAGCTGGACACCGCGCCCTTGATGCGGCCCTTGATCTTAGCCAGCTCGTCAATGAAGAAATTGACGGTGCTGCCGGTGCCGACGCCGACGATGCAGTCATCCGGCACAAACTTGATGGCGGCTTGCGCCACTTGCTGTTTCAGCTGGTTCTGGTCCATGAATCACTCCGCAGGTTTCAGGTGTTTTATGAATTTCGTGATGCGGCCAACCCTGCTACCGGCTCAGGCCGGCACCAGCAGGCATACCGCCTGGGTCTCGATCGCCTCGGCACGGCCGAGGTAGCCCAGCTTCTCGTTGGTCTTGCCCTTGACGTTGACGCAGCCGACATCGATGTCCAGCAGCGCGGCAATGCGTGCGCGGATGGCATCGATGTGCGGCGCCAGCTTGGGCTGTTGCGCAATGATGGTGCTGTCGACATTGACCAGCTGCCAGCCGGCAGCGCGTACGCGGCGCATGGCCTCCTGCAGCAATACGCCACTGTCGGCCCCCTTGAAGGCGGCATCGGTATCCGGAAAGTGGCGGCCAATATCGCCCAGTGCGGCCGCGCCCAGCACGGCATCGGTAATGGCGTGCAGCAGCGCATCGGCATCGGAATGGCCCAGCAGGCCCTTGTCGTGCGGGATGGTCACCCCGCCCAGAATCAGCGGCCGGCCTTCTACCAGCCGGTGCACGTCGTAGCCCTGACCGATACGGAACGGGGTCATGCGAAATCCTTTCTTGCAGCCAGAATGGCACCGGCCAGCGCCAAATCGCCGGGCCAGGTCACCTTGAAATTCTGCGCCTCCCCCACCACCAGCCGTGGCGCATGGCCCAGCAGTTCGATGGCGGAAGCTTCGTCGGTAATGGCAGGGTTGGCCGCATCCGCCAGCGCCTCTGCCAGCAAGCCGGCGCGGAACATCTGCGGCGTCTGCGCCAGCCACAAGCCGTCGCGCGGCACGGTGGCGGCAATGCGGGCGGCGGCATCGCCCTGCTTCACGGTATCGGCCACCGGCTGCGCCAGGATGCCGCCTACCGCATCGTCGCCGATCTCGGCGATCAGCCGCTCCAGCACAGTCGGTGACAGGCAGCAGCGCGCGGCATCGTGCACCAGCACCCAGTCGTCCGCCGCCGGCTGCAGGGCGTGCAGCCCGTTGGCCACGCTTTCGGCGCGGCTGGCGCCGCCAACGCGCAGCACCGTCAGCTTGGCCTGCGGCCAGTCGAAACTGTCGAACCACTCGTCGCCCGGCGAGATCACCACCGCCACCTGGTCAATGGCGGGGTTGGCCGCCAGCACCGCCAGCGTGTGTGCCAGCAAGGGTTGGCCGCCTATGTCCAGATATTGCTTGGGTGTCGCCGAACCGAAGCGGCTGCCGTGGCCGGCGGCGGGCACCAGCGCAATGTAGCGGGTCATATTGGCGGCTCTCAGGCCGGATTCCCGGCTGGCGGGTTTTCGATGCTGCGCCACAGGCAGGTGCCTTTGACGCTTTTGTCCAGGGTATCGAGGTATTCCTGATGCGCGGCCAGCTCCTCGGCGGACGCGGCCAGCACGGTCAGCGGTTTGCGCTCGAAGCGGTAACCCTGGCTGCTGCTGCCATCGGCATTGTCGCCATAGCCGATATCCATCATCAGGCTTTCCTGGCCACGGGTCATCCACAGGTAGACCTCGGCCAGCAGCTCGCAGTCGATCAGCGCGCCGTGCAGGGTCCGGTTGCTGCGGTCGATCTCGAAGCGGTCGCACAGCGCATCCAGGCTGTTGCGCTTGCCCGGAAAGGCATCGCGCGCCATCGCCAGCGTGTCGGTCACCAGCGCGCACTGCTTGTCCACCAGCGGCAAGCCCAGACGGTTGAACTCGGCATTGAGGAAGCCGACGTCAAACGGCGCGTTGTGGATGATCAGCTCGGCATCGGCAATGAATTCCGCCAGCTCGGCAGCCACATCGCGGAACTTGGGCTTGTCGGCGAGGAACTCCAGCGAGATGCCGTGCACGCGCTCGGCATCCGGATCGATATCGCGCTCCGGGTGCATGTACAGGTGCAGATGGCGGCCGGTGAGCTTGCGGTTCACCATTTCCAGGCCGGCAAATTCGATGATGCGGTGGCCCTGGTTCGGGTCCAGGCCGGTGGTTTCGGTATCGAGAATGATCTGGCGCATAACTGTTCTACAAGGTTGGCCGCATCAGCGCAGGCTGGCGACGCCGGCATTGGCCAGCTGGTCGGCGCGTTCGTTGAATTCGTGGCCGGCATGGCCCTTCACCCAGCGCCAGTCGACCTGGTGCCGGTTGCGCAGCTCGTCCAGCTGCTGCCACAGGTCGGCGTTCTTTACCGGCTCCTTGTTGCTGGTCACCCAGCCGCGCTTTTTCCAGCCGTGAATCCACTCGCTGATGCCCTTCTGCACATACTGCGAGTCGGTGTGCACCACTATGCGGCACGGGCGCTTGAGTACCTCCAGCCCGCGGATCACCGCCGTCAGCTCCATGCGGTTGTTGGTGGTGTTGGCTTCACCGCCAAACATTTCCTTTTCCTGGCCCTTGTAGCGCAGCAGCACGCCCCAGCCACCGGGGCCGGGATTGCCCTTGCAGGCGCCGTCCGGGTAGATCTCGACGATGGTGTCGTCAGTCATGTGGTTTATCGTCCTGCACTGTGTGATTTAATGGGTGGCGTTCGCTACCGCCGGCGACGATCAACCCGTGGCCAGCCTTGGCTGGCTTCCAGCTGGGCATGAGCAGGCGCATGCCGCGCTGGCGCTTGACGGCTTCGATGCCGTAGACGCCTGCCAGCATCGGCCAGCAGCGACCGCCGATGTTGTCCATGAACTGCCAGCGCGCCAGCCAGTCGCCGCGCGCGAAAGGCGGCGAGTATGCCACGAAGGCGTTGCCCGTGGCTTCCAGTTGCAACAGCGCCAGCCAGTCGCGGATGCGCGCCGGACTGAAGAAATTGCCGCTCCAGGGCGCGTCTCGCTTGCCGCGCAGCAAGCGGCACAACCCCCACAGCGATACCGGATTGAAGCCGGTGATGACCAGGCGGCCTTCCGGTACCAGCACCCGCTCGGCCTCGCGCAGCACCTGGTGCGGCGTACTGGTAAAATCCAGCGCATGCGGCATCACCAGCAGGTCCAGGCTGCGGCTGTCGAACGGCAGGAACGCGGCATCGCAAATCACGTCGGCGCTGGACTCCGGCCCGGCATAGCCATGCCAGGGAATGCGGTTGCAGGCCAGAAAATCGTATTCGGTCAAGCCGACCTGCACGGCGCGAAAGCCGAAGGCATCGGCCACCGCCCGATCGAAAAACACCTGCTCGCGGCAAAGCAGGTATTGTCCCAATTCCGAGCTGGCCAGCCAGTCAGCAAATGCTTCCATTGTTTCGGGGTACCCCATGGCCGACATTATTCGCCTCACACCGGTTTGTGCCTTTGCCGACAATTATATCTGGGTTTTGCACGACACTCGCTGCGCCATTGCCGTCGATCCGGGCGAAGCCGCCCCGCTGCTGGCGTTTCTGGAGCAACACCGGCTGCAGCTTGATGCCATCTGGATCACCCACCATCACGCCGACCATATCGGTGGCCTGCCGGAATTACTGGCACGTTGGCCGCAACTGGACATCTACGGTCCGCCAGGCGTGCCACACATCAACCAGCCGGTGATGGCAGGCAGCGAGCTGCTGGCATTCGGCGAAGCCGCGCACGTGCTGGCGGTCCCCGGCCACACCGCCAACCATCTGGCCTATCTGTGGGGCAAGCATTTGTTCTGCGGCGATACACTGTTTGGCGCCGGCTGCGGCCGCATTTTCGACGGCACGCCAGCACAGCTGCACCAGTCACTACAGCAACTCGCGGCACTGCCGGACGACACCCTGTGCTATCCCGCCCATGAATACACGCTGTCCAATCTGCAGTTTGCCCTGGCGCTGGAGCCGGACAATCCGGCGCTACAAGCCCGCTGGCAGCAGGATCAGGCTAGCCGTAACAGCTTGCGGCCAACCTTGCCCAGCAGCATGGCGCTGGAGAAGGCGACCAACCCGTTTCTGCGCACCGGCAGCAAGGACATCGCCGCCGCGGCCCGCCAGTACTGTGGCAGAGACCTTGCCGGCGATGAGGCCATTTTTGCCACACTGCGCGAGTGGAAAAACCACTTTCGTCCGGCATAAGTTCACCGCCGGCCGACAAATGATGTTGCCAACGATAAATATCGACTAAAACACAGAAAAATCATGCTTTAAGGTGAAGTTTCGCGTTTGACTGCCAGCCCTCGCGTGTTAGCATCGACCGATACGGAATACAGGCTCAGGTCCATGAAAAAGCTTACCCCGCTCGCTTTGTCGGTTTCTCTTGCATTTGTGCTGTCACCGGCGCATGCCGACAGCAGTAATGTCAGCCAGATCCCACAGCAACGCAGCGTGGATGACGCACTGGCTGCCGGCCTTGACATGATGCTGCTCAACAGCAGTCTGCTGCGTAACGGCGATAGCGTCTGGGAACGGGTGCGTGAAGGCTTCCAGATGTCGGAAGTCAATCCGGAACTGGTACGCCAGCACGAACGCTTCTTTACCGCACGCATCGACTATTTCCGCCGCACCGTTGATCGCAGCCGCAAATATCTGTTCTTCATCATGAACGAGGTAGAACGCCGCGGCATGCCGACCGAAATCGCCCTGCTGCCGATCGTGGAAAGCGCTTTCGTTCCCACCGCGCAATCGCCGGTCGGTGCCGCCGGCCTGTGGCAGTTCATGCCCGCCACCGGTCGCCAGTACGGTCTGGAGCAGACCTGGTGGTATGACGGTCGCCGCGATGTGGTGGAAGGTACCCGTGCGGCGCTGGATTACCTGCAGAACCTGTACACCATGTTCGGTGACTGGAGTTTGGCACTAGCCGCCTACAACTGGGGCGAAGGCAACCTGGCCCGCGCCATCGCCAAGGTGCGAGCCCGTGGCGAGGTGGAAAGCTACGAAAACATCCAGATGCCGAAGGAAACCCGCAATTACGTCCCCAAACTGCTGGCGGTACGTAATCTGCTGCAGGCGCCGGAGAAATTCGGCCTGCGCCTGGCACCCCTGCCCAACAAGCCCACTTTTGTCGCGGTCTCGACTGGCCGCCACATGAACATCGATATCGCTGCCCGTCTGGCCGAGATGTCGGTCGCCGATTTCAAGGAGCTCAACCCGGCCTTCAATCTGCCGGTGTTCGCCTACAAGAGCGGCCGCCAGATGCTGCTGCCGGAAAACAAGCTGCACAAGTTCGAAACCAACCTGGCCAAATGGGACAAGCCACTGCTGACCTGGCAAGTACATGTTCCGAATAGCGATACCTCCGCCAGCGAGCTGGCCAGCCAGTTCGAGATGAATCCCAACGAGCTGATCACCGCCAACAATATCAAGGGCGGCACGCTGCCGGCGGGCCGCCCGGTGCTGGTCGCCATGCATGGTAACGGCAACGCAGCACCACAGCTGGATGCCACCGATATTGCCGCCCCGGCCAGCGAAACAGCCACGCTGGTAGCCTTCGCCGCCAATGGCGTCCCGGCACCGGCCGCAACCAGCACGCCGCCGGCCACTAGCGCAGTCGTGCCTGCCAGCCTGCAAACCCAGGTAGCGGCACCAGCCAACAGCAAGCCGGTTGAAGCCGTTACCCCGGCCGCGGCAACAGTAACCGCAGCGGCCAAACCGGCGGCAACCACCACGGTAGCGCTGCAAAGCAAACCTCTGGCCGCGCCAGCGGCAGTCGCCATGTCTACTGGCGGCAGTAACGCTCCCGCTGCCGGCAATAATGTCCTGGCCGCCGCAGCCATCCAGCCGGCTACCGTGGTAACGAACAAGCCGGACAATGGTGGCGATCTGCAGCGGGTAGCACTGCGTGTCGATGGCAACAAAGCGGACCGTGGCGAAACGCTGCGTGTCATCGCCCGCAATGATGGCAACGTTGGCCGCGACCAGCAGCCGGTACTGCCCGTTAGCACTAACGGCCTACACACCGTGGCAGCCGGTGACACCCTGTTCAATATCTCGCGCCGTTATGGCATGACCGTTGCCGACCTGAAACAGCTGAATGGCCTGGGCGACAATGCCATCAAACTGGGCCAGAACCTGAAGGTGGTAAATGGAGTGCCGCTGCCTGCTGCTCCGGCAACGGTGATGGCCAGCAGCAATCCGCTGCGTACCGTGTCCTATACCGTACGCCAGCCGGCCGCCGGTCCGGTGCCGACCGATTACGTGGTCCAGCGTGGCGATACCGTGTTCAGCATCGCCCGCAAATTCAGCGTCTCGCATACCGACATCCTACGCTGGAACGATCCGGAGCAGCTGACCCGCCTGCAGCCGGGGCAGAAAGTCCGCGTATTGGCCGAGGGCGATGGGCTGTAAATAACTGCCGCACCAACAGCAAGGCCGCAGCATCTGCTGCGGCCTTGTGCTTTTCATCCCGCCCGCCAGCCATCAACGGCAGACGGGCAACGGTTTACTCCGGCGCCTTGCTATCCAGCCAGATGGTAACCGGGCCATCATTCACCAACGCCACCTGCATGTCGGCGCCAAAGATGCCGGTCGGCACCGGTTTGCCCAACGCGTCCTGCATCTGCTGCACAAAACGCTCAAATAGCGGCCGCGATACTTCCGGCCGCGCCGCGCGGCTATAGCCCGGACGGTTACCCTTTTTGGTAGTGGCAAACAGCGTGAACTGGCTCACCGCCAGCACCTCGCCTCCGGCATCCAGCACCGAGCGGTTCATCACCCCGTCGGCATCGTTGAAGATGCGCAGCTGGCTGATCTTGCGCACCAGCCAGCCGATATCCTCGTCGCCGTCGCTGTCCTCCACCCCGACCAGCAATAACAGGCCGCCGGCAATCTGCCCGCATACCTGCCCTTCCACCGTCACCGACGCCTGTGTCACGCGTTGCACCAGTACTCGCATCAATCTCTCCCATCATTGGACACAACATTCTAAAATGGGCGCCCACCTCCCAGACAAGGATTCGCCATGCTGATGGTCGTTTCGCCAGCCAAAACGCTGGATTACGAGACCCCCGCCCACACCGCGCAGTTCACGCAACCGGATTTTCTCGCCCACAGTGCCGAGCTGATCGAGGTACTGCGCGAACAAAGCCCGGCACAACTGGGCAAACTGATGGACATCAGCCCGGCATTGGCCGAACTCAACGTTGGCCGCTATCACGACTGGCACGCGGACTTCACCCCGGCCAATGCCAAGCAAGCCGTCCTCGCCTTCATGGGCGATGTCTACGAGGGACTGGACGCCGCCAGCCTGTCGGAAGCGGAGCTGCAGTGGCTGCAACAGCATCTGCGCATCCTGTCCGGCCTGTACGGCCTGCTGCGCCCGCTGGACCTGATGCAGGCCTACCGGCTGGAGATGGGTACCCGCCTCGCCAACGCGCGCGGCAGCAACCTGTACCAGTTCTGGGGCAGCATCATCACCGACGAGCTCAACCGTCTGCTGGCAGCAGATGAGTTTCCGCAGCTGGTAAACCTGGCGTCGGACGAATACTTCAAGTCGGTCAAGCCGAAACAGCTGCAAGGCCGCCTGATCACCCCGGTATTCCAGGATCTGAAAAACGGCCAGTACAAGATCATCAGCTTCTACGCCAAGCGCGCGCGCGGGCTGATGGCGCGCTGGGCCGTCAAGCACGGCATTGCCGATGCGCAGGCACTGCTGGACTTCAATGCCGAGGGTTATGCCTTCGCGCCGCAAGCCTCGGACGAGAATACCTGGGTATTCCGCCGCGATCCGGCGGCGCAATAATCCGCCCACCGGTTGGCCGCCCTGCCTGCTGCGGCCAACCTGGCCGGCTACAGCCGGATCTCGTTCGCCAGCGGGCGGCCCAGTGCAAAGTCGGTGGCATTACCCAGCGTGGTGGTGGCGATATTGTGCAGCGCCTCTGCCGTCAGGAAGCCCTGATGCGAAGTCACCAGCACATTGGGGAAAGTCAGCAATCGTGCCAGTTGGTCGTCCTGCAGACCGGTATCCGACAGGTTCTGGAAAAACACCCCCTCTTCCATCTCGTAAACATCCAGCCCGACCCCGCCCAGGTGGCCGCTTTTCAGCGCCGCGATCAGCGCCGGGGTGTCCACCAGCCCGCCGCGGCTGGTATTCACCAGCACGCAGCCCGGTTTCATCGCCGCCAGCGCCTGGCGGTCGATCAGGTGACGGGTTTGCGGCAGCAGCGGCAGATGCAGGCTGACCACGTCGGCTTCGGCCAACAGCTGCGCCTGCGGCACGTAGCTGAAGCCCAGGCGCGCCGCCAAGGCGGCATCCTGCTGCACGTCACTGGCCAGCACGCGCATGCCAAAACCGCGGGCAATGGCGATGGCTGCCTCGCCGATGCGCCCGGTGCCGATCACCCCGAAGGTCTTGCCATACAGATCGAAGCCCACCAGCCCGTCCAGCGAGAAATCCATTTCCCGCACCCGCACATAAGCCTTGTGGATGCGACGGTTCACCGCCAGTAGCAGCGCAAAAGCGTGCTCGGCGACCGCGTGCGGCGAATAGGCCGGCACCCTTGCCACGGTCAGGCCGTGGCTGGCGCAGGCCGCCAGGTCGACGCCGTTGTAGCCGGCACAACGCAGCAGCACCAGCTTGACGCCCAATGCGGCCAACCTGGCCACTACTGCAGCATCCAGCCGATCATTGACGAACGGGCACACTGCCTCGGAACCGGCAGCCAGCTCTACCGTGGCGCCATCCAGCCGTGGCGCGAAATAGTGCAACTCGTGGCCGGCACTCAGGTTGGCCGCATCCAGCGCCTGGCGGTCATAGTGTTTGGTATCGAAAACGGCAATTTTCATCCGGCGCCCCAATTGCTTAGTCACGTAAAAGCAACAGCATACACCACCGCCAGATCGGCAATGACAAGGTAAACCAGGCTCGAATCGCTCTCATTTAAAAGCAAAATCTAACAAATAGCGGCGACTTGATTTCGATCAAGCGGATAATAAGGCAGCCGCCAGCCCCGCCGATAAGATGCGCAGCTATCACTGTCAGCAGGCTAAGTCATGAAAAAGAATTTACCGGTAAGCGGTGTGGAAACCCCATTCGAAGCAGGCATCATCGTGACCCGTACCGACCTCAAGGGGGCGGTCAGCTATGCCAATGATGCATTTGTCGCCATTTCCGGCTTCAGCCGTGAAGAGCTGCTCGGGCAAAACCACAATATCGTCCGC
This sequence comes from Vogesella oryzae, assembly GCF_902829295.1. Lineage (GTDB taxonomy): Bacteria > Pseudomonadota > Gammaproteobacteria > Burkholderiales > Chromobacteriaceae > Vogesella > Vogesella oryzae. The sequence continues at coordinate 70,485 of NZ_CADEPL010000021.1, forward strand.
CATCCGGACATGCCGCCGGTACTGTTTGACGACTTGTGGCGGACCGTGAAGAGCGGCCACTGCTGGCGCGGGCTGGTCAAAAACCGCTGCAAGAACGGCAACCATTACTGGGTAGATGCCTTCGTGGTGCCGGTAAAGGAAAAGGGGCAGATCAGCGGCTATATGTCGGTACGCAGTCCGGCCAGCCGCGATGCCATCCATGCGGCAGAGGCTCTGTACCCGCAGCTGATGCAGGGCGCCCCATTGCGCAAACCGGCGCAGCGCGGCCGCTTGCTGGCGCACTTCCAGACCCTGTACGCCGCCGGCATGACCGTGCTGGCCGGCACTTCTGCCGCGTTACTGGGCAATACCGCCGGTGTGGCCATCGCCGCGACGGCGCTGGCCGCCAGTAGTGGCTGGCTGTGGCTGGAGCAACGCCGCCGGCGCGAGCAACGCCGCCTGCTGACCGCCTGCGCCAATATCGCCGAAGGCAAGCTGACCAATGCGCTGGCGATCGATGCCGCCGGCGAGCTGGGAGAGCTGGAAACCGCGCTGGCCTATATGCAGGTCCACCTGAAAGTGATGCTGGATGATGTGCAGCTGACCGCCCGCGAGCTGGCGGGTGACACCGACCGGATGCAGCATGCCATTGCCGATATCTACCAGCGCATGGCGGCGGGCAACAACAGCGTGCTGCAGATGAGTGCCTCCATCGAACAGCTGTCGGCCTCCATCGAGCAGGTATCGCAGAACGCAGCCGAAACCGCCGAACTGAGCCTGCGCTCGCAGCAGCAGCTGCAGCTCGGTGCGGCAGAGATGGAGACCGCCTATCAGCGCGGCACCGCCGCCGCCGGCGCAGTGGAAAGCACCCAGGGGGTGATCACCGAGCTGACCACCGCCATCAACGGCATTACCGTGGTAACACAGACGATTCATGACATTGCCGAGCAGACCAATCTGCTGGCACTGAATGCCGCCATCGAAGCCGCCCGCGCCGGCGAATCGGGCCGCGGCTTTGCCGTGGTGGCCGACGAGGTGCGCAAGCTGGCGGAACGCACCAGCAGCAGCACCGATGAAATCAACACCCTGGTTGCCAATGTCCGCGGCGCGGCCGGCAGCACAGTGGACGCCATTGCCAGCATCACCACCCAGACGCGCGCCGGCGTGGAGGCGCAGCAACGCACCAGCGTGCAGCTGCACAGCGTGCGCGGCGATGTCGGCGACGTAAACGGCATGATGCAGGAAATTGCCAGTGCCAATGCCCAGCAGTCGGCCAGCGCCACCCATCTGGCCGAACGCATGACGCATATCGCCACCCAGTTCGAAGAGTCGCACCAGCATATCGATGCGGCCAACCAGACCATCCGCGAACTGGCGCAGCAAGCCGGCAACCTCGCCAGGCTCGCCGGACATTTCGAAGTCAGCTAAGCCGCGCCACCGGCCGGCCGGTGGCAAAATAAAAAGAAGCCGCATTTGCGGCTTCTTTGCTTGTCCGGCCCGGCGCTGCCTTCAGCTGGCCGGGGTGCATAGCGCGTAAAAAACCGAGCGCGCCCGGCCGGTGCCCTTGGCATCGTACAGCGCGGCATCCGCCGCCTGCAGCAGGCTGACGCCGACGCCGGCCGGCTCGTCGCTGATGTCGAACGGTATGGCGACAATCTCATCGGACAGGCTGGCCGCGCACGGCCCCAGACTGGCACAACCGATCGACACGGTGACATGGCTGGCCACCGACGATGCCTGGTGTGGCAACGCCAGCTGCGCCACCGCCTGCAGCATGTCTGCCGCCAGCTGCTGCGCACCCTCCAGTGCGGTTTCCGGCAGCAGCACCACAAACTCCTCGCCGCCATAGCGGGCCACCAGATCGGCCGGCCGCTTCACCGTCGCCGCCAGAACCTGCGCGACCGAACGCAAGGCGCTGTCGCCTTGCAGGTGGCCGTAGCAGTCGTTGTAAGCCTTGAAGTGGTCGACATCCACCATCATCACGCTGAGCGGCTGCTGCTTGCGCTGCGAGCGCGCCCACTCCTTGGGCAGCGTCTCGTCGAACACGCGCCGGTTGGCCACCCCGGTAAGGCCATCGAGAAAGGCCAGCCGCTTGAGCTGGTCGCGAGCCAGCTTGAAGCTCAGGTGATTGTTCACCCGTGCGGCCAGAATCGCCGGCCTGATCGGCTTGGTAATAAAGTCGGCCGCGCCCAGCGCCAGGCCGGTGGCCTCCATCGACTCTTCGCTGTGGCTGGTAACAAAGATCACCGGCACATCACTCAGCAGCGGGTCGTGCTTCATCTCCTCGCAGACCTGGAAGCCGCTCATGCCGGGCATCTCGGCATCCAGCAAAATCAGGTCTGGCACGTCTTCGCGCGCCAGACGCAAGGCATCCTCGCCACTGGTGGCAAACTGCACCTGCCCCAGAGGCAGCAGTGTTTTTGCCATCAGGTGGATCACGTTGGTATCGTCATCCACCAGCAAAAGGCGTGGCCGTTTATTGGCGGCCGGCACAATATCGAGCATGGTTGGCAGTCATCACGCTGTCGTCAGACAGCTCTTGTCGCGGTAAAAGACATGGTCTGCATCAACTGCAGCCCGGCAGTAAAATCGAGTTTTTCCAGCGCCGCCGCCAGGCGGGCAACACGGTCAGCACCAAACTGCTCGCGCAGCGCCGGCAGCATGCCTTCGAACAGGGGCAGCGCCGCCAGATCCTGCTGGCGCAGCATAGCCTGCAATTGCTCCCAGTGCATCTGGTCAAGAGGGTCGACATGTTGGCCGTGGTTATGAGCCGCCCGCTCGGAGACTTCCTGCAGGAGCTGCCGTGCCGCTTGTTCCAGCTCCCGCAGCGCCTGTCGCACCGCCTGCAGTGCGGCGGCCTCCGCCGGAATGTCGATAGTGGTGCCAGCCAGCAAGGCTTCGGCCTGCGCCGCCAGTTCCTGCACCTCGCTGGCCCCCACCGTTGCGGCACTGCCGCGCAGCTTGTGCATGCGCGCCCGCAGCATGTCGCGGGCGGCGGCGTCCTGCGGCGCGTCCGGCACCGAATCCGGCGCGAACTCGTCCAGCAAATGCCGCAACAGCCGCGGGAACAGCTCGACATCGTAGTTGAGCCGCTGGGCGGCCTGCTGATTGTCGATCCCCGCCACCTCCGGCCACGCGGCGCGGTGCTGCTCGCGATATTTCTCGCCGTTGGCGACCGGCAGCAGCCTGCCGCTGGCCTGCTCGATGGCGGCACGCACGGCACGGAACAAGGTTGCCGGCTCCAGCGGCTTGCTGAGGAAACCATTCATGCCCACCGCCAGGGCACGCGCCCGCTCCTCGCTGTGCGCGCTGGCAGTCAGCGCCAGTACCGGCAGGGTAGTCAGGCCAAGCTCCTGGCGCAGACGTCGCGTCGCTTCCAGCCCATCCATCTCCGGCATCTGCACATCCATCAGCACCAGATCGATCGTGCCGGCGGCCTCCCGCAGGCACTGCAGCGCCTGCAGGCCGTTGTACGCCAGCGTCACGATAGCGCCTTCCGACTCCAGCAACCTGCGGCCAACGTCGAGATTGATTTCGCTGTCATCAACCAGCAGCACGCGTAGCTGCGGCAAACACAGCAGCACGCCGTTGCCCAGCTGCGTGGCCCGCCCCAGCCGGGTACCACTGCCATCGTGGCCTTTCATGACGTTGTTCAAGGCATTGAACAGCTCGGCCGCATGTACCGGCTTGGTGAGGATATCCCCGGCCAGATGGCGGTAATCCAGCTGCCGGATCGCCTGTCGCTCGTGCATGCTCACCACCAGCGCCGCCGGCAACGGCTGTGGCCCCCAGCCCTGCTCCAGAGCCGCCAGGGTATCCAGACCATCCATGTCCGGCATTTGCCAGTCGACGATCAGCGCCTCCGGCAAGTCCTGCCCCTGCTGCCGGCGCTGTGCGGCCAACTGCAGCAGCTCCTTGCCCGACGACAGCGCCTGGGCCTGCCAGCCCAGACTCTGGGCTATCGCCAGCAGCGCCAGACGATCGGCCGGATTGTCATCCACGATCACAACATCCAGCGGCGTGGTGGCCGGCACGGCCTGCGGTGCCGACTGCCCTACCAGCGAGAACGGGAGCCAGAACCAGAAGCGGCTGCCCTGTCCCAGGGTGCTTTCCACGCCGATTTCGCCGCCCATCATTTCCACCAGCCGCTTGGCAATGGACAGCCCCAGCCCGGTACCGCCAAAGCGCCGCGTGGTCGAGGCATCGGCCTGGCTGAAGGGCTTGAACAGCGCCGCCAGCACCTCCGGCCCCATGCCGATGCCGGTATCGCTCACCGCGATATTCAGGTACACCGCATCCTGGTCTGGCACCGGCTGCCATTTTGCGGCCAACACCACACTGCCGCTGGCGGTGAACTTCAAGGCATTGCCCAGCAGATTGACCAGCACCTGCCGCAATCGCAAGGCATCGCCGGACAGCAAGTCCGGCAAACCGTCTTGCGCCTGCAGCTGCAACGCCACACCCTTTTGCCGCGCCTGGGTCTGGAACATGTCCATGGCGGTCTGCAATACTTCGGACAGCGAGAACGGGCTCTCCTCCACTTCCAGCCGCCCGGCCTCGATCTTGGAGTAGTCCAGCACATCGTTGATGATGCCGAGCAGCGCCTGTCCCGATTGCTGCAGCTTGCCCAGCAGTTGCTGCTGCTCGGCATCCAGCTCGGTCTGCTCCAGCAGGTAGGCAAGGCCGATCATCGCGTTCATCGGCGTGCGCAGTTCGTGGCTGATGGTGGACACGAACTCGTCCTTCATGCGCTCGACCCGCCGGCGCTCGGTTATGTCCTGGGCAATGCCCAGATAGCCGCTGATCTCGCCCGCCGCATCACGCATGGTGGTCACCACCAGCGACACCGGGAAACGGCTGCCGTCGCGGCGGACATAAGTCCACTCGCGGGTTTCCGCCCCCTGTTGTTCGGCGATGTGCACAAAGGTGCGGAAGCCTTCGATAGCCTGGCCGTACTCCTTGCTCAGTTCCTGGCTGCGTGCCGCGACTTCTTCCGCCACGTGGATCACGGCCGGCGTCTGCTTGCCGACCATGTCGGCTGCCGACCAGCCCAGCAGGTGCTCGGCGCCGGCGTTGAAAATGCGGATCACCCCATCGCGGTCGGTCGCGATGATGGAAATCTCCGAGGCGGCTCGCAGCACATCGCCCAATAGTGCGGCCAGCCGCGCCGACTCTTGCTGCGCCAGTTTCAGCGACGTGACGTCATGCACAATCACATAGAAGCCACGCACTTCACCATCGACCACGTCCGGCAGATAGTTGGCCAGCGAATAGCGGCTGCGGCCCGACGGGTGCGGGATCTCCCGCTCGAACACCTGCACCTGCCCTTGCAGCGCCGCCTCGACATAAGGACGGTTTTTCTCGAACAGCACCGGTCCCAGCAGGTCTTGCAGCCGGGTGCCCGGCAAGGCATCGGCATCACAACCGAACCAGTCCGAGTACGCATGGTTGGCAACCCGGTTGACCAGGTTTTTGTCCCAGTAGCCGATCATCGACGGCAAGGCATTGATCACCTGCGCCAGGTCATGCCGCGCCGCCTCCAGCGAGGCGGTACGCTCGCGCACCTGTTGCTCCAGCAGGTCGTTGAATTCCAGCAGCTGCCGTTCCCGCGCCTTGCGCTTGGCGATATCGCGGATGAACTTGGCCACCCCGATCACCTTGCCCTGCGCATCACGCATTGCGGCCAACGTCACCGACACATCCAGCATGCTGCCATCGCGACAACGGCGCTGGGCATCAAACGGCGCCACCCACTCCCCGTTTGACAGGCGTGTGAGCAAGGCCTGCTCCTCGCCGCCTTCTCCCGCCGGCAGCAACAACTCCGCCACCGGGCGGCCCAGCGCCTCCGCCGCGCTGTAGCCGAACAGCTTTTCCGCCGCCTCGTTCCAGAAGATCACCCGGCCAGCCATGTCCTCGCCGACGATGGCGTCGCTGGCATGCTTCACGATGGTGGCCAGACGAGCCTGCTCGCGCTGAACCAGCGCCTGACCGGACTTGCCCTCCCGCCACTGGATGTAGATCAGGCTCAGCAGCAGCGTCAGCGCCAATCCCAGCACCAGCACCTTGGCAGGCGGGGTTTGCTGCAGGCTGGCGGCAAACGCCGGGTGCGCCAGCACCTCGATGGACCATTGCCGCCCCATTACCTGGCGCGCCAGCGCGTAACGCGCCAATACCGGCGTGCCGGCATGCGCCGCCGTGGAGTCGAAGAACACCTCCGCTGGCTTGCCGTCTTGCAGATCGCTGAAACGCAGGGTCAGGCTGCCGTCTGCCGGTTGCAGACCCTGCAGGACACTGCCCATCGACAAGGGCGCATACGACCAGCCCAGCAGCGCGGTTTCACGCTGTGCGGCAGTCGCCAGCGGCATGCCCGGGCGGAAAATCGGTTGCAGCATCAGGAAAGACTGCTGGCGCTGTGCCGTGGCCTGCACCAGGGTGATGGGTCCGGTCAGCGCCGGCATGCCGCTGCGCATCGCGCGCTCGGCCGCTTCCCGCCGGTGCGCTTCGGAGGCCACGTCCAGCCCGACCGCGGTGCGGTTCTGCGCCACCGGCTCGATGTACTGGATGATGTAGCTGTCACCCGGATGCGGGTTAAGAAGGCGGGGTGTAAAGTCCGGCGCGCCATCGGCACGGGCACGCGCGACAAAGCTGTCCTGCATGCCGGCCGGCACGCGCCGGATCAGGCCAAAACCGCGGGCGCCGGGAAAACGGCTGGCGATGTCGCGTTGCTCGCTGTAACGGCGGAACTGCTCGCGGCTGATTCCCCACTCGCCCAGCGTCAGTACCATGGCGCGGACATCCTGCAGCCCGTGCTGCATGTTTTGCAGCCGGGCAATCGCCTGGTCGGCAAGGACCTGGGCACGCTGTTCCAGCGCCCGCTGCAAGTGCTGCTGGTTATCGCGCGCCTGCAACAGGAACAACACAATGCTCAGCAGCGTGCCGCCAAGCAAGATAAGCAGTGCTCTGCTCAACACAGGCAGACGCTGCCGGCCTGCCGCCACCCAACCAGGTTTTTTCAATGCCATCGCTACGTTCACCCACCTTGCCCGGAGCAAGTCATCCAATGCCAATGACAATCACGGCCGCTGGCCTGATTTAACCATCACAGCGCGGCTTAGCCTACTCTCCATTCGGCCTAGTGGTAGCGGCATGGCGATGTCGCGGCCAAGCTGTTGTAGCGGCGACAGTGCGGCCAACGTGGTACGACAGGAAGACAGCAAGGGAAACGGGGTGGCGGGGAAACCGCCAGCAGGCAGGACGACAGATCAGGCGCGGCTCAGGATGGCTGTCGCCACTGCGCCACCAGGGTATCCAGCTCGGCCAGATCACGCACATGACAGACCTGCGGCGGCAAGGCCGGCAGCTGGCGGCAGCCGCCGCCCCCGACCCACAGCTGCGCCTGCGGCGGCAGTTGCGACGCCAGCTGCGTCAGATCGCTGCCCACACTGCCCTCGTAGGACGGCGAGAACGACAGCACCACCACATCCACCGCATGCTTGCCGGCGGCCTGCACGATGTCGCCCAGCGGCATCTGCGCGCCAAAGGCAATGGTGTCGCAGCCTTGCAGCCGCAGCAGTGTCTCCACCATCAGCAGGCCCAGCACATGCTGCTCGCCAGGACAAGTGGTCAGCATCACCCGCGGGCTTTGCCGCCCGGCCGGCACGGCCGACAGCGACTCGCGAATGACGCGGGTGACTTCCTCCGAATACAGGTGTTCTTCGTAGACCTGCAATTCGCCGCGCAGCCAGGCATCGCCGACCAGCCGGTTGGCCGCCGGCAGAAACTCCTGCACAAAGCGCCGCAAGCCCAGCTCCAGCAGCTGATGGCGCAGATATTCGCGCACCGCGGCCGCCACATGTCCCTGCAGCACAGGCACCAGCTGGCTGCAACTGGCGGGTACCTCCAGCTGCGGCGTGTGCTGCTCGGTCAGCGCCTGCAAGGCCGCCAGCTCCAGCCGCACCAGCTTGCCCGGGCGGAAACCGAGATCGAGCAGCCGGCTGATCAAGCGCAGTTTGGCGACTTCGGCCGCCGAATACTGCCGGTCGCCGGCGGCATCGCGCTGCGGCTGCGGAAAGCCGTAGCGACGCTCCCACATGCGCAGCAAATCCTTGGGGATGCCGGTGTCGCGCTCGACGGCGGCAATGGGCAATCCGGCAGGGGTGGGCGTGGTGGCGGCAGACATGGCAGAGGCAGCGGGTAAATGGCCGAAGGCCGGCATTATGCCATGCGCCGCTTGAGGCGGCGCAGCAGCCAGCCCAGCACCGGCAATTGTTCATACACGCCGGCGGCGGCGTCCCAGTAGTCGCAGTGTTCGCAGATCAGTCCGGCGGCATCCAGCCGCAATAGCGTACCGCCGTGGATCTGCTGCTGGCGGCCGTTGAGGGCAAAACAGAAATCCCAGGTGACGAATGCGCTGCTGTCCTGCTGCAGCACCTCGCCGATGACGAAACGTGGCTGCGTCAGGGTATCGAACATGCGCGCATACACCGCCTGGATCGCCGCGCGGCCGCGCAGGGCGTGAAACGGATCCTGAAAGCTGGCATCGGCGGCATATACCTGGTCGATCTGCGCCAGCGTGGCCGGCGACAGCTTGGCGAAGCAGTCCAGGTGGCGGGCAAGCATCGGATTCATAAGCCGGTAACCTTGTGAGCCAGCCAGAAATACAGCCGGTAGGGCAAATGTGACGCCAGCTTCAGCAGCAGGCTGAAGCGGCGCGGGAAGTGGATGTCGAAGTCGCCGCGCGCCAGACCGGCCAGCATGGCGCTGGCGGCCTGCTCGGGCGAAATCAGCGCCGGCATGGCAAAGTCGTTCTGCGCGGTAAGCCGCGTGTCGACAAAGCCCGGGTTGACCACATGCACGCCGATGCCGTGCGGCCGCAAGTCCAGGAACAGGCTCTGGGCAAAGTGGTTCACCGCCGCCTTGGTGGCGCCGTACACCAGCGCGTTGGGCATGCCGCCCCAGCCGGCGACACTGGCCACCAGCGCGATGCTGCCGTGCCGCTGCCGCAGCAGGGTCGGCATCACCGCGGCGGTGCCGTACATCACTCCCAGCAGGTTGACCTCCACCATCTGTCGCGCCAGCTGGGGTGTCAGCTGCCAGGCACGCACCGCGCGGTAATCGCCAGCCAGCATCACCACCAGATCGATACGCGGCCAACGTTGCAGTAGTTGGCCGCAAGCCTGCTGCCAGTCCTGCTCGCGGGTGACATCCAGCGGCAGCACCAGGCAATGCGCATCGTCGCCAGCCACCGCGCGCAGCGCGTCCTCGCTGCGTCCGGAAAGGGCCAGCATCGCGCCGGCAGCCCGCAGCTGGCGTGCCAGCGCGGCGCCAATGCCATGGCCGGCGCCGATCAGCCACACATGCTGGCCCTGCCAGTCGCGCAAGCGGGGATTGAGGCTCATGGCGTGCCCTCCTTGCGGATATACAGCGTGACTTCGCCCAGCCGCACGCCGAACTTGCTCATCACCGAGCGGTTGAGCACGCTGCGCTCGTCCAGCTGGTACATCCAGTCGGCAAAGCGGACTTCGTACTCCTTGCCATCCACCGGCAGGCGCAGGGTGTAGTCCCAAAACAGCGCAAAGCCTTCGGTGCGGCCGCTGGCCTCGCCCACCACATCGCCAGCGGTGCCCAGATAGCGGCCATCCGGCAGTTTTTTCAGGGTCCACACCCGACGCTGGGTCTCGCCATCGTCGTAGCGGAACTGCTCGTCCAGCACGCCGGTGTCACCCTGCCAGCGTCCCTGCATGCTGACGGTAAAGCGCCGCAGCACCTTGCCGCTGCGGTCCTGGAACATGCCATGCGCGGTGAGCGGGCCGGCAAAGAACTGCTGCAGATCAAACGTTGGCCGCGTAGCACGGTAATCATCAATGCTGGCGGTAGAACAGCCGGCCAGCAGCGCCGCGATCAGCGCCAGCGCAAAGCGTGCGAATTGCCACATGGTGACTCTCCGGTTTGCGGCAGGCGGCGCAACAGCCACCAGGCCGACAGTTTGCAGATCGCCGGCAGGCCGGCGTACAGATACAGCAGGCCGCCGGCAGCCTCGCCCGGCTGGTAGCCGCTCCACTGCGCCAGCGGCAGCGCGATGCCGGCCGCCAGCGCCAGGGCCAGTTTGCCCAGCATCGACACCACGCCGAACGCGGCGCCGCCGTGGCTGGCGACGTTGTCGCCCAGCTCGTCGGCCACCAGCGCGCTGCCGAACGCCAGATCCGCCCCCAGCGCCATGCCGGTCAGCACGCAGACCAGGGCAAAGCCGGCAAGCGCCCCGGCGGCCAACCACAGCACCGGCACGAAGCCCAGCAGCGCCAGCAGCATGCCGCCACGCCAGGCGCGCACCTTGCCGACCCGGTCGGCCAGCCGCACCCACAGCGGCATCGCCAGCATGGCGGCCAGGAAGTACAGCAACAGCAGCGGCCCGGCGGCGTGCCCCAGCTGCAGCACATCGGCCACGTAGAACTGGAACAGCGTGGCCGGCAGCGCCATCGCCAATGCATTGAGCAGCAACACCGCGCCCGCCAGCTGCAGCCGGCGCGAGCGCCACCAGTCGCCACCTTGCCGGCCGGCGGCCAACGTGGCCGCTGCCGCCGGTGCCAGCGCCGCGGCCAGCAGCGCCAGCACGCTGCATGGCAGCAGCCACCACAGGAACTGGCGCATGGCCGCCAGCTCGCCGCTGCTGGCCGCCCACCAGGCAGGCAAGGCGGCTGCCAGCAATACCCCCAGCACGCCCCAGCCTTCCCGCCACGCCGCCACCCGCATGCGCCCGGCCGGCGTCGGCCACAGCGCCGCGCCGTAGCGCAGCAGCGCGATGTTCAGCCAGCCGTGCGCCAGGTACACCAGCAGCAGGGCCAGCGCCAGCTGCGCCAGCAGCGGCATGCCGGCCTGCGGGTACAGCAACCAGCCATAACCGCCCAGCCCGACGATGGCGGCCAACAGGTTGGCCGCATGCTGCCGTGCCGGCGCCAGCCGGTCCTGCCAGCGCCCCAGCAGGGGGTCGAGCAGGGTATCCAGCAGCCGGCAGGCAAACAGCACCACGCCCAGGCTGCCCAGCGCCACGCCGAATTCGCGCGCATACAGCGCCGGGGTGTGCACGTACAGCGGCAGCGCCACCATCGCCAGCGGCAAGCCGCCGAGGCCGGCCAGCGCCAGTTGCCGCGCGTTCATCCGGGGCTCCGCAGCAACTGCTGGCGCAGGGCCGGCGCACGCGAGGCCGGGTCCAGCCAGATGCGGAAGAACAGCCGTCCGAACAACGGGTCCTCCACCGCGGCGGTAAGGCGGCCGTTGTGCCAGAAGCGCACGCTGCCAGCCTGGTAAGCGCCGATGATTTCGTCGCCCTGCTTCACATCGGGAAAGGCGTTCTGCATCAGCGCCCGCCAGCTGTTCTTGCGCTCCGCCGGCATGCCGTAACGCTGCATTTCCTCCACGCTGGCATCCACGATGCGGGCGGACGGGATATCGCGCGCATAGCGCAGCGACAGCGCAAACGGCTGGTTCCAGTCAAACGGCTGGCCCTGGCGGGTATACAGCGTGGCGTCGTACAGCTTGAAGCCGAACCAGCGCAGGTCCCCTGCCCCCAATGGCTGCAAACCGTTCAGTTCTGCAGGTAGTGCCATGGCCGCCTCCGACAACAGCAACAAGGTCGCGCCGTAACGCAGCACGCTAGACACGGCGCTGGATTTCCAGTTGGCAAACATCGGTTCTCCCCGCTTCGAACGCCGCGATGCAGTAGTACAGATAGAACTGCCACAGACGGATGAAGCCATCGTCAAAGCCCTGCTGCCGGATCTGCGGCAGCGCCTGCTCGAAGCGCGCCAGCCAGGCACGCAGCGTCAGCGCGTAATCGGCGCCAAAGGTGTAGCGGTCGGCCAGCTGCAGGCCGGCGCGCTGGATCTCCTGCTGCAAGCGGGACGGCGACGGCAGCATGCCGCCGGGAAAGATGTACTGCTGGATAAAGTCGGTGCCGCTGCGATAGCGCGCGAAATGCTCGTCGGCGATGGTGATTACCTGCACCAGCGCCTTGCCGCCCGGCTTGAGGCAATCGCGCAGCTTGGCGAAGTAGCTTGGCCACCAGCGCTCGCCCACCGCCTCCAGCATCTCGATCGACACGATGAAGTCGTACTGGCCGTCAACATCGCGGTAATCCTGCAGCCGCAAGTCGGCGTGCGCTGCCAGCCCGGCCGCGGCCAACCTTTGCTGCGCCCAGTCAAGCTGCTCGGTGGACAGGGTGAGGCCCGTCACATGCACGCCGCACTGGCGGATCGCCTGCTCGGCAAAGCCGCCCCAGCCGCAGCCGATCTCCAGCACGCGCTGGCCGGCCGCGGGCTCCAGCCGCTGCAGGATGCGCTGGTACTTGGCCTCTTGCGCCTGCGCCAGCGACAGCGTGGCATCACCGGCATAGATACCGGACGAGTAGCTCATGCCCGCATCCAGCCACAGCCGGTAGAAGGGGTTGCCGAGGTCGTAATGGGCGTGGATGTTGCGCCGGCTGCCGCGGCGCGAGTTGGCGCGCGACAAGTGGCGCAGCAGATAGCCCAGCGTGCCCAGCCAGCTGCCGTGGATGGCACGCTCGAAAGCCGCCTCGTTTTCCAGCGCCAGATTCATCAATGCCGGCCAGTCACTGGACGAGAGCTGGCCATCCCGCCAGGCTTCGGCCAGACCGATATCGCCGGACAGCGCGATGCGGCGCAGCGCACGCCAGTCGTGCAGCTGCAGCTCGGCGCGACTGCCGTGGTGGCGACCGCTGTACAAGTGCTGGCCGCCATCCGGCGTGTGCAGCAGCAACTCGCCATACAGCAGCTTTTCCATGGCGGCGAGCAAGGGCCGCGCCAGCCACGGCAGCTTGCTGGCAGGCGGTTGGCGCGTTGCGGCCGGCGCATCTGCGCGCCGCAGGGTATCGGAAGCGGTATTCATGGCTGGGCTCTCCGTTGGATTTTGCTGGGGATAGCGTGTTCGTTGATCGGGGTGACGCTGCGCCCGGCAGGCGCTGGCGTGGCGACTTGGCCGTTCTTGCCAAAGAACGGCGCGCCCTTGCGCCACAGCCGCCAGGCCTGCCAGTGGATGCGCAGCCACACGGCGAAGGTCAGCGAGGCACAGGACAACACCAGGCGCCAGACGTTGGCCGCGGTGGCCGCTTGCGGCCAACCCTGCTGCCGCGCGGCAAAGTCGCGCCGGCTGCCGTCGCGGCGGTAATCGATGGCCACGCCGAAACGGCCGGAGCCGGCATCGCGCTGGAAGCGGAAACGGTAGTCGCCCTCGATCTGGAAAAACGGCGACACCTGTAGCGCCTTGGGAGCGACAAATTCATCGCGGGGCCGGATCGGTGCCAGGTCCGGATGGCGCAGGCAGTAGTCGTGATGCGCGCCAAAAGTGTTGTTCACCTCCACCCACACCGCGCGCAATTGCTCGTCGTGATCCAGCACCAGGTAGAAGCTCACCGGGTTGAACACGTAGCCCAGCACCGCCGGCAGGGTATGCAGCTCGATGCGGCCAACCTCGTGTACTCCGTGCTCCCGCAGGCGCTGGCACAGCCACGGCCATAGCGGGCTACCGTCGCGCGGGCCGTGACGGCGGCGCTGCCAGCGCACGCCGGGCGCCAGCCGCAGCTGCATCACATCCTGCTGCGGCAGGCTGATCGCCACCCAGGCATGGCGGTAGCGGAACTGGTGCTGCACTGGCAGGCAGCGCCCGTGCCACACCTCGCCGCGATACAGTTGCGGCTGCATTACGCCAACTCCGGTGCGGCCAGCGGCGGCAATACTTCATGCTGCAGCAACGGCCGCTCCAGCTGCCACGGAATATCGGCATGCAGGCCGCGGGCCACCGCCATGCCGGCCTTGAGGCCATCCTCATGGAAGCCATAGCCGGCCCAGGCGCCGGCAAACCAGGTATGGCGACGCCCCTGGATCGCGGCAAGATCGTGTTGCGCGGCAATGGCGGCAGTATCAAACACCGGGTGGGCGTAATCGAACTCGGCCAGCACCTGCGCAGGTTCACGGTAGGGGTTCAGCGTGACGATCACCGGCTGGCTGAACGGCAGCGGCTGCAGCTTGTTGAGCAGATAGCTCACCATTACCGGCTGATCGCTCTGCCCCGGGCGGCCGACACGGTAATTCCATGCCGCCCAGGCGGCTTGCCGCTGCGGAAGAAAGCTGGCATCGGTATGCAGCAGCGCGCGGTTGCGCTGGTACGGCAGCCGGCCGAGCACGCTTTGCTCTGCGGCATCGGCATCGCTGAGCAGCGCCAGCGCCTGATCGCTGTGACAAGCCAGCACCAGCTGGTGGTAGTGCTCCTCGCCGTGACGGCTGCTGACATGCACGCCCTGCTCACTGCGGCGCACTCGCGTTACCGGCGACTGCAGCCGCAGTTGGCCGCATCCGGTCAGCATGCGACGCACATACTCGCGCGAGCCGCCCAGCACCGTCTTCCACTGCGGGCGATCCAGCACCTGCATCAGGCCGTGGTTGCGGCAGAAATCGAAGAAAGTCGCAGCGGGAAACTGCGCCATGCCGCGGGTGGAGCTGGACCAGATCGCCGCCCCCATCGGCAGCAGGTACCAGTCGCGTAGCGTCTGGCCAAAGCGGTAGCGATCCAGAATCTGGCCCAGGGTTTCACCACTGGCATGTGCTTCCTGCTGCAGTCGTGGCGCAAGGCGGTGCAGGCGCAGGATGTCGCCCAGCATGTACCAGAAGCGGCCGCGCAGCAGATTGCGCCGCTGCACGAACAGGCTGCCAACGCTGGTACCGGCCCACTCCAGCTGCGGCTGCTCCAGCGCTACCGAGAAGGTCATCTCCGTCTCATGCACCGCCACACCCAGCAAGCGGAACAGACGAGTCAGATTGGGATAGGTGCGATCGTTATGCACCAGAAAGCCGGTATCCACCGGCGCTGTCATCCCCTGCAGGCTGACATCGACGGTATTGCTGTGGCCACCGGCATAGTCATTCGCTTCGTACAGCACCACCTGATGACCACTGCGACTCAACAGCCAGGCTGCAGACAAACCGGCAATGCCGGCCCCCACCACCGCAATTTTCATTGAAACCTCCTAAACAATACCGCCGCCGCATCACGCCTGCTTTGGCATTGCCAGTAACTGCACAAAAGTTTGTACATCATTTGTACTGTACAAAAATCAAAAGTTCAATAAATTTTGTTAGCCGTTAGCTGGAGGGGCAGGAAAGTGGACTGTCCCGGGTGCAGTAGACAAACTCCTGCCTCACGCCGAGGCCCGCTCAAAGGCCCTGGGACTGATGCCACCCAGGTGACTGTGGCGGCGGGTGCGATTGTAAAAAGCTTCGATGTAATCGAATACATCTGACTTGGCCAAGTCGCGGGTTTTATAAATCCGCTTGCGGATACGCTCCTTCTTCAGGCTGCTGAAGAAGGACTCTGCCATAGCATTATCCCAGCAATTGCCACGGCGACTCATGCTGGGCTCAAGGTTGTGGGTGTGACAGAAACGACGCCAGTCATCACTGCCATATTGCCCCTGCCAGGTACGGATGTAAGTAATGTCCGTCACCCAGATCTGGTCAGGCTGTGACGTCGTGAACTCGCGATTCAGATGGTTGGGGGCCAACAAGGAAGGGCGACCAGCAATGGGTCGTGGTGCCTGATAACCGCGCTGTGCCTTGATACTGTGCTGCCGCATGATTCGGGCGACACGGTGTTTGCCGCACACCTCGCCAATCTCGCGCTGGTCCCCCAGCACCCGACGCGACTCATACACCCCGCCACTGGCTCGCCAGGAGTCGCGAATCAACGCCAGCAATCTGGCATCTTCCTTGGCATGATCAGACTCGGGGCGGTGTAGCCATTGATAGAAGCCGGCACGGGCAACTTGCAGCAAACGGCTCATAGTCGTCAGCGGCCAGGTATGTCGATGCTCGTTCATGCAGCGGTACCTTACTCGGACTCCCTGGCAAAGTACCGCGCGGCATTTTTTAGAATATCGCGCTCTTCTTCTGTGCGACGCAGTTGCGCCTTCAGGCGAAGGATTTCGCTCTTGGCCTCGAGCAGTTCGGCAGCCTGTTTCTCCGAGTTATCCGGGCTGACTGCTTTCACCCATTTGTACAGGCTGCGGCTAGAAACCCCAAGCCGGGCGGAAACTTCAGCAACAGAGTAGCCGCGCTCAGTGACCTGCTTGACGGCTTCTTCTTTGAATTCAGGGGTGAAACGCTGTGTGCTCATAGATATCCTCCTATGCTCAAATCATAGGGCAGGATTGCCTACAGGAGCCGGGGCAGTCCAGACGTCTCTGTCACAGACTACTGCGTGGAGTTGGCACAGATCTGTCACAACGTAGATTTGTGACTGTTTTACGGGCGCTTAAAATGCGAAAAACCTGATTCAATTATTCAATTGAATCAGGTTTTTGTATTTGGTTGCGGGGGCAGGATTCGAACCTACGACCTTCGGGTTATGAGCCCGACGAGCTACCAGACTGCTCCACCCCGCGGCAGAGAAGACCAATAATACCTAACCATCACGGGTACGTCAAGCTATTTGTCGAAAAACTTTACTGGCCGCCCTACGCGGCAATCTGCACGTAAGCGTTGGCCGGGTATAACACACTTTCCAGCCCTGCCGGAGTACGCATGGTGATTTCGTAACGACGGCCGATTGCGCGTACGGTGACAACCTCAAACCGCAGGGTTTCACCGCTATCGGTAGTTTCCAGGATGTTATGGCCTGGCAACAGTTCATTGATTCGCATGATTTCTTCCTTACATTGTCATTCTTGTTATGAACACTGGTACTGCATGATTGACTATACAAAGTACTCACTTACGACAGTATTGACCATACGTAGTTTCACGGTGAGGCCACCTTGCGCTGGCGCAAGCTTTTGCCTGCGCCTGAAATGGCAAAAAGGGTGCTCCCCAATGTGGAATAACCGCGTATCCGCAATGACATCAGCAGCTTAGGGCCGGCAGATGACATGATCGTGACACCCAAACAAAACGCCCCGCGATGCGGGGCGTTTTCATGCTTGCCGGCAACAGCCTGCTGCTTAACCGATACGCATACCCGGCTGGGCGCCGTCGTCGGCATCCAGCAGGAACAGGCCGGAGCCGTCTTCCACGCCGGAAGCACACACGATCATGCCCTGCGACACGCCAAAGCGCATCTTGCGCTCGGCCAGGTTGGCCACCACGATCACCTTGCGGCCAACCAGCTTCTCCGGCTGCTGGTAGGCCGCACGGATGCCGGAGAAGATGTTGCGGGTTTCAAAGCCCAGATCGACGCTGAACTGCAGCAGCTTGTCCGACCCCTCCACAAAGTTGCAGGCCAGTACCTTGCCCACGCGCAGGTCCAGCTTGGCAAAGTCGTCGATCTTGATGGTGTCGGCCAGCGGCTCGTAGTTGGCCGCGGCGGCCGGTGCTTGTGCTTCCATGCTCTGTTTGTTCGCTTCGATGAGTTTGTCGATCAGCACCGGGTCGATACGCTGCATCAGGTGCTGGTACGGTTTGATGTGATGATTCAGCAGCAGCTGCTGCGCATCGGCCCACTGCAGCGGGTCGATGTTGAGGAACACTTCCACGCCTTCCGCCAGCTTGGGCAGTACCGGCTTCAGGTAGATGGTCAGCAGGCGGAAGGCGTTGATCAGCACGGTGCACACTTCGTGCAGACGGGCGTCCTGCCCTTCCTGTTTGGCCAGATCCCACGGCTTGTTGGCATCCACATAACCGTTGACGATGTCGGCAATGGCCATGATCTCGCGCAGCGCCTTGGCGTATTCGCGCGCTTCGAACGCAGCGGCGATGTTTTCCGCTTCGCCCGCGATATTGCCCAGCAGGCGGGTTTCGTCCTCGACGTTGGCCGCAAGCTGGCCGCCGAAGCGCTTGGTGATGAAGCCGGCAGCGCGGCTGGCGATGTTGACATACTTGCCGACCACATCGGAGTTCACCCGCGCCACGAAGTCGGCCAGGCTCAGGTCGATGTCCTCGATACGGCCGTTGAGCTTGCCGGCGATGTAGTAGCGCATCCATTCCGGGTTCAGGCCGCAGTCGAGGTAGCTCTTGGCGGTGATGAAGGTGCCACGCGACTTGGACATCTTCTGGCCATCCACGGTCAGGAAGCCGTGGGCGAACACGCCGGTCGGCGCGCGGTAGCCGGCAAACTTCAGCATCGCCGGCCAGAACAGCGCGTGGAAGTACAGGATGTCCTTGCCGATGAAGTGGTACATCTCGGCGTCGGAATCGGCGCGGAAGTAGTCATCGAAATCGATGCCGCTGCGCTCGCACAGGTGCTTGAAGCTGGCCATGTAGCCGATCGGCGCATCCAGCCATACATAGAAGTACTTGCCCGGCGCATCCGGAATCTCGAAGCCGAAGTACGGCGCATCGCGGCTGATGTCCCAGTCCTGCAGGCCGCCTTCGATCCACTCGTTCATCTTGTTCAGCGACTCGGGCTGCAGGTGCGGCTGGCTGACGCCGTCGGCACGCACGCTGCTGCCGCCGGTCCAGTCCTTGAGGAAGTCCACGCACTCGCCGAGGCGGAAGAAGAAATGCTCGGAGGTCTTCAGCACCGGGGTGGCGCCGGATACCGCCGAGTACGGGTTCTTCAGCTCGGTCGGGTTGTAGGTGGCACCACACACTTCACAGTTGTCACCGTACTGGTCCTTGGCGCCGCACTTCGGACATTCGCCCTTCACGAAGCGGTCCGGCAGGAACATCTGCTTTTCCGGATCGAACAGCTGCTCGATGGTGCGACTGACGATCTTGCCGTCGGCCTTCAGTGTCTTGTAGATGTGCTCGGCGAAGTGCTTGTTCTCCGGCGAGTTGGTGCTGTAGTAGTTGTCGTAGCCGATGTGGAAGCCGGTGAAGTCGGCCAGATGCTCGCTCTTCACGCGTTCGATCAGCTGTTCCGGGGTGATGCCCTGCTTTTCCGCCGCCAGCATGATCGGCGCACCGTGGGTGTCATCGGCACACACATAATGGCAATCATGCCCACGCATCTTCTGGAAACGCACCCAGACGTCGGTCTGGATGTGCTCGAGCATGTGGCCAAGGTGAATGGCGCCGTTGGCATACGGCAATGCGCTGGTTACCAGAATCTTGCGCTTGCTGGCTTTGGTCATGGGGTGCATCCCGGTTGGTATTCTGAAACGGTCGATTATAGCGGCAAAGGTTGGCCGCAACAGCTGTACGGCCAACCTTAATCACCGCGGCAAGGCTCAGATGCCCTGCGGCAGCAAATCCGGATCGGCGCGGTCGGCCATTGCCTGCTTGACCTGCGGCCGCGCCAGCCACACGAAGCCCAGCGCGGTACACACCGACAGCAATGCAAAGCCGGGAATGCCGCCGGCCAGATAGCCCCAGCGGAACAGTTCGATCCCCAGCGCGTAGCCGGCCATCGACAGCATGCTCATGCCGGCGGACACGATGCCCTTGGCCTGCGGACTGGCCGTCAGCGCAAAGCGGTACAGCACGGCAAACGACAGCCCTTCGCCCAGCGCCATCAGCGACATGCCCAGCGCCAGGAACACATGCTGGAACTGGCCGTACAGTACGCCGCCCAGCATCAGCAGCAGGCCACCGACCAGCGGCCACATGCCCACCAGTACCGAACGCCCCAGCGGCCAACGTTCCGCCACCAGCGCCAGCAACAGGTTGCCGCCGATCAGCCCGGCAAACACCGGAATCTGCCACAAGCCGTAGGCCAGCGCCGACAGATGCAGGTCTTCCACCAGCAACACCGGCGACAGCGCGATCCACGCCATCAGCGGCATCGCCAGCAGCGGGATGCACAGTGCCGAGCGTACAAAGCGGCCATCACGCAGCAGGCGGGTGTAGCCGTGCCACAGCGTGCGCGGCGTCAGCTTAACTGCGGCCGACGGCTGCACGGTTTCCGGCATCTTCCACCACAGACCGATCAGCGCAAACAGCGAGCACAGCGCGATCAGCAGAAAGCCGGTACGCCACGGCGCCAGCGTGATCAGCGCGGCGCCGGCCAGCGGGCCGGCCAGCGGCGCGATCAGCGCCACATTGGCCATCAGCGCGGTCACCCGTACCGCGGTGGTTTCGGCATACGCCTCCTGGATGGCGGCATAGCCGACGGCATTGATAAAGCACAGCCCGAAGCCCTGCAGCACGCGCAGCAACATATAACTGTGGATATCGCTGACCAGATAGGTGGCCAGGCAACTGGCGGTAAACCACGCCACGCCGAACAGCAGCACCGGACGGCGGCCGAAACGGTCGGACAGCGGGCCGGACAACCACGGCAGCAACGCGCCGCCCAACAGGTAGGCCGTCATCGACAGCGGTACCCAGGAAACATCCACCCCGAACTCCTGCACTACCCGCAACATGGCCGGCTGCGCCATATCGTTGCCGATGTAGACGGCAAACTCGAACAGCACCAGTGCCAGCGGAAACAGCAGCGTGGCGACATTCAAACGGGAAATCTTTTCTTGCTGACTCAAAACGCAACCTCGGAACAAAAGCCGACGGGGCGCATTAAACGCCCCGCTCTTTCGGAAAAAAGGGGCGGATTCTACGGCAAATCAGCCACTTAGCCAAGCAAAGCTGCCAACAGCCAGCAACGGCGCGACGGCAAGGACAAGCCCGCCGTCACAAGCCACGGGCTTTGGGCTATCATTTCCGCCTTGAATTGCCGGCTCGCTGGCCGGCAAAAAACCAACTAAAATAGTCGGTTATCCAATCAGGCCTCCACACGCATGTTCTCCCGACTTGGCAAACTGTTCGGCGCCGGCGCCGACGACTCCGCACGGAACTCCACCATGACTCCCAACTC
Source organism: Vogesella oryzae (assembly GCF_902829295.1). GTDB lineage: Bacteria > Pseudomonadota > Gammaproteobacteria > Burkholderiales > Chromobacteriaceae > Vogesella > Vogesella oryzae. Next base: position 91,215 of record NZ_CADEPL010000021.1, read on the forward strand.
GACCTACGGCGACGACGACATCCTGGCCGCGCTCGGCAACCTGATCGACCCCGACACCGGCAAACCGTACCGCCACGCCAAGGGCGTGAACCTTGCGGCCAACGATGCGCAGCAGCTGGTGGTCAACGTGGCACTGCCCTACCCGGCACAAAGCCGCTTTACCGCCATCCGCGACGAATTCCTGGCCGCGCTGGCACCGTTTGCCGCCGGCCGCAGTGTCAGCGTCAACGTGGAAAGCCGCATCACCAGCCATGCGGTGCAGCGCGGCATGTCGCCGCTGCCGGGGGTAAAGAACATCATCGCCGTGTCGTCCGGCAAGGGCGGTGTCGGCAAATCCACCACCGCGGCCAACCTGGCGCTGGCGCTGGCGGCCGAAGGCGCCCGCGTCGGCATCCTGGATGCCGATATCTACGGCCCGTCGCAGCCGTTGATGATGGGTCTGGCCTGCCACAAGCCGGAGGTGAACGACGGCAAGCTGCAACCTTTGCTGGCGTATGGTGTGCAGACCATGTCCATCGGCTACCTGGTGGACGAAGATCAGGCCATGGTGTGGCGCGGCCCGATGGTGAGCCAGGCACTGCAGCAGCTGCTGAACGATACGCTGTGGGACAACCTCGACTATCTGGTGATCGACATGCCGCCGGGCACCGGCGACGTGCAGCTGACGCTGTCGCAGAAGGTACCGGTCACCGGCGCCCTCATCGTCACCACACCGCAGGACATCGCGCTGCTGGACGCGAAAAAAGGCCTGAAGATGTTCGAGAAAGTCGGCGTGCCGGTGCTGGGCATCGTCGAGAACATGGCCATCCACGTGTGCAGCAATTGCGGCCATGAAGAACACATCTTCGGTTACGGTGGCGCCGACAAGATGGCCGCCCAGTACGGCGTGCCGGTGCTGGGCTCGCTGCCACTGGATCTGGCGATCCGTCTGGCCACCGACGAAGGCAAGCCCACCGTGGTGGCCGAGCCGGATGGCAAGTTGGCCGCACGCTACCAGGACATCGCGCGCAAGCTGGCGGTGAAAGTCGGCGAGAAGGCACGCGACTTCTCCGGCAAGATCCCCAAGATCGTGATCCAGAACAACTGAGCAGGACCACGCATGATCGGCATGTTCGATTCGGGCCTCGGCGGCCTGTCGGTGTGGCGGCAGCTGGTGCAGGCACTGCCGCGGGAGTCGGTGCTGTATCTGGCCGACCAGGGTTACTGCCCGTACGGCGGCCGCAGCCAGCAGGAAATCATCGCCCGCTCGGAGCTGATTACCGACTACCTGCTGGCGCAGGGCGCCACGCTGCTGCTGATCGCCTGCAATACCGCCACCAGCGCCGCGGTACGCCACCTGCGCGCCAAATACCCGACGCTGCCGATCGTCGGCATGGAGCCGGCGATCAAGCCGGCGGTACAGGCGACGCAGAGCGGCCGCGTCGGCGTGCTGGCCACCCGTGCCACGCTGGCCGGCAGCAAGTTCCGCGAACTGGCGGAGCAATTCCGCGAGCACGCGCAAATTGTCAGCCAGCCGGGCGAAGGCTTTGTCGAACTGGTGGAAAGCGGCGATCTGGCGAGCCAGCAGGCGCGCGCCACCGTTGGCCGCGCACTGGCGCCGCTGCTGGATGCCGGTGTCGATCACGTGGTACTGGGCTGCACCCACTACCCGTTTCTGGCACCGCTGCTGCGCGAACAGCTGCCGGCACATATCGATCTGATCGACCCCAGCGATGCGGTGGTACGCCAGACCGCCCGGCTGCTGGATCGCCACCAGCTGGCCGCCGCCCCGGATGCCACCGCGCATTACCGTTTCATCAGCACCGGCGACACGGCCAGCATGCAGACGTTCATGCAGCAGATCCTGCAGCGCGACGATGCGGTGGAATACCTGGCACTGCCAGGCTGAGTGGCCAGCCTCGGCGGAGGCAAGCATTAGCGGCGGCGGTCCTTTTGACCCTCGCGGGTTGTATTGATAGCGCGGCTGGCGGAAAATACCGCCGCGCCCGATTTCGCCGTGGGCGAACCACGCAACGGCATGCCGGACTTGCTTGATCCGGCGCATTTTTCGCAATCGACTGCCGCAAGCGCTTGGCTGTCATATATTGCAGTAGCTCCTGAACCCGGTGTCGACGTCCTTGTCCCCCTTCTCTTCTACTCCGCTGCCCAGCAAGAAGCTGGGCTGGATGCTGTTACTGCTGCTGGCGATGCTGGGCGGCATCGTGCTGTTCTATCACCATGCCAACCAGCGCATGGCCCGCGAACTGGGCAGCATCAACAACACCCAGGCGGCCAACCTGCGGGTCAGCAGCCAGATGCTGAGCCTGCTGGGCACCATCCAGAATCAGCTCAGCCAGCTGCTGGAAGAAGACAACGACGACTCGTTGCAATACCTGGAAGTCAACCGCCGCATCGCCAGCATCGAAGCCCGGCTGGCACAACTGGAGCACCTGCCGCAGCAGCTGCAACCGCCGTCGCCGGATCAGGCTCGGCACGATGAAATCCTGAAACTGCAGCAGCAAATCGGCCGCAATCTGGAGAACTTCAGCCAGCAGGTCAGCGGCCTGCTGTTACTGGTGCAGGCCGACACCCGCCATGCCAAACACCAGGCGATTTTCGTTACCCGCCAGGTACGCGACGACATGGAGCAGCTGTCGGATCTGGTACAGCTGCAAGAACAGGCCACGCAGCAGGCGGTAGACAGCAATCTGCGCGCGACCTCGATCCGCTTCCAGCTGGTAGAGATTCCGCTACTGTCGCTGATGCTGGTGGTCCTGCTGCTGATGCTGGGCACCTTCCGCCGCATCGGCGGCCAGATGCGGCTGACCGAGCGTACCCTGCTGCAACTGAGCGCCGGCGACACCGCCATCAGCCTGCCACCGCAACCGGAGCCGGCATTCCAGCCCATCGTCACCGCCCTGCTGCGGTTTCGGCAGTCGCTGGAAAGCAATCGCCAGGCGCAACAGCAACTGGAGCAGCAGGTCGCCGAGCGCACGGTCCACCTGATGACGGCCAACAGCCAGCTGGAAGGGGAGATTGCCCAGCGCCGCGAGGCGGAACGGCACCGCCGGCTGTACGAGATCGTGTTCCGCAATACCGACAACGCGGTGCTGATCACCACCCCGGACACCTGCATCATCACTGCCAACCAGGCCTATCTGCAGATGACCGGCCTGCAACTGGATGAGCTGATCGGCAAACATCCGCCGATCAGCCGTTCCGGCCACCAGTCCAGCGAGTTCTACCAGCAGCTATGGCAGGAGCTGTCGCACCGCGGCCGCTGGCAGGGCGAAATCGTCAACCGCCATGTCGATGGCGCACTGGTGCACGCGCTGCTGACCATCAACGCGCTGTACGACGAGGACGGCAGCCTGACCCACTATGTCGGCATCCTGTCCGACATCACCCAGATGAAAGCGGCGGAAAACCAGCTGCGGCGCATGGCCTACTTCGACCCGCTGACCGCGCTGCCCAACCGGGTAATGCTGAAAAACCGGCTGGAACACGAGATCGAGATCGCCCGCCAGAAACGGCAGAGCTTCGCGGTGATCATGCTCGACCTCGACCGCTTCAAATTCGTCAACGACACCATGGGGCACAAGGCTGGCGACGAGCTGCTGATGGACGTGGCCGAGCGCCTGCGCGGTACGGTGCGCATCGAGGATACCGTGGCGCGGTTGTCCGGCGACGAGTTCTGCATCGTGCTGCGCGACAGCAAGCCGAGCGAGGTCGCCGTGATCTGCGAGGCGCTGCTGCAGGTGCTGGGCCTGCCGTTCCGCCTCACCGAACGCGATGCCGAGATCGGCGGCAGTCTGGGCATTGCCATGTATCCGGAGGATGGCGACAACGTCACCACCCTGCTCAAGCACGCCGATGCCGCCATGTACCAGTCCAAGGCTACCGGCCGCAACCGCTACAGTTTCTTCGAGGCCGCCATCGGCGAGAAGCTGAAAGAGGAAATGGCGCTGTTCACCCACCTGCGCAGCGCCGTCAAGCAGCGCGACTTTACCCTGCACTACCAGCCGGTGGTGCCACAGCAGCCGGGCCTCGCACCCTATGCCGAGGCCCTGTTACGTTGGCCGCAAGGCGGAAGCAGCGCCTCGCCGGCCATATTCATCCCGTTTGCCGAGAACCATGGTCTGATCGAGGCCATCGGCGACTTCGTGCTGGATAGCGCCTGCGACTTTGTTGCCCGCAGCCGCGATGCCGGCCAGCCGCTGACACTCAGCATCAATCTGTCGCCCAAGCAGCTGGCGCGCGGCGACCTGGCCAGCAAGCTGACACAGCTGACCCTGGCACGCGGCATCGATCCGTCGTCGCTGGAGCTGGAGCTGACCGAGTCCACCCTGATCCAGGACCTGGCCGCCATCAGCGGCGTGTTGACCGAGCTGCGCACGGCCGGTTTCCGCATTGCCATCGATGACTTTGGTGCCGGCTACTCCTCGCTCAACTATCTGGTGGAACTACCGGTGGACAAGGTGAAAATCGACCGGCGCTTCATCGGCAACCTGGCTGAAAATCCGCGCAACCAGGCGGTGGTGATTGCCATCCTGCAACTGGCACGAGCCATCGGTGTGCAAACCGTGGCCGAAGGGGTGGAAACCTCCGAACAGCTCGCCTTCCTGCAGCAGCATGGCTGCCACTATGTGCAGGGTTATTACCTGGCACGGCCGATGCCGGAAGAGAACTACCTGAGCTACTGCCAGCAGGCACAATAAGCCTGCCGACCTGCGGCTATACGCCAGAGCAGTTGCGCCCTGCCGGCCGGCCACAGGCCAAAACCTGCGGCCAACATGACAACGCCCCGCAACAGCGGGGCGTTTGACTTACAACGGCAGGGGCTTACTGCGCGGCTTCGGCCTCTGCCGGCGGCGCGATTACCAGCACCTTGTCGACACGGGTGCGATCCATGTCCACCACCTCGAACACAAAGCCGTGCCACTCTACCTTGTCGGCAGCGACCGGCACCTTGCCCAGCATGAACATCACGAAACCGCCCAGCGTCTGGAAGTCACCGGACTCCTCGCCCTCGATGCTGTCCAGCTCGAAGTGCTCCTTGAAGTCGTCCAGCGCCATCATGCCGTCCACCAGCCAGCTGCCGTCATCGCGCTGCACGATTTCCTGATCGCTGTCGGAAATATCGGTCGGCAGATCGCCGACGATGGCTTCCAGCACATCGTTGATCGATACCAGGCCCTCGATCTCGCCGTACTCGTCCACCACCAGCGCGGTGTGGTTGCGGGTGCGCTTGAACTGCTCCAGCAGCTGCATCGGGCTGATGGCTTCCGGCACGTACAGCGGCGGATGCGCCAGCCCTTCCAGCGTTACCGATTTGTCTTCCAGCAGGCGGTGCAGCAAATCCTTGGCCTGCACGAAGCCCAGCACGTTCTCGAAACCGCCCTTCACCAGCGGGTAACGGGTAAACACGCTGCCGCGCACGATGCGCAGGTTGTCCTCGATCGGGTCTTCCGCATCCAGCACCACGATATCCTTGCGCGGCGTCATGATGGCGACCACCTTCTTCTCGTCGAGACTGAAGATGTTTTCCACCAGCTCCTGCTCGGCACGCTCGAAGATACCCTCTTCGGCCCCCTGCTCCATCAGCACCTTGATTTCTTCTTCGGTAATGGACGGGTCCTTGTTCTTTTTCACCCCCAGCACGCGCAGCACCGCCTCGGTGGACAGGCTCAGCAGCCGCACCAGCGGCGAGGTGAAGCGCGCCAGCTGCAGCATGGGGCGGGCCAGAATGGAGGCCAGCAGCTCAGGGTTCTGCATGCCGATGCGCTTGGGCACCAGCTCGCCGATGATCAGCGAGAAATAGGTAATACCGATGACGGTAACGCCCAGTGCGATCGGGCGCGCCAGTTCCGCCAGCAAGGGCACGGTTTCGAGATAGGCCTGCAGACGGTCGGCCACGGCGGCTTCACCGAAGGCACCGGACAGAATGCCGATCAGGGTGATGCCGATCTGGATGGTGGAGAGGAAGCGGGTCGGCTCTTCGGCCAGCCGCAACGCGGCAGCGGCGCCGCGGTTGCCTTCGTCTGCCCACTGCTGCAGGCGAACCTTGCGCGAGGAGACGATGGCGATTTCAGTCATGGCAAAAATGCCGTTAAGCAAAAACAGGACAACTAATATGAGCACGTCCATTGGACCGGGATACCCCTGATACACAGAAGGCTACATTCTACATGCCCACGCCGATTTCACCAGCCGCCCGGCATGGATAGCGGCCAGGCAGCCGGCAGCGTGTGCAAATCGCCCCGGCTCCCTGCCACAAACCGGCTAGTGGCTGGCCGGCTGCAGCGGCTCCACGCTGCGCAGCTGCCAGGTCAACCACAGGCACAGGGCCAGCAACGCGGCGATCAGGCCGGCCACGCCCAGCCAGCCGTCCAGCCGCCACATCAGGCCGGAGCCGGAGCCGATCAGCGCGGAACCGACATAGTAGGAAGTCAGGTAGAACGCCGAGGCCAGACCGCGGGCGTGGCTGGCCCTGCGGCCAACCCAGCTGGCAGCCACCGCGTGGGCGGCGAAGAAGCCGAAGGTAAACAGACCGACACCGATCACCACCAGCCACAGACTATTGGCCAGGGTCAGCGCCAGTGCCGGCAGCATCAGCGCCACCATTTTCCACAACACCTCGCGGCGGCCCAGGCGGTCGGCCATGCGCCCAGCCACCGTGGAGGCTGCCATGCCCACCACATAAAGCAGGAAGATCAGACCGATGGTGCTCTGGCTCAGCGCAAACGGCGCCGCCTGCAGGCGGAAGCCCAGATAGTTGTACAGGCTGACAAAGCCGCCCATCAGCATGAAACCCAGCACAAACAGCCGCGCCAGACCGGCATCCCGCCAGTGCTGACGGCTATCGGCAATCACCCCGCGCAGCGACACTTGCCGCGCCACGAAACGGCGCGACTCCGGCAGCAGCTTCCAGAACAGCAAGGCGGTGAAAGTACCCAGCACCGCCTGCGCCAGCATGCCGTTTTGCAGGCCGGCGGCATCGGCCACTACCGAAGCGAGGTAGCGACCGCTCATCCCGCCCAGCGCGTTACCGGCAATGTACAGCCCCACCGAACGCCCCAGCGAGCCAGGCTCCAGCTCTTCCGACAGATAGGACAGCGCCAGCGCCGGCAAACCGGCCATCACCACGCCGAACAAGCCGCGCCACAGCAGCAGCCAGCCGTAGCTGTCGCTGAACGCCGCACACCATGACAGCAGCACGCCCAGAAACAGCGACGCCACCATCATGCGGGTACGGCCAAAACGTTCGGCCAGCAGGCTGGCGGGAATCAGCATCAGCGCCATCGGCAAGGTCGCTACCGACAGCACCCCGCTGGAGGCCGCCGGCGACAGGCCGTAGTGTGCGGCCAACATCGGCATCAGCGGCTGGACGCCATACAACAGCGAGAAAGTGGCAAAACCACCGGTGGCGGCAGCCCAGGTGGCTCGCCACCAGGCAGTGGAGCCGCCGGCATGCGGCTGGGCGGAAAGGTTGGCCGCAGAGGCGGCGCAGGTCGCGCTAGACATCACAACACCACACACAACAGATTCGATACCGCCAGCGTAGGCTGGCAGTAAAACAAGGTCCAATATATATTTCATCGTTTTTTAAGACGAAAAACATATCAATGGAACTACGCCATCTGCGCTACTTCGTCGCCGTGGCCGAGGAGCTGCACTTCACCCGCGCCGCGGAACGGCTGCACATCGCCCAGCCGCCGCTAAGCCAGCAGATTCGCGCACTGGAAGAAGAACTGGGCGTGCAGCTGTTCGAACGCCACCAGCGCGCGGTGCGGCTGACCGTGGCCGGCGAACGCTTTCTGCTGCGCGCCCGCACCCTGCTGGACGACGCACGGCTGGCGGCCGACGAGGCACGCCGTGCGGCACGCGGCGAGATCGGCGAGCTGCGCATCGGCTTTACCTCGTCGCTGCCGCTGATGTCGGTGCTGCCGGCGACCCTGCAGCAGTTCCGCGCCCGCCATCCGGAAGTGGCGCTGCATTTTCACGAACTGTTCACCCGCGAGCAGTTCCAGCAGTTGCGCCAGCGCAAGCTGGATGTCGGCGTGGTGCGTTTCAATCACGACGAGGACACGCCGGGGCTGGAGGTGCGCGAAGTGAAGCGCGACCGGCTGAGTGTGGTGCTACCCGCCAGCCACCCGTTGGCCGCGCGCGACAGCATTGCTATTGCCGAACTGGCCGGCGAGCGGATAATCGGCTACCCGGCAGGCAACGGCAACTGGCTGAATACCCGGCTGCACAGTCTGGCGCGGCAAAACGGCTTCGAGTGGCAGGTACACCAGCTGGCCGGCGAAGCCACCACCCAGATCGGCCTGGTGGCCGCCGGACTCGGCATCGCCGTGCTGCCGTCGCCGCTACAATGCGTGCAGCTGCCGGATATCCGCTACCTGCCGCTGCGCGATGCCGATGCCTACATGACCCTGGCGGTAGCCTGGCGCCAGCACGACAACTCGCCGCTGGTGACTGCCCTGGTCACCACCCTGCTGGCCATCGGCCAGCAGCAGAACACAGCGCGCTAAGCACGGCGGCCAACCTTGCCGCCATGCACGCAACCAGCACAACACCATAACGGAGATACTCATGAGAACCTGGCTGATGCAGGCCGTGCGCAAGATCGAGGCGGACTTCAACCGCTCCAGCGACACCCACCTGATTCCGCTGCAGATTCCGTCGGCACCCGACATCCAGCTGTATTTCAAGGACGAGTCCACCCACCCCACCGGCAGCCTCAAGCACCGGCTGGCGCGCTCGCTGTTCCTGTATGCCCTGTCCAATGGCTGGATCAGGGAAGGCACGCCGGTGATCGAGGCCTCCAGCGGCAGCACCGCGGTGTCGGAAGCCTACTTCGCCCGTCTGCTGGGGCTGCCGTTCATTGCGGTAATGCCGGCCACGACCTCGCAGGAAAAGATCCGCGCCATCGAGTTCTACGGCGGCCGCTGCCATCTGGTCACCGACCCGGCCACCATCTACGACGAATCCATGCGCCTGGCACATGAGCTGAACGGCCACTACATGGATCAGTTCACCTATGCCGAGCGTGCCACCGACTGGCGTGGCAACAACAATATCGCCGACACCATCTTCAAACAGATGGCGCTGGAGCCGCATCCGGAACCGACATGGATCATCAATGGCGCCGGCACCGGCGGCACCAGTGCCACCTTTGGCCGCTACGTGCGCTACCAGCAGAAAAACACCCAGATTTGCGTGGTGGACCCGGAGAACTCGGCGTTCTACGCCAGCTATGAAAGCGGTGACGCCGGCTGCACCTGCGAGGGCGGCTCCGGCGTGGAAGGTATCGGCCGCCCGCGGGTGGAACCGTCGTTCATCCCGACGGTGATCGACCGCATGATCCGCGTACCCAACGTCGCCAGCTACGCCGCGATCCACTTTCTGGAAGAAGTGCTGGGCCGCAAGTGCGGCGGCTCCACCGGCACCAACTTCTACGGCGTCTGCGTGCTGATGGACGAGATGCTGCGTCGTGGCGAGAGCGGCAGCATCGTCACGCTGATCTGCGACGACGGCAACCGCTACCTGAACAGCTACTACGACGCCGGCTGGCTGGCGGCGGGCGGTTACGACATCCAGCCGTGGCTGCAACGCTACCGCCAGTTCTTCCACAACGGCCAGTGGTCGCTCGGCTAGGAATGCGGCCAACCATGCCAGCTGAATGCAGCATGCCGCGGGTGGAACGTCTACGCTGGAAGCAAGCACTACCCGCTGCCGGCACACGACCAGACGCCTTCACCTGGCCGGCATGATGACCAACCGTTGCCCCAGCAAGGATATGCAATGCCCCGCTGCCTGCCCGCCCTCGCGCTGTTCTGCCTGCTGCCGCTGGCCCATGCCCAGCAGGCACAACTGCAGATCGCCATCGACGCCAACAATCCGCCATTCATGTACGCCGACCGCAGCGGCCGGCCGGCCGGCTTGTATGCCGAGCAGCTGCAGGCACTGTCCAAACGCAGCGGCATCGCCATCAGCATCGAGGCGATGCCGTGGAAGCGGGCGCTGGCGTATCTGGAGCGCGGCAGCCACGGTGTAGCCGGCATCTACAGCAATGCGGAGCGGCAGAAACGCTACCTGTTCAGCAAACCGCTGCACCAGGAAGTGCTGATGGTTTACGGCCGCAAGTCCGCCGGCACCCCGCGCTACAGCAGCATTGCCAGCTTCGGCGGCCGCCGCGTCGGCGTGCTGTCCGGCTGGTTCTATTCCGAGGAGTTCAGCAAGGCGCGCGACAGCGGCGCACTGCAGGCCGACGAGGCCAGCCGCGACGCGCAGAACGTGGAAAAGCTCAGGCTCGGCCGGCTGGACTACATGATCGGCATCCGCGAGAGCATCGCGCCACTGATGGCAGACCAGCTGGAAGAGCTGGGAGTGTTTGCCACCAATCCCACCTATATTGCCCTGCCGCGTAGTGCGGCCAACCTGCAGCTGTTACAGCGCATCAACCAGGCACTGCCGCCAGTAGGCGACGCGCCCTGAAGCGCCGGCACGACCCGGCCCGGCCGCACGCGGCGGCGCGGCTGTCATCAAGTCAGTACAGCCTTAATAATTGTTAGCAGCTTTCCACTAGGGCCGGCGCCCGTCCTGGCTTATGCTCGGAATGCCTGCGCCACCGGCTGTGCGCCAAGCCTGTCCGACAGGCCGACCCTGCCAGCCATGGTGGCAACAAGCGGCACCCTTGCTGCCGCCACCCTCCCCCGCGAGCGGGGCCATCGCCGCCACGCCGGCCGCCAGGCACCAGATTCCGGGTATGCCCGCTACGGGACTACCCCTGCCAATTCGGAGAACACCATGAGAACCCTGTTAATCGCCCTGATCGCCGCAGGCAGCCTGTCTGCCTGTGTAGTGCAGCCGGCCCGCGTGCAACTGCGCTCGCCCATCGTGCTGGAACCTGCCCGCATCGTCGTGCCGGTATACGGCGATGACGGCGGCCACCATCACTGGCATGGCGACGACGACGGGCGCGGTTACTACTACGACTACCGCGGTGGCTTCTGCCCACCGGGACAGGCAATGAAAGGCCGTTGCTGAACGTTGGCCGCCGACACGCAACCGCCGCCCCTTGGGCGGCTTTTTTCATGCTGCGCCACGATTGGTATCGATACCAAGCAAAAACAATCTCTGTCAGCAATAGCGGCCACCGGTGACGGGCAAGCATGCACCGTCAGCCGCCAGCAGAGCACCGCAGCGAGCGTAAGCAGCAACACGCGGCAACTTCAAAACAGGATTTTGCTTGATATGGCGCAAGAAGGCACAGAGCGGAAAGCGTAGCCTGACGGCATGAAATCGTTTCCATGAAAGGACAAGAAAATGGCTGTCAGCGAATTCCACATCCCTGCCCTCAACCTGATGGGCGCCGGTAGCGTACAGAAGGCGGTCGACGCGATGCAGGCCCGTGGCCTGCGCCGTACGCTGATCGTGACCGACGGCGGCCTGGTCAAAGCCGGCCTGGTGGCGCAAGTACAAAACCAGTTGGCCGCAGCGGATATCCAGTCTTTCGTGTTCGATGGCGTGCAGCCCAACCCGACCACCGCCAACGTGGGCGCCGGTCTGGCGCTGCTGCAGGATAAAGCCTGCGACAGCGTGATTTCGCTGGGTGGCGGCTCCCCGCACGACTGCGCCAAGGCCATCGCGCTGGTGGCGGTGAACGGCGGCAAAATCCAGGATTATGAAGGCGTGGACAAATCGGCCAAGCCGCAGCTGCCGCTGGTGGCGATAAATCCCACCGCCGGTACCGCCAGCGAGATGACCCGCTTCTGCATCATTACCGACGAGTCGCGCCACATCAAAATGGCCATCGTCGACAAGCACACCACCCCCGTGCTGTCGGTGAACGACCCGGAAACCATGCTCGGCATGCCGGCCAGCCTGACCGCCGCCACCGGCATGGACGCACTGACCCACGCGGTGGAAGCGTATGTATCGACCGCGGCCACCCCCATTACCGACGCCTGCGCACTGAAGGCAGTGAGCCTGATTGCGGCCAACCTGCGCACCGCCGTCAGCAACGGCCAGGACATGGCAGCGCGCGAACAGATGGCCTATGCCCAGTTCCTGGCCGGCATGGCGTTCAACAATGCGTCGCTGGGCTATGTGCATGCGATGGCGCACCAGCTGGGCGGCTTCTACGATCTGCCGCACGGCGTGTGCAACGCGGTGCTGCTGCCGCACGTGCAAGCGTTCAATGCCCGCGTGGCGTCGGCCCGTCTGGCAGATGTCGCCGTGGCACTGGGTGCCGAGCCAAGCGCCGAGGCGGCACTGGCGGCCATCCGCCAGCTGGCGGCCGATGTCGGCATCCCGGCCGGTCTGACCCAGCTGGGAGTGAAGGACGCGGACATCCCGACGCTGGCGGCCAACGCACTGAAAGACGCCTGCGGCCTGACCAACCCGGTGCAGCCTAGCCAGGCCGAGGTGGAAGCGATCTACCGCGCCGCACTGTAAGCCCGCCATCACGCCCCCGCCCTGGTCGACAGGCCGGGCCAAGCGCACAAGACGACAGCCATGAAAAAGCCGCCCCGAGGGGCGGCTTTGTTTTCCGCGATCAGCCGCTAGCCGCAGGCGCCGACGTGGCCGCAGGCGGTGCAGAACTCGCAGCCGTCCTTCTTGATCAGCGCGCGGTTGCCGCATTCCGGGCAGGCCTTGCCGGCCATCTGCGCCGGCGCCACGCTGACCACCGCGCTTTCAAACAGGTCGCCCTGCTCCGGCACCATTACCCCCATTTCCTCCACCGGCACACCGTCCTCGCTAAGGATGCCCAGCATGGCGTAGCGGTGAATCACCAGCCGCGCCAGGTAGGCCTCGGTGGACGGCCAGCTCTGCGACTTGTCGCTGCCCGGGGTGCGTGCGAAGAAGTCGGCCTGCGGCTCGGCATAGCTCAGCAGCTTGCGCAGCTTCATACCGATCCACGCCGGGTCGATCACCCGCATGTCGAGGCTGAGCATCTTGCACAGCCCGTCCAGCTCGCGCGGGTAATGGCCGGCCAGCCACAGCGAGTACGGCCGGCGCTGGCCGTTGGGCAGTACCAGCTCCTTCACGAACAGCACGAAGTCGTCGCCCGTCTGCGGGTTGTTCACGTCCACCGACCAGCTGATGGTGCCGTCGGTGCCGGATTTCGGCTCCTTGCGCGCAAACAGCGCGTCCATCACCGGGGTGGCATCGCCGGCGGCCAACGTCAGCGCCCCCAGTTGCTCGACGCGGTGCTTCACCACCCGCCCCAGCGCGGCGGCGGCGGCGCTGCTACCCACCGGACCATCACCCAATTCTGCACGGTAGTGGCGGTCACCGCGGGTGGCGGCCAGCGCGTCCAGCTTGGCCCCCAGCCAGGCGCGGTCGCGGCAACGCATGTCCATCGACAGTGTCTTGGCAATCGCCCCCAGGCCGCGCGGCACGTCGCCGTTGACCCAGCATTCGAACGGCAGTGGCGCTTCGCCCGGCTGCTGGCCTTCGATATGGCCGACCATCACCGCGAAGTCGCCCTCCTCGCCTTCCACCATGAAGGTCCACGACGGGTTGCCATGCTTGAGCTTGGGACGGTGCGGCCATTTCAGGCTGGCCAGTGCCGGGCTGGGCGCGGTATTCAGCGTGATGCGGCGGTCCGGGTCGTTCTGGTTGCCCAGGTCCTGCGGCAGCTGCTGGCTGCCTGCGCTGCCAGACGCAGGGTTGGCCGCAGGCGTCGGCTCCACCGACAGCACCGAACCCAGCACGCTGTTGGGGCGATAGGTGGTGATGCCCTTCAGCCCGGCACGCCAGGCCTCCAGGTACAGGCTTTCGAAGTCGGAAAACGGGTAATCCGCCGGCACGTTCACGGTCTTGGAGATGGCGGTATCCACGTACGGCGCCACCGCCGCCACCATGCGCATGTGGTCCAGCGCGCTCATTTGCAGTGCGCTGACGAAGTAATCCGGCAGCGCATTGGTATCGCCGCCCTGCATGCGGTACACGCGGTAGGCATGGTCTTCCACCAGGTATTCCTGCTGCGTGCCGTCAGCCATGCGCTTCTTGCGGGTGTAGTACCAGCTGAACGGCGGCTCGATGCCGTTGGAGGCGTTGTCGGCAAACGCCAGCGAGATGGTGCCGGTGGGCGCAATGGATAGCAGGTGCGAGTTGCGGATGCCGTGTTTGCGGATACGCGCCTTGATTTTGTCCGGCAGGCGGCTGGCGCAGTGCGGCGCCGCCAAGTATTTGTCGGCGTCGAACAGCGGGAAGGCGCCCTTTTCAATGGCCAGATCCACCGAGGCGTCGTAGGCGGCGTCGCGCATGTGTTCGGAGATGCTGGCGGCCAACCTGCGGCCTTCTTCGCTGTCGTAGCGCACCCCCAGCATGATCAGCGCATCGCCCAGGCCGGTAAAACCCAGGCCAACACGGCGCTTGTTCTGCGCCTCGCGCTGCTGCTCCTGCAGCGGCCACACGGTGAGATCCAGCACGTTGTCCAGCATGCGGATCGACATGCGCACCACCTTCTCGAACGCCTTGTAGTCGAAGTTGGCCGCCGAGCCGAACGGCTGGCGCACGAACTTGCACAGATTGACCGAGCCCAGGTCGCAACAGCCGTAGTCCGGCAGCGGCTGCTCGCCGCAGGGGTTGGTGGACTCGATCACCTCGCAGTAGGACAGGTTGTTGTCGGCGTTGATCTTGCTCATGAACAGCACGCCCGGCTCGGCGTGGTCATAGGTGGAGTGCATGATCTGCTGCCACAGCTCGCGGGCACGCACCTTGCGGTATACCCACAAGCCATCGGCGCGCTGGTAACTGTCGGGGAAGGCATCATTGGCTGGCGCCACCGCGTGGGTCAGCTCCCAGTCGCCATCCGCGTCCACTGCCTGCATGAAGGCGTCGGACACGCCCACCGAGATATTGAAGTTGGCCAGGTCGCCCTGGTCCTTGGCGTGGATGAAGGCTTCGATGTCCGGGTGGCTGACGTCCAGCACGCCCATCTGCGCACCGCGGCGCGCGCCGGCGGATTCCACCGTTTCGCAGCTGCGGTCAAACACCCGCATATACGATACCGGGCCGGAAGCGCGGCTGTTGGTACCCTTCACCCGCGCACCCTTGGGACGGATGCGACTGAAGTTGTAGCCGACGCCACCACCGCGGCGCATGGTCTCGGCCGATTGCAGCAGTGCTTCGTAAATACCGACCTTGCCGTTCTCCGACTCGGACACCGCATCGCCCACTGGCTGCACGAAGCAGTTGATCAGCGTGGCCTTGAGGTCGGTACCGGCGGCGGAATTGATGCGGCCACCGGGAATGAAACCGCCATCCAGCGCCTCGAAAAACAGCGGGGCGAAACGTTGCGGATCCTGCTCCAGCGCAGCCAGTGCCTGCGCCACGCGCTGACGCACTTCCGTTACCGACTGTTCGCCGTTCTTGGCGTACTTTTCCAGCAAGACTTCGCGTGAAATATCCTGTTCCGCAAACACGGCATTGTTATCCCGGTTCATGCCACCTCCGCTAGATGTGGTGTCAGAAAAAAAGCAGTCTAACTAGATACAGTGTCCCATGCCCTTGATATTAGGCAATGCTGCCCTAGCGGACAGCCTGCGGCCAACCCGGTGCGGCAGTACTGCAACAGCCATGCAAAACGACTGCGGCCGGACTGTCATCCAGTCCGGCCGCATGGTCAAACACCTGCTTATTTCAGCTTCAGCAACAGCGGAATGCCATCCTTGTCCGCCTTCACGGTATCCGGTTCCAGCACGCTGATACGCTCGGCCAGCGTCGGCTGCGCCTGCAACAGCAGCTGCTGCGCTGCTGTGCCGCGCGCCTTGGCCAGCGCGTTAAGGGCCGCCTGATCGACTTTCTGTGCCGCCAGCAACTCCTGCCGCATCGCCTGCGAACGCTCGGCGGTGTCTTTCTCGGTGGCAACCCGTTTCAGCCAGGCAAAGCGGCCGAACTGCGCGGCATAGACATCGCCCACTGCCTTGCGGATGGCAGGATCTCCCATGTCCGGCAGCGGCAGCGGCTCGTCGGCCTGCAGCTTGTAGGCCGCACGCTTGAGAATGTCGCTGTCGACACGGTAACGCGCCAGCTCGCGGCTATCCTGCGTGCTGTCGTAGCCGCCACCGATCGCCAGCATCAGCTTGGGCCGCTTGACCATCAGCTCGGCCAGTTTGCCCAGCTTCTCGCGCTCCGGCGGCGGGATGCGGTCATCGCCGGCATCGGCGTAGATCGCGTCGAAGCCCTCGCCGCCGAACAGCGCGCGGAACGGTGCGGTAACCACCTTGGTCAGGATATTGCGCAGCGCCTGCCACACCAGATGGCCGTAGGAGAAGTCCGGCGCATCCAGGCTGCCGGCCACCGGCAGCGACAGGTCGATACGGCCGTCGCTGTCTTCCAGCAACGCCACCGCCAGCCGCAGTGGCAGGCGGGTGCCTTCGTAGTTGGCCACCTCGCCGCCCAGCTTGATGTTATCGATCACCACGCGGTTGTCGCCGTTAAGCTGGCGATCCTTCAGCAGGTACTTCAACTCGGTCGTCAGGCGGCCATCGGTGATCTGCCAGCCGGCAAAGGTCATCGAGTACGGGTTGAGGCTGCCCAGCGGGATGTTGCGGAAGTTCAGCGTCATGTCCAGGTCGCGCGTCACCTCGAACGGCGACAGTGCGCCACGAATACGCACGTCGCCGAACTGGTCGACACGGCCGTCCAGCGTCACCGTGCCGCGGCGGCCCGGCTTGCTGGACAAGCCCAGCACGGTGCCGGACAGCGAGTGGATGCGGGTACCGAAGCTCGGCTGCAACCCCAGGTCGGCAAAGTCCATGCGCGCATCGCGCACGCGGATGGCGCGCACCTCCACCACCGGCGCGGCACTGCCGCCGCCCTTGGCCGGCGCCGCCGCTTTGGCGGCAGTTGCCGGCTGTGGCTTCATCAGGTGGGCAAAGTTGGGCACCCGCTTTTCATCGAGGATAAAACGCAGCTGTGGCGCCACCAGACGCACATCGGAGATGTTCACCTTATCAGGCTGCGCCTTGATGCCGGACACCGCCAGCTGCTGCCAGCCCAGCAGCGGCTCGCGCCGCCCCGGCTCGAACAGCGCCAGTTTGTCCAGCTGTGCCTTGCCGTCAGCCTGCCAGCGGCTACCCGCCAACGCAAAGCCCAGATCGGCCGACACTTCGCCGCCGCCAAAACGCAACACGGTCTGCTGCAGTGCATACGGCGCTACGCCGGCCAGCGGCAGATGACTGGCCTGCAGCTGACCCTTGATGTCCTGCAGGTTGGCCGCAAGCGAGGCATCCAGCTGCAACTTGCCTTTACCGAGTCCGGCCGCCAGTTGCAGCGCCCAGCCCTGCTGCGGGTCACCGGCCGCCTTGGCGGCAATATCGGCCAATTGCAGCGTTACCGGCGTGGCAGTAGTGCTATCGCGCCAGCTGACGTTACCGCCCTCCAGCAGCAGCTGCGGGTAGCGGATCTGCCACGCCGCGCCGGCTGCCGCTTTGTCAGTGCCTGCCGGCGCTTTGGCAGCAGTGCCGGCGCCGCGCTGGCGCAGGGCCTCGGCGACATCCAGCTTGCCATCCTTGCTGCGGTTAACCACCAGCTGCAGGCCCTGCAGCGTGATGTCGCCCGCTGCGATGCGGTGTTTGGCCAGATCCAGATTGCTGCTGGCGAGCTTTACGCTGGCGAGGGTGGCAAACGGTGGCTGCTTGCCACTGGCGGCAAGCAGTTGCGATAGAGCCAGCGTAGCGTCCTGCACTGTCAGCCCGCCCTTGTCATCGGCGTTGATGGCGGCCTGCAGGCTGTCGAGCTTCAGGCTGGCGAACAGTGGGGCGCTAAAGCCGTTATGCGTCGCCCGCAGCTGCCAGTTTTCCAGCCGCAACTGCGGCAGGCTGACATGCCACGGCGGCGCGGCCGCGGCGTTGGCCGTCGCTTTGGCGGGCACGTTGGCCGCAGGCCGGGCGGCGGGTATCGCCGCCAGCCAGTCCGGCCGGCCCTTGTCATCCAGCACCGTGGCCACTTCGCCTCCCGCCAGGGTCAGCTTGCCCAGCACCACGCGGTGGTTGACCAGATCGAACTGCCCGCCAGTCAACTGCAGGCTGGCCAACTTGAACGGGCTGCCACTGACAGGTGCGGCCAACGCCAGGCCATCCAGCCGGGCGCTGAAGCCGCGCGACCAGGCACTGGCCGACACGCCAGCCAGATCGAAGTGGTACGGCACGGTCAGCGACAGTTTGCCCTGCGGTGCGGCCAACTTGAGATGCGGCTGCACATACGGCCAGATGCTGGCCAGGGTGAAGCCCTCCACTTTCAGCTCGCCATCCGACTGCAAGGGCTGCAGCAGCAGGCTGCCATGCCATGCCAGTTTGGTGCCGTCGTCCAGCTCTGCCGCCAGCTGGTAGCGTCCCTGGTTTTCCGGCAGCGTGGACAGGTTCTGCAGCTGGAAATTGAGCGGCAACAGCTGATGCTGGACATCGCCGCCCAGCGCATCCTGCAGATGCGCCTGCCCCTTGTTCAGTGCCAGCTGGCGGATCAGCAGCTTGGGCGGGCCGGACGCTTTCTGCTGTTGCGGCTTGGCCGGGCCGCTGGCATCACGCAGCAGCCGGTTCCAGTTCCATTCGCCCTTGGCATCGCGCTCGGCCCACAGCTGCGGGGTATCCAGCGTGATATCGGAGAGCTGGATGCGGCCGATCAGCAACGGCAGGCCTTCGGCATCCACGTTCAGGCGTGCGGCGCTGAACAGCGGGCTGCCATCGCGGTCGCGCAGCGCCACATCGTGCAGTGTCAGCCGCAAGGCCCACGGCGCAAACTCCACTTTGCCCAGCGTCAGGCTGCGGCCAAGACCTTTGGCCCAGTTACCGGCGGCGTAATCTACCGCCCTGGGTACGCCGACCCACAAGCCGGCTTGCAGCGCGGCCAGCGCAGCAACGGTCCAGGCCAGGCGGCGGCCCCAGCGGCGCGCGGCGGATGGCGGGGTTGCCGGGCGTTCCGGCGATTCGGCATCACTCATAATTAAACAGTCCTGTCGTACGGGACATGGTTGTCGTCTTTCTTCCACAGCAGCCAGCGGTAAACATGCGGCGCAGTTGCTGCCACATGCCCGCTGCTTTTAGCATGACGTTCTGCCGATGATGATTTTAAACATCGAATATCGGCGGCAATTTTCATCTCTCATTCTATACCGCGAAAGGACACGCATTTTGATTGATCTGTACGGGTTTGGTTACCAACGCCAGCCCCTGCCACGCCATCCCAGCGACCAGCGCCTGTGCGCCACGCTGGCATTTCTGACCCTGGCGCAGCGCCGCAAGACGCTGCTGAACCACGAGCGGCGGACCACCAGTTCCGGCGCGCATACCTGATCCTCGAGACCTGTTTATGAGCCATGACCCGCAAGCAATCCAGCAATGGCTGGACGACCATCACATCACCGAAGTGGAATGCCTGATTCCGGACATGACCGGACTGGCCCGCGGCAAGATCGTGCCGCGCCACAAATACAATCCGGCCGAGGGCCTTCGCCTGCCGGAAGCTGTTCTCTCCATGACCGTAACCGGCGACTTTCCCGAGCAGGACTTCACCTCGGTTGCCGACCCGGACATGCGCCTGATTCCCGATGCCGGCTCCATCCGCCCGGTACCGTGGGCAAAAGAACCCACCGCCCAGATCATCCACGACTGCGTCAACTTCGATGGCAGCGACGCTGACCTCGCGCCGCGCAATGTGCTCAAACGCATCCTCAAGCTGTACGAACAGGAGGGCCTGTCCGCCATCGTGGCCCCGGAAATGGAGTTTTACCTGGTCGAGGTAGAACCCGACGAAGACATTCCGCTGCGCCCGCCGGTTGGCCGCACCAAGCGCACCGAGGCCGGGATGCAGAGCTTCAGCATCGATGCGGTGAATGAATACGACGACATCTTCGATGTGATGTACGACTGGTGCGAGGCCCAGGGCCTGCAGCTGGACACGCTGATCCACGAGATGGGCACCGCGCAGATGGAGATCAACCTGGATCACGGCGACCCGCTGGCGCTGGCCGACCAGGTATTCCTGTTCAAGCGCACCGTGCGCGAGGTGGCGATCCGCAACAATATGTACGCCACCTTCATGGCCAAGCCGATGCAGGGCCAGCCGGGCAGCGCCATGCACATCCACCAGAGCGTGGTGGATGGCAACGGCCGCAATATCTTCAGCCAGCCGGACGGCAGCGCCTCGGATGCCTTTTTCCACTTCATCGGCGGCCTGCAAACCTATCTGCCGGCGGCGATGCCGTTCTTCGCCCCCTATGTAAACAGCTACCGCCGCCTCAGCCGCTTTACCTCGGCGCCGATCAACCTGAGCTGGGGCTACGACAACCGCACCTGCGGCCTGCGCGTGCCGCATTCCGGTCCGGAAGCGCGGCGGGTGGAAAACCGTCTGGCCGGCGTGGACGTCAACCCGTATCTGGCGCTGGCCGCCAGCCTGGCCTGCGGCTACCTGGGCATGCAGCAGCGCATCAAGCCTTCCGAGCCGCTGACCGGCAGCGCCTACGAGCAGCCGCACCAGCTGCCTCGGCATCTGGATGACGCCATCGACATGCTGCTGAAGTGCAAGCCGCTGGCAGACATCTTCGGCGAGCACTTCATCCAGACCTATGGCGCCATCAAGGAAGCGGAGTACCGCGAGTTCTTCGACGTAATCAGCCCGTGGGAGCGGCGCTTCCTGCTGCTGCACGTGTAAACGCGTCTCCACACAAGGCCGGGCCGACGCCCGGCCTTGTTACATGCCGCTTGCCAGTGCCGCCAGCCGGGCTTAGCGTGGCGGTTTTCTCCGCCGGATAGCACCCATGCGTCGCCTACTGCCTGCCCTCGCCTTGCTGCTGGCCACCAGTATTGCCAACGGCGCTCCCTGCCAGAGCGATACCCGGATCGGACAATGGTGCGAGACAACGTTGGCCGCCTTGCATCCCACCCAGGGCGGCATCGGCAAGCTGCAGGTAGAGGACGAGGCTGAGGCACTGCGCGCGCTATCTGCCGACAAGCTGGCCGCCAGGATTCGCAAGAAAGTGATTCCGGTGGTGATCGGCCCGCAAGGCAAACTCTATCTGGTGGATCGCCATCACTTTGCCAGTGCACTGCTGCGCATCGGCGTCAGCAGCGCCAGCGTGCAGGTGATCGGCCGTCTGCCGCAGGCCGACACCTTCTGGCAGCAGATGAGCGCACGGCACTGGGCCTGGCTGCATGACGAGCACGGTCAGCCGCTGGCAGCGGAAGCGCTGCCAGCCTCCCTGGCGGAGCTGCCGGATTACCCCTATCGCACGCTGGCCGGCCGGCTGCAGGACGACGACTACTTCAGCAAGCGTGACGAGGTATATTTTGTCGAGTTTGCCTGGGCCAGCTGGCTGGGGCAGCAGCTGCACTGGGCTGCGGTCGATCGCGGCAATCTCAAACAGCAACTCAAACTGGCGCGCAAACTGGCTTGCAGCCCGGCCGCCAGCCAGCTGCCGGGCTATCCGGGCGAGGCCTGCCACTAGCACACAACCGCCGCTTGGTCGTCCTGCGCCACTGCGCTATGCTGCGCAGCCAATCAAGGAGACCGACATGCCACGCCAGCGCTGGGACATTTTCTGCACCGTGATCGACAACTTCGGCGACATCGGCGTGACCTGGCGCCTGGCGCGCCAGCTGGCCGCAGAACACGCTCTCGACATCACGCTGTGGGTGGACGATCTGGCCAGTTTTGCCCGCATCGCCCCGGCGCTGGATAGCACCAGCCCCGACCAGCGGTTGGGCGACATCCGCGTACGCCACTGGGGCAAACCGTTCTGCAGCGACTTCGAGTCCGCAGATGTGGTGATCGAAGCCTTTGCCTGCGAACTGCCGGCGTCTTACCAGCAGGCAATGGCGACCCGCACACACAAACCGGTGTGGCTGAATCTGGAATATCTGTCGGCCGAGGACTGGGTAGCCGGTTGCCACGGCATGGCATCGCCACACCCGCGCCTGCCGTTGACCAAGTACTTTTTCTTTCCCGGCTTTGACGAGCACAGTGGCGGCCTGCTGTGTGAAGCCGGCCTGCTGGCCGCGCGCGACAGCTGGCAGGCCGACCGGACGGCACAGGATGCCTACTGGCTGGCCCGCGGCATACCGCCGTGCCCGGCAGGCGGGCTGCGCATCAGCCTGTTCGCCTATGACACCGCCGCGGCGGCGCAATGGTCCGCAACGTTGGCCGCAGGCACGCAAGCGGTACAACTGCTGGTACCGCAAGGGCGGGTACTGCCGGACGTGCTGGCCGGCATCGGCATCACACAGCCGGCACAGCCCGGCGACAGTTTCCGTCACGGCGCACTGGAAGTCTGCGTGCTGCCGATGACCGATCAGGACGGCTACGACCGCCTGCTGTGGAGCTGCGATCTCAACATCGTGCGCGGCGAGGACAGTTTCGTGCGCGCGCAATGGGCCGGCCGGCCGTTTGTCTGGCACATCTACCGCCAGGAACAGGACGCGCACCTGGAAAAGCTGGATGCCTTTTTGCAACGCTATCTGGCCGCCATGCCGGACATCGCGGCCAACCTGATCCGCGATTTCCACCACGGCTGGAACCGCGACCAGCTGCCGGCGGCAGCCTGGCCGTCACTGCTTGCCACCCTGCCGCTCTGGCAGACACACGCCAGCCGTTGGCCGCAGCAGCAACTGGCACACGGCGACCTGGCGACGAATCTGGTGCAATTTACGAAAAAGCAGCTACAATAGCGGGTTTTCCGGAAATCCGTTTCCGATTCTGATTCAAGACTTTAGGACTTTAGACGCATGAAAACCGCTCAGGAACTCCGCGCTGGTAACGTATTCATGGTAGGTAGCGACCCGATGGTCGTTCAGAAAGCCGAATTCTCCAAATCCGGCCGCAACGCCTCCGTTGTAAAAATGAAGATGAAAAACCTGCTGACCGGCGCGGCTTCCGAAGCCGTGTACAAGGCAGACGACAAGTTCGACGTTGTGGTTCTGGAAAAGCGCGAGTGCACCTACTCCTACTTCGCCGACCCGATGTATGTCTTCATGGATACCGAATTCAACCAGTACGAAGTTGAAGCCGAGAACATGGAAGACGTGATCCCGTTCATCATCGACGGCATGGAAGACAAGTGCGAAGTAACCTTCTACAACGGCAAGGCCATCTCCGTTGAACTGCCGACCACCGTGGTTCGCGAAGTGGAATACACCGAGCCGGCCGTACGTGGCGACACCTCCGGCAAGGTACTGAAGCCGGCACGCATCAAGGGCACCACCCTGGAAATCCCGGTTCCGGCCTTCGTTGAAATCGGCAACCTGATCGAAATCGACCCCCGCACCAACGAATTCAAGAAGCGCGCCTGATCGCCCGCCTCTGTTCGAAAAAACCGGCAGCCTGAGCTGCCGGTTTTTTTTATGCGGTCAACCTTGCCGCCTGCGCTTGGCAACGGTATCATCCGCCCCATCCTGAGGGAGTAGCCGACCCGCGAGAAAGCGGGGGTCTGCGTCAACACACTTGGCGGTTCCGCCATGGCGCAGACGACATTTCTGTCTGGCAAGACTCATGATTCGTTGTGAGCGGCGGGGGCTGCATCACGGCGGGTCATGTGTCGCGTGCAGCCCCCTCGGAGTCATTATGCTTTCCCAAGCTTTCCTGCTGTCCACCGGTATCGTTGCCCTGGCCGAAATCGGCGACAAGACCCAGCTGCTGGCCCTGTTGCTGGCGACCCGCTTCAAGAAGCCCGTCCCCATCATTACAGGCATTTTCGTTTCCACTATCCTCAACCATTTTGCCGCAGCCTGGCTGGGACAATACGCCAGTGGTTTCATCAATATGCAGATGTTGAAGTGGCTGCTGGCCGCGTCCTTTATCGGCATGGCAATCTGGATGCTGATCCCGGACAAGCTGGATGAAGAAACCCGACTGCTGAACAAACTGGGCGTGTTCGGTGCCACGGTTGTCGCCTTCTTCCTGGCCGAGATGGGCGACAAAACCCAGATCGCTACCGTCGCGTTGTCGGCCCGCTATCACGACACCGTCTCGGTGGTGATGGGTACCACGCTGGGCATGATGATTGCCAACGTACCGGCGGTACTGCTGGGCGAGGTCGCCACCCGCAAACTGCCCATTACACTGGTACACCGCGTGGCTGCCGGCCTGTTCGTGGTAGTCGGCGTACTGACCTTCATGGCGTGAGCACCTGAGCTGCGCCAGTAACAAGGGGCCCGCCGGGCCCCTTTGTTACTGGCGCAGCGGCCAACGTTTACTTCTTGCTGCCGGCCTCCAGCATCACCATCGGATCGAAACCGACGCGGATCGCCCCCCAGTGGCGATTGTTCATGCTGATCGGCAGCGCGATTTCCGACAGGATCTCGCCGGTGTCGCGCATATAGGTCTGCAACAGGAATGGCTGCTGGTTGCGCGCCGACTTCAGACCGGTCGGATCATTGAACAGGCGCTTGTCGCGGCTGCCGACAAGGTCGGTAGCCATGTCGCCGGTCAGCGGCTTGGAGTAGAAACTGTTGTGGGTAGGCGCATAGCCATTGTTATCCACCATCACGCAGAATCGGCCGCCACTTACCTGCTGCACTACGCGGTCATAAATCTGCTGCAGCGACTTTTCCAGCTTCACATCGTAATTGGTATGGTACTTCGGCGGGTTGGTACCGGCGATCAGCTGGTAGCGCTGATCGAAGACATCGCATCCGTCCTTTACCGCCTGCTGCAACACTTGCTGCAATTGCTCGCGTGCCTGCCTGGCCACGGCGATGGATTCGTCCAGCACCCCTTCGCCCAGAATGAAGCGCGCCACCAGCTCCTGCACTTCCTCTGCCGCGCGCGACAAGGCAACCGACACATCCTCGGAGTGTTTCAGACTATCGGCCACCATATTGCTCAGCGTATGGATTTCCGACACGTTGGCGGTAATCTGGCGATTGCTGCTGGCAAATTCGGTCATGGTGCCGGCGATCTGCGTCATGCTGTTCGCGGTATTCTCGAAATCGCCCATCATGCGGCCGAAATGCTGCGATGAGCGGTTGATCACCTCGCGCGCCTGCTGGGTATCGCTGGTAATCAGGTTGGTCTCGTCCTTGGTGTTCTTCACCAGCCCCAGCATGCCGTCGATATTGCCGGAAATTTCGTCGGTGGCGACCTTCACCCGTTCCGCCAGCTTGCGTACCTCGTCGGCGACCACGGCAAAACCGCGGCCGGCCTCGCCGGCACGAGCGGCCTCGATGGCCGCGTTCAACGCCAGCAGGTTGGTCTGTTCCGACACTTCCTTGATC
>NZ_CADEPL010000022.1 GCF_902829295.1 Vogesella oryzae
GTCCGAAGCGTGGCGAAACCAGCCGGATCTGCAATTGCCGGTCCAGCAGCAGGTAGCCGCCGGGCAGCGAGTTAAGGACGGTTTCCAGCGCGGAGGTGTCCGGGGCATTCCGCTTTGATTGCTTGTGCATCGACGGGACGGGAAATTCCAAACGGGTCGGGTAGTTGTGATTGTAGTCATTCCGGCCGCGGACGACGCGGCAGAATTGCTTGCGCCGGCAGGCGCTGACGGTCGCCAAGTCGCAGCCGGGCGGGTATCCTCGACAGGATTATCGACGGGAGCTGCGTGTGGAGTATTTTCCGATTTTTCTGCGCCTGCAGGATGAACCCTGCTTGCTGGTTGGCGGTGGCGAAGTGGCGGTGCGCAAGGCTCGTCTGTTGTTGTCGGCCGGCGCGCGCCTGACGGTGGTGTCGCCGGCGCTGGTGCCGGAGTTGGTCGCATTGGCGGACAGCGGCGTTATCCGGCATGTGCCGCGCGCGGTAGCCGCGAGCGATGTGGCCGGCCAGCGACTGGTGGTGGCCGCCACCGATGACCGCGAGGTCAACCGCATGGTGTCGCAGGCGGCGCAGGCGCAAGGCATCCCGGCCAATGTGGTGGATGACCCGGAGTTGTCCAGCTATATCACGCCGGCCATCATCGACCGCTCGCCGCTGGTGATCGCGGTGTCTACCGGTGGTGGCGTGCCGGTGCTGGCGCGGCTGGTCCGCGCCCGGCTGGAAAGCATGATTCCTGCCGGTTTTGGCAATCTGGCACGGTTTGCCAGCCGTTTCCGCGACCGGGTCAAGACGAGGTTCGGTAATGTGGAGCAGCGGCGGGCATTCTGGGAGTCGGTGCTGGAAGGGCCGCTGGCAGAACAGGTAATGAACGGCAACGAAACCGCGGCAGAAGCCGAGATGCTGGCGCGGTTGGCCGCCAGCGACACGCCGCCATCCGGTGCGGTGTATCTGGTGGGCGCCGGGCCGGGCAATCCCGATCTGCTGACTTTCCGTGCGCTGCGGCTGATGCAGCAGGCCGACGTGGTGCTGTACGACAATCTGGTCGCCGAGCCGTTGCTGGAGCTGGTGCGCCGCGATGCCGAGCGTATTTTTGTCGGCAAGCAGCGCGCCAACCATTCCTTACCGCAGGAAGACATCAACAGCCTGATGGTGCGCCTGGCGCGGGAAGGCAAGCGCGTGTTGCGGCTGAAGGGGGGCGACCCGTTTACTTTCGGTCGCGGTGGCGAGGAAATCGAGGCGTTGGCCGCCGAGGGTATCCCGTTCGAGGTGGTGCCCGGCATCACCTCCGCCAGCGGCGCGGCGGCCTATGCCGGCATTCCGCTGACCCATCGCGATCATGCCCAGTCGGTGACATTTGTTACAGGTCACAAGCAGGACGGCAGCATAGCGCTAGACTGGCCGGCGTTGACCCGGGAACAGCAGACCGTGGTGGTTTACATGGGGCTGACCATGGCGGCGGAACTCTGCGCTGAATTTATAAGTCATGGCAAGGCGCCCGGCACCCCGGCGGCGGTGGTGGAACGCGCTACCACCCTGCAACAGCGTACCGTTGTAGGAACACTGGAAACCTTGCCTGGCTTGATCCAGGCGCATAGTATCAGTTCGCCCGCACTGATTATCGTGGGCGATGTGGTGGCGCTGTCGCCAAGGTTGGGCTGGTTCCGCCCTGCCGAAACAGCGCCGGGGACGGCGGGCTGACCGCCATGCCGGCCGCTTGCGGCCAACTTGACCGGTACAAGCCGGAGTAGACGAAACATGGTTGGCGTACTGATCATTTCACATGGCAATCTCGGGCACAGTCTGGCCGATTGCGCGCGGCATGTACTCGGCCGTGTGCCGGACAATCTGGCCGTGATGGCCGTGGAAAAACACGAAGATCCGGAACAGAAGTTCCTGGAGGCCGGCGCCTTGGTTGCCCGGCTACAAGAGGGCGAGGGCGTGGTGGTGCTGACCGATATGGTCGGCGGCACCCCGGCCAATATCACCTGGCGGCTGGTGGATGCCGGCAAGGTGGAAGCCGTGGCCGGCATCAATCTGCCGATGCTGGTGCGGGTGCTGTGCTACAGCAGCCAGCCGCTGGAAGTCGTGGTCAGCAAGGCCATAACCGGCGGCCTGGAGGGGGTCTATTACATGTTGCCAGAGAGCAAAGATGCAAAAACAACAGATTGAGATCATCAACAAACTGGGCTTGCATGCGCGGGCGTCCAGCAAGTTTACCCAAACCGCCAGCCGTTTCCGTGCCGAGGTATGGATTGCGCGCAATGGCCGTCGTGTCAACGGCAAGAGCATCATGGGCGTGATGATGCTGGCGGCGGCCAAAGGGGCAATGGTCGACCTGGAGACCAATGGCGAAGACGAAGAGGCCGCCATGGCCGCTCTGGTGGAATTGATCAACAACCGCTTCGACGAAGCGGAATGATCCGCCGGCAATAACGAAAACAACAGGCGAGGGAGCAAGCATGAGCATCATCCTGCACGGCGTGCCTATCGGTGGCGGTATCGCCATCGGCCGGGCGCACTTGTTGACGCAGAGTATGGATGACGTGGTGCATCTGGTGCTGGACGACGACGAGATTCCCGCCGAGCAGGCCCGCTTTGACCTCGCCGTGCGCGAAACCCGCAAGCAGCTGGAGCTGCTGTGGGGCACCATCCCCGAGAACGCGCCAGCCGAGCTGGGCGCGTTTCTGTCGTTGCACATCATGCTGTTGTCCGACCCCACCATTTCGCGCGAGCCGCGCGAGCTGGTGGAAAGCCAGCGCTGCAATGCCGAATGGGCGCTGAAACTGCAGTGCGACGCGCTGGTGGCGCAGTTTGACGCTATCGACGACGACTACCTGCGCGAGCGCAAGCACGATGTGCTGCAGGTGATCGAACGTATCTTCAAGAACCTGGGCGGCCACAGCACCGAGCTGCAGATTGCCGAGGATCTGGACGAAGACACCATTCTGGTGGCGCACGACCTGTCGCCGGCGGATATGGTGTATTTCAAGGATGCCAGCGTGGCAGCCTTCGTCACCGATGTCGGTGGTGCCACCAGCCATACCGCCATTCTCGGCCGCAGCCTGGACCTGCCGTCGGTGATCGCGCTGCATCACGCGCGCGAACTGGTGCGCGAGGAAGAAATGATCATCGTCGATGGCCAGCAGGGGGTGCTGGTGATCGATCCGCCGGCCTCGGTGCTGGCCGAGTACCGCCGCCGCCAGCGCAACTGGGTGGAAGCGCGGCGCAAACTGTCCAGCATCCGCAAGACCGATGCCATTACCCGCGACGGGACGCCGATCGAACTGCTGGCCAATATCGAGCTGCCGCAGGATGCGGCCAACGTGCTGGAGTCCGGCGCGGTGGGCGTCGGGCTGTTCCGCAGCGAATTCCTGTTCCTGGGGCGCGATAGCCTGCCATCCGAGGACGAACAATTTGAAGCTTACCGCGAGGTGGCTCAAGCCACCCGCGGTGCGCCGGTGACGGTGCGGACCATGGACCTGGGCGCCGACAAGACCCCGCGCTGGCTGGGGCATGGCAGTGCGGAAAACCCGGCACTGGGCCTGACCGGCATCCGCCTGTGTCTGGCCGAGCCGCTGATGTTCCGCGCCCAACTACGTGCGCTGTTGCGGGCGTCCCATTACGGCAAGATCCGTATCCTGTTCCCGATGATCAATGGCCTACCGGAATTGAAGCAGGCGTTGTCACAGCTGGAGTACGCCAAGCAGGAGCTGCGCGAGGAGGGCATTCCGTTTGCCGCGGAGGTGGAAGTCGGCGCGATGATCGAAATCCCCTCGGCGGCACTGGTGGTCGGCAGCCTGCTCAAGCATGTGGACTTCCTGTCCATCGGCACCAACGACCTGATCCAGTACACGCTGGCCATCGACCGTAACGACGATTCGGTCAGCCATTTGTACGATCCGGTGCATCCGGCAGTGCTCAAGCTGATTTCCCACACCATCAAGACCGCCACCAAGGCCGGTAAACCGGTGTCGGTGTGTGGCGAGATGGCCGGTGACGCCCGCCTTACCCGCCTGCTGTTGGGCATGGGGCTGCGCCGCTTCTCCATGCATCCGGCCAACCTGCTGCAAGTGAAGCAGAATGTGCTGGATAGCCACCTCGACGAGCTCGGCCCGCAGGCCGGCCGTATCCTGCGCAGTGAAGACCCTGATAGAATCGCCGATCTTCTGCAACAACTGAATGCTGGGCCGGGCGCCTGACCCGGCTTTTTTCTTTTATGCTCAAGGACGCCATCGATTTATCCGCCGTGCGGCGCGTGCTGGTTATCAAGCTGCGCCACCACGGCGATGTACTGTTGAGCTCGCCGGTATTGTCGGTGCTGAAAAACCATGCGCCGCATGCCGAGATCGACGCGCTGGTGTATCACGACACCCGCGACATGCTGGCCGGCCATCCCGCGCTGAGCGAACTGTTCACCATCGACCGCCAGTGGAAGAAGCTGGGGCCGCTGGGGCAGCTGTGCGCCGAATGGCGACTGCTGGCGCAGCTGCGCGCGCGTCGTTACGACCTGGTGATCCACCTTACCGAGCATAAACGAGGTGCCTGGCTGTCACGCCTGCTGGCGCCGCGCTGGTCTGTCGCGCCTAGCGGGAATTTTGGCAAGCTGTTTGCCAACAGCTTTACCCACCGTTACCCGGTAATCGGCGGTAATCGCCGCCATACCGTGGAAATTCACCTGGATGCGTTGCGCCGGTTGGGTATTTACCCGGCTGCCGACGAGCGCCGCCTGCAGCTGGCCATTCCGCAGCCGGCCCGCGAGGTGGTACGCGCCAAACTGGCGGCCAACGGTGTTAGCGGTCGCTACGTCCTGATTCATCCGACCTCGCGCTGGCTGTTCAAGACCTGGCCGGTAGCGCGCATGGCCGGCCTGATCGATGCGCTGACCGCGCGCGGCGAGACCGTGGTGTTGTCGGCGGCGCCGGATCGTGCCGAAATGGCGATGCTGGCGGAAATCCAGTCGCGGCTGGCAAGGCCGGTCGCCAGCCTGGCGGGTGAGTTGAATCTGAAGCAGTTGGCCGCACTGATCGACGATGCGGCGCTGTTTGTCGGCATGGACTCGGTGCCGATGCACATGGCGGCGGCGTTGCAGACCCCCTGCGTGGCGCTGTTTGGCCCGTCCGGCGATATCGAATGGGGACCGTGGCAGGTACCGCATCGCTTGCTGGCGACGGCCATGTCCTGTCGTCCCTGTGGCCGCGACGGCTGCGGTGGCGGCAAGCGCAGCGAATGTCTGGAGCTGATCGACGAGCAACAAGTACTGGCAGCCATTGAACAGCTGCAGCAGGAATTGTCATGAAAAAACTCGCCATCGTGCGTCAAAAATACAATCCGGCCGGCGGCGCCGAGCGCATTGTCAGCGCCATCCTGCAGCAGCTGCGTGGCCGCCCGGATATTGATGCCTACCTGATCAATCGCAAGTGGCAGCCGATGGACGGGATCAAGGGGGTGTCGGTCAATCCGTTCTACCTGGGCAATGTCTGGCGTGACCGCAGTTTTGCCCGCGCTGCCAAGGCGCGTTGGCAACAGGATGGTGCCGACCTGGTGCAATCGCACGAGCGCATTCCCGGTTGCCATGTTTACCGCGCCGATGATGGCGTGCATCGCGCCTGGCTGGCGTCGCGTCGTGGCGTGAAAGGGCCGCTGGGCATGCTCGGCATGATGCTGAATCCCTACCATCACTACATGTTGGCCGCGGAAAAGGGCATGTACCGTTCTCCTGCGCTCAAGGGGGTGATCTGCATTTCGCAGATGGTGAAGCACGACATCATCGAGCATTACGGCGTGGCAGAAGACAAATGCCACGTGATCCTCAACGGTATCGACACCGACTTTTTCAATCCACAGGATGCCCGTGCCAAGCGTGATGGTTTGCGGCGTGAACTGGGCATTCCGCCGCAGGCGCCGGTGTTGGTGTACGTCGGCTCCGGCTTCGAGCGCAAGGGTGTGGCCCAGGCGCTGCAGGCCATCAGCCAGCAGCCCGAAGTCTGGCTGGTGGTGGTAGGTGGCGATAAAAAACTGCGCCGCTATCAGCAGCTGGCGGAAACGCTGGGTGTCGCCGGACGGGTGCGATTTACCGGCGCGCAATCCAATGTGCGCGACTATTACGGCATGGCCGATGGTTTCATCCTGCCGGCCTTGTATGAGCCATTCGGTCTGGTGGTAAGCGAGGCGCTGGCTTGTGGCCTGCCGGTACTGGCCAGCAGCCGCGTTGGCGCCGCCGAGCTGTTGCAGCCGGGCGAAACCGGCTGGATTACCCCGCCGCAGGATGATGCCGGCTGGCGCGCCGCGGTGGCGCAGTGGTTGGCTGCGCGTGAACGTTGGCCGCAAATGGGGGTTGCCGGACGGCAGCGGGTGGCAGGCATGACCGAGAAACAGATGGTCGATGCCATGATCGCTCTGTACGACGGCTTGCTGGCGGACCATCCGGCATGAAGAACAGTCGTGTTCCCGGTCGGCTACTGATCTTTGCCTGGCTGTTGCCGCGTCTGCTGCTGCGATTCTGGCGGCGCAAGCCGGCAGCGGCGGAAATGCGGCGCATCGTGGTCTTGCACCAGTTTCTGCTCGGCGATGCCTTGATGGCTACCAGCCTGCTGGCCAAGCTGCGGCAACAGCATCCGGCGGCGGAAATCCTGCTGGCCTGCCCGCCGCTGCAGGCCGAGATGTATGCGGCACAGCCGTATGGTGTGCGCACCATACCCTGGTCGCCGCGCGATTTTTCCGCCATCTGGCGCTTGTGCACCCTTGGCCGGGTGGACTGGGCGCTGCTGATGGGTGAGAACCGGCTGTCGTTTCTGGCGCGGGCGATGGGCGCGCGTTGGGTGTCAGGCTTTGCCGGTGAGACGCCTGCCTACAAGAACTGGCTGCTGGATGAGGCCGTGCCGTATGCCAGCGAGCCGGAAGCCTGGAGCGATACCGCCGCCCGCTTGGTGCCGGGGCCGGCGCCGGCACCATTTGCCTTGGCCGATTGGCCGCTACCACAGGTGGCGCTGCCGGACTTGCCGGCGCGCTTCGTGCTGCTGCATGTCGGTGCCAGTTCGGCTACCCGTTACTGGCCGGCGGCCAACTGGACCGCATTGGCGCAGCATTTGCGCGCACGGGGGCTGGCAATTGTCTGGTCTTGCGGCCCGGGCGAGCAGCATTTGCTGCCGGCTGGCGGTATCCAGGAAAACGATGTGGTATTGGCCGGCAGCCTGCGGTTGCCGCAATTACGCGCGGTGATGGCGCAGGCGGCGGTGAATGTGTGCCCGGATACCGGCGTAGCACACCTGGCCAAGACCACCGGCCGGCCGCTGGTGATGTTGTTTGGTCCGGGGGCCGAGGTGCTATTCGGTCCGGGCCAATTCTTTGGCGCGGCACCGTTTGCCGGTGTCGGCCCGGTATGGTTCCCGTGCCGCAACCAGCGCAGCATTCATCATCGTGAAGTGGACTGGGTGCTGCGTTGTGGTCGCCGGTTCGGTGATGCCCCACCGGCCTGTAAGCGCCCGCTGTGTATGGAAGCTATCCAGTCTGATGCGGTAGCCGCGGCTGTTGGCCGCATGTTGTAACCCAATGATTGAGACGCGATGACTAAAAAGCTGGACATGCTGTTCTTGTTGCTGGCCCTGGTGTTTGTGACGGTGGCCAATGTGTCGCACACCGTGGCGTTACGTTATGTGCTGCTGGTGCTGTTCCTTGGATACTCCGTTTGCCACCGGTATGCGCTGCTGGACTTCATTCGAAGCAGCAGAAAGCTGTTCTGGTCGCTGGCTGCATTTGTCGGCTACGTGTTCCTGCATTCGCTGTTGTGGTCCAACTGGCCGGAGCTATCGCTGGGCGAGGCGCGTAGCCAGATGTTGATGGGACTGTTGTGGTTTGTCGCTGGCGGGGTGCTGTTCTGGCGTCGTCAGGCGCTGTCGATCAAGGATGTGGTGTTACTGGCGGGTACACTGTTATGTGGTGTGGAACTCGGGCATGCCGGCTATGTGCTGGTGACGACTGGCGCGTTGCCATACCAGACGGCATTTACGACTGCGACCAAGCTGGAATTGACCTTTTTCATCAATACCGTACTGGTATTCCTGGCGGTACGACTGTTTGCCGATTTCAGCCCGCGCTTTCACTATGCTAGCCGATTGCCACGCTGGCTTCCTTACCTTGCATTATTGCTATTGTTATCGGTCAGCCTGATGGCCGGGGCGCGCAACGGTCTGATCGGCATGGTGTATCTGGCGTTTTCCATGCTGGGGGTCTTCCTGTATTGGGAGCGCAAGCGTTTGGGCTGGCGTAAGGCATTGCTGATTGTCTTCGTGATCTGTGCCGCCGTGGGAGCTATGGCTGGTTACGCGTTTCACAAGGATACCCGGAATCAGGTTTTTGCCGGCTCGGCCGACATGGGGTGGCATTACCAGACTTCAAAAGGCTGGCTACGGACCGAACCTTATCCGGTGATGGCCAATGGTCAGGGTGTGGACCCGTCAGCTTACGAGCGCACTGCCTGGATCAGCCGTGGCCTGGACTTGATCCGCGACAATCCGCTGGGCTACGGCTATGGCCGTAATGCCTTTACCCGTGCGCTGACGCATCTCGGTATCGAAAACAAGTTGGGTCATAGCCATAGCGGCTTTATCGACCTCGGGGTCGGGCTGGGCGTTCCGGGCATCCTGCTGTGGCTGTTGTTCTGCCTGTCGCTGATGTTTACCGGGTTGAGACGCTTTGTGCGCGGGCAAAACACGACCGGTCTGGTGCTGGCACTGGTGGTTGGCGGCTTTGTCGGCCGCATGCTGATCGAGAGCATCCAGCGTGATCACCTGCTGCATTTGTTCTTGTTCATTGTGGGCGCACTGCTGGCAGAACTGCTACGCGAGGAGTCGCAACGTGCTTGAACATGTGATCTTTACCGAGTCTTCCCGCAATGTCGGCGGACAAGAGTTGCAGCTGATGCAGCAGATGGCAGCCATGCAGGCGCGCGGCACCGGCTGCACCCTGGTTTGTCCTGCGGGGGGCAAGGTGGATGCCGCGGCGCGGGGACGTGGCCTCGCAGTAGAAAATGCGCCGTTCCGCAATAGCCTGCACCTGCCCAGCATCCTTACCTTGGCCGCACTGCTGCGTCGTACCCGGGCCGGGATGGTGATTTGCCACAGCGGCCACGATGCCAACAATGCGGCGCTTGCCGCGCGACTGGTGCGGCCCCGTCCGTTCGTCCTGCGCTCGCGCACCTATCTTGCGGGGCGGGTGAAGCCGCTGCCGTACAATGTGCTGGCCGATGCCACCATGGTGCCCAGCCACTATCTGCGTAATGCCTTGCTGGAGAATCCGGCCGTGCGTGCGGAACGCATCCATGTGGTGTATCCGGGTATCGACTTTACCGCGATTGACCAGCGCTGCAGCGAGCCATTGCCGCCGCATGTTGCCGACTGGCTGGCTGCAGGACATGGGCCGTTACTGCTGCACGTGGCCATGCTGCGCGGCGAAAAAGGGCATCTGCTGATGCTGGAGGTGCTGGCGCGACTGCAACAACGTTGGCCGCAACTGCGCTACCTGATCGCGGGCGAAGGCGAAGCCCGAGCCGCTATCGAGGCGCGCATCGCCGAACTGGGGTTGCAGCGGCAGGTGTTGCTGGCGGGGTCGGTGCTGCCGGCCAGTTGCCTGTTCCGCCATGCCGATCTGCTGGTGATGCCGTCCACTTACGAACCGCTGGGGATGTCGCAGATCGAAGCGCTGGCACTGGGGGTGCCGGTAGTGGCCAGCGCCACAGGCGGTATTCCGGAAACTGTCAGTCACGAGCACACCGGCCTGCTGGTGGCGCCAGGCGACGTGGATGCCTGGGTAGCGGCAATCGACCAGGCGCTGTCCGCGCCGGCGGCCATGCGCGCGCTGGCGCAGCAGGGTGCACAAGATGTGCGCGCCCGCTTTTCCGTAGAACACAATCTGCAGCAGATTCTGGCGCTGCAGGCCGACTTTACCCGCCGTCAGGCGCGTTAAAAGAGAGAAAAATTGCATAACTCGAATCGAAGCAGCCTGCAGATCTATCTGCGTCTGTTGCAATACCTGAAGCCGTACTGGAAGGTGTTCCTGTTGTCGCTGGTGTCAATGACCATCGCTGCGCTGACCGAACCGTTCTTTGCCCGGCTGATGAAACCGCTGATCGATGGCGGCTTCGTCAACCGTGACCGTTCCGCCATGGTGTGGGTGCCGCTGGCCATCATCGGGGTGTTTGCGGTGCGCGGTATTACCTCTTTCATCAATGAATACAGTTCCAGTTGGCTGACCGGCCATCTGGTACAGAAGCTGCGCGAGCAGATGTTCGCCAAGATGCTGCGGCTGCCGATCAGTTACTACGACGACAATCAGTCCGGCCGGCTGGTGTCGCGCATTTCTTACGACGTGAACCAGGTCACCGAGGCCGGTTTCAACGTCATTACGGTGACGGTGAAGGACGGCATCACCGCGCTGAGTCTGCTGGGCTGGCTGCTGTATCTAGACTGGCAGCTGACGCTGATCTGTCTGGTGGTCATGCCGGTGGTGACACTGTCGATGCGCAAGGTGGGCAAGCGCCTGCGCGGCCTGTCGGTACAGAACCAGCATAATATGGCGCAGCTGACGCAAGTATTGAGCGAGAGCATCGATGGCCAGCGGGTGGTGAAAATCTATGATGGTTACTCGCTGGAGCAAAACCGTTTCAACGATGCCGCCATGGCATTGCGTCGCAATCAGGTCAAGCAGAGCGCTGCCAGCTCGGCTAACACCGGCGTCACCCAGCTGGTAATTGCCTGCGCCCTTGCCGCCATCCTGTATTTCGCCACCGTGCGTGCACAGCACAATAGCTTTACCGCCGGCGACTTCATGTCGTTCCTGACGGCGATGATGCTGCTGTTCGCGCCGGTAAAGCGGGTGACCGGCGTGGCGCAGGCGATGCAGCGCGGGCTGGCTGCCGCCGACAGCATCTTTACCTTTCTGGACGAGCCGGAAGAACCGGATACCGGCAAGCAAGCCTTGCCGCAAACCCGTGGCCAACTGCAATTCCGCGCTGTCGGTTTCAGTTACCCCGGCGCGGAACGCGAGGCGCTGTCCGGCTTGAGCTTCGAGGTACAGCCGGGCGAGACAGTGGCGCTGGTGGGCTCATCCGGCAGTGGCAAGACTACGCTGGCCAGTCTGGTATCGCGCTTCTATCAACCGACCGACGGGCAGATTCTGCTGGATGGCATCCCGCTGTCCGACATCCGCTTGGCCGATTTGCGCCGCCATATCGCGCTGGTGAGCCAGGAAGTCGTGCTGTTCAACGATACCGTGGCGGCCAACATCGCCTATGGCGCGATGCGTGATTGTGATCGCGACAGCATTGTCCAGGCGGCGCGTGCGGCCAACGCGCTGGAGTTTATCGAAGCATTGCCGGAGGGCTTCGATACCGTGATCGGCGAGAATGGTGCCAAGCTGTCCGGCGGACAACGCCAGCGTCTGGCCATTGCCCGCGCGCTGCTGAAAGATGCGCCGATCCTGATTCTGGACGAGGCTACCAGTGCGCTGGATACCCAGTCCGAACGTCTGGTACAGAGCGCACTGGAAAACCTGATGAAAAACCGTACCACGCTGGTGATTGCCCACCGCCTGTCTACCATCGAGCATGCCGATCGCATCGTGGTGATGTACCAGGGACGCATCAAGGAAATCGGCAATCACCAAGCCTTGCTGGCGCAGGATGGCATGTACGCCCGCCTGCATCAGCTGCAGTTCAAGGAAAACTGAGATGGCAGAAAAACTGCTGACCATCCTGCATACCGAGTCGTCAGTCGGCTGGGGAGGGCAGGAGCACCGTACTTTCAAGGAAATGGTGGGGCTGAAGAAGCTGGGGCACCGCGTGTTGCTGCTGACCCGCGCCGGCGCCAGGTTGGCTGCACGCGCCCGCGAGGCCGGTATCGAGACTTTCGAGATCCCGATCTACAACGCCTTCGACCTGCGTGCCATGTGGCGCATCTACAAGCTGATCAAGGCGCAGCGCGTGGAGGTGGTGAATACCCACAGCGGCCACGACAGCATCCTCGGTGGCCTGGCTGGCCGGCTGGCTGGCATCAAGGTTGTGCGCACCCGCCATCTGGCATTGCCGATCACCTCCAAGCTCACCTATTCGGTGCTGCCGCATCATGTGGTGTCGGTCAGCAATTTCGTGCGCAGCTATCTGATCGATGCCGGTATTCCCGATGATCGGGTGTCCACGGTGTATACCGGGGTGGACCCGGAGCAACTCAAGGTGGACGGCGAGCCATCGCTGCGCCGCGAGCTTGGCCTGCCGGACAGCGCCAAGCTGGTACTGACCGTAGCCATCATGCGTACCGAGAAGGGGCATCGCTTCACCATCCAGGCTGCGCCGCGGATCCTGGCGGCCTGTCCGGATACCTACTTCATCTTTGCCGGCGATGGCCCGCTGTTCGACGAGCTCAAGGGGCAGGTGGCTGCCGCCGGGTTGGCCGATCGCATCCTGTTCCTCGGCCTGCGTCGCGACATCGCCAATGTGCTGGCCTCTTGCGACCTGTTCCTGCTGCCTACCGAGCAGGAGGCGCTGGGAACCGCTTTTATTGAGGCGATGGCCATGGGCCTGCCGGTGATCGGTACCAATGTCGACGGTGTGCCGGAGGTGGTGCATGACAATGTGAATGGTTTGCTGATCAAGCCCAGCGATCCGCAAAGTCTGGGCGATGCCGTGATCCGGCTGTTATCCGATGACGTATTGCGTCAGCAAATGGCCGCCAATAGTCGAGAGCTGGTGGCTGCACAGTTCTACGTCGACGTGATGTCGCGCAATATGCAATCGCTGTTGCGCAAAGTGGTGGCGCAAGGAGAAGGCCATGTCGCGGGCTGATGCCGTACCGGTACTGATGTATCACCACGTCAGCCCCAATCCTGGTCTGGTGACGGTGTCGCCGGAAACCTTCGACGCGCACATGCACTGGCTGGCGCGTGAAGGCTGGCATGCTTTGCGCGCCGAGGAGTTCGCTGGCTTTCTGGCCGGCAAGCCGGTACCGAAGAAGAGCGTGCTGATTACCTTTGACGATGGTTATCTGGATAACTGGGTGTATGCGCACCCGGTGTTGCAGCGCTACGGCTTAACCTCATTGCTGTTTACCATTTCCGGCTGGATTGGTGATGGCGAAGTACGCGCGGTGGCGGGGCAGGGAAGGGCGTTGCCGGAAACACCGGATCACAATGCCTGCAAGCAGGCCGTGACCGACGGGCGCACCGACCAGGTGATGATGCGCTGGAGCGAGATCGAGGCGGCGCGTGCGGCCGGTACTTTCGAGTTTCACAGCCATACCCATAGCCATGCACGTTGGGACAAACTGTGTACCAGTCGCGAGGAAAAACGCGAGAAGTTGGCCGCAGACCTTGCCGCGGCGCGAGACACGCTGCAGCGCCGGCTAGGGGCGGTCAGTGATCACTTGTGTTGGCCGCAGGGCTATTTTGATGATGACTACCGCGAGGTGGCGCGTGCGGCCGGTTTTAGCCATTTCTATACCGTCGACAAGCATATCAATACCATCCGCACCGACCGCGAGTTGATTGGCCGGGTTGTTACCAAAGATAGACGTGATAACTGGCTGGCACAGCGTATGTGGATATACAGTCGCCCCAGGTTGGGTGCGCTTTATCTGGCTCTGCGTGGCAAATAAAAGAACGGGGTTTTTACCCCGTTTTTTATTTGCTGGATACAGGGGGGGGGTAATCCCCAAATCGGCTCATTGACGCTTACTCAGCGTGCCCGCAACGTCTTGCGTTTTCATAATTCCATTTGATAGTCTTATGTCATATTGATTTGTGGCGATGACTATGGAGCGGATGCACGGGTTCTCGCTGGTCGAGATGTTGCTGACATTGGCGTTGTTCACCATTGTGGCTGGATTCTCGGTGCTGGACCTGGGACGGATGATCCGGGTACAGCGTTATCACGCGGTGATGAAAGAAGTTGCTACTCATCTCGCCCTCGCTCGCGCAGAGGCTAGGGTACGGCGTTTGCCGGTACATGCTTGCGCTGCCAATTTCAAAAACAACCTGGACGTACAGGGCTGTCAATCACTGGCGAAAATGCAAGCCCCCTACCATTGGGGGGAAGGGGTGATGGTTTTTTATGACAAGCAGGGTGGCCGCAGCGATGTTTACGACAGCAAGGAGTTGCTTACTACGGCGGCCATCGAACCCGCGTTGAATCTGCAATTAACCGCGTCCCAGCCCATGCTAACTTTCAACCCTGACGGCATGATGCGGCACGCGTTGGTGGTGCTGGAGTTTTCAGCTAGACAGGATGCGTGGTGCCAGCGCTTGACGATCTATAAAACCGGTTTATCCAGTCAGCGAGGGTGCGATTGAATCGGCGCGGTTTTAGTTTGCCCGAGCTGTGCATCTGCTTGCTGATTGCCGGCATCCTGCTGCAGTGGGCTGTGAGTAGTTATCGGGAACAAATGCGACAGCAAGCGGTGCATGGTGCGGCACTGCTGCTCAAGCAGAATGCAGCCTTCCTGGCGGAATATTACGCGCAGCATCGACGTTACAAACAAACCGCATCCAGTTGGCCTGCACTTCCTTATCCGGCTTACCCGATCTCGGGAGCAGTATTGTTCTCCATCGAATTTGGCAGTGGCGCCAGGAATACAGACAACGGGTACTATGTGCTGCGAGCGGTTGATGTTACCAACCGGCTGCGTTATGTCGAGTTAACCCAGACCGGCGTGCTGAAGTACTGTCAGCCAGCAGGCAGTGTGGAGGTCTGCAAACTGCAGCCCTGACACATTTACTGGAATAGTGGATGGTGCGGGGCCAGCTCGCGCCCTTCTGCGGCTACTACTTCCCAAACCGACAGATGAGCAAGCCGTGGTTGTAACTGCTGAGCCAGTTCGACATAGGAATGAACATCCAGCAGGTAGGCATGTGTTTGCAGCAATAGCAGTTGGGCAGAAAGATTCTCAGGCTCCACTTGCACGGTATATAGCAGCACACGTAGTGCTTCTTTGCGCTTGCCGTAGGAAAGGAAAATCTCCGCTTCGGCGACAGGGTCGATTCCGCGATCTTGTGGTGGTACAAAGCTGCGGCCAACTTGGAACAGTTTTACCAGCCGGGTGATTCCCTGCGATTTACCAAGCTTGGAGATTAGCTGTTTGCACATGGTAGGCTCCTGAATGTTGTCAGGAGATTTTCCGGCTTGTACTTCTTTGTCGCAATTCGTAGAAATGCGTATCCGCTAGGATTTATGCTTTATCGATAAACCGCCCGGTGAGAACTTGCTGTAGCACGCTTTGCGGCAATGTCGCTAGGTGTGCTTGTCCCAGAGACTTCAGCAGGACAAAACGAATCTGTCCATCGCTTACTTTTTTGTCATGGCTCATCAACTCAAGCCAGGTATCAAAGCCGAGGTCCGGACTGATGCTAGGCAATCCCGCCCGTTCCAGAATGACTTTAACGCGCTGGACATCTGCTTCGTTGAGATGTCCGAGTAAACGTGATGCTTCTGCAGCCAGCAACATGCCGGCACCTACGGCTTCACCATGGAGCCAAGTACCGAAGCCCAGGCCGGCTTCAATGGCATGGCCAAAAGTGTGCCCCAGATTCAATAGTGCCCGCACCCCGTGTTCTTTTTCATCTTGGGACACGATGTCTGCCTTCATCGCACAAGATGTCTCAACCGCATGGGCTAGTACCTTCTTGTCCTTGGCGCGCAGTGCTGCCATGTTCAGCTCAAGCCAGGCGAGGAAATCGATATTGCCCAGTAAGCCGTATTTGATGACCTCTGCAAGACCGGCAGAGAGTTCACGCTCTGGCAGCGAGTCCAGCAAGTCCATATCGGCCAGTACGGCTTTCGGCTGATAGAACGCACCAATCATGTTCTTGCCCAGAGGATGATTGATTGCCGTTTTGCCACCAACGGAGGAGTCCACCTGCGACAATAACGTCGTGGGAATCTGGATGAATGGTGCGCCGCGCTGATAGCAGGCTGCGGCAAAGCCGACCATATCACCAATTACCCCGCCACCCAGCGCAATCAGCGTGGTGTTGCGCTCGCAGCGATGCTGTAGCAATGCATC
This sequence comes from Vogesella oryzae, assembly GCF_902829295.1. Lineage (GTDB taxonomy): Bacteria > Pseudomonadota > Gammaproteobacteria > Burkholderiales > Chromobacteriaceae > Vogesella > Vogesella oryzae. Next base: position 16,040 of record NZ_CADEPL010000022.1, read on the forward strand.
GAAAATCTGGTTGAGGGTTTCCCAGTTCTTAAAGTCTTCGCCATCGGGCAGAACAATGGGAATGACGGTAATGCCATGTGACTCCAGAGTTTGACGCAGGCTGGCAAGATATAGCGGAGCTACTGTGGTGTTACTGATCAAGGCAACTTTATTGTGCTTGATGTGTGGTAACAGTAGATCAACCCTGGCAAGCAATTGTTGCCCGATGTGAATGGGGTAGCTGGTGTCCGGCAGTGTCAGGTCAAGCGTAATCATGTCAGGGCAATTGGGTGAGAAGTCGTTGTTCCAGGCGTTGCACCAGTGTGTTGACATTCTGACAGCTGGTGTCCATGACTACGTCAGCGATTTCCATGTAGAGCGGATCGCGCTGCTGGTAAAGCTGCTCAAGCTTGGCGCGTGGATCAGAGGTTCGCAATAGCGGCCTGCTTTTGTCGTGCTTGGTTCGGGCCAGAATGTCATCAATTTGGGCGCGGAGATAAATCACGGTGCCATAGGCTGATAGCATCTGGCGATTTTCAGGTGCCAGAATCGCGCCGCCCCCAGTGGCAAGCACGATGTTTTGCATCTGACATAACTCAGCAATTACCTGCTTTTCGCGGGCACGGAAGCTTGCCTCGCCTTCTATGTCGAAGATAGTGGCGATTTTAACGCCGGTTCGACGTTCGATCTCGTGGTCCGAGTCGTAGAAAGTCTTGCCAGTGTGACGAGCCAATGTGCGGCCAACCGTAGTTTTGCCGGCACCCATCAGACCAACCAGAAAAAAATTGCCTGCCAGTTCCATGGCAGGCATTGTATCGGATTGCATTATGGCGTGTCTGTGCTATTTAGCGGGCAATCAGTTCGCTTTCCACAATGCGCGGAGTGATGAATACCAGCAGTTCACGACGGTTGTTGATGACCGACTTGTTGCGGAATAGCGCGCCTAGAACCGGAATGTCGCCGAGAAGCGGCACCTTGTTTTCCGTATTGCTAGTGTCTTGGGTGTAAATACCGCCGATGACGACTGTTCCGCCATTTTCTACTCTGACTTCGGTGGTTACGGTTTTCTTGTCGATGCCTGGTTCGCTGCCCACAGAAACGGTGTTGCTGACGCTGTCCTTGGTGAGGTTGAGCTTCAGCACGATATCCTCATCAGGTGTGACTTGTGGAGTCACCGTCAGACTTAGCAGGGCTTCTTTGAAGCTGGTGTTCACGCTATTGGCCGTACTGCTGGTATAGGGAATTTCTGTGCCTTCCGAAATAGTGGCAGGTGTGCGATCGGCCGTAAGAATGCGTGGGCTGGAAACAATCTTGCCTTGACCCTCCTGTTGCATGGCAGACAGTTCAAGACCGATCAGGGTACTGGCACTCTTGTACACCGCACCGATGCTGGCTCCACCTAAACTTGCGGGCAAGCTGATGTTCGGGCTAAACGAAATCGTGCCGTTATCACCGAACGTACCAATCGAGGTATCTCCCCCTGTCTTGGTTATGCCTAGTTTCACCCCCAGATCACGCTGGAAGTTGTCCTTGGCCTCCACAATACGTGCTTCGATCAGAACTTGGCGTAGCGGCGTGTCCAGTGTCTGGATTACCTTGCGCAGTTCTTCGATAACCGACACCCGTTCGCGAACAATGATTTTGTTGGAGCGGGGATCAACAACCAGACCGGTAAACTTGGCATTCTGTGCTGCCGTATTGCCATCCGGTGCATCGATAATGGTGCTTTCGCGATAGACATTGACCAGCTCTTTCAAGGCGTCCTTGAATTCTTCGACGGCACGATACTTGATCTGGAATGTTTCGGTGATCAGCGGTTCATTGTTTACTTTCTGACGCTGAGACTCGGCGGCTTGCTTTTCGACCGCCAGCAGTTCTGCGCGTGGAGCAATACGGATAACGTTACCGATTTGACGTTTTTCTAGGTTCTTTTGCGCCAAGATCAGATCCAGCGCCTGGTCCCAAGGAACGTCTTTCAGTCGCAACGTGAGCGAGCCGTTGACAGAGTCGCTAACAATGACGTTCAAGCCAGTAAACTCAGCAATAACCTGCAAAAGTGAGCGCACTTCAACATTCTGGAAGTTGAGAGATAAACGTTCACCTTTGTACGGATTCTTGCCTTGCGCCAGCAGTTGGGCATTCATTTCATCTGCCGTGCGTTTTTGGATTTCGATTACAAGCCGGCGATCTGTCTGGTAAGAGGAATAACCCCAATTCCCTTCGGACTGGATGATAACTTTGCTGCCGCTCCCTTGGTTCACTGCATCGATACGAGAGGTAGGTGTGGCAAAGTCAGTGACATCGAGACTGCGCTCCAGTGATCGGGGAATCTTCACTCCAGCCATATCAATAACGACGTTTTTACCTTCACGACGGATATCAACTGGAGTATTGGCATCGGGGAGGTCCATGACAATGCGTGCCCCTCCAGCATTTCCTCTGCGGAAGTCGAGACTAGATAGCAGTCCATTCGGCGCTATAGCGCCAGGTGATGCCGCCACGACCGGAGGTAAGATTTCAGTGGGCGGCTCGGTGGCAGAGGCTTGGTTACTGCTGGCAGTTGCAACTTTATTGGCAAGCGTAATCAAGACCCGATTTTGCTCGACTTTGTTGCTATAGGACGCCGGTTTGGTCAAGGCCAATACGAGTCTGGCCTTATCCTGCCCTTCAACGAGAGTGGCACTGCTGATCAAACTGCTGCTAAGAGAAAATTGATTTTTTCCTGTCTGATTACGGGTCGCAGGAAAGTCGAATGCAATTCTCGGAGGGGATGACATGGCAAAACTGCGCGGCGACGGTGCTGTATCGGCAAAGCTGATTGCCAGAACCTGTTGCTCTTGATCGTTTTGGATCACTTTGATATCGGTGATGGTACTGGCGGCCCATGCCGGTAACGACAGCAGCGAGAGTGCCATTGCCGGAGCGAGCAATAGTAGTGAAATTTTTTTCATGGGGTTCTTCCTTGTTCCACCTGCAGGTATAGGTGATTTTCCTGCGTGACCCATTCGCCGTTAATATCTTCAACCGACTCTTCCAACCGCACATCCGTTTCGCTGATGCTGCGTACGATACCGAAGTTCGGCCCAATAAAACTGCCAACCTGAATACGCTGGATGCCGACATCCGGGGTTTTGATCAGGCCGATCCGGCCGCGCTTCAACATGATGGTGCCAACCAGCTTCAATTTCTCAAGGTCATAGTTTTCCAGTAACTCCCGAGGTCTTTGTGTGTCCGGTAGGTTGTTACGAGCATTTTTCTTGGCAATTTGCAGTCGGTCGGTGTTGAATGGCGGAATCAGATTCTGGCCTTGATATTCATTAGGCGTATACGGCTGCATTGGCGGAATTGGTTCTATCGAGCCTTTGATGTTCTTGCCTGAATCCCGCATCCATTGCTCAAGATCATCGTGTTGCTTATAGCCGCAGCTTGTCAGCAACAGACCGATTAGTAGCGTAGTAATCAGTTTCATGATGAGGGCTCAAATTCAGGGGGAGCGCTTGGCTGGAAGCGCTTCGCTTTGGTCTAGGGCGCGGTAGGTCCGCGCGGTTGCATTCATAACCAGGCGAGGGTTATTTGGCGCTGCATTTTCTGGTAACAAAGAGATATTGCCTAGAGTCACGATGCGCGAAAGTTTGCCGACATCGGTGGCAAAGATTGCCAAGTCGTTGTAGCTACCCGTGAGTCGAATCTGAATTGGAAGCTCTGCCAATTGCTCTCCTCGAATTTCGGCAGCGGGGCGGAATAGATCAAATTGCAAACCACGACCGATGCCGGCTTGGTTGATTTCTGTTAGCAAGGAATCCATTTCCGCTTTGCTCGGCAACTGTTGCAACATGACATTAAATGATTTTTCAATTTCTGCCAGCTGGGTACGCAATGCCGCAAGGTTGGCTACCTGTTGTTTTTTATTAAGGAAAGTATCTCTTAGTTGTAATTCTTGATTGTGTGCCTGATCTATTTCATCAAGCATATCACTGAAAAAAAAGTAATAGGCAAGGCCAAAAACAAGTGATGCGGCAATGATCATTGCACCAACTTGGGCTTGAAGTGGCCAGTTAGGGGTATCTTTGAAATCTAGCTGGCGAATTTCATCGAGTGTCATTTATTCGCTCCAGGCTGCTTATTCGGAGGTTCTACCTGGCGTAGATTAACATTCAGGCTAAACTTGTTTGCCCGCATATTGCTTTCGACCGAAGCGCTAACTTCAATCAGGACGGGGTCAGCAAAGACTTGCGAGTCACCTAGGTTGCGCATCAACTGAGATACGCGCGAGCTGGAAAGTGCAGAGCCGCTAAGACTGATCGACGAGCCATTTTGGGTGAAATTACGCAGATAAACGCCTTCCGGAACAATTCGAATCAGCTCGTCAAATATTCTGACTGCTTGACCGCGTTCGGATTGCAGTTTCTCTATCAACGCTTGCCTGGTCAGCAAGTCCGAGCGTTTTTTGCGCAGTGGCTCGATATCCTTGAGCTGCTCGTTGAGCTTGGCTATTTCTTGCTCCAGGCGCTGGTTACGCTCGATCTGTGTTTCTTTCCAGCTGTTCAAGAGCAGGTAAGTACCGCCAGTCAGCGCCAAGGTTGCGATAACGCTGCCAATCAGAATGCGCTGGAAGCGCTTGCGATGGGCGGCTTTTTTCTGTTCGCGGTGAGGGAGCAGGTTGATGCGGATCATGTTAGTCAAACCTCCGCAGACCAAGCCCGCAAGCAACCAGCAGCGCCGGTGCATCCAGTAGCAGTTCTTTCAATGGGATGCGCTGTGCTTGGGTCATGGTTGTGAAAGGATTGGCAATCATGGTGCTGATCTGGGTTCGGGACAGTACCGCATCATCCAGCCCCGGCAACATGCTGCAGCCCCCCGCTAGCAGAATGTAATCCACCCGCAGGTATTGCGAGACGCTTACCGTGGTATAGAAGAACTGCAGGGCGCGTTGAATTTCTTGTGACAGGGCGTCAACAAATGGATGTAGCAGTTCGCTTTCAAAGCTGTCCGGCAGCGTCATCGAGCGTTTGGCTATTTCGGCATCTTCGTAACTATAGCCATAGCGGCGCTGGATATCCCGGGTGAGCTGACTGCCGCCGAACGCCTGTTCGCGGTAGTACAGTTGTTGTTCGTTGCGAATGATGGAGCATTGAATCTTGCTGGCGCCGATATCAAACAGGGCAAAAGTCTGGTTCATCCCCTGGTCGGGGAGTTGCTGCTGAATCTGCTCGAAGGCTGTCATCATGGCGAAGGCATCGATATCAACCACTTCGACTTTCAAGCCGGCCATTTCCGCTACCGCTACCCGTTCTTCCACTTTTTCCTTGCGGGCAGCACAGATCATTACATCGAGATCGCCCGCGCTATTGAGCGATGGCCCCAATACTTGGTAGTCCAGGTTCACCTCGGCCAGCGGGAACGGGATGTACTGGTTGGCCTCATGCTCGACCTGAATTTCCAGGTCATCCTCGTCCGCCGCGGCCGGGACCAGGATTTTCTTGTAGATGGCCATCGAAGTGGGAAGGCTGACCGCCGCGCGGCGTGTAGTGGTATCCAGCTTTTTCCAGGCGCGATTGATGGCGCCGGCAACTTCTTCCATGTTGTTGATATTGCCGTCAACGATAGCGTCCTTGGGTAGGGGCTCGATGACATAGCGTTCCAGCTGAGGGGTGTGGCCGATTACTCCAAACTCCACGATCTTGACCGCGGAGCTGCTCACATCCACCCCAAGCAAAGAGGTCTGGGCAGGTTTCAACCAATTACCCAGAACGTTTTGCATGCCGGCAAAGTCAAAGCGACGTTTTTCTACTGCCATGTGCGTGTGACCACCGGATGGCGGTGGCCAACCTCCCTTATCGCGGCGCCTGTTGCTTGCGCTCGTTGCAAATCATCGTGCTGCATTACCTTACAGGTATAATGCGCCATCCCATTTATAGGCTAGAACATCATGCTCAAGCGTGTTGTGATCTTGGTCGCAGGCTTCATCGCCGGCGCCGGCGTACTGCTGGCCGGCTTGATAGCCATCGCGGTCATCGTGACTTATCCCCGCCTGCCCAGCCTGGATATCCTTACCGACTACCGTCCCAAAATGCCGCTGCGTGTTTACACCGCAGATAATGTATTGATTGGCGAATTTGGCGAAGAGCGACGCTCTTTTACCCGCATCCAGGATGTGCCGCAATACATGAAGCAGGCATTGCTGGCGGCGGAGGATGAACGCTTTTACCAGCATGGCGGTATCGACTATCTGGGGGTATTGCGCGCTGCTGTTGGAAATATAGTAACAGGGCGTACACACTCGGGTGCAAGCACCATCACCATGCAGGTGGCCAAGAACTTCTTTTTATCGAGTGAGCGTACCTTTACCCGTAAATTCAATGAGGCGCTGCTGGCTTTCAAAATCGAGCACACTTTATCGAAAGACCAGATTCTCGAGCTGTATATCAATCAGATTTACTTGGGGCAGCGGGCTTATGGTTTTGCTGCGGCGGCACAGGCTTATTACGGTAAGCCGCTGAATACACTGAGTATTGCCGAAATGGCGATGCTGGCTGGCTTGCCCAAGGCGCCCTCCAGCTACAACCCTATCGTCAATCCGGATCGCGCCCGACTGCGGCAACTGTATGTTTTACGGCGCATGTACGAGCTGCGTTTCATTACTGCGGATCAGTACGAGGCGGCCAAGGCCGAAAAACTGGTGCTGGCACGGCAGACGCAGGATAGTAGCCTGCCGGCGCAATATGTTGCCGAAATGGTGCGTCAGGCAATGTATGGCCGTTACAAGGAGGCGGCCTATACCGAGGGCTACAAGGTCTACACCACGCTCGACAGCCACCATCAGCAGTGGGCTTTCGATTCGCTGCGTGCCGGCTTGATGGATTACGACCGCCACCTGTCCTACCGTGGTCCGGAATCCTTTGTCGATCTGTCCAATATTGCGCAGGACGAATTGGAAGAAACGCTGGACGAGACGCTGTCTGCGATCCGCGACAGCGGCAATCTGCAGCCTGCCATCGTTCTGGCGGCCAACCCTTCGCGGGTGAAGCTGTATCTGCGTGGCGGCAAGCGGGTGGATGTCACCGGCAGTGGTCTCAGCTTTGTCCGCTTTGCCTTGTCGGAGCGCGCCACCCCGGCGCAACGCCTGCGTCCCGGTGCCCAGATCCGGGTAACCCAGGATGCCAAGGGCAACTGGCTGATTACCCAGATGCCGGAAGTGGAAGGCGCTTTCGTGGCGATGGATCCGCACAATGGTGCCATCAAGGCGCTGGTTGGCGGTTTTGATTTCAATCGCCGCAGCTTCAACCATGTGACCCAGGCCATGCGCCAGCCCGGCTCCACCTTCAAGCCGTTTATCTACTCGGCGGCACTGGACCGCGGCTTTACGCCGGCCACCCTCATCAATGACGCGCCGATTACCATCGACCCGCAAACCATTGGTGGCCAGAGCTGGGATCCGAAGAACGATGACGGCAAGTATGCCGGCATGATCAGCATGCGTCGGGCGCTGGCGTTGTCTAAGAACCTGGTGTCGATCCGCATCATGATGTCCATCGGTCCGGAGTTCGCACAACAGTATGCGCAGCGCTTCGGCTTTGATCCGAAGAACATCCCGGCGTATCTGACCATGGCGCTGGGTGCCGGCCAGGCCTCGCCGATGCAGATGGCCGAGGCCTACTCGGTTATCGCCAACGGCGGCTATCGTACCCGTGGCTACTATATCGACCGCATCGAGGATTCCACTGGCCACCTGCTGGCGCGGACCGTGCCGGTGGTCGCCGGGCAGAATGCCCCGCAGGCCATTGATCCACGTAATGCCTTCATCATCGGCAATATGCTGAAAGATGTGGTGCGCTACGGTACGGCCAACCGCGCCACGGCGCTGGGACGCAGCGACATTGCCGGCAAGACCGGTACCACCAACGACTTCCGCGATGCCTGGTTTGCCGGTTTCAACCCGTCGCTGGTGGCGGTGACCTGGGTCGGCTTCGACCAGCCGCGCAGTCTGGGCCGTTACGGCTATGGCGGTACTGCGGCGTTGCCGATCTGGATCAACTACATGAGCAACGCGCTGAAAGGCGTGCCGGATATCGAGTTGCCGCCGCCGCCTGGCGTGGTGGTGCAGCCAGGCGCCGGCTTGCGCGGCAATGACGAGTATTTCCTGCAGGAATTCCAGAGCACCAACCCGGAGCTGCGCATCAACAACCGCGGCACCGTGCCGGGTAGTGGCGGTCAGAGCACGCAGTCGTCCGATGCCGCGGCCGACACGCCGGCCACGCCGCCGCAGGATGCGGTGGAAAACGTGAAGGAACAGCTGTTCTAGCAATGAAAACGGCCCGGGAAACCGGGCCGTTTTTTCCTGTGGCGACTGCGCCTTACAGCAGTGCCAGCAGGTTTTCCGGCGGGCGGCCAATGGCGGCAGCATGTTCGCCGACCGCGATCGGGCGCTCGATCAGCCGCGGGTGGGCGACCATGGCGGCAATCAGTGCCTCGTCGTCCAGCGCGGCATCGGCCAGCCCCAGCGTCTGGAATTCCTCTTCCTTGCTGCGCAGCAAGGCGCGGGCAGAGATACCCAGCAGCGCCAGAATCCGGCGCAGCTCGTCGGCCGAGGGCGGGGTTTTCAGGTATTCGATCACCTGCAGCTCGGCGCCACGCTCCTGCAGCAGTTGCAGGCCTTCGCGCGATTTGGAGCAGCGGGGGTTATGGTAGTAGCGCAGCATGAGTAGACCTTTCCGGCAGCGATCCCGTCATTACGGGCAGTCGACAAAGCTTGTCGATAACGCCTAATGTACAAAACGGCTATTTTAAAACCGCACAGTGTAGTGCGCGGCCAACCTTTTGAGAAAGCAACATTCCACATGGCTGACAACGCCAACAAACGGCAGGGCGCCCTTGCCCTGCTGCTGGCCGCCCTGGCGACCCTGGGTCCGTTCTCCATCGACACCTTCCTGCCGGCAATGAGCGATATCGGCCATGCGCTGGATGCCTCGCCGGTGCAGATGCAGCAGGCGTTGTCGGTGTACCTGTTCTGCTATGGCCTGATGATGCTGTGGCACGGCGCCATTTCCGATGCGGTGGGCCGCCGCCCGGTGGTGCTGGTGACCACGTTGCTGTTTGCGCTGGCATCCGTCGGTTGCATGCTGTCGCCCAATCTGGGGGTGCTGCTGGTGTTCCGCGCGTTGCAGGGGCTTTGCGGTGGCGCCGGGCTGGTGGTGGGTCGGGCGATCATCCGCGACCGTTTCACCGGCCACGATGCGCAGCGCATGATGTCGCAAGTCACCATGCTGTTTTCGCTGGCACCGGCGGTGGCGCCGGTGATCGGCGGCTGGCTGTTCGGCGCCTTCGGCTGGCGCTCGATCTTCCTGTTCATGGCGCTGGTGGGGGTGGTGCTGTTCGTGGTGAGCTGGCGCAGTCTGCCGGAAACCCACGGCCCGGCCCAGCGCTCGTCGCTGCACCTGGGGCGCCTTGCGGCCAACTATCTGGAGGTGGCGAAAAAGCATGATTTCCAGCTGCTGGCGCTGGCGGTCTCGTTCAACTTCGCCGGCTTCTTCGTCTACATTCCGGCGGCGCCGGTGTTCCTGATGCAGCACCTAGGCCTGGGGCACAACGACTTCCTGTGGCTGTTCGGCCCGGCGGTGGGCGGCATCATGCTGGGGGCGTTCATTTCCGGCCGGCTGGCCGGCCGCTATTCGGCGCGCGAGCAGGTGAACCTGGGCTACGCGGTGATGTTTGTTGCGGCAGCGGCCAACCTGCTGCAGGCCTTGTTGCTGACGCCGACGGTACCGTGGGCAGTACTGCCGCTGGGCTTGTACACCATCGGCATGTCGCTGGCGGCACCGTCGATCACCATCGTGCTGATGGACCAGTTTCCGCATCTGCGCGGCACGGTGTCCTCGGTGCAGGGTTTCGTGCAGACCATGATGTCCACGCTGCTGGCCGGGGTGATCGCGCCGCTGGTGTGGGGCAGCGTGCTGCATCTGGCCAGCTGGATGCTGTTCTCGCTGCTGCTGGGCTTCGTGCTGCGCATGCGCTATCGCCGGCGCATGGACCGCCGCTTCCTCGCCAGCGAACTGCAGCAGTAAGGCGGGTCAGGCGCGGGCGTTGACCAGCACCGGCTGCAGGATGCGCTGCACGTCGGCCGGATGGATGCCGACCAGAAAGCCGCGCTTGCCGCCGTTGATGTAGATGCGCGGCAGTTCGGCGATGCCGGCTTCCATATACACCGGCATTGCGGTCTTGGTGCCGAACGGGCTGGTGCCGCCGACCTGGTAGCCGCTGTGGCGGTCGGCAGTCTTCGGCTCGCACGGGCTGATCTTCTTGGCGCCGATCTGCTTGGCCAGCATGCCGGTGCCCACTTCGCAATCGCCATGCATCAGCACGATCAGCGGCTTGCGGTTCTCGTCTTCCATGATCAGCGTCTTCACCACGCAATGCTCATCCACGCCCAGTTCGCGGGCGGAGACGGCGGTGCCGCCGCGTTCCTCGTACTTGTACAGGTGTTCGCTGTAATCCACCTTGTGCTCGCGCAGCACGCGTACTGCCTGGGTGACCGGTGCCTTGTCCTTGGCCATCGTGTTATCCGTTGCAAATCAGAACCGGGCGTTATTGTACGCGGCGCGGCCAACGTTGCCACAGTCGCCAGGCCAGCAGCAGTGCCAGGATGGCGGCGTACAGCGCCGGCTGGCTGATGTCGCGTTTCACCAGCCACCAGTAGTGCAGCACGGCGCAAATCGCCAGCGGGTAGATCAGCCGGTGCAGCCGGCCCCAGTTGCGCTTCAGCCGCCGCATCCAGCCATCAGTGGAGGTGAGCGCCAGCGGCAGCATCTGCAGCATCGCCAGCATGCCGACGGTGATGAACGGCCGCTTCAGCAGGTCGTGGCCGATGGCCGGCCAGTCGAAGAATTTATCCAGCCACAGATAGCTCAGCAGGTGCAGCGTGCCGTAGAAGAAGGTGTACAGCCCCAGCATGCGCCGCAGGCGCAGCAGCCAGCCGGGTGCGCCCAGCCAGCGCAGCGGCGACACGGCCAGGGTCAGCAGCAACAAGCGCAGCGTCCACACTCCCAGCGCGCGGGTCAGGTATTCGATTGGGTTCACCGCCGTGCCGCTGCTCACCGTCCAGGCAATGGTCGCCAGCGGTAGCAGGCACAGCAGGAACACCGTGCCCTTGAGCCAGGAGAACTGGCGTGGCGACGGGCGGGCAAGGTTGGCCGCAAGGGTAAGCATCACCATCTCCGTCAGAAGTTCTTCACCAGATCCATGCCGCGGTACAGCTGCGCCACCTGCGCGCCGTAGCCGTTGAACGGCAGCGTCTTGCGCTTCAGGAATTCGCCGATGCGCCGCTCGGTGGCCTGGCTCCAGCGCGGGTGGTCCACCGCCGGATTCACATTGGAGTAGAAACCGTATTCGTCCGGTGCGGCCTGGCTCCAGCTGGTCGGCGGCTGGGTTTCCACCAGCCGGATATGGGTGATGGCCTTGATGCTCTTGAAGCCGTATTTCCACGGCACCACCAGCCGGATCGGCGCGCCGTTCTGGTTGGGCAGCACATCGCCGTACAGCCCCACCGCCAGGATGGCGAGCGGATGCATCGCCTCGTCGATGCGCAGCCCTTCGCGGTACGGCCAGTTCAGCACCCGTCGCGCCACACCCGGCATCTCGCCCGGCCGCAACGCGGTTTCGAATGCCACGTATTTCGCCTTCGAGGTTGGCCGCACCTGCGCCAGCAGGCTCGAGAGCGGAAAGCCGATCCACGGAATCACCATGCTCCAGCCTTCCACGCAGCGCAGCCGGTAGATGCGCTCTTCCTGCGGGTATTTCAGCAGCTCCTCGATGCCGAAGCTGCGCGGCTTTTCCACCTCGCCATCCACCACGATATGCCACGGCCGCGTCTTCAGCCGCGCGGCGTACAGCGCCGGATCGTCCTTGCCGGTGCCGAACTCGTAGTAGTTGTTGTAACCGGTGATCTCGCTGCGGCTGTTGGCCGGCTCGGTGGTGGAAAACGGGCTTTTGCGCGCCGGTAGCGCTGCCAGTGCGGTGGCCGGTAGCAACAGGCCGGCACTGCCGATCATGAACTGGCGGCGATTGAGGTAGACATCTTTCGGGGTGATGTCCGACGGCAGAATGTCATCGGGGGAACGAATCAGCATGGCGCATCTCCTGGCAGGTGATGCCGGTGAGTCGGCGGGGTAACCTGATTCTGACACTAGACGCGAAAAATAATTCGTACTTACAGGCGGATGCCGAACAGGAACAGCCCCAGCATCAGCAGCGAGCTGACGATCAGCGCGATGGCCAGCGCGCGCACAAACTCGTGTACCGCCTGGCGCTGGCGGTGGTTCAGCAGCCAGCGGATCGCCAGGTAGATCACGCACAGCAGCAGGAACAGGCGGAACAGGCGTCCGATCATCATGCAGTCCGGCAACAGGGAGCGGCGATTATCGGTAGCGGCAGGGCAGGGGCGCAAGCGCGCGATACCGATATAATTGCGGCTTGCCATGGAGAAGCCTTGATGCGGACGGGGCAGAGTCGCAAAGACCAGCACCCCCGCCCGCCGCCGACTTGCAAAGAGAAACGCATGCCCAATAACGCATCTTCCGTCGGAATCGTCAGTGCGCAGCGCGCGCTGTTCGAGACACCGCTCGATCTGGCCTGCGGCGTCACGCTGCCGCAGTACGAGCTGGTGTTCGAAACCTATGGCCAACTGAATGCCGAGCGCAGCAACGCCATCCTGATCTGCCACGCGCTGTCCGGCCACCATCATGTCGCCGGCCGCTATAGCGAGGATGACAAGACCACCGGCTGGTGGGACAACATGATCGGCCCCGGCAAGCCCATCGATACCGACCGTTTCTTCGTGGTCGGCGTCAACAACCTGGGTGGCTGCCACGGCAGTACCGGCCCGTCCAGCATCGATCCGGCCAGCGGCCAGCCGTGGGGCTCGCGCTTCCCGGTGATGACGGTGCCGGACTGGGTGACCTCGCAGGCACGGCTGGCTGACCGGCTGGGCATCAGCCGCTGGGCGGCGGTGATCGGCGGCAGCCTAGGTGGCATGCAGGCGCTGCAGTGGAGCATCGCCTACCCGGAACGCATCGCCCACGCGCTGGTGATCGCCTCGGCACCCAAGCTGTCGGCGCAGAACATCGCCTTCAACGACGTGGCGCGGCAGGCCATCCTCACCGACCCGGATTTCTGCGGGGGCGACTATTACGCCGCCGGCACCGTGCCGCGGCGCGGCCTGCGCCTGGCGCGCATGCTCGGCCATATCACCTACCTGTCGGATGACGGCATGGGCGAGAAATTCGGCCGCATGCTGCGCTCGGGCGAGTACAAGTTCGGCTACGACGTGGAGTTCGAGATCGAAAGCTACCTGCGCTATCAGGGCGACAAGTTTTCCGATTACTTCGATGCCAATACCTACCTGCTGATGACCAAGGCGCTGGACTACTTCGATCCGGCCAAGGATAGCGATGGCGATCTGGTGGCGGCGCTGAAGAAAGCCAGCGCCAGCTTCCTGGTGGCCAGCTTTACCAGCGACTGGCGTTTCTCGCCGGAGCGCTCGCGCGAGACGGTGAAGGCACTGATCGCCGCCGGCAAGCGCGTCAGCTACGGCGAAATCGAATCGGTACATGGCCACGATGCCTTCCTGATGACTGACGGGCCGTATGTCGATCTGATGCGTGCCTACCTGAACCGCGTGGCAGAGGAGGTCAACGCATGAGCTATCTCGATTCCCTCCGACCCGACCTGCAACTGATTGCCGACTGGATTCCGGCCGGCAGCCGCGTGCTCGATCTGGGCTGCGGCGAAGGCGAGCTGCTGGCCTGGCTGCAGCAGCACAAGCAGGCCAATTGCTACGGCGTGGACTTCGACGTGAACAACGTGGTCGGCTGCGTCAAGGCCGGCGTCAACGCCATCCAGGGCGACCTGGAGGCGGGCCTGGCCGAGTTCGAGGACCAGCGCTTCGACCACGTGGTGCTGTCGCAGACCATCCAGGCGATGCGCCACACCGAGGAAATCCTGCTGGAGATGCTGCGGGTTGGCCGCGAAGCCATCGTCACCTTCCCCAACTTCGGCTACTGGCAAAACCGCTGGCAAATCATGCTCGGGCGCATGCCGGTGTCCGACGACATGCCGTACCAGTGGTACAACACCCCCAACATCCACTGGTGTATGCTCGGCGACTTTGACGCGCTGTGCGCCAAGAACCACATCCGCGTGCTGGAGCGGGTGGTGATGACCGGTGGCCGGCAAGTGAACTTCCTGCCCAATCTGCGCGGCAGTCTGGCGTTCTACCGCGTCACCCGCGGCTAGGCGGCAACGGCCCGCCGGCCGTGATGTCACGGCCGCGTGCGGCCAACCATAACCATAACCGGGGCGCTGCGGCGCCCCGTGCATTTGCCAAACAAGGGGGCGCTTGATGCGCGATATCCGACAGCTGGGCGCCTGGCGCATGCTGATGATCTGGGTGCTGGGTTTTGCCAGCGGCCTGCCGCTGGCGCTGTCCGGCACCGCGATGCAGGCGTGGCTGACGGTGGACGGCATCGACATCGCCACCATCGGCTTCCTGAGCCTGGTGGGGCTGCCGTATACCTTCAAGTTCCTGTGGGCGCCGCTGATGGACCGCTTCGAGCCGCCATGGCTCGGCCGCCGCCGCGGCTGGCTGGTGCTCACCCAGCTGGGGTTGGCCGCCACGCTGCTGGCGATGTCGGCGCTGTCGCCGGCCAGCGATGTGCAGGGTTTTGCCTTGCTGGCGGTGCTGCTGTCCTTCCTGTCCGCGTCACAGGACGTGGTGATCGATGCCTACCGTACCGACGTGGTGACGCCGGAAGAGCGCGGGCTGGCGTCGTCGCTGGGGGTGTTCGGCTACCGGCTGGCGATGGTGCTGTCCGGCGGGGTGGCGATGGTGTGGGCCGACCCGCTCAGCGGCAGCGGCTGGAGCTGGAACAGCGTGTACCGGGTGATGGCGATCATCATGCTGGTGGCGGCAGCGGCCTCGCTGCTGCTGTTGCCGGCGGTGCCGAAAGACAACGTGGCACCCAACAGCGATGCCCGCAACGCCCTGAAAGGCTTTGCCGCGCTGCTGCTGGCGGTGGTGATCGGCTACCAGTTCACCAGCCATGTGCTGGCGCCGCTGGCCGATCGCATGCTGACGCCGATGTTCCCGCCAGTGGTGGCCAGCGAGGTGGCGGCCAAAGCGCCGGCGCCACTGCCGGGCAATGCGGCGGCCAACCTTGCACCCGCCGTGGCGGTGGTCGTCAAGGCGGCCGGGCCGACGCCGGTTGCCGCTCTGGTCGACAATCCGAACAAGAAGAAATGGGTGGATCTGCTGTCGCTGCTGCTGGGCATGGCGTTTACCGTGCCGCTGGCGTGGTGGGCGGCGCGCAAGGCCAGATTCGAAACGCTGAATCGCTCGCTGGGCAACTATTTCAGCATGGAGGCGGCCGGGGCGTTTCTGGCGCTGATCATTCTCTACAAACTGGGTGATGCCTTTGCCGGCGCGCTGACCACCACCTTCCTGCTCAAGGGCATGGGCTTTGCCCAGGCCGAGATCGGGGTGGTGAACAAGGTGATCGGTATCTGGCTGACCATCGTCGGCGCACTGGCTGGCGGCGCGCTGATGCTGCGGCTGGGGCTGTACCGCGCGCTGATGGGCTTCGGCGTGCTGCAGTTGCTGTCCAACCTTGGCTTCTGGCTGGTGGCGGTATCCGGCAAAGGCGCGTGGGGCGGTTTCGAGCTGCCGGCGTTCGATTGGCTGATCGTGGCGCTGAAGGACAGCACGCAGGTGGATTACCTGCTGCTGTTCGCGGTGGCGGTGGAAAACCTGTCCAGCGGCATGGGCACCGCGGCTTTCGTCGCCTTCCTGATGGCGCTGTGCAACCAGAAATTCACCGCCACCCAGTTCGCGCTGCTGTCGGCGTTTGCCGCCGTTGGCCGCGTGTGGGTGGGGCCGCTGTCCGGCGTGCTGACCGAAAGCATCGGCTGGCCGGCATTCTTCCTGTTTTCCACCTGCGCCGCGCTGCCGGGGCTGATCATGCTGGCACGGCTGAAAAGCCGGGTGCAGGCGCTGGATGTGCCCAAGGGCGCGGTGGCGCTGGACGACTGACGCCTGTTTGGCGCAGATAAAACGCCCCGCAGTGCGGGGCGTTGTTCATCGGGCAGGCTCAGTTGCCTGCGGCCAACCTTTTCGCCGCCTCGGCCAGACGCTTGCCCTGGGCGATGGCCAGTTTCTTTTCGTCCTCGCTCAGCGGTGCGTGCTGGCTGCCGGCCACATGGCTGGGGCCGTACGGGGTGCCGCCGCTGGTGGTGTGGCTCAGCGCCTGCTCGGTGAACGGAAGGCCCATCAGCAGCATGCCGTGATGCAGCAGCGGAATCATCATCGATAACAGTGTCGATTCCTGGCCACCGTGCTGGGTGCTGCTGCTGGTGAATACGCAGGCCGGCTTGCCGGCCAGCGTGCCCTGCATCCATTCCGGTGCGGTGCCATCCAGAAAGTACTTCATCGCCGCCGCCATATTGCCGAAGCGGGTCGGGCTGCCCAGCGCCAGGCCGATGCAGTCGGCCAGATCCTGTTTTTCTACATACGGCGCGCCGCTGTCCGGCACCGCCGGCGCGGTGGCCTCGCACACGGTGGAGACCTTGGGAACGGTACGCAGGCGGGCGCGGCAGCCGGGCACGCTGTCGATGCCGCGGGCGATCAGTCGCGCCAGCTCGCGGGTGGCGCCGTGCTGGCTGTAATAAAGCACCAGAATATCCTGCATGGACTGTCCTATCGGTTAACATTGGCGACCCGCATTTTAACGGCTTGCCATTACCGTGTCCTTGTCCCTCACTACCGTGTTCGGCTTTGCCGATTTCATCCGTCAGCGCCTGGCGCAGCAGCGCGTGCTGCAGGTGGCGGGCAGCCTGACTTTTACCACCCTGCTGGCGCTGGTGCCGCTGCTGACCATCGCGCTGACGGTGATGTCGGCGTTTCCGGTGTTTTCCGACTACAGCACCCGCTTCAAGGTGATGCTGTTGTCGACATTGGTGCCAGAGTTCGCCGGCAAGGTAATCACCGTCTACATGCGCCAGTTTGCCGACAATGCCGAAAAGCTCACCGCCGCCGGTATCGTGATGCTGGGGGTGACCTCGCTGATGCTGATGTCGACGGTGGAGCGCACCTTCAACAGCATCTGGGGCGTGCGCCGTGCGCGGCCGTGGCTGCAGCAGAGCATGGTGTACTGGACGGTGCTGACACTGGGGCCGCTGGTGCTGGGCGGCGGCCTGCTGGCCTGGCGCCTGCTGTTCAAAACCACCCATATCGAGCGTATCTCGCCGCTACTGGATGACAGCCTGCAGGCGCTGGGCAGCATCGGGCTGACCATGCTGGTGCTGGCGCTGCTGTTCCGCATCCTGCCCAACCGCTATGTGCCGCTGAAGCACGCCATGCTGGGCGGGCTGGTGACCGCCATCCTGCTGGAGGCCACCAAGCTGGTGTTCGGCTTCTATATCGGCGAAATCGCCAACTACCAGCTGGTGTACGGTGCGTTTGCCAGTCTGCCGATCCTGCTGCTGTGGCTGTTCTGCCTGTGGCTGGTGGTGCTGATGGGCGCGGTGCTGACCGCCTCGTTTTCGTACTGGGAGGGCGCGGCCTGG
The DNA here is from genome assembly GCF_902829295.1 of Vogesella oryzae. Classification (GTDB taxonomy): domain Bacteria; phylum Pseudomonadota; class Gammaproteobacteria; order Burkholderiales; family Chromobacteriaceae; genus Vogesella; species Vogesella oryzae. The sequence goes on from NZ_CADEPL010000022.1 coordinate 33,629, forward strand.
AAGCGCCGCAACGAAGCGCGCCGCCGTTTCCTGGATGCGGTGGAGGCACTGGTGATGCTGGATAGCGCCCAGGACGAAGGACTGGCGCTGCGGCCGGAAGACCTGCGCCGCGAGGTGAAAGTGGGCTACGACGAGCTGGGCAGCGTGCTGGACAAGCTGGCGCAGTCCGGTTACGTGCAGAAGGGCGCCGGCGATAGCTGGGTACTGCTCAAGCGCGCCGAAAACATCCTGCTGGCCGATCTGTTCCGGCTGTTTGTCTACCGTCCGGAATGCGGCGAAGGCGACGATGACATCGCCGCCGGGGTGGAGAAGCTGCTGCAACCGACCATGAGCGATCTGGCTCAGTTCAGCGTGGCGGAGTTCGCGCGCCGCGTCGGGCGGAAGTAAGCCGTATTGGCGTAGAAGGCGGCATCCTGCGGCTGCCACCAGCCGGGGATGCCCAGTAGCGGTAACGGCAGCAGCTCGCGTGGCCGCTGCAGCCAGTCATCATCGGCCAGCAAGGCGGCCAGTCGCGCATCCAGCGCCTGCTGGCGCTGCCAGTAGTCCAGCGCAAAAAAGTCTGCAGCCACCGGCAGCAGCAGCGCCTTGCCGCACCAGCCGATGTGCATTGCCAGGCCCTGCTCGAACAGCGCATGCCCCAGCACGTGGCTGTCGATGCGCGTGCCCCAGGCGGCGGCGTGCTGCACGAACAGCGCCTGCCAGTCCATTTCTTGCAGCGCGTTAGCCAACGCGTCGTCGCACACCGGCACAATCACCCCGCATTCATCCAGCAGCGTCGCCGCGTCGCGGAACGGGCCGCGGCCAACTTCGCCGCGTTCGATGGCGCGCACGTGGCGGGCATTCAGCGCCAGCTTGCTCTGCGGCCATGACAGCCACGCCAGCGCACCGAACCAGTCATGCCAGTTCTGGGTGCGGGTGGGAATCTCGCCGCTGCTGCCGATGTGCATCTCGTAATACTGCGTCGGCTCCAGATCGCAGGCAAAACGCAGCGCCGGCGGCAAGGGTTGGCCGCTAGCGCGCGCCTGCGCCAGCAGCGCGTCGTACTCGGCCTGGCGGGGCCAGTCGGCAAACTGCGCTGCTGCGCGCCACGGCGCCAGGCTGCGGTACAGCGGGTGCTGCGGCCAGACGGCAAATGTCGTCGGCAGGCAGCCCTGGGCAGCCATGCGCATTACTGGGCCTGGCTGGCGCTTTGTCCGGCGGCCGGAGTGGCTGCCTGCGGCTTGATCAGGAAATGGTTCACCGCGCTGGCCAGCACGATGCCGAGAATGGCGAGAAGGGACAGACGTTGCAGCAGGTTCATGGTGATTCACGGGTAAGCGCTGCCGGCAGCGGATGCGGGCAGCAGGGTTGCGGACAACAGCAAGCGAAGGCCCGCATTCTAGCAATCTTCGGCGCGCATGGCTGCACGTTGGCCGCCGTTGGCCGTCAGATCATGCTGTCCGGCTGCACCCAGGCATCGAAATCCTCGCCGCTGACTTCGCCCAGCGCCAGCGCTGCTGCGCGCAGGCTCAGCCCGTGCTGGTGGGCATGCTTGGCGATGGCGGCCGCACGGTCGTAGCCGATATGCGGGCTCAGCGCGGTGACCAGCATCAGCGAGTTGCCCAGCAGCTCGCCGATGCGCGCAAGGTTGGCCGCCATGCCGCGGGCACAATGCGCTTCAAAGCTGCGCATGCCATCGGCCAGCAGGCGCACGCTTTGCAGGAAGTTGTGCGCAATCAGCGGCTTGAACACGTTCAGCTCGAAATTGCCGGCGCTGCCGCCGATGCCGATGGCGACATCATTGCCCATCACCTGGCAGCACAACATGGTCAGCGCCTCGCACTGGGTGGGGTTGACCTTGCCCGGCATGATGGAGCTGCCGGGCTCGTTTTCCGGCAGCTGCAACTCGCCCAGTCCGCAGCGCGGGCCGGAGGCCAGCCAGCGCACATCGTTGGCGATTTTCATCAGCGCCACCGCCAGCGTTTTCAGTGCGCCATGCGCGGCTACCAGCGCATCGTGTGCCGCCAGTGCGGCAAACAGGTTGTCGGCGACGCGGAACGGCAGGCCGCTGTCTGCGGCCAACTGTGCCGCCACCCGGGCGCCAAACTGCGGATGGGTATTCAAGCCGGTGCCGACCGCAGTGCCGCCCACTGCCAGCTGGTACAGCGCCGGCAAGTTGGCGCGGATGGCGGCCTCGGCATGCGCCAGCTGTGCTACCCAGCCGGAAATTTCCTGCCCCAGCGTCAGCGGGGTGGCGTCCTGCAAATGGGTGCGGCCGATTTTTACCACGCCAGCGAACTCCGTCGCCTTGGCAGCCAGCGTGGTGTGCAGCTGCTGCAGTGCCGGCAGCAGCTGGCCGTGGATGGCGCTGGCGGCGGCCACGTGCATGGCGGTGGGAAAGATGTCGTTGGACGACTGGCCGAGGTTGACGTGGTCGTTGGGGTGTACCAGCCGGCCGCTGCCGCGCTGGCCGCCGAGCAGTTCCGACGCCAGATTGGCCAGCACCTCGTTCATGTTCATATTGCTCTGCGTGCCGGAGCCGGTCTGCCACACCGACAGCGGAAAGGCTGCGGCATGCTGCCCGGCCAGCACCTGCTCGGCCGCCTGCACGATGGCGCCGGCCAGCGATTGATCCAGCAGCCCCAGTCCGGCATTCACCTGCGCCGCACTGCGCTTGATGCGCGCCAGCGCCAGCATCAGCTCCGGCGGCATGCGCTCGCTGGAAATGGCGAAGTGCTGCAGCGAGCGCTGGGTTTGCGCGCCCCACAGCGCGCTGGCGGGCACAGCGATGTCGCCGAAAGAGTCGTGTTCCTGGCGGTAACGGGGTTTCATGCTGCAGCCTCCTGCGGGCGGATACTGCAGTGTAGTTGGCCGCAGCCGGCAACAAAAAACCCGCGCGGCCAACAGGCGGGCGGGTTTGTCGGGTGGCGTCCCCAGCAGGAATCGAACCTGCAACTAGCCCTTAGGAGGGGCTTGTTATATCCATTTAACTATGGAGACGTCGGTGTGAGGTCAGGCGTCGCGGGCTACCGACAGTTCGGCGATTTCCGCCAGCGCGCGCTTGTAGTCGCCTTCCGGTAACGGTGCCAGCGCGGCGATGGCAGCGGCGGCGGCTTTCTCTGCTTCGCGGCGGGCGTAGTCCAGCGCGCCGCAGGATTGTACTGCAGCCAGCACTTCGCTGAAACGCTCGCGGGTGGCGGCTTCCAGCGCTTCGCGTACCACGGCGGCGGCGTCTGCCGGGCCCTGGCGCATGGTGTAGATCAGTGGCAGCGTCGGTTTGCCTTCGGCCAGATCGTCACCCAGGCTCTTGCCGATGGTGGTGGCATCGCCGCTGTAGTCCAGGACGTCGTCGATGATCTGGAAGGCGGTACCCAGATGCATGCCGTAGTCGGACAGCGCCTGTTCCTGCTCCGGCGTGGCGGCTGCGATGATGGCGCCGACACGGGTGGCCGCTTCGAACAGCTTGGCGGTCTTGTACTGGATCACCTGCAGATATTGTTCTTCGCTGACATCGACGTTGCCGATGTTCAGCAACTGCAGCACTTCGCCCTCGGCGATGATGTTGGTGGCGTCGGCCATCACCTGCAGGATGCGCAGGCTGCCGCTTTCCACCATCATCTGGAAGGCGCGGGTGTACAGGAAGTCGCCCACCAGCACGCTGGCCGCATTGCCGAACATGGCGTTGGCGGTTTCGCGGCCACGGCGCATGTCGGACTCATCCACCACGTCATCGTGCAGCAAGGTGGCGGTATGGATGCATTCGATCATTGCCGCCAGACTGTGCAGATGCGGACCGTCGTATCCCAGCACGCGGCCGGCCAGCAGGGTCAGCATCGGACGCAGGCGCTTGCCGCCGGCGCTGATGATGTACTCGGCTACCTGGCGGATCAGGACAACATCGGAATGCAGACGGGTGCGGATGGCCTGGTCGACAGCGTTCATGTCGTCGGCAACCAGGGAGCGGAACAGCGGAGTGTTGGACATCGCGGCCGGATTCTTGAATGGGTTGGGCTGGAAAACCGCGCGATATTAGCAGAGTTGCCTGCCTTGTTGCCACGCCCGGCCGAAAACACGGAGCGGATTCCGGCAAAAAGTTGACGACATTCAGAGACTTGCGTATAGTCGCGTGTTCCTTGCGCACCTGGCGCCAAGGAAAGAACATTTAGGAGCTATACGAATGTATGCGGTCGTAAAAACTGGCGGCAAACAGTACAAAGTTGCCGTTGGCGAAAAACTCAAAGTAGAACAGATACCTGCAGACATCGACAGCCAAATCGTACTGGAAGAAGTGCTGATGGTTGTGGACGGTGATCAGGTTTCCGTAGGTGCCCCGCTGGTATCCGGCGCAAAAGTGCAGGCTACCGTTGTTTCCCACGGTCGTGGCGAAAAGGTACGTATCTTCAAGATGCGTCGCCGTAAGCACTACCAGAAGCATCAAGGTCACCGTCAGAACTACACCGAAATCCGTATCGACGCGATTTCCAAGTAAGGATAAACAGACATGGCACACAAGAAAGCAGGCGGTAGCTCCCGCAACGGCCGTGATTCCGAAGCCAAACGCCTGGGCGTGAAAGCCTACGGCGGCGAGCTGATCCCGGCAGGTTCCATCATCGTTCGTCAGCGCGGCACCAAGTTCCACGCTGGTGAGAACGTCGGTATGGGCAAAGACCACACCCTGTTCGCCAAGGTAGACGGCTACGTTGAATTCGCTGTTAAAGGCGCCTTCAACCGCAAGACCGTTACCGTTGTACCGTACACCGGTGTAGACGCTGAGTAATCTCGCGTCGACGACAGAAAGCCCTATCCTGCGATAGGGCTTTTTTGTTTCGCACAATTGTTTCCGCAATGAGTCATCACGCGAGGCGTGAGGCGCAAGCGGCTGCGGCCAACGTTGCAGCAGTGGCCGGATGGCGGCCGTTTGCGCCTGACTCCTCGGCAAGTTTGGAGGTAGTACCCAATGAAATTCATCGACGAAGCCCGCATTGAAGTGCGTGGCGGCAAGGGCGGCAACGGTTGCGCCAGCTTCCGCCGTGAAAAATTCGTGCCGCGCGGCGGTCCGGATGGTGGCGACGGTGGCCGTGGCGGCAGCGTGATCGCCATTGCCGACGAAAACATCAACACCCTGGTGGAATACCGCTTCGTGAAGAAGTACCTCGGCGGCAACGGCGAAAACGGCCGTGGCGCCGATTGCTACGGCAAGGGTTCGGACGACATCTACCTGCGCATGCCGGTAGGTACCCAGATCATCGACATCGACAGCGATGAAGTGCTGGCCGACCTGACCTTCAACGGTCAGGAAGTGATTCTGGCCAAGGGCGGCCGTGGCGGCATGGGCAACATCCACTTCAAGAGCTCGGTGAACCGCGCGCCGCGCCAGTTCACCCGTGGCGAGGAAGGCGAAATCCGCAATCTGCGCCTGGAACTGAAAGTACTGGCCGACGTGGGCCTGCTGGGCATGCCGAACGCCGGCAAATCCACCTTCATCCGCGCGGTATCCGCCGCCAAACCGAAAGTGGCCGACTATCCGTTTACCACCCTGCACCCGAACCTGGGCGTGGTGCGCATGGATGACACCTCCAGCTTCGTGATCGCCGATATTCCCGGCCTGATCGAAGGTGCGGCGGAAGGCGCCGGCCTCGGCCACCGCTTCCTCAAGCACCTGCAGCGTACCGGCATCCTGCTGCACCTGGTGGATCTGGCGCCGTTCGACCCGGATACCGACCCGGTACAGGAAGCGCGTGCCATCGTCGAAGAACTGAAAAAGTACGACGAAGAGCTGCACAACAAGCCGCGCTGGCTGGTGCTGAACAAGGTCGACATGCTGGACGAGTCGGAGCGCGAAGAGAAGGTAAAAGCCTTCCTCGACGCCTACGAATGGCCGCAGGCCAAGCCGGACGACCGCTTCGGTTTCGACATGAATGCGCCGCGCTACTTCGTGATCTCCGGCCTGACCGGCGAAGGCACCCGCGACCTGGTATTCGCCATGAACGAATACATCAAGGTGCTGCGTGAAGCCGCCCGCAAGGCGCGCCAGGAAGCGGAAGAAGCCGAGCGCGCACTCAAGCTGGCCAAGGCTGCCGCCGCGGTGATCCAGCCGGTGGCCAGCAGCGACAGCGTGACGCCAGACGCGGAATAAGCCGCGCACCGTTGGCCGCAGGCACTTGCGGCCAACCTGTCACAGCAGGCAGTGTCATTGACGAGCCTGCCGTGCAAACCAGACAATCCGGTCTTTGCAGACCGGATTGTTTGCTTTTGAACTCCCTTGCCGATTTCTTTCGTCCCGACATTGCGCCGGACACCCTGCCGCAGCTGAACAAGCTGACGGCGGCGTGGCCGTACCTGGAGGTGTTCGTCACCCTGTTCCGCGGTGGCGAAGAAGAGGTGCTGATGCGCCTGCTGGTGCTGCGCGAGCTGGGCAGCCGTGCCGACGTGCCGTACTGGACGCCGCAGGAAATCGCGCAGCGCTTCGCCTACCTCAACGATACCAAGCTGAATACCATTCTCGGCCGCCTGCGCGAGGGCGATCTGCTGGTCTACGACAGCGACAGCGGCCGCTACGCGCTCTCCGAAGGCGCGCGCGTGGCGCTGTCGGCACTGGCCACGCTGCTGGATTTCGCCGGCGACGACGTCGAGCTGGGTTACCTCACCAGCCAGGTGGCCGCCGGCCAGGCGGTGGGGCAGGTGTCGGAAGAGGCGATGCAGCACCTGCTGGCGCGCCTGACCGAACTGCACGACGAGTTCGCCGACGCGCTGGAATCGCAGTCGGAGTTCCGCATCCGTGCCGCACAGCACCGGCTGGAGTCGGTGTGGCGCTGGGTGCAGAAATCCACCGACGTGGTGCGCGGCCTGACCCAGGACGAGCGCCTGACGCTGCTGACGCTGACCCAGGCGCAGGCCATCGCGCTGGCGCAAAGCCGCATGCTGGCGCTGGCCGGCACCTTCGAGCGCCGGCTGGCACAGTTGGCCGCACAGCGCGTGCATCTGGGCAACTCCGGCCTCACCTCCACCGACATCGCCGATTTCCTGCGCCATCAGGGCAGCGCCTGGCTGGCCGGCCTTGCCAATGGCCCGCTGGCGCTGGGCGTGGAGCCGGCGTTCCTGTCGACGCCGGAGCTGGGCGATGTCGCCGAGTTCGAACTGCTGGGCCGCGAGCGTGCCCGTGCCGAGGACAGCACCCTGCCGCAGGCCGCCAGTGCCGAAGACGCCGAGGCGCCGGAAATGGAGCGCCTGCTGGAAGCGGAAACGCTGTACGACAGCCTGCTCGAACTCGGCCTGCAGCTGGGGCCGGACAACGACGGTTTCCCTATCGCGAATGCCGTATTGGCCGACAGCTACAACGAAACCGCCTACCGCCTGTCGCTGCTGTCGCTGCTGGGCGACCCGGAAACCAGCAACGACGCCAGCGTGGTTGCCGCGCTGGCACGGCTGCCCTACCAGCTGGCGGGCGGCGACGACATTCTTCATCTCGATCACCCAGAAGTCGCCACCCTGTCGGATGCGCGGCTTCTGGCCAACAAGGCCGGATAATGGACCAAGCCGTAGCCACCCTTACCGCGCGCCTCTTGGCGCACCGCGTACTGCCGCGCAGCGACCCACTGGCGCGCCGCGCGCTGCTGGATGAAAATTTCCGCCGCGATCTCGATTTGCAGTTGGCCGCCGTCGGCCTGCAGCTTTTGGAGAACCCCTACGCCGAGCACATCGCCGTGGCCCTGCTGCCGGCGATGACCGAGCCGGTTTTCGGCAGCGGCGAAGCCTGGCTCAACAACAACCTCGGCCTGCCGCGCGATGGCGTGGCACTGCTGGTGATCGTGTGGGCGCTGATCATCCTGCCCAAGCGCGAGCGGCAACTGGCGCGGGTGGAGGCCGGGCGCGAGAACCAGAGCGACATGTTCGGCGAGCAGAAACCGCTGCCGACCGGCGACAGCGTCTCGGTCGGTATCTCGGAAGACGCGCTGTACGCCGACTTCGGCAAGCAGCTGGGCGGGCGTACCCGTTTCAACGCCAACCTGGGCCGACTGGTGAACCTGGGCTTCCTGCAGCGGCGCAACCGCTGGCTGGTGGAAGGCCCGATGCTGGATCTGATGATCGACTATAGCCAACTGGCGCCGCGCATCATCGAAGGCGCGCTGTCCGAGGTGCTGGGCCGCCGCAGCCAGCTGGCGCAGGTGCTGGACGAGGCCACGTTGGCCGCAGCCGAAACTGGCGAGCAAGTAGAAGCACAAACCGAGCAACACACCGGAGAGGACGCCTGATGTTCCAGATGCAAGCAATCGAAATGGTGCACTGGGACTTCTGGCAGCGCCTGTCCGTGCCGCTGGACGCGCAGATCGTCACCATCATCGGCCCCAACGGTTCCGGCAAGACCACGCTGCTGGATGCGCTGCGCACCCTGCTGGCGATCAAGTGCTCCGGCAAACGCGACTACAAGCGCTACGTGCGCAACAACCGCGAGCCGTTCGCCTACCTGCGCGGCGTGGTGGACAACCCGCGCCGCCTGTCCGGGCTGTATCCGACGCCGTTCTTCCCGCTCACCAGCGCGCAGGTCACCCTGCTGTGCCGCATCAAGAAGCAGGGTGGCGACTGGGTGCGCCACTACGCCATCGCCGAAGGCGACGTGGCGCTGGACGTGGCCTTGGCGGATGAGGCGCTGCAGTGGCTGGGGGTAAACGAATACAAGCGCCGGCTGGAGGCCGCCGGCCTGACCCCGGCGGTGGGCGAAGTGCTGGCGCTGGAGCAGGGCGATACCGACAAGCTCACCGAATACAGCCCGCGCCAGCTGCTGGATCTGGTGTTCCAGGTCTTCGGCGACAAGGACGTGCTGGCCAACTACCAGCGCGCCCGCGACGAGCAGAAAGCCGCCGAGGGCGAGCTGGCGGCACTGGTGCGGCAGCAGGAGGCGCTGGACACCCGCGTCGAGGCGATGAAGAGCCGCGCCGGCCGTTATCTGGAATGGGTCGGCATCCAGAAGCGCGCCGCCCGGCTGCGCGACGAGGCGCTGCCGGTGCTGGGGCTGCTGGATGGCCGTGTCAGCCTCGGCAAGGGCTGGCAGGACTACCGCCGGGTGCAGCACGGCTTCCACGACATGCTGCGTCAGCGCCGCGACACTGTGGCGCTGGTCGCCACGCTGCGCGACGCCGAGGCTGCCGCGCAAGCGGCGCGCGATGCCGCCGAGACAGTGCGCGTCGAGGCGCAGACCGCCTTCATGCAGGCGCGCGACGCCGAGCGCGACGTGGCCAGCCAGCTCAAGGAGCGCGACCGCCTGCAGGCGCTGTCCAGCCGCGAATACGGCGAAGATGCCATGGCGCTGTCGCACAAGTTGGCCGCATTGCGCGACAACATCGACCAGCTCAAGGACGGGCTGAAGGCGCACAAGCTGCAGCGCGACGGGCTGATGGGCGAGCTGGCCGCGCTGGAAGGCGGCAAGCAGCGTGCACCGGAAGACGTGCGCGCCTTCCGTGCCGAGCTGGACGATGCCGGCATCGGCCACACCATGCTGGCCGACATCGTGGAAGTGACCGACAGCCGCTGGCAGGGGGCGGTGGAAGCGCTGCTCAAGCCCTACCGTCAGGTGGTGCTGCTAAGCGATCCGTCCGACCGCCGTGCCGCCTGGCAGCTGGGCGAGAAACTGCGCTACCGCCACTTCGTGGTGCCGGACACCGCCGCCGCGCCGCGGGCGCGCAGCGGCAGCCTGCTGGAAGTGGTGCGCTTTGCGGCCAACGCGCCGGAGTGGCTGCACTCGCAGCTCAACCGCGTCAGCCGCGTGGCGGACGTGAAAGAGGGCGCGCAGCAGGATGGCGACTGGATCACGCCGGAGGGCTACTTCCGCGAGCGCCGCGGCGCGCGCCACATCGGCGTGCCGGCCTACGACTACGCCTTTGGCGAAGCAGCGCGCCAGGCGCGGCTACTGGGCCTGCGCGACGAGCTGAAGGCGCTGAACGTGCGCGTGCTGCGCGACGAGGAGCAACTGGTGACTGCCAGCCGCGAGGCGGCGCAACTGGCCGACTACCTGTCGGGCATGGACGCCATCCGCCTGCTGGATAGCCGCGCCGAGGAATTCGCCGCGCTGGCGGCGCAGGCCGAATCGCTGAAACAGGCAGTGGCCGAGGCTGGCGAAAGGTTGGCCGCAGCCCAGGCCGAGCGCGACGCCGCCGAGCAGCGCTACAGCGATGCCCGCCTGGCGCACGACCGCGTCTGCCAGCGCGAGCAGGACAGCCTGAACAAGCTGGCCGCCGCCCGCAGTGAAGTGGAGCAGGCGCGCCGCAGCCTGCGCCGCGGTCTCGCCGAGCTGCGCGAGTGCCGCGCCCACCTGCCGGCTGCCGCGCAGGACGAGGCTTACGTGGCGCAGCTGGCCGACGAGTTCGAATCCGCCGCCGACGTACGTCACGAGATCCACTACCTGGAAGAAAAACTGGCCAGCGGCGACTGGGAAACCGACGACTCCGTGCTGCAGCTGAAGGACAAGCTGCAGGAAGACCTGGCCAGCCTGACGCGCGACTGTCAGCGCCGCCAGGCCGAGGTGGAACGCGCCGCGGCACTTACCCACGACGCGCGCGACGCCTACATCGGCAAGCTGCGCGCCACCGTGCGCGCCTATGCGGCCAACGTGAAACGGCTGGGCGAGCTGGCCGGCATCGGCGTGGAAGTGGAGCTGCCGCAGCTGTCCAACGACGATACCGTGCTGGCGCAGGCCGGGCTGGTGCTGAAGTTCAATTTCGACCAGAAGGGCATGATGGGCATGAACGACGGCGAGGCGTCCGGGGGCCAGCAAGTGATGAAGTCGCTGATCCTGCTGATCGGGCTGATGATGGACGAGGCCAACCCGTCCGGCTTCGTGTTCATCGACGAACCGTTCGCGCACCTGGACATCTTCAACATTGACCGCGTGGCCGGCTTCCTCAAGGCCACCGAGGCGCAGTACCTGATCACCACGCCGAACACTCACAACATCAATATCTTCGCACCGTCCGGCCTGACCCTGGCCACGCGCAAGAAACGGCCGGGCGAGCAGTGGGCGCCGGCCATCCTGCAGACCCGCAGACGGCTGGAAGCCACGTCGTAAGCAAAACGCCCCGCCAGACGGGGCGTTTTGCTTGCAGGTTGCACGGCAAGTGGCGTGGACGATAAATGCTAATTGCATTATGATGCGCGACTTTCTATCGGGAATGACACAAACATGAAAAAGCTCGCAATGATTGCCGCCTTGTCCGCAGCCTTGGGTGGCCAGGCATTCGCATTCGGTATCGACTCGCTGCTGAGCGCCGGCACCGATCTGGTGAAGTCCGCCACGCTGTCCGATAGCGAGGTGCAGGCAATGGCCGCCGAATCCAGCAAGGCCATGGACCAGCAGAACAAGGTTGCCGCACCCGGCAGCGCCTATGGCAAACGCCTGGCCAAGATCGTGCAGGGCCTGACCAGCGAAGAAGGGCTGAAGCTGAACTTCAAGGTGTACCAGACGCCGGAAGTGAATGCGTTCGCGATGGCCGATGGTACCGTGCGCGTATATAGCGGCCTGCTGGACAAGATGACCGACGATGAAGTGCGCTACGTGATCGGCCACGAGATCGGCCACGTGAAACTGGGGCACTCCAAGAAAGCCATGCAGGTCGCCTATGCTTCTTCTGCCGCGCGCAAGGCGGCGGCCGGTAGCGGCAATTCGGTGGCTGCCTCGCTGTCGGAATCCGAGCTGGGTGATTTTGCCGAGCAGGTTGTGCATGCCCAGTTCTCCCAGTCGCAGGAGAGCGATGCCGACGCCTATTCGGTAGGTTTTCTGAAGCGCCACAATTACAACCAGCAGGCGGCGCCGGCGGCCTTGCGCAAGCTGGCCGCCTTGTATGGCAACGAGCGCAGCCTGCTGTCCAGCCACCCGGCGCCGGGCGACCGTGCCGACAAGGTCGAGAAGCTGATTAGCCAGTAAGGGAATTCGGCCGGGAACAAAGCTCGCGATGGCGGGCTTTTTGTTTTTATCGCGCCGTGTAAATTCGGGTTGGCCCGCTATCCGGTTGGTACAGGTGACATAGTCAAGCACTTGCTCGACAATAGGTGCATCCCCCTGCCGGAGTACATCATGCGCACCCTGACCTCATTGCTGGGCAACTCACAGAAGCTGGATGGCGGCGCCATGTTTGGCAATGCGCCGCGTGCCATGTGGGAGGGCTGGCTGCCGCCGGACGCGCAGCATCGCGTGTCGCTGGCCTGTCGCTGTCTGCTGGTCAGGGAGCCGGATGGTCGCCGCATTCTGTTGGAAACCGGCATCGGGGTGTTTTTCGAGCCCAAGCTGCGCAGCCGTTATGGCGTGCAGGAAGAAAATCACGTGCTGCTGGACGCGTTGGCCGCACAGGGGCTGAGCGATGCGGATATCGATGTGGTGGTGCTGTCGCACCTGCATTTCGATCATGCCGGCGGCTTGCTGGCGCCGTGGGATGGCGGGCCGGCCCGCTTGCTGTTTCCCAATGCCAAGTACGTGGTTGGCCGCGAGGCCTGGCAACGGGCGCTGAGTCCGCATCCGCGCGACAAGGCATCGTTCATCCCGGCGCTGCTGGAGCTGCTGGAGCACAGCGGCCGGCTGGTGCTGGTGGATGGCGAGCTGCCGCCGGCCTGCCTGCCGCCGGACTGGCGCTTCAGCGTGTCGCATGGCCATACACCGGGCATGTTGCTGGCGGAGATTCCGATGCCGGATGGCGCGGTGCTGTTTGCCGCCGACCTGATTCCCGGCGTGCCGTGGGTGCATGTGCCGATCACCATGGGTTACGACCGTAATCCGGAGCTGTTGATCGACGAAAAACGCCTGTTGCTGCAGCGGCTGGCGGCGGAGGGTGGCCGGCTGTTCTTCACGCATGATCCGCAGGTGGCCTGTGCCGATGTACTGTGGGATGGCGAGCGCCGTCGCTTCGTGACTGCCGCGCCACAAGCTGCGTTGTGCAACGCAGATCGCTAGAGTGTGGCAAATGTTTAACATATTTCACGGTTACTGAAGCCCGGTTTACGGCAAAATATCCTCTCTACCGCCCGGCGGCCCAGCCTGCTGCCGGGCGGTTTTTCATGGCAATAATCGATATGCGCAAGCCTTATCCAGTAAGGCTGTATGACATATGCCGGCAATGACCCGCACCGGGTGGGTGGCGGGTTTTGCTACCGGCAGGGTGTGTCAGCGCCGTTTTTGGTGTTTAAAAAAATGCTCGGCAAGCTGTGGCCGCTGGATATAATGGGCCGCAACAACAGCGAGCGTCCGCACAGACCATTAACGGCGCTTAGAAAAAACACATCCAAAGCTACTTAGGATTGAAGGAGACGGAAGTAATGCTTGTCTGGTTTGTTGTGCTTTATCTGGCGGTAACAGTTGGCATTGGCCTGTATGCGTCCACCCGTGTGCATAGTGCCAAGGACTTCGCTTCGGCTGGCGGCAGCATGCCGTTGCCGGTGGTCACCGCCATGGTGTTTGCGACCTGGTTCGGCTCCGAGGCGGTGCTGGGTATCCCGTCCACCTTCCTGCAGGAAGGCTTCTCCGGCATCGTCGAAGACCCGTTCGGCTCCTTCGGCTGTCTGATGCTGGTCGGCCTGCTGTTTGCCAAGCGGCTGTACCGCATGAACCTGCTCACCATCGGTGACTTCTTCCGCAACCGTTACGGCAATACCGTGGAAGGCATCATCAGTGCCGTGATCATCCTGTCCTACCTGGGCTGGATCGCCGCGCAGATGACCGCGCTGGGCGTGGTGTTCAATGTGCTGTCCGAAGGTGCCATCAGCACCACCCAGGGCACCATGCTGGGCGCGGTGATCGTGCTGTTCTACACCCTGTGCGGCGGTATGTTGTCGGTGGCGTTTACCGACTTCCTGCAGATGTCGGTGATTGTCGGCGGCCTGATCTACCTGGTGTATCTGGTGTCCGGCATGGCCGGCGGCTTTGACGTGGTGGTGGCCAAGGCCGCCAGCGAGAACAAGCTGACTTTCATCCACGATACCAGCCCGAAAGGCATCGTCGCCTTCATCGCTGCCGCGCTGACCATGATGCTGGGCTCGATTCCGCAGCAGGACGTGTACCAGCGCGTGATGTCGGCCAAGAACGAGAAAGTGGCGGTACAGGGCTCGGTACTGGGGGCCTTCATGTACCTGACCTTCTGCATGCTGCCGATTTTCCTCGCCACCGCCGCTTCGCTGATCGATCCGAAGATGGTGGCGACCGAGATGGGCATCGACCCGCAGATGGTGCTGCCGCGCCTGATCCTGGACAAGACGCCGCTGTTCGCGCAGATCATGTTCTTCGGCGCGCTGCTGTCCGCCATCATGTCCACCGCCTCCGGCACGCTGATGGCGCCGTCGGTGACCTTCGTGGAAAACGTGCTCAAGCACTTCATGCCGAAGATGAGCGACCGCCAGTTCGTGCGCATCCTGCGCTTCACCATTCTGGTGGCTGCAGTCTCTACCACCGCCTTTGCGCTGATGTCGGATGCCAGCATCTACGAGATGGTGGGTAACGCCTACCAGATCACGCTGGTGGCCGCGGTGGTGCCGCTGTTTGCCGGCCTGTTCTGGAAGAAGGCCACCACCCAGGGCGCGCTGGTGTCGATGGTGCTGGGTACCGTTACCTGGGTCGCCCGGTCCATCAGCTATACCGACGATGCGTTCTGGCCGCCGCAACTGGCCGGCCTGCTGATGGCGCTGCTGGGCATGCTGATCGGCACGCTGGCACCGCAGTGGGTGCCGCACAGTAGCCAAACTGAAGCCAAACTGCAGACCCAGGGCGCCTGAGTCTGCCGGCAGGTAACAAGCAAACCGGGGCCATGCCCCCGGTTTTGTTTTGGCCGGAACACAGTGTTGCCGGTCACAGGCTTGTAAGCGGGGCCGCTGGCATGGCATGGTTTGCTGTATGACGACTCAATCCAACCGCTTTGCCTACCTGTTATTGACGCTGACGGCGCTGTTCTGGTCCGGCAACTTTGTGCTGGCGCGCGCCATGCATGCCAGCGTGGCGCCGATGACGCTTTCCTTCGCCCGCTGGGGCATCGCGCTGTTATTGCTGCTGCCGTTCGGCGCCGCGCCGGCCTGGCGCCAGCGCGCGCTGTGGCTGCCGTACTGGCGGCGGCTGCTGTGTCTGGGCATCCTGGGGGTGACCGGCTTCAACTCGCTGGTGTACTGGGGCCTGCAATACACCGCCGCCACCAATGGCGTGCTGCTCAATTCCTTTATCCCGATCCTGATCGTGCTGTTCGGTGCGCTGTTTTTCGGCATGCGCATCAGTAGCCGGCAGATGCTGGCGGTCGCGGTATCGTTTATCGGCGTGCTGCTGATCGTGGCGCATGGCGACTGGCAGCGGTTGGCCGCACTGGATATCAACCGCGGCGACGCGGTGCTGTTCCTCGCCATGGTGGCGTGGGCGCTGTATACCCTGCTGCTGCGGCCACTGCCGGCGACGCTGGACCGCATCGGCCTGCTGACCATCCTGATCGCCATCGGCCTCACCGGCATCGCGCCGCTGTTTGCCGCCGAACTGCTGTCCGGGCGCACCACGCCGCTGACCGCCGGCACGCTGGCCACCTTCGCCTACGTCGGCACGCTGCCGTCGGTGGCCGCTTACTATTGCTACAACCTGGGGGTGTCCAGGGTGGGGGCGGCGCGCGCCGGCATGTTCATCCACCTGATGCCGATGTTCGGCGCACTGCTGTCGATGCTGTTCCTCGGCGAGGTACTGCACCTGTACCATCTGGCGGGCATCGCGCTGATCCTGAGCGGCGTGTTCCTTGCCACCCGTACCCCGCAACGCTGAGAGAATCGCCGCATGAGCCGTTTCTGGAGCCGTACCGTACACACGCTGACCCCCTATGTGCCGGGCGAGCAGCCGCGCATCAGCCAGCTGGTCAAACTCAATACCAACGAGAACCCGTATCCGCCGTCACCCAGGGTGCAGGCGGCGATTGCTGCGGCCAACGTGGACAGCCTGCGGCTGTATCCGGACCCGGAATCCAGCGCGCTGCGCGACTGCATTGCCGGCTACTACGGCGTGCAGGCCGGGCAGGTATTCGTCGGCAACGGCTCGGACGAGGTGCTGGCGCTGGTGTTCCAGGCGCTGCTGCAGCATGACGCGCCGCTGCTGTTTCCGGACATCAGCTACAGCTTCTATCCGGTGTACTGCCAGCTGTACGGCATCGACTACCGCACCGTGCCGCTGGATGCCGAGTTCGCCATCGATCCGGCTGACTACCGCCAGCCGTGCGGCGGCATCATCTTTCCCAACCCCAACGCCCCCACCGGCCGCCTGCTGCCGCGCGCGGCCATCGAAACCCTGCTGCAACAGCATCCGGATACGGTCGTGGTGGTGGACGAGGCCTATGTCGATTTTGGCGGCGACAGCATGATTCCGCTGGTCGATCGCTACCCGAACCTGCTGGTGGTGCAGACGCTGTCCAAGTCGCGCTCGCTGGCCGGCTTGCGCGTCGGGCTGGCGATCGGCCATGCCGAGCTGATCGATGGCCTGCAACGGGTGAAGAACAGCTTCAATTCCTACCCGCTGGACCGCCTGGCCCAGGCCGGCGCGCAGGCCGCGTTCGAGGACGAGGCTTACTTTCGGGCCTGCCGCGAGCAGGTGATTGCCAGCCGCGAGGCGCTGGTGGCCGGGCTGGCCGCGCTGGGCTTCGCGGTGTTGCCGTCGGCGGCCAACTTCGTGTTCGCCCGCCATCCGGCGCATGACGCGGCCACGTTGGCCGCACGTTTGCGCGAGCGCGCCATCCTGGTACGCCATTTCAAACAGCCGCGTATCGAGCAGTTCCTGCGCATCAGCATCGGCACCGAGGCGGAATGCCGGCTGCTGCTGGCGGCGCTGACCGAGATTGTTGCCGATGGAGCCAAAGCATGAGTGAACAGGACAAACAGGCCGGCCTGGCGCGCCGCACCGAGGTAATGGGCGAGGCGTTTGCCAGCCGCGCGATGAGCAATCTGGACGGCTTTTCGCGCCCGCTGCAGGACTGGCTCAACGAGCACGCCTGGGGCAGCACCTGGCAGCGCGACGGCATCGACCTGAAAACCCGCAGCCTGCTGACCTGCGCCATGCTGGCGGCGCTGGGGCGCAGCCACGAGCTGAAAGGCCATGTGCG
The DNA here is from genome assembly GCF_902829295.1 of Vogesella oryzae. Lineage (GTDB taxonomy): Bacteria > Pseudomonadota > Gammaproteobacteria > Burkholderiales > Chromobacteriaceae > Vogesella > Vogesella oryzae. The sequence goes on from NZ_CADEPL010000022.1 coordinate 50,692, forward strand.
CGGCGCCATCAACAATGGCGCCAGCCTGGTGGAAATCCGCGAGACGTTGCTGCACTGCGCGGTGTATGCCGGCGCACCGGCGGCGGTGGAAGCCTTCCGCGCCGCGCGCGAAGTGCTGGCCGAGCTGGGCCTCAGCCTGCCGGACTGAGCCGCTTGCGGCCAACCCTGCAGGGCGCAGGGTTGAATTTCTGCCATCATGCGCCAAACTGCAGCCTCTCCCTCCTCCTCCAGACAAAGGACACAACCATGGCAAGCGTTACCCTGCGCGGCAATCCAGTAGAAGTTGCCGGCAACCTGCCGGCCGTCGGCAGCCAGGCTCCGGCACTCACCCTGACTTCCGGCGACCTGGCCGATGTCGGCCTGAGCGCTTTTGCCGGCAAGAAGAAGATTCTCAACATCTTCCCGTCGGTCGATACCCCGACCTGCGCTACCTCGGTGCGCAAGTTCAACGAAAAAGCCGCCAGCCGCGACGGCGTGGTGGTGCTGTGCATTTCCGCCGACCTGCCGTTCGCGCAGAAGCGCTTCTGCGGCGCCGAAGGCATCGAAGGCGTGGCCAACCTGTCCACCTTCCGCAACCCGGCCTTCGCCGAAGCCTGGGGCGTGAAGCTGGCTTCCGGCCCGCTGGCCGGCCTGACTGCCCGCGCGGTAGTGGTGCTGGACGAGAACGACAAGGTGCTGCACAGCGAGCTGGTGGCCGAAATCGGCAGCGAGCCGAACTACGACGCTGCGCTGGCCGTGCTGTAATTCGCCGGCAGCGCACTGCGGCCAACCTTGGCCGCAAATAAAAAGGCTCCCCGCGGGGAGCCTTTTTTCATGTGTGCCGGCGGCGTCAGGCGGCCTGCTGGCCGGTGCGGAACCAGCCCAGATCACGGTTAAGCTGCTGCGAGGCATCGGTCAGTTGTTCCATCGCCGGCGCCAGCTGCTGCATGCCGCCGAAAATCTCGCTGGCCAGTTCCGAGACCTGCTGGCCGTGCTGCAGGATGTTCTGGCTGGCGCTGGTCTGCTCGCCGCTGGCTTCGGCAATGCCTTGCAGCACGCGGTGGATGGCGGCCATGGCGCCATCGACACCCTGCAGCGCATGGCTCAGCGTTTCCTGCGCGCTGGTGCTCTGGTCGCTGGCGGCGCGGGCGGTATCCATGGTGCCGGATAGCGCGGCGGTGGCGCTTTCCACCCGCAGCAGGGTATCGAAAATGCGGGCGGTGGCATCGGCGGTGCGCTCCGACAGCTTGCGCACCTCGTCGGCCACCACGGCAAAGCCGCGGCCCTGTTCGCCGGCGCGGGCAGCCTCGATGGCGGCATTCAGCGCCAGCAGATTGGTCTGTTCGGCCACGTCGCGGATCAGGGTGCTGATCTGGGCGATGTCGCTGATCGAGGTCTTCAGCTGCTCGGTTTCGTTCACCGCGCCGCGGATGCGTTGCGACAGCGCCTGCAGCGTTTCGGCGGTGTCGTCGGCCAGCTGGCGGGCGTGGCGGGTGCGCTCGTTGGCCTGGTCGCTGTCGGCCAGCGCCTGGCCGATGTGGCGATTGATGCCGTCCGAGGTGCCGGCGATGCTCTGCGCCGACAGCCGGCTCTGTTCGCTCTGCTCGGCCTGCTGGCGGGTAATGCCGATCACGCGGCTGGTCAGCGCCAGCGCCTGATGCGCCTCGTGCGCACTGCTGGCGGCATTGCTGCTGACCGCGTGCAGCAGCTCGGCCAGCTTGTCCAGAAAGCGGTTGATGTGGCCGGCGGCCTGCGACAGTTCGTCATGGCCATGCTGCGGCAGGCGCGCGGACAGATCGCCGTCGCCCAGCCGGTCGGCGGCGCGCTGCATGGCGGCAATCTGCGCTTTCAGCCGCTGGGCGAGCAGTACCTGCGACAGCACCACCACCATGCTGGCCAGCAGCAGCGGGCCCAGCAGCCACAGCCCCAGCTGCAGCATGCGCTGCTGCATGTCGTGTTCCGACTGCAGTAGTTGCTGGCTTTCCGCCTGCAGCCGCTGGTCGATCTGCGCCACCAGCGGCACGATGTTCATGTTGTAGGCCTGTTCCGGAATCGACAGCGCGTCTTCCGGCGCGGTCTCGGCAATCTTCAGCGCCGATTGCAGATTGCGGCGGAACTCCTGCCAGTGTTTGCCGATGCTGCTGCTGAAGGTCTTGGCTTCGTCGGCGGGCAGGCTGTCGGCGATGGCCGGCAGCAATTGGCCGACCCGGACGTTTACCGCCTGCAGCTTGGCGGCGGTTTCCGGCAGCAGCGGGTCGGCACGCGACAGCGACAAGACTTCGGCTTTCAGGGTTTGCAGATCGGACGAGCGCTGCTGCTGCTGGTTGTAGCTGCCAAACTCGCTGCGCAGTGCCAGCCATTGCTGGCCACTGCTCAGGACGACTGCCAGCAGGCAGGCGAGGGTGAGCGCGACGGTAAGCCACAGGCGTTTTACGAGGGTCATGACTGCGTTCCTTCATCAAGTGGCCGCAGTTTATGTAACTTTCATTACATCGCCATGACACTGCCCGGCCCGCGGCCGGCGCAGCGGGGGTGCGCCGGCCTTAGCCGAGGCTAAGAGATACAGGTGACCGTTATGTGACGGCGGGTGCCGTTCGCACCGGCGGATAGTGCTGGATGTCCAGCTGTTGCGGCAGCAGGAAGCGCGTGCCGTAGTCGCGCCACACGCCACTGTCGAGGAACAGCGCAAACAGCTCGGGGTCGAGGTGGCCTTCCGCCGCCATGCGCTGCATGATGTCCAGCGCCTCGGACATCGGCTTGGCCGGCTTGTACGGCCGGTCGGCGGCGGTCAGCGCCTCGAACACGTCGGCAATCGCCATGATGCGTGCCGGGATGCTCATCTGCGCGCCGGTGAGGCCGCGCGGATAGCCGTTGCCGTCCATGCGCTCGTGGTGGCCGCTGGCGATTTCCGGCACGTTCTGCAGGTGGGACGGGAACGGCAGCGCATCCAGCATGCGGATGGTTTCGACGATGTGCTCGTTGATCTTGTAGCGTTCTTCCTCGGTCAGCGTGCCGCGGCGGATAGTGAGGTTGTGCAGCTCGCCCTTGTTGTACAGCCATTCCGGCGTGCGCAGGGTAAAACCCCACGGATTGTCTGCGGCCAACCTTTCCTGCGGCGGGCGATGGAACAGATGTTCCGGCTTGTCGGCAAGCAGCCGTTCCTCGACCGGCAGTTGCGGCTGCGGCACGGCCGCCAGCCGTTCCAGCTCCAGCGGCCCCAGCCCCAGCCGGTCGTCCAGCGTGCGCTGCCAGCGCAGGTTCGCTACCGTGCGCAAGCGCTGCAGGTCTTCGTCGCGCATGAATTCGCCGCCCTGGTTGCAGCGGGCGACAAAGGCAAAGTCGTCGTCCAGTTGTGCCTGGGTGGCATCGCGCAACGCCGCCAGCTGCTGCGGATCGCCGCCTTCGGCCATGCCTTGCCAGTAGCGGATGTCGGCATCGCGCTTCAGCACCTCGAAGCGGGTACGGATCTCGTGGATGCGGTCGTGGATGGTCTCCAGCTTGGTGGCCTTGTCCACCACGTATTCCGGTGTCGTCACCTTGCCGCAGTCGTGCAGCCAGCTGGCGATATACAGCGCCTCGCGCCCGGCGGCATCCAGCCGGAAGCCGGCAAACGCCGCGGCCTCGCTTTGGTGGGCGGCCTCGGCCAGTGCCTGGGCGATGGCCGGCACGCGCTGGCAGTGGCCGCCGGTATACGGCGACTTGGCATCGATGGCGCCGGCCACCAGCTCCACCAGCCCGTTCATCAGTTGCTGCAGCTCGCCGGCCAGCCGGCGGTTGTCGATGGCGATGGCGGCAAAACTCACCAGCGCCTGCAGGTAGTTGAGGCGGTGCGCCTGGCCGGGGTTGGCCGCAGCTGCATCGCAGCCCAGTACCAGCAGTCCCAGCGGCTGGTGCGATTCCAGTTGCAGCGGCAGCAGTACCAGCTGCTGCACCTCGTCGCCGCCCAGCGCCTGCAGCGCGGCCGGCAAGTCGGGATGCGCACTTGGCAGCGTCAGGCTTTCTGCCGTGCCAAGCTGCAGCCCGGCCAGCAGCGGGTGCCGGATGTCGAGGGCGGCGGGGGTGAAGGTCTTGCCGTGGCGGTCGACGCCGTGGCTGGCTTGCAGGGCGCCATTTTCCACCAGCCACAGCGCGCCGCTGGCGGCCGGCAGCGCGTGCATGGCGGCATCCAGCACCATCTGCAGCAACGGCGTCAGCGCGTTTTCCGCCACGATCTGCCGGCTCAGGCCGATGAAGTCGCGGATGGTGCCTTTCATCGCCTCGGAGGCCGCCATCAGCTCGTTCAGTTCGCGCACGCTGCTGCTGGGCGGCGGCTCATCGCTAAAGTCCATATGGCGGATGCGCTCGGCGGCCGCCACCAGCCGGTAGATCGGCTTGCTCAACAGCCGTGACAGCAGCCAGCCCAGCGGCAGCATCAGCAGCAACAGCAATAACGGAATCCACAGCGCCTGCGCGGCGATGTGCTGGCCGTCGGCAAACAGGTCGCGCTCCGGCATCAGCACCAGCAGGCTGGTGCTGTCGTGCTGCCCCGGCAGCAGGTCGCTGAGCGAGACATGCCAGCGTTCGCCCTGCCACTCGAAGGCGGCCGGCGGCGGCTGATCCTTGCGCCAGACGCGCCCCAGCGCCGCCAGCAATGGCGACGGCGCCTTGGACAGCTCGGTGGGCATCAGCGTGTTTTCCGGCAGGTCGGAGCCGAGCAGCAGCTGCTGGCCGGCCCCCAGCAGCGCCATGCTGCTGCGCGCGCTGGGGCGGTTCTGCTGCATGACTGCGGTCAGAGTGGGCAGGCGGATGTCCACGCCGGTAATCGCCGAGTCATCCGGACTCTGGTAGGCGTAGGTAATGCCGGCCTGGCCGGTGGTGGCAAAGCGGTACGGCTCGGTACTCACCGGCTGCGACTGGCCATCGGCCAGCCGGTACCACGGCCGCTCGCGCGGGTCGTAGCGCAGCAGGCGCGCTTGCGGCGCGCTGGCCGCTTGCAGCTCGTCGTCCAGAAAGCGCAGCGACTGCAGCGACTGGCCATCCGGCTGCTGGCTGACCAGCTGCACTACCCAGCGCGCAGCGGCGCCGGCATGGGGAAAGGCACGTCTGGCGGCATCGTCCAGCCGCCGCACCAGGAAGAAATCGCCGTTGGGATAGCCCAGATATACCGCCTGCAGGGCCGGATAGATGCGCATCGCCGACACCAGGGTGCCGATATACGCTTCGCGTTCCTGCTGGCTGTAGGTCTGCGCCGCGCCGGACTGCGCGATCAGCGCGGTGGTGGCCATCGCCTGGGCGCCGTATTCACCGATCTTGCTGGCCAGCTGCGCCGCGGTGGCACGGAACAGGCTGTTCTGCGCCGCCAGCTGTTGCTGCTGCAAGGCACGCTGGTAGAAGAAGCCCACCGTCAGCGCGGTGAGCACCACCAGCGCGGAAATCAGCAGGGTCAGCAACAGTTGCAGCGAACTACCGGGTTGTTTACTGGCAGCAGGCATGACAAGGCCTTTGCGGCGAATGGCGGATCAGACCATTCTAAGTCAATGTCATCGCCGGCTGGCAACACAACTGCGGCGTGGCAGCAAGTATTTACTCCGCCAGGCTGGCTTTGTGTTTTTCCATCACTTTTACGTAGTGTTCGGCGGAGTACTTGAAGTAAGCCAGCTCGCCTTCGGTCAGCGGCCGTACCTGTTTTACCGGATTGCCCAGGTACAGGTAGCCGGATGCCAGCCGCTTGTTCGGCGGCACCAGGCTGCCGGCGCCGATCAGCACGCGGTCTTCGATGATAGCGCGATCGAGGATGATGCTACCGATGCCGATCAGCACCTCGTTGCCGATGGTGCAGCCGTGCAGCGTGACGTGGTGGCCGATGGTGACATCGCGGCCGATCGTGAGCGGCGCGCCCTGCGGATCGCTTTCCTTGCGGTGGCTGACGTGCAGCATGGCAAAATCCTGCACATTGCTGCCCTCGCCGATGCTGATGCTGTTGACGTCGCCGCGCACCACCGCGCACGGCCACACCGACACGTTGGCCGCCAGCTGCACCTCGCCGATCACCACCGCGGCCGGGTCGATATAGCAGGAAGCGTCGATCTGCGGCCGGTGGCCGTCATAACTGCGGATATTGCGATTCACCGAGTTGTCCTTATCTTGAAGAGATTGCGCGGTAGTGATGATACCTGCCGCGCCCGCTTGCCACATCGTCCGCGTAACCCGCGGCTGCCACAGGAAACCGCCATGAGCCAGACCAACCCGTTGCTCGACTTTACCGACCTGCCGCGTTTCGACGCCATCAAGCCGGAACACATCACCCCGGCACTGGACGTGCTGCTGGCCGAGGCGCGCGCCGCCATCGATGCCGTGATCAAGCAGGGCGGCGACAGCTGGGAGACGGTGTCCGAGCCGCTGTCCGACGCCACCGAGAAACTCGGCCGCGCCTGGGGCGTGGTCGGCCACCTCAACGGCGTGGTCGGCAATACCGAAGGCCTGCGCGATGCCTACAACGCCGAGATTCCGCGCATCTCCGCCTTCTTCACCGAGCTGGGGCAGAACCTCGACCTGTTCGCCCGCTTCAAGGCGGTAGCGGCCAACCCGGCATTTGCCGGCGCCAGCGCCGCGCGCAAGAAAGTGATCGAAAACGACCTGCGCGACTTCCGCCTGTCCGGCGCCGAGCTGCCGGATGCGCAGAAGGCGCGCTTTGCCGAGTTGTCCAGCCGTCTGGCCGAGCTGTCCAACCAGTTCTCGCAGCACGTGATGGACGCCACCGACGGCTTCAGCCTGTATATCGACGACGTGGCCGAACTGGCCGGCATTCCGCAAGACACGCTGGCGATGTACGCGGCACTGGCCGAGGCCGACGGCCAGCCGGGCAAATACAAACTGGGGCTGCAGTTCCCGCTGCTGTTCCCGGTGCTGCAATACGCCGACAACCGCGCGTTGCGCGAGAAACTCTATGAGGCCAACGCCAAGCGCGCCTCCGAGTTCGGCCCCGCCGAGCAGGACAATACCCCGTTGATCCGCGAAAAACTCCAGCTGGCCGCCGAAGAAGCGCAGCTGCTGGGCTTTGCCAACTACGCCGAGCTGTCGCTGTACACCAAGATGGCGGAAACCCCGCAGCAGGTCATCGACTTCCTGCGCGATCTGGCGCAGCGCGCCAAACCGTACGCGCTGCAGGACCGCGCCGAGCTGGAAGCCTTCGCCCGCGACGAGCTGGGCCTCGCCGAGCTGCAGGCCTGGGACATCAGCTACGCCGCCGAGAAACTGCGCGTGGCACGCTACGCCTTCTCCGAGCATGAAGTCAAACAGTACTTCCCCGAGCCCAAGGTGCTGGCCGGCCTGTTCGGCGTGGTGGGCAAGCTGTACGGCGTGCGCTTTGCCGAGCGCAGCGTTGCCACCTGGCATCCGGACGTGCGCTTCTTCGAAATCTATCAGGGCGACACCCTGCTCGGCGGCTTCTACCTCGACCTGTACGCCCGTGACGGCAAGCGCCCGGGCGCCTGGATGGACGACGTGCGCGGCCGCCGCCTGAAAAACGGCGCGGTGCAGACCCCGGTCGCCTACCTAGTGTGCAACTTCAGCCGTCCGGTGGGCGACAAGCCGGCCTACTTCACCCACGACGAAGTCATCACCCTGTTCCACGAATGCGGCCACGGCCTGCACCACCTGCTCACCCGCGTCGACGAACTGGGCGTGGCCGGCATCAGCGGCGTGGAATGGGATGCGGTGGAACTGCCGAGCCAGTTCATGGAGAACTTCTGCTGGGAATGGGACGTGCTGCAGGGCATGACCGCCCACACCGACAGCGGCCAGCCGCTGCCGCGTGAGCTGTACGACAAGATGATCGCCGCCAAGAACTTCCAGTCCGGCATGCAGATGGTGCGCCAGCTGGAGTTCTCGCTGTTCGACATGCTGCTCTACACCGCGGCCAACCCCGGCAGCCTAGACTGGCTGGCGCTGCTGGAACAGGTGCGCGACGAAGTGGCGGTCAACCGCCCGCCGGCCTACAACCGCTTTCCCAACAGCTTCAGCCACATCTTCGGCGGCGGCTACGCCGCCGGCTACTACAGCTACAAGTGGGCGGAAGTGCTATCCGCCGATGCCTACGCGGCGTTTGAGGAAGCCGGCGGTGCCAACCCGGTGGTGGGGCAGCAGTTCTGGGACGAGATCCTGGCGGTGGGCGGTTCGCGTCCGGCGCTGGAATCGTTCCGTGCCTTCCGCGGCCGCGACCCGCAGATCGATGCGCTGTTGCGGCACAGCGGGATGAGCGAGCCGGCGGCGTGAGTGCCGGTTAGCGGGTGAGGGCGGCTGAGGTTGGCCGTGGTTAACAGTGGCAGGCCACATGGCTTGCCATTTTTTATGTTATTAGGGTAACGTGTGCTGCGTTATCAAGTTGCGGCCTACGCTATACATTGCAATTTTATGTTGGATATTATGTATGGGGTATAGAGCGCATTTTACGGATAAATTTTCTGTGGGGAATAATTTTGGAAACAATAGCTGGTTATAAAATTAAAAACAAAAGAGGTCTGGGTCATTGGGATGCATTGCTTGAAGAGTGGTTTTTGTCTATTGAAAGATATAGCAGAATTACGGATGGTGGTGCTCCATATTGGTTCAACGAACGCGCCAATGTTGGTGTTCTTGCTGCATCGGCTTGGCGTTGCGGTAGGATTGCACTTGAAGAGTTTCAATATGAAAAAGTTGATGTTTCTAATAGTGAGGATACTGATGAGGAAGCAATTAAGAAATGGAATGGAAGGTGCGATCTGTGGATGCGTGGTGATCGCATAGAAGAAATTGTGGAAGCAAAGTTTAAATGGCTAAATTTATGTTCTGATAAAACAAATGAAAATGCATTGACCTGTTTGGATCAGGCAGTAAAAGATGCGGCAAATACCAAAGGGCATGATGAAATTAGGGCAGTTGGTGTGGCGTTTTTGCCAGTCTATGCCAAGGTGGATAAGGTTGGTGATATTGAGTCACTCGAGGTTTTGATTTCTGATAAAGTGGCTAGCATTTCTAAACAGTCAGTTGACTTGGTTGCTTGGTGTTTCCCATTTAGAGTAAGGAAAAGTGTTAGTGAAAAATATAGAAATTATTTGCCGGGAGTTATTTTGTTGGCAAGTGCTGTAAAGTAATTTCTTTATTGTTTGGTTGTGGTTTTTTTGTGGTTGCACATTTTGTAATGTAGGGTTTTTGTTAATTGCATTGGATTAATTTCATTAATTGATAATTAACGTTTTGACAGTAGATTTTTAGTAGGCTAACGCTAGTTTGCGGCCAACGTTGTTTTGGGATGTTGTCTCCGCTGCGCGGTGGATGTTTGCAGTCGCCGGTTTCGCCCGGCGGACGAGGAAGGGGGCGGCCGCCGCCCCCTTTCCAATCCCCGGCTCTCCCGACGGCTGCTCGAAACCCCGTGCCAAACGGCACGCCCCGGGCGCCGCTGATTCGCCGCTTGCTAACGGCGCGCGGCTCAGGCAGCGGCTTAAACCCCGTGGCGCACCGTTTCGCCCGGCTCGCGCCAACGGGAAGGGGCGCGTCGCTGAGGTTCTATGGCTTGCCAGGTTGGCCGCATGCTGTCGTTTGTTGGTGGCAAGTGTTCATCGCCTGACGTATCAAAAAGTTGGCCGCAAGCCGTCTCGGGTTCGCGGCCAACGTGTTTTCTGGGGTTGCAGTCTGTGGCGTCGATGATCCTGCTTACAAGGTTGGCCGCATCACACGCTTTCAATCTTGCGGCCAACGTTGTGAGGCGCCCAACTGCCCCATTGGGCCGCGCCGGTCAAAAAGGCGTTCGCCAGGTTTTAAGGCGGCAGCTGAGCCGTTTGCCGTTAGCAAACGGCGAATTGCCGACGCCTGGCGAATGACTTTTTTGGACGGGGTTTCGCGGCACGCTGGGGCGAGCGGTCTGCGTGCGAATCTTTGATTCGCTCAGCGATGGCGAGGGGGCGGCGGCACGCCCCCTGGCCCGTGCGCCGGGCGGAACCGGCGACCTTAAACAGCATCCGCGCAGCGGATACAAAGCCTGCTAACCCGCATCGCGAAACCCGCCCAACGGTTGGCCGCAGCGCCCTGCTATAACGGAACCTCCACCACCCATCCCGCCGGCATGACGCCGGCGACGCGAGGACAGAATGAGCACCACTTTCCGTAGCAGCCGCCAGTTTGCCGCCACTCCGGCCCAGGTATTTGCCGCCATCAGCGATGCCGAGCGCATTGCGCGCTGGTGGGGGCCGGCGGGGTTCAGCAACCGCATCGCCGAATTCGACTTCCGTCCGGGCGGGCGCTGGCTGTTCGACATGATCGGGCCGGACGGCACGGTATATGCCAATGAATCGGTGTTCGTGACCATCGAGCCGGATCGGCTGCTGCTGTTGCGGCACCTGTGTCAGCCGCATTTCCAGCTCAGCATCACGCTGCAGGCTGCGGGGGACGGCTGTGAGCTGTTATGGGAGCAGACGCTGGATGACGATGCGCAGGCGGAGGCGTTGCGGGCGATCATCGAGCCGGCCAACCAGCAGAATCTGGACCGGCTGGCGGCGGAGCTGGCGCGCGCTGCGAGTTGACTATTTTTTCGGCAACGCGGAACCAATCGCCGCCAAAGTGTTCACATCCTTGTTGCGTGTCGCAATGCTTCAAGGCAGCAAGCGAACTTGAATAGCCCCCGCCAGTGCGGGGGTCTTTTTTTGTCCGCGCGATGGCGGCAGCTTGCGGCCAACCTGGTCGCGGCCAGCCACGTTGGCCGCCGCGTCAGGCGCGAAAGGCCAGTTGCACCAGCAGGCCGCCCAGCTGCGGGCCGTCGTGCAGGCTGATGTCGATGTCCTGCAGGCGGCAGATGTCGCGCACGATGGCAAGGCCAAGGCCGCTGCCGCCGGGGGCGGCGTCCGGCAGCTGGTGGAAGCGCTCGAAGACTTGCTCGCGCTGCGCCGGCGCAATGCCGGGACCGCTGTCCTCGATCTCGAAAATGCAGCCGTGGCCGCTGCCGGCGGCGGCGTCGTACAGCCGCAGGGTGATGATGCCGCCGCCGGGGGTGTGGCGCAGCGCGTTGTCCAGCAGGTTGCGCAGTACTTCCTCGATCAGCATCTGTTGGCCGCGGATCGGCGCGTTCTGGTCGCGGCAGCGGTTTTCCAGCCCCAGGTCGATGTCCTTGTGGCGCGCCTCGGCCAGCCGGCTCATCACCAGCTGCTCGATGCAGTCCAGCAGCGCAAATTCCGGCTGCGGCCGGCCGCGCTGCGGCTGGTGGCTGCCGGAGTCCATCTTGGCCAGCAGCAGCAGCTGGTTGGTGAGCCGGGTGGTGCGCTTGAGCATCTGCTTCTGCTCCTGCAGGCTTTCGCGCATCACCGCCGGGCTGCCGTCGCGCAGCGCGTGCTCGGCCTGGGTGGTCATCACCGCCAGCGGGGTGCGCAGCTGGTGCGAGGCATCGGCGGCAAAGCGCTGGTAGCGCATCAGCAGCTGTGCCAGCCGGCGGCGGTACTGGTTGATGGCATCGACCAGCGGCAGCAGCTCGTTATAGGTGTTCTCCACATTGATGTCGCTGAAGTCGGCCGGATCGCGGCGGCTGACTTCTTCGCCCAGTTTGCGGATCGGCCGCAGGATGCGGTACATGGCGACGCCGACCACCGCCAGCGCGAACAGCACCAGCACGCCCTGGCCCCACAGCGTGTAGCTGAGGATGTGGTGGGCGATGAAGCGCCGCGCCTCGGTGGTTTCGGCCACTTCGATGCGCACCATGCCCTGCAGGCCGTCTTCGTCCACCGGCTTGAAGAAGGTGGCCAGGCGGATGGGGTGGCCGCGGTAATGGTCGTTGTTGAAGTGCACCAGCGCCGGGTACAGGTCGGTACGCGGCGTGTCCGGCGGCATCGCCGGCAGGTCGGCGTAGCCGGCCAGAAATCGGCCGTCCAGTCCGGTGACGCGGTAGAACATCTGGCCGCGGTTGTCGTATTCGAAGTTGTCCAGCGCGATATACGGCACGGTGACGTGCAGGCGGCCATCCTGCACGGTGACTTTCTCACCGATGCTGCGCGCCGAGGCCAGCAGGGTACGGTCGTAGGCCAGCGTGGCGGCGGCGTTGCTGATCTGGTAGGCGACGATGGTGTTGATCACCCACAGCAGCAGCAGGGGCAGCAGCAGCCAGCGGACGAATTTGCTCAGCAGGCTGCGGCGCTGGAACAGCTGCTCAAGCGCCATCGCGCTGTTCCAGCAGGTAGCCCAGGCCGCGCAGGGTGGTGATGCTGACGTTGCTGCCGTCCAGCTTCTTGCGCAGGCGGTGGATGTAGACCTCGATCGCTTCCGGGTTGGCGTCGTCGTCCAGGGTGAATACCTGGTTGAACAAGCGCTCGCGGTTCAGCGGCTGGCCCTTGCGGCGGATCAGTACGTCCAGCACCGCGTGCTCGCGCCGCGTCAGTTGCAGCAGTTTGCCGCCCAGCTCGAAAAACTGTTCCTGCTTGTTGTAGCGCAGCTCGCCGCATTGCAGCCAGGTGTGCTCGTGTCCCTGGTGGCGGCGCAGCAGCGCCCGCATCCGCGCTTCCAGTTCGTCCAGCTCGAACGGCTTCACCAGGTAGTCGTCGGCGCCCATTTCCAGCCCCTTGACCTTGTCGCTGACCTCGCCGCGCGCGGTGAGCACCAGCACCGGCAGCGTCTGGTGCCGGGCGCGCAGCCGCTGCAGGATGCTGGCGCCATCCATGCGCGGCAGGTTCATGTCGAGGATGGCCAGATCGTAGGCGACAGTCTGCAGGGCGTTGTCGGCGTCGATGCCGTCGCCGATGGTGTCGACGACATAGCCGGAGGCGGTGAGGGCGCGGCTCAGCCAGTGGGCCAGTTCCGGCTGATCTTCGATCAGGATGATACGCATGTGTGTGTTTTGGTCTTTTCTGGGTTGCTTGCGGCGATTGAAAGGTTGCTGAAAGTGCTTGTGATTAAGATCGCGTCCAGATCACGGAGAGTGATTCGCCAACTGCGGATAAGAGTTGCGCCATGGCACCAGCGTGTCAATAGGCCGGCCACCGCGGTATTTCCAGCGTTTCAAGATAATGAGGAGAGTACATCATGACGACATTCCGTCGCCTTGCCCTGCTGGGTACCACCAGCGCCCTGTTGCTGACTGCCGCTTCCGCTTTCGCTGAGCCGCCGCGTCCGGAGTGCATTGCACCGGCCAAGCCGGGCGGTGGTTTCGACCTGACCTGTAAGCTGGCGCAATCCGCGCTGATGGACACCAAGCTGCTGGAAAACCCGATGCGCGTCACCTACATGCCGGGTGGTATCGGCGCCGTGGCCTACAACACCATCGTGGCCCAGCGTCCGGCTGACGAGAATGCCATCGTTGCCTTCTCCGGCGGCTCGCTGCTGAACCTGGCCCAGGGCAAGTTCGGCAAGTACAACGTAAACGATGTGCGCTGGCTGGCTGCCGTCGGCGCCGACTACGGCATGATCTCGGTACGCGCCGATTCGCCGTACAAGACCCTGAAAGACCTGGCCGCAGCACTGAAGGCCGACCCGACCAAAGTGGTGTTCGGTGCCGGTGGTACCGTGGGCAGCCAGGACTGGATGAAGACCGCGCTGATCGCCAAGCAGGCCGGCGTGGCACCGCAGCAGATGCGCTACGTGGCGTTTGAAGGCGGTGGCGAAGTGACTACCGCGCTGCTGGGTGGCCACATTCAGGCCGCCTCCGGCGACATCAGCGAAGCCGTACCGATGCTGGAAGCCGGCAAGATCCGCATCCTGGCGGTGCTGGCCGACAAGCGTCTGCCGGGCGACCTGGGCAAGGTACCGACTGCCAAGGAGCAGGGCTACGACGTGGTATGGCCGATCATCCGCGGCTTCTACGTTGGCCCGAAAGTCAGCAACGAGCAGTACGCATTCTGGGAACAGGCTTTCAAGAAAGCCATGGCTACCCCGGAATTCGCCAAGCTGCGTGACAGCCGCGACCTGTTCCCGTTCAGCATGACCGGCTCCTCGCTGGATGCCTACGTCAAGCGTCAGGTACGTGAATACCAGAAAGTGGCCGCCGAGTTCGGTCTGGTAAACCAGGCTAACTAAGCAGGCCAGCCAGGCTTGTACCACCAGGCGCCCGTCCGGGCGTCTGGTTCTCTCCCCTGTTTGAAAAAGGCTGCATTATGAGCGACCGCATTTTTGCTGCCGTCTGGCTAGTGGTTTGTCTGCTGCTGATGGTGGTGGGCTGGGGAATCCAGTCCGAATTCTCATACGAGCCGGTGGGGCCGCGTGCCTATCCGATGTTGTTGTTGGGCCTGATGCTGGCCTGTTCCCTGGCGATGGCGCTGCGCCCGGGCGAGAAGGCCGACTGGCCGGAAAAGCCGGTGCTGATCCGTATCGTACTGATGATTCTGGCGCTGCTGGTGTATGCCTTGCTGTTCGAACCGCTGGGTTTCGCGCTGGCTACCGCGCTGATGTCGGTCGCTATCGGCCGCCTGTTTGAAGGCAAATGGCTGCACTGCGTCGTGGGTGGTGCCGGTCTGGGCTTTGGCCTGTTCTACTTCTTTGACCGTCTGCTGGATGTACCGCTGCCAGCCGGTCTGATCTTCGGTTAAGAGGCCCGTCATGGAGACTTTTGCTCAGTTGGGCGCCGGCTTTGCCGTTGCTTTGCGTGTTGATAACCTGATTGTTGCGCTGTTGGGTTCCTTCATCGGTACCGTGGTCGGCATGCTGCCGGGCCTGGGCCCGATCAATGGCGTGGCCATCCTGCTGCCGCTGGCGTTTGCCCTCAAGCTGCCGCCGGAAACCGCGCTGATCCTGTTGGCCGCGGTCTACATGGGCTGCGAATACGGTGGCCGCATTTCTTCCATTCTGCTGAACGTGCCGGGCGATGCCGGCGCGATCATGACCGCGCTGGACGGTAACCCGATGGCCAAGAATGGCCAGGCGGGCGTGGCGCTGTCGATCTCGGCATGGGCGTCGTTCGTCGGCTCCACCGTGGCGATCCTCGGCCTGATCCTGTTTGCGCCGCTGCTGGCCAACTGGTCGCTGGCATTCGGTCCGGCGGAGTATTTCGCGCTGATGGTGTTTGCCTTCGCCTGTCTGGCGGGCATGGTCGGCGACAAGCCGCTCAAGACCGTGCTGGCGGCGCTGATCGGCCTGTTCATGGCGGTGGTGGGCGTGGATGCCAACTCCGGCGTGTACCGCTTTACCTTTGACAGCATCCATCTGTCGGACGGCATCCAGTTCATCTCGGTGGTGATCGGCTTCTTCTCGGTCAGCGAGATCCTGCTGATGCTGGAAAACACCCATCGCGGCGGCAAGCTGGTCAAACAGACCGGGCGCCTGATTTTCAACCTGAAGGAATTCATGTCGACGCTGGGTACGGTAATGCGCTCGTCGATCATGGGCTTCTTCATCGGGGTGTTGCCGGGTGCCGGCGCCACCGTGGCCAGCGCGATGGCGTACATGACCACCAAGCGCATGCATGACAAGGAAGGCACTTTCGGCAAGGGCGACATCCGCGGTGTGGCAGCGCCGGAAGCGGCCAACAATGCCTCGGCCTGCGGTTCCTTCGTGCCGATGCTGACGCTGGGTATCCCGGGCTCCGGTACCACCGCGGTGATGGTGGGTGCGCTGTCGCTGTACAACATCACCCCGGGTCCGATGCTGTTCACCCAGCAACCGGAAATCGTGTGGGGCCTGATTGCGGCGCTGCTGCTGGCCAACATCATGCTGCTGGTGATGAACATCCCGCTGGTGGGCGTGTTCTCGCGCATGCTGTCGCTGCCTAACTTCCTGCTGGTGCCGGGCATTGCCGCCGTCAGCACCGTGGGCGTCTACGCCGTGCATGCCACCTCGTTCGATCTGGTGCTGATGGTGGTGCTGGGGGTGTTTGGCTACATGCTGCGCAAGATGCACTTCCCGATGTCGTCGCTGATCCTCGGCTTCGTGCTGGGCGAGATGCTGGAGCAGAACCTGCGCCGCGCGCTGTCGATCTCCAACGGCGAGCTGAGCATCCTGTTCAACAGCCCGATTACCGGTGGCCTGTGGCTGATGGCCATCGCCATGGTGACCGTGCCGCCGCTGCTGCGCCGTCGTCGCCGCAAGCAGGCACTGGCTGCACAAGCCGCCCAGGTTTGATTGTTTCTCAGTAGTACTCTCTTTGACCACGCCCGCCGGCGTGGTCTTTTTTTTTGCGGCCAACCTTGCCGCTCAGCCGCGCTTGCCGAGCACGATGACCTGCTGCGAGTCGAAGCGCGCCATCAGCCAGTGGCGGATGCGGTCGACAGTGTCGCGGTTCAGCGCGCGGCGGGTTTCCACATACACGATCAGCACCTCCGGCGGCTGGCCGCTGCCGGCGCTGGCGTCAGGGCGGCCGTCGTGGCCGGAGGTCAGGTAGACCTGGCGGAATTCCGGATACTGCGCCAGCAGCTCCTTGCGCAGCTGGGCAAACTCCGCCTGCCGCGCCGCGTTCTTGTCGGCCAGCTGCTGCTGGTGTTGCTGTTGTTGCGCCAGCTGCTGTTCCAGCTGCTGGATGCGGCTGTTCTTCGCCTCCAGCAACTGCAGGCTGTTGCGGTACAGGTCCTGCTGCAGCTGCGACTTGAGCTGGTTGAGATCGGCGCCGTTGTCCTGCTGGAAGGTGCGGATCTGCAGCTGGGCATCCTGCAGCCGGAAGCGCCCCAGCTGCGCCTGCAGCCGTTCGATCTGCGCCTTGTCGCCGCTCTTGCCGGCCACCACCAGCGTGATGCGGCGCTGGCCGGCATCAATGTCCTTCTGGATCAGCAGCAGGTCTTTCTCGCTGTGGCTGATGGCGCTCAGGTAGGCGCTGGCCTCGGTCTTGAACAGCTCGTTGCGCACCAGCTGCACCGCCAGATAGACGCTGGGCACCAGGGTGATGATCAGCGCGCTGGAGATCAGGATGCGCGCCTTGCGCTGCGAGGCCGGGCTGGCAAAGCTCATGCGCGGCAGGCGCATCAGGCGGGTAAAGAACAGTGCCGACAGCGCGATGTACACCGCATTGATGGTGAACAGGTAGAAGGCGCCGAAGAAAAACGCCGGCTGGGCAGTGGCGATGCCGTAGCCGGCGGTACACAGCGGCGGCATCAGCGCGGTGGCGATGGCCACCCCCGGAATCACGTTGCCCCATTCGCGGCGGGTGACGCCGATGATGCCGGCCATGCCGCCGAACAGCGCGATCAGCACATCCCACAGCGTCGGTGCGGTGCGCGCCAGCAGCTCGGATTGCGCCTGGGTCAGCGGCGTCAGCAGGAAATACAGCGTCGAAGTCAGCAGGCTCAGCAGCACGAACACACCCAGCGTGCGCGCCGAGCGGCGGATCAGCTCGAAATTGTCGACCCCGGCGCCGTAGCCGATGCCCATAATCGGCCCCATCAGCGGCGAGATCAGCATCGCGCCGATAATCACCGCGGTGGAATTGACGTTCAGACCGATGGAGGCCACGAAGATGGCGAACATCAGAATCCACAGATTGGTACCGCGGATATGGATGCCCTGGGTGATGCTGTTCTCGATCTCCTCCGCGGTGTCCATATCGCTGCGCAGATCGAACAATTTGTTTAATTCATACAGGAACAGGCGTTTTCGCATGGTGGGTCGCTGGCCGTGAGCAGGGAGGTTGGCACGGCGCCGCGCGGCACCGCCCATTGCAGTGTATACGCTGATCGCCATGGCATGGCGGGCATAAAAAAAGCCGCGGGCGGGCCGCGGCAAGTGGGAGCAAACGCCTGACCGGCAGGCGAACAACAATCAGCGCTGTACGCTGGCCAGCATCAGGCCGGCGATGACGAACAGCCCGGCGCTGGTGCGCGAGAAGCGCTTGAGACGTTGGCCGTGTGCCAGCCAGCTGCCGAGGCGGCCCCCGGCGGCGGCCAGAGCCACTGCGATCACCAGATCGGCCACCACCCAGGTGGCGGCCATGGTCAGGTATTGCGGCCACAGCTCGCGGCTCGGGTCGAGAAAGCGCGGCAGCAGCGCGGAGAAGAACACGGTGTCTTCCGGGTTGCTCACCGCCAGCAGGAAGGCCGGACGGAAGCCGCTCCACAGCTTGCTGGCAGGGCCGGCCTGCTCGCCGCCCAAGGCAAACGGCTTGCGCCACAGGGTGATGCCCAGCCACACCAGGTAGCCGGCACCCAGCAGCTTCACTACATTGAAGGCGGCGGGCGAGGCGAACAGCAGCGCGGTGATGCCCAGCGCCGACAGCGCCATCAGCAGCAGCGCGCCGGCGGAAAAGCCCAGCGCATTGGGAATGCCGCCCCGGGCGCCGTGTTGCGCGCCGTGCGACAGGGTCAGCAGCGGGCCGGGGCCGGGCGCCGCCATCAGCAATACGATGGTGCCGAGATACAAAATCCAGTTACTGAACAACATGGTGCAAGTCCTTGGCGCCACGGCAAGACGCCGTGAACGCGGTTTCCTGCCCGTCCGCGGCAATGGCGCGGGGGCGGCCAACAGCGGAGGGCATGGTTGTGCCCGGGTGCGGCAGCGTTTGGCCGCAGGCACGCTCAGGCGAAGGGACCGGGCGCGCGGGTCGCGGCTCGGGCTTTAGTCAACAGGGGGAAACGGGCAGGAAACGACGCTAACGCGGCGGTTTGGACTGCAGGTCAGGCTGGGCGGCCGGATGCACGCGATGGGCTTGCGGCTTGGCGCTGGAGCGGACGGAGAAATTGACAGTCAGCGGGGCGAGGCGACGCTGATTGGGGTGCTTGGTAGGGCACTCGTTGAGTACCTGGTTGGCCGGGTGGCGCGAGTTGCGAGAGAACAATTGGGACTTCCGGTTACGACGATGCAGCCATTCTAGGGGGCCGGCAGCACCGTTGGCAAGTTTTGTGTTTATTTTGTTAGACGCGATTGCGCGATAACTGGCTGATTTTTGGCATGTGCGGCGCGCGTGGTGTTTGGAATATTAGCCGCGTTGTCAGTGCGCGCCGGCCGCGCTAAGGTGTCGCCCTGCAATCAAACCGGAGCCCGCCATGCAACTTGCCACCTGGAACGTCAACTCGCTGAAAGTGCGCCTGCCGCACGTGCTGCAGTGGCTGGCGGAAAACCCCGTCGACGTGCTGTGCCTGCAGGAGCTGAAGCTGGACCAGCCGGCGTTCCCGCTGGCCGAGATCGAGGCCGCCGGCTACCAGGCAGCGTGGCTGGGGCAGAAGACCTATAACGGTGTCGCCATTCTGGTGAAGAACGGTCGCAATATGGCCGATGTGGTCACCGGCATTCCCGGCTACGACGACGAGCAGCGCCGGGTGATCGCCGCCACCGTGGACGGCGTGCGGGTGATCTGTGCCTACTTCGTCAATGGCGAGGCGGTGGATTCGCCCAAGTACCAGTACAAGCTGGAGTGGTTGTCCCAGCTGGAACGCTATGTTGCCGCCGAGTTGGCCGCACATTCCGACTTTGCCTTGCTGGGCGACTACAACATCGCGCCGGAAGACATCGATGTCTACGACCCGGAAGGCTGGCACGAGCAGGTGCTGTGTACCACGCCGGAGCGCGAGTCGTTCCGCCGCCTGATCGGTATGGGGCTCACCGACAGCTTCCGCCACTTCAATCAGGAGCCGAAGATGTACAGCTGGTGGGATTACCGCGCCATGATGTTCCGCCGCAATATGGGCGTACGCATCGACCACATCCTGATTACCGACAGCCTGAAAGCACGCGCCAGCGGCTGCGTTATCGACAAGGCGCCGCGCAAGTGGGAGCGCCCGTCCGACCACACCCCGGTCGTGCTGACCCTGAACTGAAGCAAGGAGCCCGCCATGCCGCATCTCACCGTGGAATATTCGGCCAACCTGCCGCAACTGCCGGCTGCACCGCTGCTGCAGCAGCTTAACGATGTGCTGCTGGCCAGCGGCCTGTTCGCCGGCCCGGATATCAAGAGCCGCGCCGTGCCGCTGCCGGTGTTTCTGGTGAGCGACGAGCCGGAAGGCCATGCCTTCGTGCATGTCAAACTGGCGCTGCTGTCCGGCCGCCCGCCGGAAGTGAAGAAGCTGCTGTCGCAGCAGCTGCTGGACGCGCTGCAACGCAGCTGCCCGTGGCCGGCCGAGCTGGCGGTGCAGCTGTGCGTGGAGCTGATGGACATCGAGCGCGACGGCTACAGCAAGGTCACCGTGCAATGAGGGCGCTGCTGCTGGCGGCCATGTTGGCCGCAGCGTCGCCACTGGCGGCGCAGGCCGGCGATGTGCCGGGCCGTTTCGACTTTTACGTGCTGGCGCTGTCGTGGTCGCCGGACTATTGCGCGGCGCGGCCGCAGGATGCCGAACAATGCGGCCGGCCGTATGGCTTCGTGCTGCATGGCCTGTGGCCGCAGTACCAGCGCGGCTATCCGGCCAACTGCAGTGCCGAGCCATTGCAGCCACAGATCGAGCGCCAGTTCGCCGGGCTTTACCCCAGCCGCAAGCTGTACCGCCACGAGTGGGACAAGCACGGCAGCTGCAGCGGCCTGAGCCAGCCGCAGTTTCACCAGCTGGCGGCCAGCCTGAAGGCGAAAGTGCGCATCCCCGCCGCCTACCAGGCGCCGGCACAGCCGCTGCGCCGCAGCCTGCCGCAGCTGAAAGCCGACCTGGTGGCGGCCAACCCGTGGCTGCCGGCCAGCGCCATCAGCGTGGCCTGCAGCGGGGCGGGGCGCTTCCTGCAGGAAGTACGTGTCTGCTTCGACAAACAGGGCAGTGGTGCCAGCGCCTGCAGCGAACAGATGCAGCGCGCAGAGGCGCGCAGTTGCCGCCAGCCGGACTTGCTGGTGCGCAACGTGCGCTGAGGCGGCAGCAGACAAGAAAAGGCGACCCTGCGGTCGCCTTTTTTGTTGGCCGTCAGCGCAGCCACGCCAGTACCGGCAGCCGGCGCAGCAGTGCCCAGTCCAGCAGCAGGATGGCCACGAAGCTGAGCCCCACCAGCGGAAAGGCGGCCCCCAGCAGCAGCATGATCAGCAGCGCGCCGCGCCACAACGGGGTGTCCGGCGGGCTGTCCGGTGCCCCCAGTCGCCCCTGCGGCTTGCGCCGCCACCACATGATGAGGCCGCTGACGCAGCTGAGGATCCGCAGCAGGCAGATGCCCAGCATCAGCAGCTGGTTGGCGAGGCCGAACAGCCGGCCCTCGTGCAGCACGATGCCCATCTCTACTGCCTTCGGCACCACGCCGTAGTCGCGGTAGCGGATGTCGGCCAGCACCTTGCCGCTGTACTGGTCGATGTGCAGCGTGGCCTCGTCGCGGGCATCGTCCGGAAACACCGACACGGTGTAGACGCCTTCGTCGCCGTCCGGCATCACCACGGCGTAGCCCGGCACCACGCCGCGGGCGTTGGCGGTATCCACCACCTGCTGCAGGCTGACGCGCGGCGTGGCCTGCTGCGGCAGCGCGCCGTGGTGGGCGGCGTGCGGGTCGGACTTGGGTAGCGGGCTGTGCTCCAGCGCCCACGGAATCACCTTGTCCTCGGTGCTGTTCAGGCTCAGCGCCAGCTTGTCCGACTTGGGCACCTGGTCCCACATCTGCGCCGGAAAGCGGCTCCACACCGCGGCAAACTGATCGCCCCAGTAGCCGGTCCACGCCATGCCGGATAGCAGCATGAACAGCAGCAGCAGCGCGCTCCAGAAGCCGGTGACCGCGTGCAGGTCGCGCCAGAAGGCGCGGCCGCCGGCCTGCCAGCGCGGCCAGAACACCGCCAGCTTGCCGCGTCCGCGCGGCCACCACAGGTACAGGCCGGAAACCAGCAGCACCAGCGCCCAGCCGGTGGCCAGCTCTACCGCGCGGTCGCCCCACTTGCCGGCCAGTAGCTCGCCATGCAGCTTCAGCGCGAGCGGCTGCAGGCTGTATTCCTCGCTCAGCGTACCCAGCACGCTGGCGCGATAGGGGTCGAGGTAGACGCCGATTTTCTCGCCGTGATCGCGCACGATTACCTTGGCGCTGCGCTGCGGCGTCGCCGGCGGCAGGTAACGCAGCACGCTGGCCTGCGGGTAGCGCTCTTTCACCACCATCAGCAGGTGGTCGGCCGGATGCGCGGGGGCGCTGCTGGCCGGCACCGTCAGCAGCTGGCGGTACAGCAGGTTGTCCAGCTGCGGCTTGAACAGATAGATGCTGCCGGTGATGGCCAGCAGCAGCATGATGGGGGTGATGATCAGGCCGGCATAGAAATGCCAGCGCCACGCCACGGTGTAGAAACGCGGGGTCTTGCCGGCGGTTGCGGCATTCGCCATGACTTGCTCCGGTGCAAAAAGCCGGCATTGTCCAAGTTAATGCGAATGAATATCAAGTAGGTGTGACACTTTGTCGCAGCGGCCTGCGCGCCGCGGGGGCCGGCCCCGATGCGGCCAACCCGGCGTGCGCACGGCACTTGCCTGCCTGCTGTCATCGCCGGCAGGCAAACAAACAGCGGCCCGCAGGCCGCTGGTCGCGTGGCACCGCGCCGTTACAGGAAGCGTGCCGGTGCGTACGGTGTCGGGTCGGTAAACGGGGTCTCGCCGCAGATCACCTGCGCCAGCAGTTGGCCGCATACCGGCCCCAGCGTCAGGCCGTGGTGGGCGTGGCCGAAGTTGAACCACAGCCCCTTGTGGCGTGGCGCGGCGCCCAGTGCCGGGCGCATGTCCGGCAGGCACGGGCGGCTGCCCATCCACGGCGTGGCGTCCAGCCGTTCGCCCAGCGGGAACAGGCCGCGCGCCAGCGCCTCGGCCTGCTGCAGCTGTGCGTAGTTGGGCGCGGCGTCGCGGCGCGCCAGTTCCACGCCGGTGGCGATACGCAAGCCGCGCTGCATCGGCGACACCACGAAGCCGCCTTCCACATCGGCGATGGTGTAGTTCAGCCCCGGCCCCAGCGGCTGGTAGTGCATGTGGTAGCCGCGCTTGGCCTGCAGCGGGATGCGGTAACCCAGCGGCAGGAAGATGTCGTCCGACCACGGCCCCATCGCCACCACCACCTGCGCGGCGCGCAGGGTGCCGGCGTCGCTGTGCACCTGCCAGCCGCTGCCATCCGGCGTCAGCGCGCTGACCTGCTGCTGCAGCACGGTGCCGCCCAGGGTTTCGAAATAGCGGGCATAGCCGCGGGTCAGCGCGCCCGGATCGCTGATGCGCTGCGGGTCGCGCCAGTGCACCGCGCCGGCAAAACCCTCCCCCAGCCCCGGCTCGGCGGCGCGCAGTTGCGCCGCGTCCAGAATCTGCAATTGCAAGCCGTGCTCGGCGGCGATGCGGCGGGCGTTGGCGGCCTCGGCGGCAAAGCCGGCCTCGGTGCGGTAGGCCTCGTACAGGCCATCGCCACGGCTCAGCTGTTGCAAGTTGGCCGCGGCGAGCAGCGTGGCGTGTTCGTCCAGGCTGCGGCTGATCAAGGGCAGCATGTCGTGCGCGGCGGCAGCCAGCCGGTGCGGGGCGGAGGCGCGGAAGTAGCGCCACAGCCACGGCGTGCTCTGCAGCAGGGTGGACGGCTGGTAGCGCACGTCGGCGGAGCGGTTGCGGGCGATGCGCAGCACGCTGGCCATATTGCGCGGAAAGCCGTACGGCACCACCGCGGCGCGTTCCAGCAGACCGGCATTGCCGTGGCTGGTTTCCTCGCCAGGAGCGCGGCGATCCAGCAGCGCCACGCGCAGGCCGCGCTGTTGCAGGGCGATGGCGGAGGAGACGCCGATCATGCCGGCGCCAAGGACGATAAGGTCGAAATCCATGTCGGTGCTTCTTTCAGATGCAGTTGCCATGGGCGCTGGGTGCAGCGGCCATGGCAACGGGGTCTGGCAGCTTGGCCGCAAGCTTGCGGCCAAGCTTGCAGCAGCTTACTTGGCGATGATGTCGCGCTTGAAGTATTTCATCGACAGCCGGCTCAGGGTGCCGTCTTTTTTCAGGCTGCTGATGGCCTTGTTCAGTTCGGCGGTCAGCGCCTTGTTGTCCTTGCTCACGCCAAAGCCGGTGCCTTCGCCCAGGGTGGAGAAGTCGCTGAGCACCTTGCCGGCAAAGTCGAAATCCTTGCCCTGCGGCTTGCTGAGGAAGCCTTCGGTGGCGTTCTGCGCTTCCTGCACGCTGGCATCCAGCCGGCCGGCGGCCTGGTCGAGGTAGATCTGAGCCTGGTCGCGGTAGGCGACGATCTTCACGCCGTTCTTCTCCCAGTGCTTGCGCACGAAGTCTTCCTGCGTGGCGCCCTGCAGCACGCCGACGGTCTTGCCTTTCAGGCTGGCCACGGTCGGCTCCAGGCCGCTACCGCGCTTGGCCACCATCTGGATCGGCACGATGTACACCGGCTGGGTGAAGTCGATGGATTCGCGGCGCTTGGCGGTGATGTTCATCGACGAGTTGATGATCTCGAACTTCTTCGCCTTCAGCCCCGGGATCAGGCCTTCGAACGAGGTTTCCACCCAGCTGCACTTGGCGGCCATGCGCTCGCAGATGGCGTCGCCGACCTCGATGTCGAAGCCGGTCAGCTGGCCGCTGGCCAGTTTGCTCTCGAACGGCGGGGAGAACGGCCCCCGCCCCCTGCGCAGGGTGGATTGGGCAACGGCCGGCAGGGCAATCAGCGCCAGCAGCGGCAGGGCAAACTTGTGAACGTTACGGCGAATCATGTGGCTTCTCCAAAGTGATCGGTTTGGTCTTCCCGTTACCGGCGGCCAGTTAACGGTCTGCCGTCCGGTTGCTGCGCGGTGGCCGCGTCTGGTGTCTGGACGCTAATGTAGACAAAAAATCCACTATGGACAATTTATTTCTATTTTTACCGGCCGCTGCTAGACTGTGTGGACAAATTTTCCACACTGGACACAAGGCGCGCCGCGCCGGGAGACGCACATGACCCTTTCGCACCACCGCCCGCCGCTGACCCTGAACGCGGAACAGATCCGCCCGCTGCTGGCGCAGCTGCCGCTGGCCGCCACCCTGCGCCGCCTGTTTGCGGCCTTGGCCGCTGGCCAGGCGGTGCAACCGCCGCAGACGCTGACGCTGTTCCCGCAGGATGCCGGCGATGTCATCGCCTATCAGGGCGTGCTGGCGACCGAGCAGGTATTCGGCGCCAAGCTGTCGCCGTACATCGTCACCTCTGGCCGGCCGGTGGTGACGGCGTGGACCGCGCTGATGTCGATGCAGACCGGCCAGCCGCTGCTGTTCTGCGATGCCGGCGAGCTCACCGCCGAGCGCACCGCCGGCACCACCGCGCTGGCGGTGGCCGAGCTGGCGCCGGTCGACAGCCGCGTGCTGGTGCTGATCGGCTGCGGCGCGCTGGGCCAGGCGCACCTGCGTCACGCGCTGCCGCTGCGCGACTGGCGCGAGGTGCGGGTGTATGCGCCGGATCTGGCGGCCAACCCGGCATTGCAGCAGACGTTGGCCGCGGTCGATGCCCGCGTGCGCTGCTGCGTCAGCCTGGCCGCCGCCACCGACGGCGCCGACGTGATCATGCTGTGTACCTCGGCCGCCGCCGCGGTGCTGGATCCGGCGACGCTGACCAAGCCGGCGCTGATCACCTCCATCAGCACCAATGCCGTCAACGCGCACGAAGTGCCGCCGGAAAGTCTGGCCGCGATGGACGTGTACTGCGACCACGCCGCCAGCACCCCCAGCCGCGCCGGCGAGATGGTACTGGCTGCCGAACGCGGCTGCTGGCATCCGGTGGCGCTGTGCGGCGACCTGGCGGCGCTGGTGTCCGGCCGCGCGCCGCGCCCGGACTACAGCCGCCACGTGTTCTTCCGCTCCATCGGCATGGGGCTGCAGGATGTGGCCATCGCCCACGCCATCTGGCAGCAGCACGCGGCCACTTGTCCGGCCTGAGCACATCGGTCACTATCCGCGTGTCCTCCACCCCTGACGCAACCATGAGCGCGCACACCGCATCCCGCCAGCAGCAGCTGCTGGCGCGTTACCAGCATCTGGCCGACGGCATCGCCCGGCTGTTCTTTCCCTATGCCGAGGTGGTGATCCACGACCTGGACACCCGCCGCGTGCTGTATCTGGCCAACAACCTGTCGCGGCGCGAGGTGGGCGACGATGCGGCGCTGGACGATATCGAGCAGACCATCGCCGAGCGCACCGTCGGCCCGTACGAGAAGCTGAACTGGGACGGCCGCAAGATGCGCTGTACCAGCTCGGTGCTGTTCGACGATGCCGGCGAGGCGCTGGGGGTGATGTGCATCAACTTCAACATCGCGGTGTTCGAGGAGATGCACGGCATGCTGGGCATGCTGCTGAAGGGTGCCGGGCTGGTGGAGCAGCCGGCGGAGCTGTTCCGCGACGACTGGCAGGAGCGCATCAACAGCTTCATGCATGGCTGGCTGCGCGAGCGGCAGCTGGCGCTGAACACCCTGACGCGGCCGCACCGCCGCGAACTGGTGGCGGCGCTGTATGCCGAGGGCGCGTTCAACGGCAAGAGTGCCACCCACTACATCGGCAATGTGCTGGGGCTGGGACGGGCGACGGTGTACAAGTATCTGAAGGAGCTGCGCGGCGAGTCATGAGCGCCGTCGCTGCACAGAACAAGGCCGCCCACGGGCGGCCTTGTTGTTGCTGCGGCAAGGTTGGCCGCATGCCGGGCAGCGACGCCTGTACCGGCATCGCGATGCTGTGGCGCGCGGCCTAGCCGCTGCGCAGTTCGAACTGCGCAAACATCGCCGCCACCTGCTGCTGCAACTCGGCGTGCGGCCAACCCGTGGCGATGGGCGCAAACGGTTGCGGCAACTGCGGCCCGGGGCGCAGCAGCTGCCAGGCATAGCGCCGCACCCCTTGCTGTGCCAGCGTGGTGGCCAGTTGCCGCAGGCTGTGCTCGTCGTGCAGCGCCGGGTGGATGGTGCTGCGGCACTCGAAATCGCCGCCGTGCGCCAGCAGCAGATCGAGGCTGGCGAAGGCGCGTGCGCCGCTGCCACCGCTGGCGGTAAGCGCAGCATAGCGGCCGGGCACGGTCTTGATGTCCAGCCCGACCCAGTCCAGCAGCGGCAGCACTTGCTGCAGCCGGTGCGGATGGGCGCCGGCGGTGTGCAGGCCGGTGGCGAAGCCCAGCGCCCGCACTTCGGCCAGCAGCGCCGGCAAGGCAGGATCGGACAGCGGCTCGCCGCCGGAGAACACCACGCCATCCAGCAGGCCGCGGCGGCGCAGTAGCAGCTCGCGCAGCTGCGGCCAACGGTGTTGGCCGTGGCGGCGTTGCAGCAGGCCCGGGTTGTGGCAGTAGCCGCAGCGCCACGGGCAGCCGGCGAAAAACACCACCGCGGCCAGCCGCCCCGGCCAGTCGCAGCTGGAAAACGGTTGCCAGCCGCCGATGCGCGCGCGCTCAGCCGGCGCGCTGTTCGTCGAAGTGGCGGCGTTCATGGAATTCACCCTGCTTGCCGGTGTTGAACGAGGCCACCGGGCGGTGGTAGCCCATCACCCGCGTCCACACCTCGCAGCGGGTGCGTTCTTCGTCTTTCAGTTCGATGGCTGGCTGCTGTTGCATGGGGTTTCCTTTCAGGGTTGGCCGCTGGGCGGCGGGCATGGTTTTGTTCGTTACGGCACTGCCGCGGCTAATCGCAGCAGGCAGCCTGGCGTTTTCTGGCGATCAGCTCGGCATCGCACTTCGGGCAGAAGTCGTGGCGACCGGACAGGTAGCCGTGCGTCGGGCAGATCGAGAACGTCGGTGTGACGGTGATGTAGGGCAGGCGGAAGTTTTCCAGCGCGCGCTTCACCAGCTTGCGGCAGGCGTCGGCGCTGCTGACTGCCTCGCTCATATACAGGTGCAGCACGGTGCCGCCGGTGTACTTGCGCTGCAGTGGATCCTGGCGCAGCAGCGCCTCGAACGGGTCGTCGGTAAAGCCCACCGGTAGCTGGCTGGAGTTGGTGTAGTACGGCTGCTGCGGCGTGCCGGCCTGCAGGATGCCGGGGTAGCGCTTGTTGTCTTCGCGCGCGAAGCGGTAGGTGGTGCCTTCCGCCGGCGTGGCTTCCAGGTTGTACAGGTGGCCGGTGGCCTGCTGGAACGCGACCATGCGCGCGCGGATGTGGTCCAGGTAGCGGCAGGCGAAGGCGTGGCCCCAGTCGCTGGTGATGTCGTGCTGATCCGCCGTGAAGTTGCGGATCATCTCGTTGATGCCGTTCACCCCCAGGGTGGAGAAGTGGTTGCGCAGGCTGCCGAGGAAGTGGCGGGTGTACGGGTACAGCCCGCCGTCGATGTGCTGCTGCACTACGCGGCGTCGCGCTTCCAGCACCTCGCGGCCGAGCTGCAGCAGGCGGTCGGTCTCGGCCAGCAGTGCGGCTTCGTCACCGGCAAAACGGTGGCCGAGGCGTGCGCAATTCAGCGTCACCACGCCCACCGAGCCGGTCTGCTCGGCGCTGCCGAACAGGCCGTTGCCGCGCTTCATCAGCTCGCGCAGGTCCAGCTGCAGGCGGCAGCACATGCTGCGCACCATGTGCGGCTCCAGCTCGGAGTTCACGAAGTTCTGGAAGTAGGGCAGGCCGTACTTGGCGGTCATCGCGAACAGCAGCTCGCTGTTGTCGCCGTACCAGTCGAAATCCCTGGTGATGTTGTAGGTGGGGATCGGGAAGGTAAACGCCCGCCCCAGCGCGTCGCCGGCCAGCATCACCTCGATATAGGCGCGGTTGATCAGCGCCATTTCCGGGCCGCAGTCGCCGTAGCGGAACGGCATCTCCTCGCCGCCCAGTACCGGGATCTGCTCGCGCAGGTCTTCCGGGCACACCCAGTCGAAGGTGAGGTTGGTGAACGGCGTCTGCGTACCCCAGCGGCTGGGCACGTTCAGGTTGTAGACCAGCTCCTGCATGCACTGCTTCACCTGCGCGTAGTCCAGCGCGTCCTTCTTCACGAACGGCGCCAGGTAGGTGTCGAAGGAGCTGAACGCCTGCGCGCCGGCCCATTCGTTCTGTAGCGTGCCGAGGAAGTTGACGATCTGGCCGCAGGCGCTGGACAGGTGGCGCGGCGGCGCCGATTCCACCTTGCCGCCGACGCCGGCAAAGCCCAGTTGCAGCAGGGTGCGCAGCGACCAGCCGGCGCAGTAGCCGGACAGCATGTCCAGGTCGTGGATGTGCAGGTCGCCGTGGCGGTGTGCCGTGGCGGCGGCCGCCGGAAACACCTCGTTCAGCCAGTATTCGGCGGTCAGCTTGCCGGCGATGTTGAGGATCATGCCGCCCAGACTGTAACCCTGGTTGGCATTGGCCTGCACCCGCCAGTCGGCACGGGACAGGTATTCGTTGATGCTGCTGACGGCGTCAACGTGGCGGCTGGGGCGTGCGTCCATGTTTGCTCCAATATCTTGTGTTGGATGCATTGTATGGACGCAATATGCAGTAGTGATTGATGTGTATCAAGCCTGCAAAAATTCTTATGGCATGGCTGCGCGACAGGGGCCGGCAGGCTGCGGCCAACCCTAGCGGCTGACGGGCGCCGGCATCACGATGCTGCGCTGGAAGCGCAACAGGCTGTCGCCCGGGTTGTGATAGTGGTAGCCCTGTTCGGTGCCGTAACCGGCGGTGGCACCGGCCTGCAGGGTGAGGACGTTGCCGGCGTAGCTCAGCAGCAGCGTGCCGCTGTATACCTCGACGATTTCGCCGCAGCCGGCCGGATCCGGCGCCGCCTGATAGCTGTCGCCAGCGGCCAGTTGCCACTGCCACAGCTCCAGCGTGCAGTGCGGCAGCGGCAGGCTGTGCAACAGGGTGGCGTGGCTGTCGAGGCTGTCGCCCTGCCATACCCGCACCGGCGCCTCGCTGCCGGGGGCGCGCACCAGTTCGGAAAAGGTCAGCCCCAGCGCGCTGGCGAGGCGGTCGAGGGTGGCGATGCTGACATTGCTGGCGCCGGCCTCGATATTCACCAGCATGCGGCGGCTGACCTCGGCGCTGGCGGCCAGTTTTTCCTGGCTCAGGCCGCTGCGCTGGCGCGCGGCGCGCAGATTGTGGGCCACATGGCTGAAGACTTGCAGGGGAGGGTGTTCGCTCATTGGTGCAATATATTGCTCATTGGTTTGGCTGTGCAGTATAGTGCGCAGCAGTGTCTCACCACCTTACCGACGAGCCCGCATCATGTCCACACTCTCTGCCGCAGTCCCCGCTCCGCACCGCTCCTGGCTACCCGACCTGTCCCTGGTCGGCATCACCCTGATCTGGGGCGGCACCTTTCTGGCGGTACAGACCGCGCTGCAATGGAGTGGCGCCTTTGCCTTTGTCGGTATGCGCTTTGCCGTCGCCGCCGCACTGGCGCTGCTGCTGTGCCGCCGCCAGCTGGCTGGTCTGCAGCGGGCGGAATTGCTAGGCGGGGTGAGCATCGGCGCGGTGCTGTACTTCAGCTACAACCTGCAGACGCTGGGCTTGGGCCACATCGCCAGCAGTACCTCGGCTTTCCTCACCGGCCTGTACGTGCCGCTGGTACCGTTGCTGCAGTGGCTGCTGTTCCGCCAGCGGCCAACGTTGGCCGCATGGGGTGGCGTCGGGCTGGCGTTTGCCGGCCTGCTGCTACTGGCCGGGGTGGACGGTTTCAGTATCCGGCTGGGGCTGGGCGAGTGGCTGACCATTGCCGCCACCGCCACCATCGCGCTGGAAATCTGCCTGATCAGCCGTTTTGCCGCCGGCTGCCATGCCGGGCGTATGGCGCTGGTGCAGCTGGCTACCGTGGCCCTGCTGTCGCTGGCCAGCGTGCCGCTGGCAGGCGAAGGGCTGCCGCAATGGCACCCGCTGCTGCTGCTGGCGGTGCTGGCGCTGGGCGCCGCCACCGCGTTGATCCAGATCGTGATGAACTGGGCGCAAAAGACGGTGCCGGCTACCCGCGCCACCATCATTTACGCGATGGAGCCGGTATGGGGCGGGCTGATCGGCTGGCTGGCCGGCGAGGCGATGACGGCCGGCAAGCTCGGCGGCGCGACGCTGATCGTGGCCAGCGTGCTGCTGAGCCAGCTGGGGGCGCGCAAGGCGACGCACGCACCGGCGTAAGCCGGCGGGAAACGGCATGCGGCCAAGCTGTTACCGCGTGGCGGCATCGGCTGCGAAGGTTGGCCGCGAGCGGCCATTAATCGCGGTATCGCCAGCGAGTTTTTAGCGGGCAGGATTACGGTTTGCGCTGCGTTGCGGCAACGGGAGCTTGTACTTGCCCTTTGAGTAGCGGCAGGTGTTTGTAGACCATTTGTGTAAATTCGCCGCTGCTGCCGATGTGCTGCAAAGCCTGGCGCAGGGTGCTGCGCTCGTTCTGCGGCAGACGGTTGGACAGGTAGCTGCCGACGGTCAGGTATAGCGGCGGGGAGAAGTGCAGGTAACGCAGGCCGAGTTCGTCTTTGGGCAGGTTGAGCCAGCTGGTGGTCTCCAGAATGCCGTCCAGCCGTCCGCGCCGCAGTTTCTGGTACAGGCTGTCTCGATCGTTGCTGTATTCCACCCGTCCGCTGGCCTGTAACGCTGCCAGCCGTTGCTGGACCTCGGCCGGGAACAGCGCGCCACGCAGCATGCCCAGACGGGTGTTCGGGTCGGCCAGCAAAGCGTCGGCCGTGTGCTGCGGGCTGTTGCTGCGCACGGTGGCCCGTAGCCGCAGCCGTGCCAGCGGCACGAACTCGGCGACCTTGACGATCTCCGGGCTGTAAATCACCAGCAGGATCATCGGCAGCTTGCCCTGCGTGAATTCGACATTGCGGCGTGCCAGCGGCAGCTCCACCGAAAACAGCTGGCAACCTGACAACTGTTGCACGCGGGCCGCCAGCTCCGGGATCAGCCCCAGCTCGCGACCATCCGGCGCACGGCGATACAGCGGCGGCGCGGCCGTGACGGACGGGTAGCGGTAACTGCAGGCGAGGGCATCGCCGGCCGCCAAGGCCAGCAACAGCAGGCCGATAATTGCTTTCATGGGGCAGAGGCAAGAATGTTTGCCTCATTGTCGGCCAGCGCGCGTCATTTGTCAGGCTATGCCGTGTGCTTGCCGGCTATCGTGATGCGCGCGGGCTCCGGCCGCGGGTTGAGGTTGGCCGCAAACTGCCGCGTGGCCTCGCGCCAGGAAAAACGCTCCGCCACGCGGCGAACCTGGTCGCGATCCAGCGCCAGCGCTTGCAGGCAGGCGCGGCGCAGGTCCTGATGCAACACGCCACCGCCGCTTTCGCCCACCACGTCCAGCGGGCCTGCCACCGGATAGGCGGCCACCGGTGTGCCGCAGGCCATCGCTTCCAGCAATACCAGGCCGAAGGTGTCGGTGAGGCTGGGGAACACGAACACATCCGCCGCGCGGTAGAAGCGGGCCAGCTCGTGCTGCGGGAACACGCCGGCAAAGTACACCTCCGGATAGCGCTGGCGCAGCTCCGCCAGTTGCGGGCCTTCGCCGACGACCCACTTGCTGCCCGGCAAATCGAGTTGCAAAAAGGCCTCGATATTCTTTTCCACTGCCACGCGGCCGATGTAGACAAAGCGCGGCGGCGCGGTCTCCAGCCGCTCGCGCTCGCCCGGACTGAACAGCGTGGTGTCCACGCCGCGCCCCCACAGCACCACGTTGCCGAAGCCGCGCTGGCGCAGCGCGCGCACGATGCTGGGCGTCGGCGCCATCACCGCCGCCGCCGGGGCGTGGAAGTGGCGCATGAAGGCGTAGCTGATGCCCAGCGGCAGGCGGATGCGCGCGGCGACGTATTCCGGAAAGCGGGTGTGGTAGGCGGTGGTGAAAGGTTGGCCGCGGCGCAGGCACCAGCGGCGCGCCGCCCAGCCCAGCGGGCCTTCGGTGGCGATGTGTACCGCCTGCGGGTCGAAGGCGGCCAACCTTTGCGCCACCTTGCGATAAGGGAACAGCGCGATGCGGATGTCCGGATAGGTGGGCAGCGGCAGGGTGCGAAAGCCGTCGCCGTCATCGTGCTCGCCGCCCAGCGGCGTCAGCAGCGCCACCTCGTGGCCCATGGCGCGCAATTCGCGCACGGTTTCCAGCAGGCTGCGCACCACGCCGTTGACCTGCGGCAGCCAGGCATCGCTGACGATCATGATACGCATGCGGCGCTCTCCTCTCTGGCGGCCTGCGGGGCCAGGACGTCTGCGACCTCCGGCAGCTGGGCCGCGTCGGCTGGCTGGCTGGCGGTCTCGGCCCCCAGCCGGGTCCAGTACACCACCTCCAGCCGGCCATCGTGGTGCTCCACCAGTGCCGACAGGCTTTCTACCCAGTCGCCGCAGTTGCCGTACATGATGCCGTCGATGTCCTTGACCTCCGGCTTGTGGATGTGGCCGCAGATCACGCCGTCGAAGCCGCGACGGCGCGCTTCGTCGGCCAGGATGTGCTCGAAGTCGCTGATGAAGTTCACCGCGTTCTTCACCTTGTGCTTCAGGTATTGCGACAGCGACCAGTACGGCCGGCCCAGCTTCTGCCGCAGCCAGTTGTAGTGGCGGTTCAGTTCCAGGATCACGCTGTACAGGCTGTCGCCGACATAGGCCAGCCACTTCACGTGCTGGATCACGCCGTCGAATTCGTCGCCGTGGATGATCAGCAGCCGCTTGCCGTCGGCGGTACGGTGCTCGGCCTCGGCGCGGATGGCGATGCCGCCGAAGTCCAGCCCGGCAAACTGCCGTGCCGCCTCGTCGTGGTTACCCGGCACGTAGATCACCCGGGTACCCTTGCGTGCCCGGCGCAGCACTTTCTGCACCACATCGTTGTGGCTCTGCTTCCAGTGCCACGATTTCTTCAACTGCCAGCCGTCGATGATGTCGCCCACCAGGTACAGGGTGTCCGACTGGTTGTGCTTGAGGAAATCCAGCAGGAAGGCGGCCTGGCAGCCGCTGGTGCCAAGGTGGACATCGGATAGCCAGATGGTGCGAAAGCGGTGGCTCATGGTGCGTCTCCGCAGGGCAGATGCGCACGATCATGCTGCCGTAGCATGACAGTACCGTGAGCCGGCGGTGACGGATCGGTGACAAAGCGATACCCTGCTGCAGTTCCGCCACGGCTAGCCTGTACGGCTAAGCCTGGCTTAATGCAGACATGGTGTAATGCCGGCGCAGACTGGCCACCAGCTGGCTGCGTGAATCGAATCTAGAGTGAGCTGATGAAAAAACTGCTTCGTCCGCAGCGGGCGGAATGGCTGGCGCTGGGCGCCTCGCTGCTGTTTGTGCTGCTGTTCAACCTGCCGTTCTGGCAACGCATGCTGACCATTGTCGGCCCGGTAGACGGGCACGGCATCAAGATGCTGGGCATGTCCTTTGTGCTGGTGACCGCCTTCTTCAACCTGTTCCTGCTGTTGCTGCTGTGGCCGCGCATCGGCCGGCCGCTGCTGACGGTGCTGTTTGTCACCACTGCGGCGATCAGCTATTTCATGAGTCAGTACGGCGTGCTGATCGACATGAACATGGTGCGCAACGCCATGCAGACCGACGGCGCCGAAGTGCGCGACCTGATCACCCTGAAGATGGTGCTGACCGTGCTGCTGCTGGGCGGTCTGCCCAGCTGGTGGCTGTGGAAGGCGCCGCTGAGCTTCCGCCCGGCGCTGCGCGAAGTCGGCAGCCGCGTGCTGGCGCTGCTGATCACCGCCGGTGTGCTGTTCGGCGTGGCGATGGCCGGCTACCAGGACTTCGCCTCGCTGTTCCGCAACAACCGCGAACTGCGTTTTGCGCTGGCGCCCTCCAATTACCTGCAGGCCACCTCATCCTACTTCAAGCGCGTGAACACCAAGGAGCCGCCGCTGCAGCAGATCGGGCTGGATGCCAAGCGCGCGGCGGCCGCCGCCGGTGCCAAGCCGAAAGTGCTGGTGCTGGTGGTGGGCGAAACCGCCCGCGCCGACCATTTCTCGCTCAATGGCTACGCGCGGCCAACCAATCCGGAGCTGGCCAAGGTGCCGGGGCTGCTCAACTATCCGGACGTGTGGTCGTGCGGTACCGAAACCGCGATCTCGGTGCCGTGCATGTTCTCCTCGCTGCCCCGCGACCAGTTCGATGCGGAGCAAGCGCGGCATCGCGAAAACCTGCTGGACGTACTCAAGCACAGCGGACTGGACGTGAGCTGGCTGGATAACAACTCCGGCTGCAAAGAGGTGTGCAACCGCGTCAGCACCCAGCTGCTGTTCGGCGCCAAGGACCCCAAGTACTGCAACAGCGAGGAGTGCTTCGACGAAATCCTGCTGGATGCACTGGATGGCAAGCTCAAGGGCCTGCAGCAGGATGCGGTGATCGTGCTGCACCAGAAGGGCAGCCACGGTCCGGCCTACTACAAGCGCTACCCGCAGCAGTTTGCGGTGTTCCAGCCGGAATGCCGGACCAGCGAACTGCAGAAGTGCAGCCAGCAGGAAATCATCAACGGCTTCGACAATACCATCCGCTATACCGATTATTTCCTGGCGCAGGTGATCAAGCGCTTGCAGGCCGATCCGGCGGTGGCCGGCAGCATGGTCTACCTGTCGGACCACGGCGAATCGCTGGGCGAGAACAATATGTACCTGCATGCCACGCCGTACATCGTGGCGCCGGATGCGCAGAAGCACATCCCGATGGTGGCGTGGTTCTCGCCGCAATGGTTGGCCGCGGCCAACATGCAACCGGCTTGCCTGCAGCAGGCCAGTCGCCAGCGTTACAGCCAGGACAACCTGTTCCACAGCGTGCTGGGGCTGATGGATGTGAAAACCGCGCTGTACCAGCCGCCGCTGGACATGTACGCGACTTGCCGCCACGGATAAGCGATGACCATTGCCGCCTACCTCGAATCGCTTAACCTGACGCTGTTCCGGCTGATGGCCGCACCGGCTGATGTCGCGCCGTGGCATATCGCGCTGGCCAAGGTGCTGGCGGTAGACCTGATCTACCTGCTGCCGCTGGCACTGGTGTGGATCTGGCTGCGCGGCACGCTACAACACCGCAGCAGCGCGCTGCGCACTTTGCTGGCGGCGCTGCTGGCGCTGGGCGGCAACCAGTTGCTGGCCTTGCTGTGGCAGCATCCCAGACCGTTCATGCTCGGCCTGTCGCCCAACTGGCTGCAGCATGCGGCGGACTCCTCGTTCCCCAGCGACCACATGACGGTGTGCAGTGCCATCGCCTGTGCCTGGCTGCTCGCCGGCTGGCAGCGGCTGGGCTTGGCTGCCGCGCTGCTGGCGGTGGTGGTGGCCTGGGCGCGCATCTATCTGGGGGTGCATTTCCCGCTGGACATGCTGGGCGCGCTGCTGATGGCGCTGGCGGCCAACGGCTTGGCCGCGCTGCTGTGGCGGCGCCTGGGCGCGCGCCTGCTATGGCTGGCGGTAATGTGCTACCGGCGACTGTTCCGCGGCCCGATCCAGCGCGGCTGGTGTCTGCCGTAATCCGGGCCGGTTTGTCCCTTCTCTGCGGAAAGTTGCCGATGCCAGTTGCCCCTGCTGTGTTCTACCGTCGCCAGCTGCTATGTTTGCTGGCGGGACTGTTGTTGCTGTTGTGGCTGGAGCGTTTCCCGGCGCTGGACTTCCGGCTGCAGGCGCTGTTTTTCGATCCGGCCAGCGGGCACTTTCCGTTGCAGGATGCCCGCTGGCTGGATCTGCTCAACCATCGCCTGGCCAAGTATCTGATCGTGGCGGCCGGGGTGGTGCTGGGCTGGCTCGGTTGGCGGCGGCGCGATCCGCGGCAGTTGCTGGCGGTGGCGGTGATGTTGCTGGCTACCGC
This sequence comes from Vogesella oryzae, assembly GCF_902829295.1. Classification (GTDB taxonomy): domain Bacteria; phylum Pseudomonadota; class Gammaproteobacteria; order Burkholderiales; family Chromobacteriaceae; genus Vogesella; species Vogesella oryzae. Next base: position 87,054 of record NZ_CADEPL010000022.1, read on the forward strand.
CCTGGTGTCCTGGCTCAAGCATCGCAGCGCGCATTCCTGTCCGTGGGACCTGCAGGCGTTTGGCGGTCAAGGTGCCTGGTTCGGCCTGTTTGACAGCGTACCGGCGGATGCCGGCCCCGGGCGCTGCTTTCCCGGTGGCCATGCCTCGGCCGGCTTTTCGCTGCTGGCGCTGGGCTACTGGTTGCGGCCAACCCGTGCAGCGCTGGCGCGGCAGCTGTTCTGGCTGGGGGGTATCGCCGGCATGCTGATGGGGCTGGGCCAGATGGTGCGTGGCGCGCATTTCCTGTCGCACAACCTGTGGAGTGGCTGGTGGGTGTGGCTGGTTTGCTGCGCGCTGTTCGCCGGCTACGACCTGCTATGGCAGCCCTGGCGCCTGCGGGTGGCGCAGCGTGTACCGGCGACAGGCTAAGCACCGGTTAAGCAAGCGCTAAGCAAGCGTTAAGACGGCTGGCATTAAATACGTCCTGTATCCAGATCGCTCCAGGGGTTACCGCCGTATGAAAAAGCTGCTTGCCGCCAGCCTGATGGCTGTTGTCGCATCCGCTGCCTTTGCCTCCGTGCCATGTCCGGCACAGCCGGCAGCGAAGTGGCAGAAAGAGGCGGACTTCAGACAGCTGCTGGAAAAGCAGGGCTACCGGATCAGCAAGCTCGAGGTTTCCGGCAACTGCTACGAGGTCTACGGCCGGAACAAGGAAGGCAACAAGGTCGAAATCCTGTTCGACCCGGTGTCCGGCAAGCCGCTGCGGAGCGATATCTACAACTGATTGCTGCCAGCAGCGGGTGCCACATTGAGGCTCGCCCGCTGTCCACGTTTGCTTTGCCGCGCCGCACTACCCGGCGACGGCCTATACGGGAGTTACCACCATGTCCATGTTCAACCAAACCGATACCCGCCGTGAAAAAGTCTGGGACCCGTTCGTGCGCATGTTCCACTGGACGCTGGTCAGCTGCGTGATGCTCAACCTGTTCATCCTGGAAGAAGGCAAGCTGGCGCACCGCTGGTCCGGCTACATCGCCACCGGCCTGGTGCTGGCGCGCATCGTGTGGGGCTTCATCGGCAGCAAGCATGCGCGCTTTGCCAGTTTCTTCCCCACCCCGTCGCGACTGGGCGCGCATCTGAGCGCGGTGAAAACCGGCGAGCACCCGCAAGTGATCGGCCATAACCCGCTGGGCGCGCTGATGATGTTCGCGCTGATGGGGCTGGTGCTGTCGCTGGGCGTCACCGGCTACATGATGGGCATGGATGCCTATTACGAGGAAGACTGGCTGATCGACATCCACGGCACCATCGCCAACACGCTGATGGCACTGGTCGGGCTGCATGCGCTGGCCGCCATCGTGATGAGCCGTGTCGAGCGCGTTAACCTGGTTCGTGCCATGATTACCGGTGTCAAGGAATGGCGCTAGGAACACGGTATGCGGGTATTGATCGTCGAGGATGACCCCCTGATCGGGGACGGGCTGCAGGCCGGCTTGCAGGCGCTGGGTTTCAGCTGTGACTGGCTGCGCGATGGCAAGCTGGCGCTGTCCGGCATCCGTGCCGCGCCCTACGACGCGGTGGTGCTGGATCTGGGCCTGCCCGGCATGGACGGGCTGGAGGTACTGGCAGCCTGGCGCCGCGCCGGCCACCACGAGCCGGTGCTGCTGCTCACCGCCCGCGATGGCGTCAACGATCGTATCCGCGGGCTGGATAGCGGCGCCGACGATTACCTGGTCAAGCCGTTTGCACTGGGCGAGTTGGCCGCACGCTTGCGTGCGCTAGTGCGCCGGCGTGGCGGCCAGAGCGTGGCGCTGCTCAGCCACGGCCGCGTCAGCCTGGACCCGGCCGCGCGCCAGGCCACGCTGGATGGCGAGCCGGTAGCGCTGTCGGCGCGCGAGCTGGCGGTGCTGGAAGTGCTGCTGAACAACCGCAACCGCGTGCTTAGCCGCGCCGAGATCGAGGAAAAGCTGTACGACTGGGCGCACGAGGTGGAAAGCAATGCGGTGGAAGTCCACATCCACCATCTGCGCAAGAAACTGGGCGCCGATTTCATCAAGACCCGCCGTGGCCTGGGTTACACCCTGGGAGACGGCGCGTGAAGTACAGCCTGCGTGGCCAGCTGATACGCAGCCTGCTGCTGGTGGTCACCCCGCTGTGGCTGCTGGGCAGCATCCTGCTGGCGCTGCATGCGCGCCACGAAGTCAATGAACTGTACGACGGCCAGCAGCAAATCTTTGCCCGCCAGCTGTACAGCACGCTGCCGATGCTGTCGCAACAGCATCCGGTAGGCGAACCCCCGACCGAAAAAACCGATCACCAGGCGGTGGTGGTGTGGAACCCGCAAGGCGAACGCCTGCTGGTGGACAGCGAGGGCATGGACTTGCCCTACCACCCGGGTGAGACCGGCTTTCATACTCTGCTGCACGACAACGAAGACTGGCGCGTCTATTACCTGTCCGGCCCGGCCGGCTCGGTGGCGGTGGCGCAGGAAAACAGCGAGCGGCTGGAAACCATCAGCGGTCTGCTGCTGACCCAGACCATGCTGTGGCTGGTGCTGTTGCCGTTTGCGCTCGGCGCGGTGTGGCTGGCGGGTTCCCGCGGCCTGCGGCCGTTGGCCGCCCTGTGCCAGACCCTGCTGCAGCGCCAGCCGGATGATCCGACGCCGCTGACGGAGCGGGTGCCCAGCGAGCTGGCGCCGTTGATCGACAGCATGAACGGCCTGATCGACCGCGTCGCCGGCACGCTGCAGCGCGAACGCCAGTTCACCGCCTCCGCCGCACACGAGTTGCGCAGCCCGTTGGCCGCCTTGCGGGTGCAGGCCGAGTTGCTGACGCTGCTGGAGGATGCCAATGCGCGCAATGCCGCCGCCGGCAAGGTGATGCAGGGCGTCGATCGCGCCAGCCATCTGGTGGACCAGCTGCTGGCGCTATCGCGGCTGGAACAGCAGCAGGACCTGCCGCGCCAGCCGCTGGACTGGGCGCAGCTGGCGGCACAATCCTGCCAGCAGGTGGCCGACTACACCGCCGGTCGTGGCAGCCATATCCGTCACG
>NZ_CADEPL010000023.1 GCF_902829295.1 Vogesella oryzae
GTCACGAAGTCAGCGGCGGCCCGCTGCCGGCGGGCGAGGCACTGCTGCTTTCGCTGCTGCTGCGTAATCTGCTCGACAACGCGGTGCGTTATTCGCCGCCGGGCGCCGAGGTGCTGCTGGAAATCACCCCCGAGCTGATCCGCGTCAGCGACAACGGCCCGGGCATCGCTGCCGAACATCTGCCGCTGATCGGCCAGCGCTTCTACCGTCCACCCGGACAGAGCCAGAGCGGCAGCGGCCTCGGGCTGTCCATCGTGCGCCGCATCGCCGAACTGCACGGTCTGAGCCTGAGCTGGCACAACCGGCCGGAGGGCGGGCTCAGTGTCGAGCTGCGGCCGCTCTAGCGGGGCGCCACAACAGCACGGCATTGCCAGCGGCAATGCCGTTTTTTTTTTGTCTTCTTGGGCCTGCCGTGTCAGGCCGCCACACGGCGTGGCGGCAGCGCCTGCCACAGCGCGGCACCGGCGATCAGCAGCCCGCCGACCCAGCCGCTGGCGGCCAGCGGTTCGCCCAGCCAGGCCACCGCGAACAGCGCACCCCACAGCGGCTCACTGCCCAGCAGCAGCGCCACCTTGCTGGGGCTGGATTCCGCCAGCGCGTGGTTCATCGCCCAGAACGCGAACAGGGTGCAGAACAGTACCAGGAAGGCGATGGCCAGCCAGAACGGCGCGACAGTCGGCAGCGGCGGCAGGCCGCCGGGTTGCAGCACAGCCAGCAGCAGCGCACCGGCACCCACCAGTGTGCTCTGCACGCCGGTGAGGCCCAGCATGTCGATGCCCTTGCCGGCGGTGAGCCGGGGGGCGAGGCAGGTCTGCACTGCGCGCAACAGTGCCGCCAGCAGCATCAGCGCATCGCCACGATTGATGCTGCCAGCAGCCATGCCGGTCAACAGCCAGGTGCCCAGCAACGAAATGACTGCCGCCAGCCATAGTCGCGCCGCGGGGCGCTTGCCGAACCACAGCCATTCCAGCGGCGGGGTCAGCAGCAGACACAGGCTGATCAGGAAGGCGGCGTTGCCGGCGCTGGTATGCGCCACGCCATAGGTTTCCACCAGAATTACCGCCAGCAAACCGGCGCCGATCGGCAGCGCTGCCCGCAGTGTGGCCTGCTGCTGTGCGCGCGGCAGCCGCAGCCAGTACGGCAGCAGCAACAGCGCGCTCAGCAGGAAGCGCAGTGCGATGACGCCGGCCACCGGGTAAAAGGCCAGCGCGCTCTTCACCATGCTGTAGCTGCCGCCCCAGATGGCGGCGGTGAGCAGTAGCAACAGTTCGGCGGGAATCAGGATGCGGTTCATGGCGGGCTCCTTGCATTGACTAGCCAGCAGTATGAAACTGCATCGATACCTTGATAATCCGCCTTCCGGGCACAGGATTTTTGCGCCATGAGAACAAATGAGCTGTTGCCGCTGCTGCCGGATCTGGCGGTGCTGGTGGACGTGGTGGAGGCCGGTTCCTTCAGCGCTGCCGCGCGGCTGCAGGGCAGCACACCGTCGGCGGTGAGCCGGCAGATCGCCCGGCTGGAAACCGCGCTGGAACTGAAACTGCTGGAGCGCAGCACGCGGCGGCTGCACCTGACCAGCGGTGGGCAGGAGGTGTTGCGCCACGCCCGCGCCATGCTGGAGGCGGCCCGCGCCGCCTGCGACGGTGCCGCGCGCCACGCCAGCAGCGTTACCGGCCGGGTAAGGTTGGCCGCACCCAAGGCGGCGTTGCGGCAGCTGATTCATCCACAGCTGCCCGGCCTGCTGCAGACTTATCCACAGCTGGCGCTGGAGCTGCAGGTCACTGACCAGGTGGTGGACCTGATCGCCGACGGCGTGGATATCGCGCTGCGTCTGGGCGACCCGCCGCCCGGTTACGTGGCGCGGCCGTTCATGGAGGTGCGCACCCTGCTGTACGCCGCGCCGGCCTATCTGGCGGCCCACGGCACGCCGCAGCATCCGGCCGAGCTGGTGCGCCACAGCTGCCTGCATCTGGCCGAGCTGCCGGGCGACGACGAATGGTGCCTGGTGCGCGGCAACGAGCGAGTGGTGGTGAACGTGCGCGGCCGATACGCCAGCAATCACAGCGAGATGCGGCGCGAAGCGGCGGAGTGGGGGCTGGGCATCGCGAGCCTGCCGGATTTCTCGGTGCGGCAGCAGCTGGCGGAGGGCAGCCTGCAGCCGGTGCTGCCGGGCTGGCAATTATTGGGGCGCTACCAGGGCAGCAGCTGGCTGGTGTACCACGCCGACCGCTACCGCTCGCCACGGGTGCGTGCGGTGGTCGATTACCTGTTGCAGATTGCGGCGGAGCTGGGCCAGCAGCGGCCATAGCGGTGCGGGCCGGCGGCATGCGACCAAGCTTGCGGCTGGGCGCTACCAGCCTTTCAGCCCGTAGCGCGCCATGATGCGCGCCAGCTCGCCGCCGCGGCGCAGGCGGCGCATGCCTTCGTCAAACTGCTGCGCCAGCCGCTGGGCGTCGGGGTAATGCGGCGAGATCGCCAGATAGCCCCAGCTGGGGGCTTCGCAACCGGCCTTGCGCAAGGGACGAGGTTGGCCGCGTTGCAGCCAGTCCACCAGGTTTTCATCCTCGATCAGTGCATCCAGCCGCCCCAGCCGCACTTTGTCCAGCATGCGTGGCACCACCTGGTCGCCGGCATGCTGTTCCACGCTGGCACCGGCCCGGTTGCGCCAGGCCTCCAGTGCCGGGCCATAGTCATAGCCGCGGATCAACCCGATGCGGTGGCCGTCCAGATCGGCCGGGGTGCGGTAGTGCCAGCGCTGCAGCGGGGCGGTGTAGACGCAGTAGCGGTTACGCGAGATCGGCTCCTGCGGCAGGATCAGGCCACGGCCCTCGGCCGGCAGCACCGCCGGAATGGCATCGTACTGGCCGCGGCGGGTTTCCTGCAGCGCCCGCGCGTAGTTGAGGTTGCGGTAGTCAAGGCGATAACCGGCGTGGCCAAGTGCCGCGCGGGCGATGTCGATGGTAAAGCCGAGCTGCGGGCTGTTCTGCTGGCAGCTGAACGGACACCAGTAATCGGGGGCCACCAGCCGCAGCTTGCCGGCGCTGGCCGGCAGGGCCGCCAGCAGGCACAACAGCGCGGCGAGCAGAAAGGACTTTGCTGGCATGGTCTGCTCCGCAACGGCAATGCAGTCATTATGGCAGAGCCGTGGCGGGCCTCGCCGCCACCGTGCTGTTGCTTACGCCAGCAGCGCGCGTAGCAGGCCGATGCCGGCGCAGGCGGCAATCACCTGGATCACGCCGCGGCCGCCTTTCACCAGCGCCCCCAGGCTGGCCGCCGCCAGCAGCGCGGCAAACCAGTCGATACCGGCGGCCAGACCGTGCGGCCACAGCAGGTGCTGGCCGAAGAACAGCGCCAGGTTGATGATCACCCCCACCACCGCGGCGGTAATGGCGGTCAGCGGCGCGGTAAAGCCCAGCTTGCCGCGGGTGTGCTCCACCAGCGGCGCGCCGGCGAGGATGAACAGGAACGATGGCAGGAAGGTGTACCAGGTCACCCAGCAGGCAGCGACGATGCCGCTGAGCGCCGCGCTGCCGGCGCCGAACAGCGGCGCGCCGTAGCCGCCGACGAAGGCAACGAAGGCCACCACCATGATCAGCGGCCCCGGTGTGGTTTCGCCCAGCGCCAGCCCGTCCATCATCTGCCCCGGCGTCAGCCAGCCAAAGTGCGTCACCGCACCCTGGTAGACATAGGGCAGCACCGCGTAGGCACCGCCAAAGGTCAGCAGCGCCGCCTTGGTAAAGAACCAGCCCATCTGTGGCAGCGTGTGCTGGCTGCCGGCAAGCAGCGTGGCGGTGAGCATCGGTAGCGCCCACAGCAACGCACCGGCCAGCGCCAGCCGCAGCAGCTTGCCGTGGCTGTAGCTGGCATGCGGCGGCGGTGGGGTGTGGTCGTTGATCAGCGCCTGCTGGTCATCCTGCACGCCGTTGGCCGCATGGCCCTTGCCGCCGGCAAATACCTGCGGCCAACGTTTGGCGCCCAGCCAGCCGCCGATGCCGGCCAGCAGCACGATGGCCGGGAACGGCAGGGCGAACACCGCCAGCGCCAGCAGCGCGGCGGCGGCAATGCCCCACAGCAGCGGGTGCTTCAGCGCGCGGCTGCCGATGCGCCACGCTGCCTGCAGCACGATGGCCAGTACCGCCGCCTTGATGCCGGCAAAGGCGCCGGCCACCAGTGGCAGCTGGCCGAAGGCCATGTACAGCCATGACAGCACAATCAGGATCAGCAGCGAGGGCAGTACGAACAGCACCCCGGCGGCGATGCCGCCACGGCTGCGGTGCATCAGCCAGCCCAGATAGGTGGCCAGCTGCTGCGCTTCCGGCCCTGGCAGCAGCATGCAGTAGTTCAGCGCATGCAGGAAACGCTGCTCGGAGATCCAGCGCCTGTTGTCCACCAGCTCGCGGTGCATCAGCGCGATCTGCCCGGCCGGGCCGCCAAAGCTGAGCAGGCCGAGCTTGAGCCAGAAGCGCAGCGCGTCGCGGAACGGGATGGAAGGGTGGGGCATGGTGGCTCTCCAGACAGCAAAACACCCCGTACAGGACGGGGTGTGCTCGACAAGGTTGGCCGCAGCGGACCTTGCTTGATGCTTACTTCTCGACGAAGGCGCGTTCGATGGCGTAGTGGCCCGGCTCGCCCATGCGCGGCGATTCCTTGAAGCCCAGCTCGTCCAGAATGTGGCAGGTGTCGTCCAGCATCGCCGGGCTGCCGCACAGCAGTGCGCGGTCGGTTTCCGGGTTCAGCTGCGGGATGCCCAGCTGCTTGGCCAGTTCGCCGCTCTTGATCAGGTCGGTCAGACGGCCCTGGTTGCGGAACGGTTCGCGGGTCACGGTCGGGTAATACACCAGCTTCTCGCGCACCAGCTCGCCCAGGTACTCGTGCTCGGCCAGTTCCTTGGTGATGTAGTCGTGGTAGCCCAGCTCGCTCACCCAGCGTACGCCGTGGATCAGGAAGATCTTGTCGTACAGATCGTAGACTTCCGGGTCCTTGATGATGGACATGAACGGCGCCAGACCGGTGCCGGTGGACAGCAGGAACAGGTGCTTGGCGTTCGGCAGCAGGTTGTCCTGCACCAGGGTGCCGGTGGGTTTGCCGGAGATCACCACCTTGTCGCCCGGTTGCAGGTGCTGCAAGCGCGAGGTCAGCGGGCCGTTCGGCACCTTGATGGAGTAGAACTCCAGGTGTTCTTCCCAGTTGGCGCTGGCCACGGAGTAGGCGCGGATCAGCGGTTTGCCGTTCACCTCAAGACCGATCATCACGAACTGGCCGTTGATGAAGCGCAGGCCGGGATCGCGAGTGCAGGTGAAGCTGAACAGGGTGTCGTTCCAGTGATGGACGGACAGGACGGTTTCGGTCGAGAGGGTAGCCATGTGAGATCGTCTTTACATGCGGCAGTAATTCAACAGGCGCGTATTCTACCCCAGCTGCCAAATAACTGCTTGGACGGAAAGGTTCTGTCTTTATTGCGTTTTTTGATATTGCTCAATTTATATAATGATATAGATTCCTAATAACCAGACAGGGCGGGCGTGTCAGGCTGTCGGACAGTCGTGCTTGCCCGCTGGCCGGTGCCACGCTATGTTGCCCTGCAACAACAAGCACAAGAGAACAGAGTGATGAAACTGTGTGTGATAAGCGGCGACGGCATCGGCCGCGAAGTGGTGCCACAGGCGGTACGCGTGCTGCAAACGCTGTTGCCGGCGTTGCAGACGGTCACGGCCGAGGCCGGCTGGGACACATTCCGCCAGCAGGGTACGGCATTGCCGGCGGCCACGCTGGCGGCGGCGCGCGACTGCGGCGCGGTGATTTTCGGCGCGGTCAGCTCGCCGGCGCACAAGGTGGCCGGCTACCGCTCGCCCATCGTGCAGCTGCGCCGCGAGCTGGGCTGCCATGCCAACTTGCGGCCAACCCTGAGCCTGCCCGGCTGCGGCAGCGCCGGCATCGATTTGCTGATCGTGCGCGAGAACACCGAAGACCTGTATATCGGCGAGGAACAGTCGGACGGCGACACCGCCACCGCCATCAAGCGCATCACCCGCGCCGCCTCGCAGCGGGTGGCACAAAGCGCCTGCCAGCTGGCGGTGGCCGAGGGCCGGCAGCGGCTCTCCATCGTGCACAAGGCCAATATCCTGCCGCTGACCGACGGCCTGTTCCGCGACGTGGCGCGGCAGGTGGCGGCGGAGTATCCGCAGTTGCAGGTTGACGAGCTGCTGGTGGATACCGCGGCACTGAAGCTGGCGCAGGCCCCGCAGGCATTTGACGTCCTGCTGGCGCCCAATCTGTACGGCGACATCCTGTCCGATCTGGCGGCGGCGTTTGGCGGCGGGCTGGGGGTGGCGGCGTCGCTGAACCTGGGCGCCACCGCGGCGATTGCCGAGCCGGTGCATGGCTCGGCGCCGGACATCGCCGGACAGGGTATCGCCAACCCGGTGGCCAGCCTGTTGTCGCTGGCCATGCTGCTGCGCCACTGGTGGCAGCGGCCAACGTTGGCCGCACGGCTGGAGCAGGCGGTACGTGCCACGCTGGCGGCCGGCATCCGCACGCCGGATCTGGGGGGAGCGGCCGGGACGGTGGCGTTCTGTGATGCGGTGATCGCCGCGCTGTAGCCGGCCCTGCGACAAGGTGTCGCATTCCGCCGCCGTCGCCCCAGCGCTACAGTGACCACGGCGGGAAGGCGTTCCCGCGCTCCATGCGAACTGTCTGCCGCCCGCTTGCCGGGCGGCTTGTTTTTGCCGTGCGACAAAATGCCGCAGCCGGCAACGGCGAGCCACGGCAATGCTAAAGTTCGGCAGATGACATCTCCTGCATTCCCTTTACTCTCCGCCGGGCGGCTGGAGGCCGTGCAACAGCGGCTGTACTTGCTGCGCTGGGCGATGCTTGGCTGCGCCTTGCTGCTATTCGGGCTGTGCCTGCTCCAGCAGTTGCAACTGCCGTGGCTGCTGCTGGCACAGGCATGGTTGACGCTGCTGGCGGTGAACCTGGCGTTGCCGTGGCTGGCGCGGCGCGGTGTGCCGCCACGGCGGCTGCTGGCGCTGGGGTTGGCCGCCGACGTAATGGTGCTGACCGAGCTGCTGGCCTTCAGCGGCGGTGCGGCCAACCCGCTGGCCTCGCTCTACCTGCCGCCGGTGCTGTTCGGTGCGCCTCCTGTCTCCTATAAACATCTCCGAGCCCACGAGACGGGCCGCCGGTGCTGTTGGGTGCGCGGCTGCTGCCGCCACGCCAGGCCTGGGCGCTGGCGTTGGCCAGCCTGGCGGCCTATGCCTTGCTGTTCAACTGGCACCTGCCATGGCCGCTGGCCGGTAGCGATGCTGCCTATGCCTTCCAGCTGCACCTCATGGGCATGTGGCTGACTTTCGCGGTGTCGGTGCTGTTACTGACCGGCTTTGTGTCCTATCTGGCCACGCTGCTGTTGCGGCGCGAGGCAGCGCTGGCGGCAGCGCGCGAGGCGCAATTGCGCAACGAGCAACTGGTCGGCCTCGGGGTGCAGGCTGCCGCTGCGGCGCACGCGCTATCCACCCCGCTGGCCACGCTGACACTGCTATGTGACGAGCTGCTGCACGACGCCACTGCCACGCAGCGCGCTGACCTGCAGCTGATGCAGCGCCAGTTGCAATTGTGCCGCGAGGCGCTGGTGCAGTTGAAGGCCGGCAGCGGCGGGGCGGCCAGGCCGCTACCGGTGTGCACGCAACTGGCACAGCAGCTGCAGGGCTGGCACAGCACGCGGCCGGATGTGCAGCTGCTGCGCCACGGCCTGACCGAAGGCGGGCCGCTGCTGGCGCTGGACGCCCGCTTCTGGCCAGCGTTCTTCAACCTGCTCAACAATGCTGCCGATGCTGCCGGCGAGGCGGTATCCGGCGGCCGCGAAGTGGCGCTGACAGTGGCGGTGGAGCCGGGCTGGTTGCGGCTGGAAACCCACAACCGCCACGGCCGCCTCAGCGCGGCGCAGCTGCAGCATGCCGGGCTGGCGCCGCTGGATTCCGCCAAGCCGGCGGGGCTGGGGCTGGGCGTGCTGCTGTCACACGCCACGCTGTCGCAGCTGGGCGGGGAACTGAAACTGGATAATGACGCGGCCGGCGGGGTGCGAGCCACGCTGCGCCTGCCGCTGGATGGTGCCGATGCAGACACTGCTGATCATTGATGACGACGAGACCTTTGCCGCGGTGCTGGCGCGCAGCCTGAGCCGGCGCGGCCTGACGGTGCACTGTGCGGCCAACCCCGCGGCGGCGCTGGCGGCGGCGACGGCCGCGCCGGACGGCATCGTGCTGGATCTGAACCTGGCCGGCGACAGCGGCCTGCGCCTGCTGCCGCAGCTGTTGCAGCGGGCACCGGCCGCACGGCTGCTGGTGCTGACCGGTTATGCCAGCATCGCCACCGCGGTGGAGGCGGTCAAACTGGGGGCGGTGAATTACCTGGCCAAGCCGGCGACAGTGGATGACATCCTGGCGGCGCTGGGGCAGCAGGCCGCCGATCCGGCACTGGCGGTCGGCAGCCAGCCGATGTCGCTGAAGCGGGTGGGCTGGGAGCATCTGCAGCGGGTGCTGGCCGAGCACGACGGCAATGTGTCCGCTACCGCGCGGGCGCTGGGCATGCATCGCCGCAGCCTGCAGCGCATGCTGGCCAAGCGGCCGGTAAAGGAGTGAAAACCGCCCGATTCGGCGCCCGATCGCCGCTAAGTCCCTGATAAAAAAATGGACAAGCTAGAGCAATTACGCTAAATTGTGCAGCGCACTCAAGCCGAAAGGTTTTTGTGGTGTTAGCCCCTCGAAGCATCGATCCGGCCCCTCGCCGGCGAGATGTTTCTTCCTCGTGTTGGCCCCTGCGGAAACCCTCAGGGGATTTTTTTTGTCCGCCCGACGGGCATCATTTTCCCGCCGCCTGCTGTTGTTGCCAGTCCGCCAGATAGCGCGCCAGCGCCGCTTGCGGCAGCGGCTTGGCAAACAGGTAACCCTGCGCCGTATCGCAGCCGATCTTGGTCAGGAACTCCGCCTGTTCCGCCGTTTCCACCCCTTCCGCGGTGATGTTCAGCATCAGGCTATGCGCCAGCGTGACGATGGCGCGGCAGATGGCGCAATCGCGTACCGCTTCCGGCGTGTCCTTCACGAACGAGCGGTCGATCTTCAGCCGGTCGATGGTCAGGTGCTTGAGCAGCGCCATCGACGAGTAACCGGTACCGAAGTCGTCGATCGAAATGCTCACCCCCAGGGCCTTCAGCTCGCCCAGCACGCGCTGGCTGTCTTCCATGATCTGCAGCGTGCTTTCGGTGACCTCCAGTTCCAGCAGGTGCGGGTAGAGCCCGGTTTCCAGCAGGATGATGCCGACCTTGCGCACGAAATCCGCCGCGGCAAATTGCCGTGCCGAAACGTTTACGGCCACCCGCAGCGGCCGCTGGTAAGTGTCCTGCCACGCTTTGGCCTGTTCGCAGGCACTGCGCAGCACCCATTCACCGATGTCGTGGATCAGGCCGCATTCCTCGGCAATGGAAATGAAGCTGTCCGGCATGATCAGCCGCTCGCCCTCGCGCCAGCGGATCAGCGCTTCGAAGCCCACCAGCTGCTGTCCGGCCAGCGCAACCAGCGGCTGGTAGTGCAGCTCGAATGCCTGCCGGTTCATGGCCTGGCGCAGGTGCTGCTCGGTCTGCATGCGCATGCGCACCTTGTTGGCCATCTGGTCGTTGAACAGGCAGTAGCGGCGTTTGCCCTGGATTTTGGCTTCGTACATGGCGCTGTCGGCGGCACGCAGCAGCTTGTCGAGTTCCACGCCATGCTGCGGACAGAGGGCAATGCCGATACTGCAGCTGATCACCACCGGCTCGTCCGACAGCAGGATCGGCGCCTCCAGCTTGGCAATCAGCCGGTCGGCCAGCTTGCTGCACTCCTCCTCGCCGCTGCCCGGACAGACGATGAAGAACTCGTCGCCGCCAAAGCGGGTGGCAATGTCGGCTCGGCGGATGGTCTCCTTGATGCGCGCGGCCACGATCTGCAGCAGGCGGTCGCCGGCGGCGTGGCCCAGGCTGTCGTTCACCAGTTTGAAGCCGTCCAGGTCGATGAAGATCAGCCCCAGCGGCTGCTGGTGGCACAGTGCGCGATCCAGTTCGACTTCCAGCTGCTCCTGCAGCAGGTGGCGGTTGCCGAGGCCGGTGAGGGCGTCGTGGAACGCCATGTGGTTGAGTTCGCGCTGCGCATTGTGGATGCCGGAGATATCCGAGCAGGCGACGATGAAGTGCGATAGTTGGCCGCTGTCGTCGTGTACCGCGCAGATGTGCTCCCACACCGGAAACAGCTCGCCGCCATGGCGCCGGCACAGGATCTCGCCATTCCACAGTCCGTGCGGCATGGCGCCCAGCTGCTGGTAGAACTCGCTGCTGTGCTGGCGTTCGTGGAACAGCTGGTCGATGTCCTGCAGCAGCAACTCGCCCAGACTGTAGCCGGTCATGCGCAGGAAGGCCGGGTTGGCGACCTGGATCTGGCGTTGCGGCGACACGATCACGATGCCTTCCGCGGTGCTGTGGAATACCGCGCTGGCCTGGCGCAGCTTTTCCTCCATCTGCACCCGCTCGGTCACATCGCGCAGTACGCCCACCAGCTTGGTCTGGCCGCGACTCTGCCCCTCGAACTGTTTGGCATTCAGCTCGACCCACGCCGATTCGCCATCCGGGCGTTGCATGGCGGCGACCATCTCCGCCTGCCCGCGCTGCTGCAGCATGGTCAGCAGCTTGTCGCGGTCGGTCTTGGCCAGCAGGCGCATGAACGATGGCGCGTTGTCGCGCAGGGTGCCCGGCAGGATGCCGGTCAGCTGCTGGATGTGGCCCTGGCTGAAGAAGGTGGATTGCTGGTTATCCCATTCCCAGATGCCCAGTTTGGCGGTGTCGATGGCCATCTGCAGCCGGCGGTGCTGGTCGCGGGTTTCCGCCTCGGCGGCGCGACAGGAGAACGCCATGCGCAGCGTGGCGTTGAGTTCACGCAGTTCGAACGGTTTGAGCAGGTAGCCGTAGGGGGCGCTTTCTTCTGCCGCCTTCAGCGTGTTTTCCTCGGCATAGGCGGTGAGGAACACCACCGGGATATCCAGCTCCTGGCGCAGGATGGCGGCGGCTTCGGTGCCGCTCATCTGCCCGTCCAGATGGATGTCCATCAGTGTCAGGTCCGGGCGCAACTCGCGGGCGCGGGAGATGGCTTTTTCGCCGGACGAGCTGATGTCCACCACCTCGAAACCGAGACTGCGGATGCACTCCTTCAGGTCCAGCGCCACGATGCGCTCGTCTTCGACGATCTGGATGCGGTGGCTCATGCGGTTTCTCCCGTCGCCAGGGCCGGGAAGTGCACCACGAAGTGGGTGCCCTGTTGCGGCTGGCTGGCCAGCTCCAGCCGGCCTTGCAGTTGCTCGGCCAGCATTGGCAGTAGCTGGAAGCCCAGGGTCGGGCTTTCGCCCAGCGCCACGCCGGCCGGCAGGCCGACGCCATCGTCACTGATGCTGAGCCGGTTGTCCGGTTCGCCCGGCTGCAGCTGCAGCCGCAGCGTGCCGTGGCCGCGGCCGGCAAAGGCATGCTTGAACACATTGGTGACGATCTCGTTCACCAGCAGCCCCAGCGGAATGCTCTGCTGCAGCTCCAGGAATACCTCCTGCGGCGGCGGCGTGAAGTGCACGCTCACCTTGAGGCGGTTATTGGCCAGCGAATGCTGCAGCAGCATCAGCAGCCGTTCCAGGTAGGTGGTCAGCGGCACGCGCGAGAAATCGCTGCGCTCGTACAGCAGCTGGTGGATCAGTGCCATCGATTTGACGTGGTTCTGGCTTTCCACCAGCGCGACCCGCACCGGCTCGGCCGCATTGCGCGCCTGCAGGTTGAGCAGGCTGGAAATCACCTGCAGATTGTTTTTTACCCGGTGGTGCACTTCGCCCAGCAGCACGGTTTTTTCATCCAGCGCCTTTTCCATCGCCTGCTGTGCCTGGTAGCGCGCGGTGACGTTGGTGATCGAGGCCAGTGTCAGCAACTGGCCATCGATCTCCAGCGGATTGAGGCCGATCTCGCACGGAAAGCTCGAGCCGTCGCGGCGCATGGCAAACAGTGGCTTGCGGTTGGCCATGTCGCGGGTGGAGGGATGGGCAAAGAAATGCCGTACCAGTGACTGGTGCTGGTTGCGTACCGACGGCGGCAGCAGGTGGTCGAAGCCTTTGCCGATCAGCTCGTCGCGGCTATAGCCGAACAGTTCTTCCATGCGGCCATTCACCAGCCGGATCACGCCGCTGTCATCCACCATCATCAGCGCATCCGGTGTCGCCTCCACCACCTGGCGGAAGTGGGTCTCGCTCTGGCGCAGCGCCTGTTCGCTACGGGTGCGGGCGCTGACATCGTTGGCCGAACCGATCAGGTGGGTGATGTCGCCGTTATCGTCGCGCAGCGGCGCCAGCATCAGGTCGATGGTCATCGGCCCGTCCTGCATCTTGACCGTTACTTCGCGGCGCACGGTTTCGCCGCTGGCGGCCTGGCTGACCAGTTGCTGCGCCAGTGCCTGGTTCTCCGGGCTGGCGCTCCACCAGAAGGTGTCCCACATCTTCTGCCCGCGTACGCTGTCCAGCGCGATGCCGGCCGCTTCCAGCGGCGCGCGGTTGACTTCCAGCATGGTGCCATCCGGCGACAGCACGCCGACAAAGGTAAACAGGTTGTCCAGCACGCGGCGGATGTGCTGCTCGCTATTGCGCAGCCGGCGGGCGGTATCGCGCGCATGGGTGACGTCCTCCACCATGGCGATGATGCCGAGGATCTGGTTGTCCTGGCGGTAGGGGTGATAGCTGGCATTCCACAGCCGGAACTGGCCGGAGCCCGGCGGTACCTCGGCCTGCGCCTCGAAATTGCAGCGCGCCTCGCCGCTGGCGATGACGTCGCGCATGATGGCCTCCAGCTGCTCGCCCACGTCCGGCAGCACGTCGCGCGGCGAGCGGCCGATATGGCTGGCGATGCTGTGGCCGTTGGAATCGGCCAGCAGCTGGTTGATGTGCAGATAACGCAGCGAGTCATCCAGTACCGCAATGCCGATGGGCGCTTTTTCCAGCAGGGCATGCAGCAGCGGGTCACAGGCGAAAGGCGGTGTCATACGTGTCGGCCCACGCTGATGGCTATAGCTTCAGCGTAGCCGCAAAGTCTGACAAAACAACGTCATTAACAGGGTGGTTTTTACTGCTGTTACAGCCACTTGCCCGGGTTCATGATGCCTTGCGGGTCGATGGCGCGCTTCACGCTGTGCATCAGCGCCAGCGCCGCCGGGTCCTTGTACTGCGCCAGCCAGTGGCCCTTGAGCTGGCCGACGCCGTGTTCAGCGGCCAACGTGCCGCGATGCCGGTACACGTGCTCATAGACGATGGCATTCACCGCGTCCTCGTCATCGAACAGCGCGGCATTGCCGGCCCGGGTGTAGCTGATGTTGTAGTGCAGGTTGCCGTCGCCGGCATGGCCGAAGGCGATGATGCGCACGCCGGGAAACGCCGCCTGCAGCGCGGCATCGCAGTCGGCCAGAAACGCCGGAATGGCCGAGCTGGGCACGCCGATATCGTGCTTGATGCTGGCGCCGTCCTTCTTCTGCGTGTCCGACATGTCCTCGCGCAGCTGCCACAGCCGCTGCCGTTCCGCCTCGCTGTGCGCCAGCACGCCATCGCTGATGCCGGCCGCCTGTGCCAGCCAGTGTTCCAGCGCATCCTGCAGCGTGGCCGGCGCGCCGCTGTCCGACAGCTCCACCAGCAGCGCCCACGGCGCAAAGAACGGCACCTTGCCCGGCTGGTACTTGTCCAGCAGCCGCTGGCAGGCTTCCGACAGCATTTCGAAGGTGGTGAGACGGTCGCCAAAAGCGTCCTGCAGCGCCGTCAGGGTGGCAATCGCCGCCTCGGCGCTGTCCACCGCCAGCATCGCTGTGGCGCGGGCGCTGGGCTGCGGGTAGAGCTTGAGGGTGGCGGCGGTGATCAGCCCCAGCTGGCCTTCGGCGCCGATGAACAGCTGCTTCACGTCCAGGCCGCTGGTGTCCTTGCGCAGGCTGGACAGCGCATCCAGCACCGTGCCGTCCGGCAGCACCACCTCCAGCCCCAGCGCCAGCTCGCGCATGGTGCCGTAGCGCAGCACCGCCAGCCCGCCGGCATTGGTGGCCAGGTTGCCGCCGATCTGACAGCTGCCCTCCGACGCCAGCGACAGCGGGAACAGGCAGCCGGCATCCGCCGCTGCCTGCTGCACCGCGGCCAGCGTCATGCCGGCTTCCACGGTGATGGCGCGCCCGGCGACGTCGACATGGCGCAGCCGGTTCAGCCGCCGCATGGCGATCAGCAGCTGGCGGCCGCTGCCGTCCGGCGTGGCGGCGCCGCAGGTGGAGGTGTTGCCGCCCTGCGGCACGATGGCAATGTTTTCCGCCGCACAAAGTTTGACCAGCGCGGCCACTTCGGCTGTGCTGGCCGGCAGTACCACCGCCAGCGGCCGGCCGTGGTAGCGGCCGCGGTAGTCGGTAACGAAGGGCGCGACATCGTGCTCGCTGGTGAGCAGGTTGGCCGCACCGACAATGGCGGCGAGGCGGGGGAGGAGGTCGGTCATCGCGGGGCTTTCGCGGGCAGAGGGTTATGCGGCGGCATCATCCGCCGCTTGCGGCCCGGCTTCAACTGTCGCGTCGCCGCCGCGGCATGCAGATGCGCGGCGACTCGGTCATGTTATTCGGCGGGGTCCGGTTCGGCGAAATCCGGCGCCATCAGTGCATCCGGATGCTCCCAGCCGGGACGGGCGGCGATGCGTGCCAGCCAGGCGGCGACATGCGGCCAACCTTGTACCTCGATGCCGGCATCGGCCGCCCACCACAGGTAGGCGCTTACCGCCAGGTCGGCCACGGTCAGGCCGCTGGCCAGCAGGTAGTCCTGGCCGGCCAGGTGCTGGTTCAGGGTATCCAGATCGCGCTGGCAGCGCGCTTGCAGCCAGGCCAGCACTTCCGCCGGCTGTGCTTCGAACTTGCGGGCAAAGCGCAGGTTGGGCAGCGACAGGCCGATGCGGTTGGCTTCCCAGCACAGCCATTCGCGGATGGTCTGCTTGTCGCCGGGCTGGCCGGCCAGCACGCCTTCGCTCTCCGCCAGCCACAGCAGGATGGCGTCCGACTGCACCATCGCCACGCCATCCACCACCAGCGCCGGCACCTCGTCCCAGCGGCTGGCAGCGCGGAATTCCGGCGGCCGCTCGGCGCGCGGGGTAGCCAGATCGACATGGCGGTATTCGTGGGAGACATCGCCCAGCACCAGTGCCAGGCGCACCTTGTAGCTGTGACCGGAGAAACGGTTGCCGTACAGGATCAGATTGCTCATGGGAAAGGGTTTTGCAGACGGAAAACGCGATCATACGCGGCTGCCGCCCGCGCCGGAATGGCTACCAGCCCAGTTGCGCCGGCATGGCCAGCAGCCATAGCAGCAACTCGGCCCCCAGCCACCACAGCAGCACGACATAGCCCCACGCCAGCACGGTGGTGACATAGCCGGCCAGCAGCATGCGGCCATCGCGTACCCGCAGGCCCCAGGCCAGTAGCACGGTGGCCAGTGCAGGCACCACGTTGTCGAATGACACCATCGGCACTGGCGTCATCATCGCCAGCCCGGACAGGGCCAGCATCACCCCATTGAAGCGGCGGCTGCGCACATCGGACAGCCGCAGCAGCCGCGGCTGGCTGATCCGGGCCAGTCGGGCAGTGAGAGTGGCCACATGTCTGGCTAGTGGCTCGCTGAGCTTGCCTGGTAGCCGCCGCCGCTGCAGCCAGCAGGGTAGCGGCAGGCAGCGGCCAAGAAAAATGCTGGCGGCCACCAGCACACAGAATGCCGCCACAGTGGTGGCCATACCCGGAATGCTCAGCGGCAGCACCAGCGGCAGTGCCAGTAGCCCCAGCCAGGTGAGCTGCTGCCGCGGGTGACGGCCAATGGCTTCGCCCAGCGTGTGGTGATGCAGGTGGTTTGCCGCAAGGGCGACACGGACCCAGGCGGTACGAGGGGTAGGTGTGTGCGGTGGCAGCATGGCAGTCCGGCAGCAAATGGCAGATTGGCTGCGACCGGCTGCCCGGCATTTGGTTGCATGCGGCCAACTGTGTCGTGTTGGCCGCTGCGAGTTACTTCTGCCAGTAAGTCTTGACGTTGACGAACTCGTACAGCCCGAACTCCGACAGTTCGCGGCCGTAGCCGGAGGCCTTCACCCCGCCGAACGGCAGCCGCAGGTCGGAGCTGGTGTAGCGGTTGATGAACACCGCGCCGGCTTCGATATCACGGCCCAGTTGCCAGGCGCGCTCGGTGTCGGCGCTGAAAATGGTGGCGCCGAGGCCGAACGGGGTGTCGTTGGCGAGGCGGATGGCGTCGGCCTCGTCGCGGGCGCGCAGAATACTGGCTACCGGGCCGAATACTTCCTCGTGGTAGACGCGGCAGGCCGGGGTGACCTCGTCCAGCACCGTGGCCGGGTAGTAGAAGCCGGCGCCGTGCGGCATGACGCCGCCGGACAGCCGCCGCGCGCCGTTGTGTACAGCGTCCAGCACCTGCGCATGCAGCGCCTCGCGCAGGTCGGCACGGGTCAGCGGCGCCAGCGTGGTGACGGCATCGGCCGGGTGGCCCGGCACCAGCGCCCGCACCTGCGCCATGAAGGCGTCGATAAAGGCGTCGGCCACCTCCGGTACCACGATCATGCGCTTGGCGGCGTTACAGCTCTGGCCGGCGTCGCGGAAACGCGAATGCGCCGCTTCCTGCGCGGCGGTCTCCACATCGGCATCGGCCAGCACGATGAAGGGGTTGCTACCGCCCAGTTCCAGCACCGATTTCTTCAGGTGCCGCCCGGCCATGGCGGCGATCTGGCGGCCGGTGCCGGTGGAGCCGGTAAACGCCACCGCATCCACGCCGCGGATGGCGTCGTCCACCGCATCGTGGTTGATCCACGCCACATCCAGCACTTCCAGCCCGGCACCCTGCACGATCTCCAGCAGCAGTGCGGTGCACTGCGGCACCGACGGCGCCGGTTTCACTACGCAGGCATTACCGGCCATCAGCGCCGGTACCGCGAAGCGCAGCACCTGCCACACCGGGTAGTTCCACGGCATGATCGCCAGCACCAGCCCCAGCGGCTCGAACGCCACGCCGCTCTTGCTGGCGCCGGTGGCGATGTCCTGTGGCGCCAGCAGCCGCGGTGCCAGCTCGGCGTAGTAGCGGATCAGCTGTACCGATTTGTCGATTTCCGCCAGGCACTCGCGTAGCAGCTTGCCCACTTCCAGCGAGACCAGCTCCGCCAGTGCGTGGCGCTGTGCCGCCAGCGCATCGGCGACTAGCAGCAGGCGCTCAGCGCGGGCGGCGGTATCCAGCCGCGACCAGCGGTGCTGCGCCTGGCGCAGGCCGGCCAGCAGTGGCGGCAGACAATCGGCATCGAGGGCGGGACGGGTGAAGACCACTTCGCCGGAGGCGGGGTTGCAGCTGGTAAAGGCGTTCATGGCAGCGGGCTGGCAGAGGTAGCAGGGCAATTACAGTCGGGAGACTGTAACAAATGCGGCCAACCCTGACCATGCCGCAGGGTTGGCCGCATCGGGGGCAAGGCAGCTCAGGTGCCGTGCCGAGAGGCTAAAGTCCATTCGCCATGCGAAAGGACTTTAGTTCTATAAACAGCAAGGCTGCCGATTCAATCGCTTAGCTGGAGCGGCCCGGCTCTGCCGGGTCCGGTTAGCTGTCAACGAAGTACTTTGTCGGCAGCCTCCAGCGGTTTTTCGCCGCAGAGGAAGTAGTGGATGGTTTCCTGCACGCTCTTGATGGCGTCGCCGAAGGGCAGTGGCTCGCTGCCGCGGAAGAACAGCCCCTTGCTGATTTCGCCGCGGAAGGCAGCGGCCAGCTTGAGATCGATGCAGAACTGGCCGACCTTGGCCAGACCGTCGCGCAGGCCGCACACCGACAGGCAGTTCAGCGCCTGGGTGCAACGTGCCGGGTCGGCTTTGGCATTGGCCTGCAGCTTGTCCTCGCGCTTGAGGTAGCTTTTCAGGAACGGCGTCAGGATGCCGCGCGCCGGCAGGCCGGCCACCGACATGAATTCCACGATGTCTTCCGGCTTGGCGCCGGCCAGGGTGCGCTTGAAGTTGATGTGGGCATCGCCTTCCTCGGTTACCGCGAAGGCGGTGCCGATCTGCACGCCGCTGGCGCCGTATTCGCCAAGATAGGTCTGCACTTTCTGGTGGCTGTTGACGCCGCCAGCGACGATCAGCGGAATGCGCTCGCGTGCCAGCCCCAGGCTGTGGAACAGCTCGAAGCTTTCTTCCAGTACACGCTTGAAGTCGAACTTGTCGTCGGCGACGCCGGCGATGTTGGCCGCACCGAGATGGCCGCCGGCATGGTTGGGATGCTCGATCACTATGGCGTCCGGCAGGCGGCCCTTTTTCATCCAGCGCTTGAGCACGATGCCGATGCCGCGCGACTCGGACAGGATCGGGATCAGCGCCACCTCCGGGTGCTCGGCGGTCATCTCCGGCAGGTCCAGCGGCAGCCCGGCGCCCATCACCACGGCGTGTGCGCCGGATTCGCAGGCCTGGCGCACCAGCGCGGCGTGGTCATCCACCGCTTTCATCACGTTCACTGCCACCAGGCCATGGCCATCGGCGGTTTCCAGCGCGGCGCGTACTTCGCGGTCCAGCGCGATGCGGTTGAGGCGGTTGATGGCGTCCTGGCCCTGCTGGTTGGCCGCATCGGCCAGCAGGGCGTCATGCAGGTGGCGCAGATCGACGCTGGCTATGGTGCCGACGCCGCCCTGGCGCGCAACGGCACCGGCCAGGCGTTTGGCGGAAATGCCGACGCCCATGCCGCCCTGTACGATGGGGAGCAACTGGCGGCCACGGATGGACAGCGGGGAAAACGGGTGGGAGATCGACATGCCGGTTCCAGCGTAAAAAACAAAGGCTGGATTGTCGGCAGTGCGGCGGCGGCCGGCGTTGACCAGTATCAAGCCGGCCGGCGGTGGCGCCTTATGCCGCCAGGCCTTTCTGCAGGCCCAGTACGATGGCATGGATGCGGTTGTTGGCGTCCAGCTTGCGGATGATGTTGGCGGCGTGGAATTTCACCGTGCGCTCGCTGATATCGAGGATGGTGGCGATTTCCCAGTTGGTCTTGCCGTGCATCATCCAGTAGAAAATGTCGCGTTCGCGGTGCGACAGCGGATTGTCGCCGTTGCCGCTCGGGGTAATGCGCTGCAGGGTGCGGTGCAGGTGCGGCAGCAGGCTGCCCAGCATGCGCAGCTCGGCGGCAGGCAGGGTGTGGTCGACTTGCAGCAGGGTCAGATGGCCGTCGCAGTGTAGCGCCAGCGTGCAGACCGGGGAGCCGGCCTCGGCGGCAAAGAACTGCACTTCGGGCCCCAGGTCCAGACCGCAGCAGGCCGGAGTGCCGCTCAGCGCCAGTGCCACCACGCCGGCACAGAGGCGGCGCGGGCTGCCCAGCCAGCCCTGGCTGGCGACCGGGCCATGATGAATTTGCAGGGTGCTGGCGCCACTTTCCTCGGCCAGCAGGTCCAGGTGGCGCTGCAGTTGCTGCTCGTTTGCCAGCTGCGGCAGTTGCTGGATCCAGTGCAGCAGGGTGGATAACTGGGTGTGTGTCAGACCGCTGGAGACTGTGCCACAGGCAAAGGGGATCCCTTTTGTCACCGTGTTCTCCTCTGTATGGTTGTTGTGAGCGGCTATCTTAGCGAAGCACGGCGGGCGGCCCAACCGGATTTCGTCTTGCTATGATTTTTACTCATGCCAGCCATCGCCTGCACTACGGGCTCAACGCAAAACCGGCCTGCCAGCGGCCCACAGTTGTTGCAAATCGGCATCACTTTGCAAACTGGCCGGAAGGTCGGGTAGACGGCTTGTTAAGCCTTTGATGCATTTAATCAGTTTGCATCTATCAATTAATCCATAAATATCTTTAAGCAAAAACTTTTTTCACTTATATTTGACAGAGACTCTGTAAGCCGCCATTGGCTTTGCACGCATTGTGTTTTCAAATGACCCGGATCCGCTGCGCCGGCAGCGGGTCTTTTGCGAGATCAACCCATGGATACTTTAAAAGCACTGATGGTCTTCATGACCACGGCCGAGAACGGCAGCTTTTCCGATGCTGCCCGCAAACTGGGGGTCTCGCCCGCCGCCGTCAGCCAGAGCATTGCCCGCCTCGAGCAGGAGCTGGAAGTGCGGCTGTTCAACCGTACTACCCGCCAGCTGACGCTGACCGAAGACGGCCGCCGCTTCTACGCCCAGTGCCGCGGTCCGGTGAACAATCTCGATTCTGCCATCCAGCAGTTGAAGGCCAGCCGTGACGAACCGGCCGGCCACCTGCGCATCAGCCTGCCCAATGCCTTTGGCCGCCGTTTCATCCTGCCGCTGATGGAAGAGTTCTGCAGCCGTTACCCGAAGATCCGCGTGTTTTTCGGCATGGACGATCACTTTAGCGACCTGATCGAGGATGGCTATGATGTCGGCGTGCGGGTGGGCATGATGCCGGATAGCCGCATGGTGGCACGCCACCTGGCGCATATTCCGCAATACGTGGTGGCCGCACCGCGCTACTGGGAAGAACACGGCCGGCCGAGCACGCCGGAAGAGCTGTCGGCGCACGACTGCATCAACTTCCAGTTCCCGACTTCAGGCCGGCTGTACAAGTGGGAGTTCGAGCGCAACGGCGAGCGCATTCCGCTGGAAGTTTCCGGCACCTATACCGTCAACGACGTGGACGCGGTGCTGGAGCTGGCGCGGCTGGGGCAGGGCGTGGCGCAGCTGCCGGGGCACGAAGTGCTGGCCGATGTGCGTGCCGGCCGGCTGGAGGCGGTGCTGACCGACTTTGTGTCGATGGAGCGCTCGATCTATATCTGCTTCCCGCACCGCGACCACATCGCGCCGCGCACCCGCGTGTTTGTCGATTTCGTGGTGGAGAAGCTGCTGGATCACCCGGACATCGTCGCCGATCTGCCGGGCATCGACCTCTCTGCCAAGCGCGCGGCACTCAGCGAGCAGCAAGGCCTGTAAGCCGAAACCAACACCTCCAGCCCGGCATGCCGGGCTTTTTTTACGCCCACTATGTTTAACATATTAGACGTGTGCTATCGTTTGAAGCATAATGCGTTAACAAAAGCGCGATGCTGCGCTGCAATGTTTAAGAAATAATACGAGGAGCTGTCATGAGCCAGACTGTCGAACACACCGGGTCCTACTACGCCTATTCGGCCAATCCGTCGCCGCAGCGCCCGGCACTGCGCGGCAGTCTGCGTGCCGATGTCTGCGTGATCGGTGCCGGCTACACCGGCATCTCCACCGCGCTGCATCTGGCCGAAGCCGGCTTCAAGGTGGTGGTGCTGGAAGCCGCCCGCGTCGGTTGGGGCGCCTCCGGCCGTAACGGCGGCCAGATCGTCAACAGCTACAGCCGCGATATCGACGTGATCGAGGCACGCCACGGCGCCGATGCCGCCCGCAAACTGGGGGCGATGGCGTTCGAAGGCGGCAAGATCATCCGCGAGCGCATCGCCAAGTACGACATCCAGTGCGATCTGAAAGACGGCAACGTATTCGCCGCCTTCACCCAGAAACAGCTGGACGAGCTGATTGCCAAAAAAGCGCTGTGGGAACGCTACGGCCACACCGGTCTCAAGCTGGTGGACAAGGCCGGCATGAAGGACATCGTCTCCAGCGACCAGTACGTCGGCGCGCTGCTGGATACCTGGGGCGGCCATATCCATCCGCTGAACCTGGCGCTGGGCGAAGCCGCGGCGTTCGAGTCGCTGGGTGGCCAGATTTTTGAACAGTCGGCGGTGGTGGAAGTGCTGAAAGGCCAGCCGGCCACGGTGAAGACTGCGCAGGGTGAAGTAGTGGCCGATACCGTGGTGGTCGCCGGCAATGCCTACCTGGGCAACCTGATCCCGCAACTGGCGGAAAAAACCCTGCCGTGCGGCACCCAGGTGGTGACCACCGAGCGGCTGGATCCGGCGCTGGCCAAGAGCCTGCTGCCGGGCGACAACTGCGTCGAAGACTGCAACTTCCTGCTGGATTACTACCGCCTCACCGGCGACAACCGCCTGCTGTACGGCGGCGGCACCGTGTACGGCGCGCGCGACCCGGGCGAAATCGAGCGCCTGATCCGTCCGAAGATGCTGAAAACCTTCCCGCAGCTGGAGAATGTCAAGATCGAGTTCGGCTGGACCGGCAACTTCTCGCTGACCCTGTCGCGCCTGCCGCAGGTTGGCCGCGTCGACAGCAACATCTACTACTCGCAAGGCTGCAGCGGCCACGGTGTCACCTACACCCACCTGGCCGGCCGCATCATTTCCGAGGCGATCCGCGGCCAGCGCGAGCGTTTCGATGCCTTTGCCAGCCTGCCGCACTACCCGTTCCCGGGTGGCCGTCTGTTCCGCGTGCCGATGCTGACCATGGGCGCGTGGTGGTATGAAATGCGCGACCGTCTGGGCGTGTAAAGCATTGCCGCGCCAGTCACGGCTGGCGCGCTACCGAAAGCAAGATGGCAGCACCGGGGGGCGCTGCCGACTTGTGAGTTTGACCTGCTATTGTCCACTTGGGGCCGGTTCACTGCGAACCGGCCGCTTTTTTTTTGGGGGGGAACTGCGGGCGGAGATATCCTCTATGCGCACATTGCAATGACAAATGGAAGTTTGGGTGCTATTGTCTTGGCCGCCCTAGAGCTGGGCTAATACCAATGTGAGAGGTCCTTTGCGGACTTGTGGAGAAGCCTAATATGAAAAAACGATTGAGCGCGATTGCACCGTTGCAATCAGCCAAAACCCTGGCCGTGCTGTATTTCCTGATTTCCCTGCCGATGCTGCTGATTATGGTGCCACTGATGTTGCTGGTGCCGGGCGAGCATCAGCCGGTGGGCATCATGGTCGTGATGATACCGCTGCTGTATGCCGTGCTCGGGTTCATTGGCACCCTGATAGCCGCCTGGCTCTACAACTTCGCTGCCAAATGGACCGGCGGCATCGAAGTCACCGTATCTGAACGGAATTAAGTCGCAAGTTGTAGCTGGAAAACATGTTGGCCGCATGCCCACTGGGTGTGCGGCCAACATGTTTATGGACGGCCGCCTCAGAACGGCCACACCAGCTTGGTCTTGGCCACCGCGATGATGTAGAGCGGCATCGCCAGCGCCAGCAGCAGCACCGGGCCGCGCAGCGGCGAGCCCTGCAGCCGCTTCAGCCCCAGCGTGCCCAGCCCGATGTAGGCGATCAGCGCCACGATCTTGGCGGCCAGCCACGGCTGGTTGAGTGGCGAGAAGCCGGCCCACAGCGCCAGGGTGATGGCGGCGGCCAGCAGACCAGTGTCCACCACGTGCGGGCCGATGCGTAGCGCCTTGCTCTGCAGCAGCGCCGGTTGCAGGTACGACAACGCCGCGCGCAGCGCGAACAGCGTCACCGACAGATACGCCAGCCCGGCGTGCGCGTGTTTCAGTGTCTGGTAATCCATGAGGTTTCCGGTAGTTGGCAGGGGCGATGGCAGATGATAACGGCTTGGAGCCCGGCGGCGGAATGCTAAACTGGCCTGTCTGATGACTACGCCATCATCGCGCCATGCCGCTTAACCTGTACCAATCCAACCGCCTGGAAGCCCTGGGCATCCTCTACCACCACCTGACAGACACGCCGCTGGCCGATCCGTTCGCGCCGGAAGTGGTGATGGTGCAAAGCCGCGGCATGGGACGCTGGCTCACGCTGCAGCTGGCGCGCGCGCGCGGGCTGGCGGCCAACATGGAGTTCGTGCTGCCGGCCGGCTTTGGCTGGCGGCTGATGAAAACCGTGCTGCCGGAGCTGCCGCCAAAGTCCGCCTTCGCGCCGGAGGTACTGACCTGGCGGCTGATGGCCGTGCTGCCGACACTGGATGGCGAGCCGTTCACCCCGCTGACGCGCTACCTGCAGGGCGGCGCGCTGGCCTGTCACGAGCTGGCCGGCAAGATTGCCGACATCTATGACCAGTACCTGGTGTTCCGCCCGGAATGGATTCGCGCCTGGCAGGCCGGGCAGCGGCTGAACCTTGGCGAAGATGAAGCCTGGCAGGCTGCGCTGTGGCAGCGGCTGGCCGACAGTGTGCCGGGTCGCCACCGTGTGGCGATGCTGGACGACTTCTTTGCCGCGCTGCGCCGCGAGCACCTGCCGCAGCGGGTGTCGGTGTTCGGCATCGCCACCCTGGCGCCGATGTACCTGGCGCTGCTCAAGCGCATGGCCGAGCTCACCGAGGTCAACGTGTTCCTGCTGGGCCCCAGCGAAGCCTACTGGGGCGACATCGTCGATGCCCGCGGCCAACTCAAGCTGTTCGCCCACGGCGAGCAGGCCGACAGCGGCCATCCGCTATTGGCCTCGCTCGGCCAGCAGGGGCGCGACTTCTTCGACGAGATCGCCGCCGGAATCGACGAGCCGACCTCCTACTTCATGGCGCCGCAGGGCGATGCGCTGCTGCCGCGGCTACAGCGCGACATCCTGACGCTCAGCCAGCCGGCGGCCAACGCGCAGCCGCTGGCCGCGGACGACCGCTCCATCGTCTGCCACATCGCGCACAGCCCGATGCGCGAACTGGAAGTGCTCAAGGACCAGCTGCTGGGGCTGCTGGCCGCCGACGCCACGCTGACCCCGGCCGACATCGCGGTGCTGACGCCGGACATCAACAGCTACGCGCCGTACATCGACGCGGTGTTCGGCTACCGCGCCGATGCGCCGTCGATTCCCTACAGCATTGCCGACCGCCGCATCGCACGCGAGGTACCGCTGCTGGCCACCTTCGGCGCCGTGCTGGAGCTGGCGGACTCGCGCTTTGTCGCAGCGGATGTGCTGGCACTCTTGGATTGCCAGCCGCTGCTGGCGCGCTTCGGCCTGCAGGATGAAGACGTCACCCTGCTCACCGACTGGGTGCGCAATGCCGGCATCCGCTGGGGGCGCGATGCCGGGCACAAGGCCGAGCTGGGGCTGCCGGCCGAAGCCACCCATACCTGGCGCTGGGGGCTGGATCGCCTGCTGCTGGGCAGCGTGCTGCCGGCCAGCCTGGCCGGCGATGGCATGCCGCTGTTCGGTGGCCTGCTGCCGGACAGCGCCGCCCAGGGCCAGATGGCGAGCAAGCTCGCCAGCCTCGCCGCGCTGTTTGAGCAGCTGGATGCATTGGCGCGACTGTGGGCGCAGCCGGCGTCCATCGCCGACTGGGCCGAGCGGCTGCGTACCGCCGCCGCGCAATTGTTCCTGGTGGATGAAGACGGCGAGGCGGCGCTGCAGCTATTGCACCAGATCGCCGACGAGTTGGCCGCCGACGCCGCGCTGGCCGGTTTCGACGGCACTGTGCCGCTGCCGGTGGTGCGCGACGCGGTGCTGCGGCAGCTGGAAATGTCGTCCAGCGGCGGCTTTCTTACCGGCGGGCTGACCTTCTGCGCCATGGTGCCGATGCGCTCCATCCCGTTCCGCGTGCTGTGCCTGGTGGGCATGAACGACGGCGCCTACCCGCGCGACGAGCGCCCGGTCAGCTTCGACCTGGTGGCACGGCACCCGAAAAAGGGCGACCGCTCGCGCCGCTTCGACGACCGCTACCTGTTCCTGGAAGCCATCCTCTCCGCCCGCGACACGCTGTACCTGAGCTGGGTTGGCCGCAGCGTGCGCAGCGACGAACCATTGCCGCCATCGCCCTTGGTGGCCGAGCTGCTGGATACGCTGGCGGCGATGAGCGGCGGCGACATCAGCGCCGCCATCACCACCCGTCACCCGCTGCAGCCGTTCTCGCGCCGCTACTACGACGGCAGCCTGGCCAGCCACGAGCCGCTGTGGGCGGCCGCACTGGCGCAGCCGCCGGCCACGCCGCAGCCGTTTGCCAGGCCGTTGGCACGGCCGGAGCCGCTGCTGCTGCCGCTCGCCGACTTCCTGCGTTTCTGGCAGAACCCGGTGCGCGCCTGGCTGGCCGACGGCCTGGGGCTGAAGCTGGAACGGCTGGCCGACGAATTGCCCGGCCGCGAACCGTTTGCCATCGACCGCGACAGCCGCAGCCAGATCCGCGACACCCTGGTACACAGCATGCTGGCCGGCAAGCCGCTGCGCATCGCCGAAGCGCGGCTGCAGGGCCAGGGCCTGTTGCCGGATGCAGCGCTGGGCGAGGCTTGCCTCACCCAGGAACGCGCCGCCAGTGCCCGCTTTGCCAGCCGCCTGCCGCAGAGCCTGCTGGCCGACGTGCTGCCACCGCAACCGCTGCGGCTGGATATCGGCGGCGTGACACTGGTGGGCGAGCTGGCCGGCCTGCGCCCGGAAGGCCTGCTGCGGGTGGTGCCGCGCAAGGCCTACGCCAACGAATACATCCGGCTGTGGCTGGAGCACCTGCTGCGGCTGGCGGCGGGGCTGCCGCACATCGCGCCGGAGAGTCAGCTGTTCGCCGATGACGGCGTGCACCGCTTCGGCCCCTGCGACAAGGATGGCCAGCCGCTGCCGGCGGCCGAGTTGCTGGCCGCCTGGGTGGCGCGCTACCTGCAGGGCCGGCAACTGCCGCTGCCGTTCTTCGCCCGCACCTCGCTGGCCTATGCCAGGGCCGAGTCCGGCAGCGAGCTGAGCGCGGCACAGAACGAATGGGCGCCGGAATTCACCGGCCACGGCCGCAGCCCGCAACGCGAGGAAGCGGCCAACCTGCTGGTGTTCCGCCATCAGGACCCGCTGTCCGACCCGCTGTTCGCGCAGCTGGCAGAAACTTTGCTGCGACCGCTGGTCGCCGCCCTCGATAGCCGTAAAGACTGATATGCACCCCCTCGACGCCCTCAATTGCCCGCTATCGGGCGTGAACCTGATCGAAGCCTCGGCCGGTACCGGCAAGACCTGGACCATCGCCGCGCTGTATACCCGCTTGCTGCTGGAAGATGGCCCGGACGGCGCGCCGCCGCCGTCGCTGGATAAGCTGTTGGTGGTCACCTACACCAAGGCCGCCACCGCCGAGCTGCGCGAACGGCTGCGGCGGCGGCTGGTGGAGCTGGCGCAGGTGCTGGATGGCGGCCACAGCGATGACGGCTTTCTGCGCGCGCTGGCCGACCGGTTGGCCGCCGGCGATCTGGCGCTGACGCGCGAGCGGCTGCGTGCCGCCATCAACGGTTTCGACGCCGCCGCCATCTACACCATCCACGGCTTCTGCCAGCGGGTGCTGACCGATGCGGCGTTCGACAGCGGCCAGACTTTTACCGCCACGCTGGAGGCCGATAACCAGGCCGACCTGCAACAGCTGGCGGACGATTTCTGGCGCCAGCACATCGTGGCGCAGCCGCAGCTGGCGCAGGTACTGGCCGAGAACGGCGATACGCCGGAAGGCTGGCTGGCCGAGGTGCGCGCCTATCTGTCCAAGCCCTATCTGCGCATGCCGCAACTGGACAGCGCCGAGCTGCTGGCGTTGCGCGCTGCCGCCGCCGCGGCCTGGGCGCCGCTGCAGGCAGATAGCGCAGCGCTGGCCGATGGCTGCGCGCTGCTGCTGGCTGCCCGCGGCTTGAGCCAGAGCAGTTACAAGCCGGCGCAGTGCGAGCGCTATGTGCGGCTGCTGCAATTGCTGGCCGCCGATGCCAGCCTGCCGCTGCTGTCGTCGGCGCAGGCCAGGGATCTGGCCAAACTGGGACAGGCGGCGCTCGACAAGGCGTTGACCAAGGAGGCCGCCAAGTCCGGGCTGGCCGCGCCGCAGCACCCGCTGTTTGCGCGGATGGATGTCTGGCTGGCGGCGTGGGACAACTACGCCGCCGCGCTGGCGCGCAATATCGCCGGCCTCAAGCTGCAGCTGATCCAGTGGATAGACCGCCATGCGGTGGCGCAGCGCCGCGTCAGCCGCAGCCGCGGTTTTGACGACCTGCTCACCGATCTGGCGGCGGCGCTGGACGATGCCGAACACGGCGACAGGTTGGCCGCACGCATCGCCGCCGATTTTTCCATCGCGCTGATCGACGAATTCCAGGATACCGACCCGCTGCAGTACCGCATCTTCCGCCGCGCCTTCGTGCAGCAGCAGCGGCCGGTGTTCATGGTTGGCGACCCCAAGCAGGCGATCTACAGCTTTCGCGGCGCCGACATTTTTGCCTACCTCAGCGCGCGCGACGATGCGCCGGCCGGCAAGCAGTACACGCTGGACACCAACCGCCGCTCGCAGCCGCCGCTGGTGGACGCGGTGAACCGGCTGTTCGCGCGGCCGCAACCGTTTCTGCTGGCCGGCATCGGCTACCACCCGGTGGCAGCGGCGCCGGCCGGCGGCAGCACGCTACAGGTGGAGGATGACGACGCCGCCTTCAATGTGCTGACCTTCCCCGCCAGCAGCAACGCCAAGGGCGTGAGCAAGGGCGAGGCCACGCCGTATGCCGCCGAGGCCACCGCGCACGAGATCGCGCGGCTGCTGACGCTGGCGCGTGCCGGCAAGGCGCGGCTGGAGAAGGCTGGCCGCGCACGACAGCTGGCCGGCGGCGACATCGCGGTATTGGTCGCCACCCACCGGCAGGGCGACGCAGTGCGCGAGGCGCTGGCCGCCCGCGGCGTGCAGGCGGTGGCGCTGACGCAGGAAAGCGTGTTCGCCAGCGCCGAGGCCGGCGAACTGCTGGCGCTGCTGCGCGCCTGGGCCGAGCCGGCATCGGAAGGGCGCCTCAAGGTACTGTGTGCCACCACGCTGCTGGGGCTGGATGCCGCCGCGTTGCAGCAGGAGACCGAGGACGAGGCCCGCTGGGAGGCACGCCTTGCGGCCAATCTGCAGGATCACAAGCAATGGCAGCAGCGCGGCTTCATGTCTGCCTGGCGCGGCTTCATGGCGCGCGAGCAGGTAGCGGCACGGCTGCTGCCGCTGCCGGACGGCGAGCGGCGGCTGACCAACCTCGGCCATCTGGCCGAGCTGTTGCAGCAGCAAAGCGAGCGCGTGGCCGGCATCGCGCCGCTGCTGGCGTGGTTCGAGGGCGAGGTCGCCAGCCCGCCGGCCGGCGAGGAGGCGCTGCTGCGGCTGGAAAGCGATGCCGAGCTGGTGAAGATTGTCACCATCCATACCTCGAAAGGCTTGCAGTACCCGCTGGTGTTCTGCCCCTTCCTGTGGGACGGCGCGCTGGAGCGCAGCGACACTACCTTCTGGCGCTACCGTGATGGCGACGCCTCGTGGCTGGCGCCGCAGGCACTGGTGAGCGACGAGGCCAAAGCGACGGCACGCGCCGAAATCCTGGCCGAGAAACTGCGCCTGCTGTATGTGGCGCTGACCCGCGCCGAGCACCGCCAGTACGTGGTGTGGGGCCATGTGCAGAAGATGCAGACCGCGGCGCTGTCGTGGCTGCTGCATGGCCGCGATGCGGCCAACCTGGCCGAACTGGAAGGCTGCGAATTGTCCGATGGCATCATCGGCAGCGATCTGCAGCGCTTCGCGTACGGCCTTGCCGGCGCGGTGGTGACGCGGCCGGTGGCGCTGGGGCTTAACGCGCTGCCGGGGCGGCAGGACGACGGTTTCCAGCCGCAGCTGGCGCAGGTCAGCCGGCCGCTGTACACGCCGTGGCGGGTCAGCAGTTTTACCCATCTGACCAGCCACCTGCACGGCAGCACGCCATCACCGGCGCGGAGCGAGGCGCCGGATCACGACCACGGCCCGCTGCAGGAGCCGGATGCCGACTTTGCCCGCGACCGCTTCAGCTTTCCGCGCGGCGCCCGGGCCGGTACCTGCCTGCACGACATGTTCGAGCGCGTCGATTTCACCCAGCCGCAAGGTTGGCCGCAAGCGGTGGCCGAGGCGCTGAACAAGCACGGCTTCGACCCGCTGTGGCAGGACGCGGCACTGGCGATGCTGGCAAGCAGCATCCATGCCGAGATCGCCCCCGGGGTGCGGCTGGCCGACATCACCCCGGCCAGGCGGCGGGTGGAGATGGAGTTCACCCTGCCGGCCGACGGCCTCAGCCTGCCGGCGCTCAAGCGCATCCTGACCGACCCGGCGGGCGGTCTGGCCGAGCCGCTGCGCGCCGCCGCCGCCACGCTCAGCTTCGAGCGGGTGCAGGGCTACCTGAAAGGCTTCATCGACCTGGCCTTCATTGCCGACGATGCACTGTGGCTGGTGGATTACAAGTCCAACCACCTAGGCGATGGCTACGCGGCGTACGGGCACGATGCACTGGCCGCCTCCATCGCCCGCGAGCACTACTACCTGCAATACCTGATCTACAGCGTGGCGTTGCGCCGCTACCTGGCGCAACGCGCGCCGCAGCTGCGGCTGGGCGGCGTGCGCTACCTCTACCTGCGCGGGGTGGACGGTACGGGCAATGGTGTGTGGTGCGATTCACCGTCGGATGTGCTGCTGGATGCGCTGGATGGCTTGTTTACGGTGCAGGCGTAGCGGGTTGAAGACACTGTTGGCCGCAGCACGGGCGCTGGCGGCCAACGCTGCGCTTCAATAGCCCTTGCGGTAATGGGTGCCGTGGCAGGACGGGCAGGGCGGGATCATGCTGGTGGACGTCAGGTGGACTTTCTGGCCGCAGTTTTTGCAGGTCAGGGTGCCGGCGGTGGTGATCTCGCCGGTGCGGTATTCCAGCATTTCTTCTGCCTTTTCCGATAGCGAGCTCATGGCGCTGCCGGTGACGTGAAACAGCTTGGCCAGCGATGACAGCATGCCGGCGCCCAGACGGGCGGGGTGCAGATGCTCCATGGTGCTTTCGCCCAGTTGCTGGAAGTCGCGCAGCGTCTGTTCCATATCGCGGCGCAGGTAGTGCTTGAACTGCTCGCCTTGCTCGCTGCTGAATTCGCCTGCCCTGGCCAGCTGCTCGCGGGCCAGCTCCATCGATTTTTCCCAGGCTTCGCTGCTGCGTTCCTGGCCCTTCTCGAACAGCTCGCGCGACATGGCGACGAAGCGGTCATAGCTGGCCGAGTGCTGGTCGTGTTCCGGTGGCGGGTCGGTGGACGGTTGCTGCGGGTCGTGGTGGCCGGATTTGTTCATGGTTGTCTCCTTGGCTTGGCCGCATGGGGCAGCTGCGCGCGAAAGGACAAGCCCGGTTTGTGTCGCTGCCGGCGCCAGACACGGCGTGCCGTGCCGGCGACTGCCGCTGCTGTTCCAGTATAGGCCACCGCGACCGGCCGGCCGGTCCTGTCCGGGATGGCTATGTTGCTGAATGGCAATGGATTTCTGGCCGGGGATAGTGGCCGGTAGCATCGGCCGGCGGGCAGGGGCGGCAACGTGGCGCGCGTTGTTGACTATAGTGGGCAGAACCATTCACCACGCAGGAGACAACAAAAGATGAAACTGGTGATCGTTATGCTCGGATTGTGCTGTTACAGCGCGCTGGCCAGCGCCGGGGACAACAGCAAGGGCAAGGAGTTGTTCCAGACCAACTGTGCGGCGTGCCACGGCGAGCACGGCGAGGGCAAGCACGGCGTCGCGCCGCGGCTGGCCGGCGATGCCAGCCGCTGGTCGCTCAAGCTGTTCGAGCGCGCGGTGCTGAGCGGGGTCGATGACAACGGCCGCAAGCTCAAGCTGATGATGCCGCACTGGCAGAACGGCAGCTTCAAGGGCGATAACGGCAATGCGCCGAGCAAGGAAGAAATCGCCGCCATCCACCAGTATCTCAAGCATCCGCGTTAAGCCCCCGGTGCCGCTGCTGCCAGCGGTGCCCCATGCTGCTGCCGGACAGCGCGCTTGCCTGCTGCGCTTGCCCGGCATCAACACCCGCCTGCCGTTCTGCCGCCACAATCGCTCCCGTTCTACAATATTGTGATTGCGCGCCGCCGTGCCGCGGCCAACCTTTTACCGGAAGCCTGTCATGTTCGAATCCGCCGAAATCAGCCATGCCATCGACAAGAGTACCTACAAGGCCGAGGAGGCCACGCTGCGCGAGGCGCTGCTGGATGCCCAGTACGAGCTGATGCAGCGCGCCGACTGCCCGGTGCTGATCCTGATTCACGGCATGGACGGCGCCGGCCGGGGCGAGACACTGAACCAGATCAACGAGTGGCTGGACCCGCGGCTGATCCACACCGCCGCCTTCGACAAGCCCAATGACGACGCCCGCGAACGGCCGTGGATGTGGCGCTACTGGCGCGAGCTGCCGCAGAAGGGCCGCATCGGCATGTTCTTCGGCAGCTACTACTCCGACGCCATGTTCCAGCGCGTGGAAGGCGGCAGCCGTGACGCGCTGGACCGCAAGCTGTTCGAGATACTGCGCCTGGAGCGCATGCTGGCCAACGATGGCGTGCTGGTGCTCAAGTTCTGGCTGCACCTGACGCGCGAGGCGCAGAAAAAGCGCTTCAAGGCGCTGGAGAAAGACCCGGCTACCGCCTGGCGGGTCAGCGAGGCGGACTGGCAGCACCTGGAGCAGTACGACAAGATCAAGAAGGCGGCAGAGCACATCATGCGGCTGAGCAATACCGCCAACTCGCCGTGGATCGTGCTCAATGGCGAGGACGCCAACTACCGCAGCCTGACCGTTGGCCGCGCGCTGCTGTCGGCGCTGAAGCAGCGCATCAGCATGGATCACAGCTGGCAGGCGCGCTCCGACGTGGCGCCGATCACGCCGTCGGTCGACAACAAGCTGCTGCTGGAATCGCTGGTGCTGGACCAGACGCTGTCCAAGAACGATTACCTGACGCAGCTGGAAGCATTGCAGGGGCGGCTGAACAAGCTCACCCGCCACCCGCGCTTTAACGAGCATTCGCTGGTGCTGGTGTTCGAAGGCAACGATGCCGCCGGCAAGGGCGGCGCCATCCGCCGCATCACCCAGGCGCTGGATGCGCGGCGCTACCGCGTGGTGCCGATTGCCGCCCCCTCCGACGAAGAACGCGCGCAGCCGTGGCTGTGGCGCTTCTGGCGGCGGGTGCCGGGCAAGGGCAAGGTCAGCATTTTCGACCGCTCCTGGTATGGCCGCGTGCTGGTGGAGCGGGTGGAGGGCTTTGCCGCCACCCAGGACTGGATGCGCGCCTACTACGAGATCAACGACTTCGAGCACCAGCTGCACGAGAACGGCGCCATCGTGGTCAAGTTCTGGCTGGCCATCAGCGCCGAAGAACAGCTCAAGCGCTTCAAGGCGCGCGAGGAAACCGGCTTCAAGCGCTTCAAGATCACCGAGGAAGACTGGCGCAACCGCGACAAGTGGGACGACTACAAGCTGGCGGTGTGCGACATGATCGACCGCACCGGCACCAGCGCGGTGCCGTGGACACTGGTGCCGGCCAACAACAAGTACTACGCCCGCATCAAGGTGCTGACCACGCTGTGCGAGGCGCTGGAAGCACGCCTCGGCGACAAGGGCTGAGGCTGCGGCCAACTTGCGGCGCCACACGGCGCCGTGGCCGTGATCTGCCGCTACAATCCTGCTGAACCCGCCACCGACACCGCACCCGGCATGAACACCACCACCGAAAGTTTTCTCCCCGCCCAGCTGGCGGGGCTGTTTGCCCGCCTCGATCCGCAGCACGGCCCGGCGTTGCAGCCGCTATTGCAGCGGCTGGTCAACGCCCAGGCCGCCGGCCACGTGTGCCTGGGCGGGCTGTCCGCCGAGGATTTCGCGCTGCTGCGGCAGACGCCGCTGGCCGGGCGCAGCGGTGACTACACGCCGCTGATCGTCGATGACGCCGGCCGGCTGTACTTTGCCCGCCAGTGGCAGGACGAAACCCGGCTGGCAGAGGCGCTGGCCACGCTGGCACGCGACCCGCAGCCGCTGCCGGCCAGCGCGGCGCAGATCGAGGCGCTGCTGGACGCGCTGTTCGGCGCGGCCACGGCGCCGGACTGGCAACGGTTGGCCGCACGGCTGGCGATGCAGCGGCGCTTCCTGACCATTTCCGGCGGTCCCGGCACCGGCAAGACCACCACCGTGGTGCGCTTGCTGGCGGCGCTGGCCTCGCTGTCGCCGCGGCCGCTGGTGATGGCGATGGCGGCGCCGACCGGCAAGGCGGCGGCGCGGCTGACCGAATCGGTGCGTGCCGCCCGCGACAAGCTGGCGCTGGCGGATGAGGTTCGCGCGCAGCTGCCGGACAAGGCGCAGACCCTGCACCGGCTGATCGGGCTGCTGCCGGGCAGCGCGCGGCCGCGGCAGCATGCGGCCAACCCTTTGCCGCTGGACGTGCTGGTGGTGGACGAGGCCTCGATGGTGGACCTGACGCTGATGGCGCAGACGCTGGCGGCGCTGCCGGCGCATGCGCGGCTGATCTTGCTGGGCGACAAGGACCAGCTGGCGTCGGTGGATGCCGGCGCGGTGCTGGGCGATATCTGCAGCCGCCAGGCCTGGCGCCGCGAGACCGCCGCCACGCTGGCGGCGCAGGGTTTCGATTTGCCGGGCGTGGTGGACGATGACGCGCTGCTGGCCGACAGCGTGGTGGTGCTGGGCAAGAGCCACCGCTTTGGCGAGCACTCCGGTATCGGCCGGCTGGCGCGGGCGGTGAATGCCGCCGACTTGCCGGCGGTGCGCGCGTTGCTGGCGGATGACAGCCTGGCCGATGTCGCCCAGGTCAGCACGCTGCCGGATGGCGCCGGCCTGCTGGCGCAGCGCGAGCGCTACTGGCAGGCGCTGGCCGCCGGCGCGGCGCCGGCCGAGCTGTTTGCCGCCTTTGGCGAATTCATGCTGTTGGCCGCAGAGCGTCATGCCGTCGCCGGCATCAATGCCGCCATCGAAAGCGAGCTGGAGCGGCTGGGGCGCAAGCCGCCGGGCAGCGACTGGTACCCGGGGCGGCCGGTGATGGTGACGCGCAACGATTACAGCATCGGCCTGTTCAACGGCGATATCGGCATCACCGTGCAGCAGGGCGATAGGCTGCGGGTGATGTTTCCGACCCCGGACGGCGACTGGCGCGAGGTGGCGCCGGCACGGCTGCCGGAGCACGACACCGTGTACGCGATGACGGTGCACAAGTCGCAGGGGTCGGAGTTCGGCTGTGTATGGCTGGCGCTGCCGGCCGCCGCCGGCGCCATGCTGACCCGCTCGCTGGTGTATACCGCCATTACCCGCGCGCGGCAGCAGTTTGTGCTGGCGGGCAATCTGGCGGTGCTGCTGGCCGGGGTGGAATTCGCGCCGCCACGGCACAGTGGCCTGGCCGCGCGCCTGTGGGGCTGACTGGCCGAGCGTGCCGCCATCGCCTAGCCTTTAACAGTAAGCCCGTGGCCTGAGTGCGCCATGGGTTGTCCGCCTGCCAGGAGCTGACGCCATGCCCAATTCGCCGCTGAAGATCGGTTTGTCCGCCCGTATCTACCACCCGGAACCCGGTGCCGACGGACTGCGCTCCAAGACGCTGCAGTACCTGGAGCAATCGGTGGCGCACTGGGTGATGTCGCGCAGCGTGATGGTGCTGATGGTGCCCAGCGTGCTGGAAGACGGCGAGATTACCCGCAGCAATATCCGGCTCACCGATTACGCCCGTTACCTCGACGGCCTGGTGCTGCAGGGCGGGGTGGATGTCGACCCGCGCAGTTACGGCGAGGAAGCGCTGCACGACGACTGGCGTGGCGATGCGGTGCGCGACAGCTACGAGATGTCGCTGTTCCGCGCCTTCCTGGAGGCCGGCAAGCCGGTGCTGGGCATCTGCCGCGGCTGCCAGCTGATCAATGTGGCGCTGGGCGGCTCGCTGTACCAGGACATCCCTTCCCAGCTCGGCTCGCAGCATCACCTGCACAGCAATTACGACCAGCATGCCCACGATGTGCAGTTCAGCGACGGCGGCCTGCTGCAGCGCGTGCTGGGCCAGCAGCAGGCGCGCGGCGTGGTGTCCATTCACCATCAGGCCATCAAGCAGCTCGGGCGCGGGCTGCTGGTGGAGGCGCGCTCGGCCGGCGATGGCCTGGTCGAGGCTATCCGCCTCGATGACGAGCGCTTTGTCTGCGGCCTGCAGTGGCACCCGGAATTCCACCCGCCGGGCGCGGCGCACCTGCTGGACTGCACGCCGCTGCTGGACAGCTTTCTCGGCGAGGTGCGCAGCCGCCGCGACCGCACGCTGCTGGCGGTGTGATCAGTCCGCCAGCTGGTCCGGTATCCGCAGCAGCAGGTCGGTGACACCGACATCGACGCCGGCCTGGCTCAGCAGCGTGGTGGCCTGGCCGCGGTGGTGGGTCTGGTGGTTGAAAAAGTGCAGCAGCACGCTGCCGAAGGCGCGCTGCGACGGCACGCCTTTCATGTTGCGGTACGCCAGCAGCATGTCCAGATCGTCTTCCATCATCTCGTCCAGCAGCGCCACGATCACCGCATCCAGCGCCGTGCGGCGGGCGTGCATGGCGGCGAGGTCGGCATCCAGCGGCTGGTCCAGCTGCTGCGGGTTGACGTCGCCGGCCAGCGGCGCCAGCGCGGCAAAGCCGGCCGGATGGGCGGCGAAGCGTTTCAGCCAGATGGTGTCGGTCACCAGCAGGTGGTTGAGCGTGCCTTGCAGCGAGCCGAAAAAGGCGCCGCGCTCGGCGCCCAGCTCGCCGGGCGGCAGGGTGGCGGCGGCGGTATACAGCTTGTCGTTCATCCACTGGTTGTAATCGGCCAGCAGACGCAGGTGGTAGAGCAGGGACATGGGCGTACTCCGGTTGGCCGCAAGCGGCGGGGTCAGTCCGGCAGCGGCAGCAATTGCGCCAGCTGCGTTTCGTTGTAGACCGTGATGCCGTGCGCGCTCAGCAAGGCGGCGGTCACGCCCTGGCCGGCCAGCAACTGGCCG
This sequence comes from Vogesella oryzae, assembly GCF_902829295.1. Taxonomy (GTDB): domain Bacteria; phylum Pseudomonadota; class Gammaproteobacteria; order Burkholderiales; family Chromobacteriaceae; genus Vogesella; species Vogesella oryzae. The sequence continues at coordinate 36,575 of NZ_CADEPL010000023.1, forward strand.
TCGAAGCGGCCGCTGTATACCTGGCGGTTGCCGCAGGACGGGCTGTTGGCTTTCAGCAGTGCCAGCCGGCAGTGCTGTTGTTGTGCCAGTTGCAAGGCCTGCTGCGCGCCGGCGACAAAGGCGGCGCTGACATCCGCGCCGCTGGCTGTGCGCACGCTGGCTTCCTGTTGTAGCACGGCGTGGCCGTCGCCGCCGGACAGTTCGGCCGGCGGCCGCGGGGTGGGCAGACCGCCGGCGACTTCCGGGCAGATCACCAGCAGCCGGAAGTGTGCGGCCAACGTGTCGCGCAGCGTGGCCGGCAGGCCCTTGCTGGCGCCGTCGTAGCGTACCGGTTGCCCCAGCAGGCAGGCGCTGACCAGCAGCGCGGGTTTGTGTTCCGGATCGTGCTTCATCGTCGTGTGCTCATGGTGAGGGGTTCAACACCTGCGCCAGCACCGCCACGCCACGGCGGATCGCCGCTTCGTCGACGCCGGCATAGCCCAGCACGAAGCCGGCCTGCTGTGGCGTGGACAGATAGTGGCGGCCCAGCGGCCGCAGCCACACCTGTTGCTGCGCGGCGGCCGCGGACAGCGCCAGCTCGTTGCTGCCGGCCGGCAGCGTGGCGACCAGGTGCAGTCCGGCCTCACCCGGCGACAGTGCCAGATGCTCGGCGCCGCTGGCAGCCAGCGCGCTACGCAGGCACTGCTGGCGCTGGCGGTACAGCTCGCGCATGCGCCGCACGTGGCGGGCGAACAGGCCGCTGGCGAAGAAATCGGCCAGCGCCGCCTGTACCGGCAATGGACCCTCGCGGGACAGCCGCGCATTGCAGCCGCGAAACGGGTCGATCAGCGCCTCCGGCACCACCAGGTAGCCGACGCGCAGTCCCGGATACATCACCTTGGACATGGTGCCGACGTAGATCACCCGTTCGTCCTGCGCCAGTCCCTGTAGCGCGGGTTGCGGCTGGCTGACGTAACGGAATTCGCTGTCGTAGTCGTCCTCGATAATCCAGGCGCCGTGGCGCTGCGCGCACTCCAGCAGCGCCAGCCGGCGCGGCAGGCTCATTACCACGCCGCTGGGGTACTGGTGCGACGGCGTGGTGTAGATCAGCTTGGGCGGGCGCGGGTCGGTGACCAGTGCCGGGTTCAACCCTTCGTCATCCACCGGCGCCGGCACCAGCGCCAGTCCGGCACCGCGCATGGCGGCGTGGGCGCCGGCATAGCCCGGCTCTTCCACCCATGCCACCTCGCCGGCATCGGCCAGCAATCGTGCGGCCAACTCCAGCGCCTGCTGCGCGCCCTGGGTGACGATGATCTGTTCCGGCCGGCAACGCACGCCGCGCGACAGCTGCAAATAGTCGGCCAGCGCCTCGCGCAGTGCCGGCAGGCCGCCGTCGGCGCGGTAGCCCAGCTCTGGTGCGCTGGCGCGGCGTTGTTGCCGCGACAGCAGTTGCTGCCAGGCATGGTGCGGAAACTGGCGGATTTCCGGCACGCCGGGGGCGAAGGCGCCGAACAGACCCACCGGCAGGCCGCTGCTGGCATACAGCGCCTGACCGCGCGGCGACAGCCCCAAAGGTTGGCCGCGTGCCGGGCCGGGGGCTTCTGCGGCGGGGGCAAACAGCCGGGTGACATAGCTGCCGCTGCCGGCGCGGGTGGCGATATAACCTTCCGCCTGCAGTTGTTCGTAGGCATCCAGCACCGTATTGCGCCCCAGACCCAGGCTGCGCGCCAGATCGCGGCTGGCCGGCAGCCGGCTGTCGCCGGCCAGGCGGCCGCTGCCTATCCATTGCCGCAGCAGGCGGGCCACGCGGGCAGCGGAGGCCCCCTTTCCCGGCCCCTC
>NZ_CADEPL010000024.1 GCF_902829295.1 Vogesella oryzae
CCGTGAAACGCCTCAGCGCCGATGATAGTGCAGATACCTGTGTGAAAGTAGGACACCGCCAGACTCCCCCACAAGAAGCCCAGCTTGAGAGATCAAGCTGGGCTTTGTGCTTTGGAGTGGGGAAAGCGGCCGCCCGCGAGACGCCGCTCATCCTGTGCTGACGACATCCTCCCCGAACGCTGCGGCCAACGTTGGCCGCCACCTACCCTTACCGCCAAACAGAAAGCCCGCATACGCGGGCTTTGGTGTTTATAGGGTTGGCACTAGCGTATCGCTACGTCTGCTCCGGCAGGGTAGCGTATGTGGTTTAACACTTCTGTTACTTGAAGTTCATCATCTTGCCAGTAGCCCAGACGTGACAGGCAGTCAATGCAAACCAGGGCGGCGTCGCTCATGAATTGACCATTGATAATGTGTTGTTCGACCTCCGCCAAGGGCATCAGGATGTGCGCCTCAACTTCGCCATCCTGATTTACCGGAATCTCGTTCTGGTTAAGCCACACGTCAAAAACATGCAGCCACTCGCGGTGCAGACCACGGATAACCGGTCGCTCGGCAAATAGCAGTGATTGTGGCGGCAGTAATTCCAGCTTGGAGGCCGGAATGCCGGCCTCTTCCCAGCCTTCACGCTCCAGTGCGATCTGCAAGGTTTCACCAGCGGCAATTCCGCCACCCATGAGATTATCAAGTCGATTGGGTGCCACATCCTTGAACGGGCTGCGCTTGCCTATCCACATGTGGATTTCGCCATCAGGCATGCGAGTCAGACCGTTAAGGTGAACAGCACGGCTGGTCAGGCCTAGTGGACGGAAGGCGGCACGTTCCATTTCGAAACAGGGGGTGCCATCCTGGAAGTAGGCCATGAATTTTTCATTGCGCCAGCCATTGAGCCATCCGGCATCACGCCATGCGTTAGCGGCTGCGGCAAGCAATTGACTGCGGCTGGCGAAATCATCCGCGCTGCGGAGGGCATGCAGTGCTCCTTGCTCGTAGTGGAAAAGCGTCGGGAAGTCGCTATGCAGCCGCTGTAGCCACTGCTGGTTGACATAGCCCAGCTGCTCGCCTGCGACATAGAGTGGCACAAAACCGGTTTTGTCGTACTCGATCATCTGCTTTAAAGCTTCGGCGACTGCTCGCACTTGCATGATTTGCCCATCGTGTATTCAACGAAGGCGACATCTTACGGACAAAATGGCATTGGGTGGATGACCGGGCTAGGTTTAACGGTATTTTGTGAATTATTGTGATGGCACTGTTGCGTGTAAGACATGCAAAGGTGTAGCGAAATAGCCGTTGTGGTTTATGGTGACGTAATGCGGTAGCAAGTGAATTAGGCCATTTGTGATCGGATTGTCCGACATTAGTTAATCCAGCCCGTAGCGCTTGTCTGAAACGATATTTATCGGGCTTATCCTGTCGCACTAGCCGACATATCCATGTCGGCAAGCATATGAGGCCAAAATTAAGACTGCTGCCGCTGGAATTCGGCAAAGATGAGAGGGTGGGGCTACATCACACGCGAGAGCATGCACCGGGAACCGGCCAGTTGAGGCCGCGGTTCGTTGCCATCCAGAGTGCAAGGAGGCGCGGCAATACGCTGACTACGCAACTGCGGTACCGCAAAAACATGCAGGGTCCGGAATCGTCAGGCGGAAAAGACAAACGCCTTGCGTGTAGACCGCAAGGCGTGAGATGGTGGCGTACCCGACTGGAATCGAACCAGCGACCTTCAGCTTCGGAGGCTGACACTCTATCCAACTGAGCTACGGGTACAAGCCGAGGCGGCAATATAGCTTATGCGCATCATTGCGTCCAGTATCCATTGCGTTGGCGCAAACTTGCATCAGCTGCGTTTTGCCTCGCAAATAGCCTTTGCGTATAATTTCCCTATTTGCAATGTCATTATTATTCATCAGGTGAGGCTGGAATGAGCAACGAAACCAAAGCCCCGAGTCAGATAGTCGGCATTCTGCTGGGTGTTGTCGTGTTGGTAGTGGTAGCGATCTATCTGCTGGCCAAGTTGGCAACCAGCGGCTTCGACGTCAATGCGGAAGTGATGACCAAGGAGGCTGTTGCGGCCCGCCTGAAACCGGCTGGCGAATCTGTTGCCAGCGATGCCCCTCCGGGCATGAAAACCGGCGAGCAGGTATTCAAGGCGATCTGTATTACCTGTCACGGCGCTGGCCTGGCGGGTTCGCCGAAGTTTGGTGATGCCGGCGCGTGGGGGCCACGTGTTGCCAAGGGCTGGGATATGCTGGTCGATCACGCCCTGCATGGCTTCAATGCCATGCCGGCCAAAGGGGGCGCAGCTGACCTGACCGATGACGAAGTTAAGCGTGCGGTTGCCTATATGGGCAATGCCGGTGGCGGCAAGTTCACCGAACCGCCGGTCGGTGGTGCCGAAGCCGGTGCTGCCTTGGATCCTGCTGTGGTCGGCAAGAAAATCTATGAAAGCGTGTGCGTTGCCTGTCATGGCTCCGGTGCCGCTGGTGCCCCGAAGTTTGGCGACAAGGCCGCCTGGGCTCCGCGTTTGCAGCCGGGTCTGGACGAAGTGCTGAAGATTGCTACCAAGGGTCTGAATGCCATGCCGCCTAAGGGTGGGTTCACCGGTTCCGATGCCGAATTCAAGGCCGCTGTCGAATACCTGACCAACGCCGCCAAGTAAGCCGAAGTCAAATCCAGAACGCCGCGAATCTTCGCGGCGTTTTTGTTTTGGTCCCCAGGATTTTAAATCTGCGGCCAACGTTGGCCGCAACGCCGGGCAGGACCGGGCCTACGAGGCGTCGCCACCTTTCTGTACCTTGCTGTCCAGGGTGGCCATCAGTCCTGCCAGCCGGCTCTTGCCCTCGTTCTTGCTGACAATGGGCTCGGCGCCTTTCTTGCCGAAATGGCGCAGGTCGTCGCCGCTGATTTCGGCGATGAAACGTGATGGCTCCACAAACAGCCATTCTCCCCCGCGACGGCGTTTCACGCAGTAGGTCAGTGTCAGGCTGCGCTGGGCTCGGGTGATGCCGACATACATCAGGCGACGTTCTTCTTCCACCATGCCGTTATCGACCGATTCGCTGTGCGGCAGGATGCCTTCCTCGCAGCCAACCAGGAATACGTGCGGGTACTCCAGCCCCTTGGAGGCATGCAAGGTGGACATGTGTACCGCGTCCACCTCGCCTTCGTCGCGGCCTTCCAGCATGGTGATCAGCGCGATGGTCTGGGTCAGCTCCAGCAGGTTCTTGCCATCCTGCTCGCCCTTGCGCTGCAGCCAGGCCACCAGCTCGAACACGTTTTTCCACTTGCTCTCCGCCGCCTTGGGACTGTCCTCGCTATCGTATAGCCATGCCTCATAGCCGATGGCTTTGAGCATTTCCATCACCAGTTCGCCCGGCGCTTCGCGCAGGGCGCGGTAGGTCAGGCTGTTGATGAAGCGGCAGAAGTCGGTAAGCGGTGCCAGCTGGGCGGCGTTGACTTGCAGCTGGAAGCCTTCCTCGTGCGCGGCGGCAAACAGGCTGCAGTTGCGCTGCCCGGCCCAGCTGCCCAGCTTTTCCAGCGTACCGGCGCCGACTCCGCGCTTGGGCGTGGTCAGCGCGCGGATGAAGGCCGGATCATCGTCCGGATTGCACAACAGGCGCAGGTAGGCCAGCACATCCTTGATTTCCGGCTTGTCGTAGAAACTCTGCCCGCCGGCCATCTGGTAGGGGATGCGCTGGTTGCGCATGGCCTGCTCGAATACCCGCGACTGGTAGTTGCCGCGGTAGAGGATGGCGTAGTCCTTGAACTCGGTGCGATGCTCGAACTTGTGCGCCAGCAGCCGTTGCACCACCACCTCGGCCTCGTGTTCCTCGTCCTTGCACATTACGGCATGGATCTGCTCGCCCAGCCCCAGCTCGCTCCACAGCTGCTTTTCGAACAGCTTGGGGTTGTTGGCGATTACCGAGTTGGCCGCACGCAGAATACGCGCGGTGGAGCGGTAGTTCTGCTCCAGCTTGATCACCTTCAGTCGCGGGAAGTCGTGCTGCAGCAGGCGCAGGTTTTCCATATTGGCGCCGCGCCAGGCATAGATGGACTGGTCGTCATCGCCCACCGCGGTAAACATGCCGCGCTCGCCGGTCAGCAGCTTCACCAGCTGGTACTGGCAGGTGTTGGTGTCCTGGTATTCGTCGATCAGCAGATAGCGCAGCTTGTGCTGCCACTTCTGCAGCACCTCGGCATTGCTGCGCAACAGCTCCACCGGCAGGCGGATCAGGTCGTCGAAGTCCAGCGCCTGGTAGGCGGTCAGCGTGGTCTGGTAGGCGATATAGGTGGTGGCGGCCACGCGGTCGAATTCGTCCGCCGCCGCCAGCAGCGCGGCATCCGGGCCGAGCAGGTCGTTCTTCCACAGCGAGATGCGGCTCTGCACCTTGCGTACCTCGTCCTTGTGGGTGGACTTCAGGATGTCGGCGATGATCTTGGCGGCATCATAGCTGTCCAGAATGGAAAACTGCGTCTTGTAGCCGAGGTGCGGCGCTTCCTGGCGCAGAAACTGCATGCCCAGCGAGTGGAAGGTGGACACGGTGATGCCCTTCAGCTCGCGGCTGTCCATCAGCTTGCCGACGCGCTCCAGCATTTCGCGCGCCGCCTTGTTGGTAAAGGTGATGGCGGCGATATTGCGGGCGTCGAAGTTCGCCTCGCGGATCATGTAGGCGATCTTCTGCGTGATCACCCGCGTCTTGCCGGAGCCGGCACCGGCGAGCACCAGCAGCGGGCCGTCCAGCGACTGGATGGCGGCGCGTTGCTGCGGGTTGAGTAAGGCAAGGGACATGGGCTGTCGTCAATCTTTCATGGTTAGCGCGCATTGTAGTGCCAGCAGGCGGGGGAGGCCATGCGCGCGACGGCGGGGCGGGCAATCCAGTATCATTCTTTGGCGGCACGGCTCAGGCCAAGGTTGGCCGCAATGACTGACAGGAAAACAATATGGCCACCTATGCGATTGGTGATTTGCAGGGCTGTTTTACCCCCTTCATGGCGCTGTTGCGCCAGATCGAATTCAACCCCGGCCGCGACACCTTGTGGCTGACCGGGGATCTCGTCAACCGCGGCCCGGAATCGCTGCAGACCCTGCGTTGGGTATTCGAGCACCAGGACAGCGTGCAGACGGTGTTGGGCAATCATGATCTGCACCTGCTGGCGGTGGCCGAAGGCTACGGCAAGGTGCATGCCGACGATACCATCCAGTCGGTGCTGGATGCCGGCGATGCCAAGGTGCTGCTGGAATGGCTGCGCTGCCAGCCGCTGATGATCTACGAGCAGGGGTTTGCCATGGTGCATGCCGGCCTGCTGCCGGAGTGGAGCGTCAAGAAAGCGCTGCGGCTGGCAGAGGAAGTCGAGGACGAGTTGTCCGGCAAGCACCACCGCACTTTCTTTTCCAAGCTGTACGGCAACAAGCCCACCCGCTGGCAGGATGACCTCAAGGGCATGGACCGGTTGCGCATGATCGTCAACGTGATGACGCGCATGCGCTTCATCACCCGCGACGGCGAGCTGGACCTGGCTTACAAGGGCGAGCTGGACGGCGCGCCGGAGAACCTGATCCCGTGGTTTGAGGCGGCCAACCGCCGCAGTGTGGATACCCCCATCGTCTGTGGCCACTGGTCGGCGCTGGGGCTGATGCTGACGGAGGACGTGCTGGCCATCGACAGCGGTTGCCTGTGGGGCGGCAGCCTGACCGCAGTGCGGCTGGAAGATCGCGAAGTGTTCTCGCTGCCGTGCCAGGCTTACCGTGAAGTAATGAAATAAAGGTTGGCCGCAGCAAGCGGCCAACCTTGTCGCCAAGGAAAAAGCCCCGCTCGCTGAGCGGGGCTTTGGCTTGCCGGCATACCGGTTTAGCGCAGTTCTTCTGCTACCTCGGTGGCCAGGTGCGGTGCCTGGGCCGGGATGATGCTGGCGATCGGGGTCGGGTTGGCCAGCTCGCGCTGCAGCTGGGCGGTATCCAGCGATTTCTCCCATTTGGCGACGACCACGGTGGCGACAGCATTGCCGATCAGGTTGGTCAGCGCGCGGGCTTCGGACATGAAACGGTCGATGCCCAGGATCAGCGCCAGGCCGGCTACCGGAATATCCGGCACCACGGCCAACGTGGCGGCCAGGGTGACGAAGCCGGAACCGGTCACGCCGGCGGCGCCCTTGGAGGTCAGCAGCAGCACGCCGATGATGGTCAGCTCCTGGGTCAGGCTCAGGTCGATATTGCAGGCCTGGGCGATGAAGATCGCGGCCATGGTCAGGTAGATCGAAGTGCCGTCGAGGTTGAAGGAGTAACCGGTCGGTACCACCAGGCCGACCACCGGCTTGGCACAGCCCAGTTGTTCCAGCTTGGTCATAAGGCGCGGCAGTGCCGATTCGGACGACGAGGTGCCGAGCACGATCAGCAATTCTTCCTTGATGTACTTGATCAGCTTCCACACGCTGAAGCCGCTGGCGCGGGCGATGGAGCCCAGTACCAGACCGACGAACAGCACGCAGGTCAGGTAGAAGCTGCCCATCAGTGCCGCCAGCTGGGTCAGGCTGCCCACGCCGTATTTGCCGATGGTGAAGGCCATGGCGCCGAAGGCGCCGATCGGGGCCAGCTTCATGATGAAGCCGATGACCGCGAACAGCACGTGCGACACCTTCTCGAAGAAGTTCAGTACCGGTTTGCCGGACTGGCCCATCAGCGACAGGCCGGCGCCGAACAGAACCGAGAACAGCAGCACCTGCAGGATCTCGCCATCGGCAAAGGCGCCGACCACGCTGTTCGGGATGATGTGCATCAGGAAGTCGACGGTGCTCTGGTCCGCCGCCTTCTCGGTGAACTTGGCGATGGCGCCGGTATCCAGCGTGGCCGGATCGACGTTCATGCCGGCACCCGGCTTGAGTACGTTGACCACTACCAGGCCGATGGCCAGTGCCAGCGTGGTGACGATTTCAAAGTACAGCAGCGCCTTGCCGCCGACGCGGCCAACCTTCTTCATGTCTTCCATACCGGCAATGCCGACCACGATGGTGCAGAAGATGATCGGGGCGATCATCATCTTCACCAGACGGATGAAGGCGTCGCCCAGCGGTTTGAGTTTGGCGCCGAATTCCGGCATGAAATGGCCGACGGCGATGCCGAGAATGATGGCAACGACCACCTGGAAATACAGGCTGTGATGGATTTTTTTGGCTGACATAGCGCTCTCCGTGTATTGGGCAGTCGGGCTGCCTTGTCTTGCTCGCTTGGCGCGATCATGCGCGGCGAGGGGAGAGCGCAAAATTGGGAATTTCCCGATTGGGGAAAGCCGCATTGCGGAAAACCCGCATGCGGCGTGCCGGCTCAGGCGTCGGCGGAAAGGCCGAGTGCGGCGGCGATGGCCTGGCGCGAGCCGTCGGACAGCGCGAAGCGGCTGGCGTCGGCGGCGGGCAGCGGCGCGGTGTAGCTCAGCTCCACCACCATGGCGCGGGTGGACAGGATCGCCCACAGGCTCTGGCCGAAGCTGGTATCACCGGCATAGGCGGCGGTGGCGCAGTAATGTCCACCGGGTGACACGTAGCGGATCGCCACCGGCTGCACGCTGGCGCCGGCCAGCCGCGCCGCCTCGAACAGTGACGGCTTGAAAGGCAGCAGGCCGGTGCCGTCCGAGGTGGTGGCTTCCGGAAACACCGCCATGCAGTCGCCGTCATGCAGTGCGCTGGCCAGCTGCTGGTTGACGCGGCTGGCATCGCGGCGATTGCTGCGGTCGATGAACAGCGTGCCGGCGCTCTTGATCAGGAAGCCGGCCACCGGCCAGTCGCGCAGTTCTTTCTTGGCCACGAAGCGCGACACGGTGACGCTGTTGAGCGCAAAGATATCCAGCCACGACACATGGTTGGCCACCACCAGCGTATGCGGCGGGTAGATGGCAGCCGGCGCGGCACCATGCACTTTCACCTTGATGGCCAGGATGTGCAGCAGCTGTTGCGACCAGCGCTGGGTGATGACGGCTTTCTCCGGCTGCGACAGCCGCGGATACAGCCGGGCAATGGTGATGACGCCGTGGCACAAGTGCAGGGCAAGGCGGCCAAGGCGGAGCAGGCGGATAGGCAGGGAAGTGGTCTGGTGCACGGTAATGACGGTTCGCGGACAGTTAATGGCAGTGTAACGTGATTAGGTGGCAGCCGTTTTACAGCGGCTGGCAGTGCGGGCAGAAGCAGGTGCTGCGCTGCCCCTGGCGGATTTCCAGGATCAGCGTGCCGCAATCGTGGCACGGCAGCTCGCGGCGACCGTAGACCTTGTAGCTTTGCTGGAAGTAGCCGGGCTTGCCGCTGGCGTCCATGAAGTCGCGCAGCGTGCTGCCGCCGGCCTCGATAGCGCGGGCCAGCACCGCCTTGATCTCTGCGGCCAACCGGTCGCACTCCTCGCGACTGAGCGAGTTGGCCGCGCGCGCCGGATGAATGCCGGCGTAGAACAGTGACTCGTTGGCGTAGATATTGCCCACCCCCACGACCACATGGTTATCCATGATCAGCAGCTTGATGGCGCTGCCCTTGCGACGGCTGGCGGCAAACAGTACGCCGCCATCGAAGGCGTCAGACAGCGGTTCCGGCCCCAGGCTGGCCAGCAGCGGATGCGCCTCGGCCGGTCCCTGCTGCCACAGCATGGCACCAAATCTGCGCGGATCGCGATAGCGCAGAACCGTTTGCCCCAGCTCGATGTCTACATGGTCATGCTTTTCCGGTGGGGTGCCCGGCGCGACGAAGCGCAGGCTGCCGGACATGCCCAGGTGCAGCAGCAGCGTGCCGTGCTCGAAGTCCACCAGCAGGTATTTGGCGCGGCGGCTGACGCTGCGCACCCGACGTCCGGCAAGGTTGGCCGCCAGCTCCGGCGGAATCGGCCAGCGCAGGCGGGCGTCACGCACGATCACCTGTCGCACGGTGGCGCCTTCCAGTTGTGGCGCGATACCGCGGCGCGTGGTTTCGACTTCTGGCAGTTCGGGCATGGCGGGAGTTGGCATGATTAACGTTAAGGGCGTGGTATTCTCCCCGCCTGTGATGAATACAGGTTCTGTGCATGAACGCTCTGCTCCGTCTGTTTGCCGTGATCACGCCGCTGGCGCTGTCTGCCTGCGCCAGTTTGCAACCGTCTGCTGCGGCCGCGGTGCCGGCGGCGGGGGCGGTCGAGGCCAGTGCCGCCGAGAGCGCGCCGCCGCCGCGTGACGAGGACAATCCGGCCATCCCGCACCAGCAACTGCGACCGGAGTGGTTCTATGGCCTGCTGGCCGGCGAGCTGGCGGCGCAGCGCGGTGCCGCCGCCCAGTCGGCAGAGACCTATATCGCGCTGGCCCGCGACACCCGCGACCCGCGCATCGCCCGCCGCGCCGCCGAATTCGCGCTGTACGCCGGCCAGCTGCAAAGTGCCAGTGCGGCACTGAGCCTGTGGCTGGAGCTGGACCCGGAAGCGGAAACGGCGCGCGAGCAGCTGATTATCTCGTTGCTGCGCTCGGGCAAGCTGGTTGAAAGCCGTCCGCTGATCGACGGGCTGCTTAGCCGCCAGCCGCAGCGCGCGGCCGCCATGTTCGTGCAACTGGCACGGCTGTCGGCGCGGCAGACCGACAAACAGGGCGCCGAACAACTAGTCAGCGAGTTGGCCGCACGTTATCCGGAACTGCCGGAGGCGCGCTTTGCGCTGATCGCGGTGGCGGCAGAGGCCAATGACCAGCCGACGGTGGATGCCGAGTTCGCTCGCCTGGCGCATATCGCGCCGCAATGGGACTTGCCGGTGATGTGGCAGGTCGATCGCCTGCGTCACCAGTCTGCCGCCGGCGCCATCAGCTTCCTCAAGCGCGAGCTAGAGCGCCGGCCGCAATCCAGTATCGACATGAATACCAGCTACGTTCGCCTGCTGGCCGGCGAGAAGCGTTTTGCCGAGGCCGAGGCGTATGTGCGCAGCGTACAGGGACGTTTCGCAGGCAATGCCGAGCTGCTGCACCTGCATGGCCTGCTGGCCTACCAGACCGGCAACTTTGCGCTGGCGCGCAAGCAGCTGGAGGCGGCGCTGGCGGCCGGTTACAGTGATCCGAACACCTTGCGCTACACCCTCGGCCAACTGGCCGACGAGCAGAAACAGCCGGCTGAAGCGCGACGCTGGTATCTGCTGGTGGATGATGGCGACAACCTGCTGCCGGCCCGCGTTCGTGCCGCCCAGTTGCAGCTGCTGGATGGCCAGTGGCAGCAGGCTATCGACAGCCTCAACGAGCTGTCTGCCGATCCGGAAAACTGGCTGCGCGTAATCCAGGCGCAGTCGATGCTGGCGCGCGAAGCCCGACAGTATGATGCCGCCTTGAAGATTCTCAATGGGGCGCTGGCGCAGGAAACAGACCAGGCCGATCTGCTGTACGAGCGTGCCTTGCTGCTGGACCAGTTGGGCCGCTCGGCAGAGGCAGAAGAGGATTTGCGTAACGTGGTGCGACAGAAGCCGGGCGATGCCCAGAGCCTGAATGCGCTGGGCTACGTGATGACCAACCGCGGCGTAAAGCTCAAGGAAGCGCAGGGCTATATCGAACAGGCGCTGAAGGCTGAGCCGGACAACGCCATGATCCAGGACAGCCTGGGCTGGGTGCTGTTCAAGCAGGGGCATCTGGCCGAGGCGCTGCAACAACTGAAGGCATCCTACGGCAAAATGCCGGATGCCGAGGTGGGGGCGCATCTGGGCGAAGTGCTGTGGGCGCTTGGCCGCAAGGACGAGGCGCGCCAGGTGTGGGGCGAGGCCGGCAAGGGTGCGCCGGATAATCCGGTGTTGAAGGAAACGCTGGATCGCCTGAAACCATGAGTCTGTCTCGCTGGCTGCTAACCGGCAGCGTGCTGTTGCTGGCCGCCTGTGCCACCACCAGCGAAGTTGCCGAGCCGATGCCGGTGGTGGCGGCCAACGTTGTCGATAGCCCGTTCAGCGTCAGTGGCCGTCTGGCGGTGAGTTACCAGGGCAAGGGCCATGTCGCGAACTTTGACTGGCAACACAGTCCCGGCAGTGATCAGCTGAATGTCAAAACGCCCATCGGCACCACCGTGGCCAGTCTGTCCCGTGATGCCGGTGGTGTGGTGCTGGTCGCGGATGGACAGGAGCGGCGGGCGGCGGATGTCGAGACCCTCACCGAGGCCACGCTGGGTTGGCCGCTGCCACTTTCCAATCTGGCCTGGTGGGCGCGCGGTCTGGCTGCGCCCGGCATCCCGAGCGAACAGTCTGCCGATGGCCGTTTGCAGCAGCAGGGGTGGCTGATCCGTAATCTGAAAGACGCGACCACCAGCCAGCCCCGCCGGCTGGAACTGGAACGCGAGGGGCTGACCATCCGGCTGGTGTTTTCCGAATGGCGTGCCAGTAATGCTTTAACTCCGATACTGCCATGAATCTGCAATTTCACCGTTTTTTCGCGCCCGCCAAGCTCAATCTGACGCTGTTGATTACCGGCAAGCGTGCCGATGGTTACCATCTGCTGGACAGCGATTTCCGTTTTATCGATTTCGGTGACGATATCGACATCGCCGTGCGCGACGATGGCCGTATCGTGCTGGAGACGCCGCTAGCCGGCGTTGATCCGGAGCATGACCTGACGGTACGTGCCGCGCGTTTGCTGCAGCAGGCCAGCGGCTGCCGGCTGGGTGCCAGCTTGCGGGTAACCAAGCGTATCCCGATGGGCGGCGGACTGGGTGGTGGTTCCTCGGATGCCGCCACCGTGCTGCTGGCGCTCAACACGCTGTGGGGTTGCGGCTTGTCGCGCCAGACTTTGATGGCGCTGGGTGTGCAGTTGGGCGCCGATGTGCCGGTATTCATCTTCGGCCGCAATGCCCGTGCCCGTGGCATCGGCGAACAGCTGGAGGCGATCGACCTGCCTGAAGCCTGGTATGTGGTATGCAAACCACCAGTGTCGGTGCCGACCGGGCCTGTTTTCCAGCGCTTTTCGCAAAAGCTGTTGACAGGCGAGATCCGGTTCTCCATAATGCGAAGCCTGTTCGATGCGACGCAAAAACAAAACGATTTGCAGTCGATCGTGACAGAAATGTATCCAGCGGTAAATGAAGCATTGAATCGACTGAGTGAGTACGGTTCGCCGCTGATGACAGGTTCGGGAGCATGCGTGTTTCTGGAGCTGGCCAGTGAAGATCAAGCAAAATCAGTATTCCAGTCCTTGTCGAAAGATATGGTCGGATTTGTTGCCAAGGGGTTAGCGACGCATCCGCTGTACGACGGGGAAGCATAAAGGATACTGGGGAGTCGCCAAGTTGGTTAAGGCACCGGATTTTGATTCCGGCATTCGAAGGTTCGAATCCTTCCTCCTCAGCCAAATCTCTGCATGACTGAAAGAATACTGGGGAGTCGCCAAGTTGGTTAAGGCACCGGATTTTGATTCCGGCATTCGAAGGTTCGAATCCTTCCTCCTCAGCCAAACTTCCAGCAGTGAAGTAAGAAAAAAAGCGTGTAAGTTTCCCTTACACGCTTTTTCTTTATCTCCCGATCCAAGGCATAGAGTTATGGCGGCTTACGACAGTTTGATGGTCTTCACCGGTACCGCAAATCCGGAACTTGCACAAAACGTGGTCAAGCACCTCGATATTTCCCTCGGCCGTGCCGATGTGGGCAAGTTCAGCGATGGTGAAGTGGCAGTGGAATTGCTGGAGAACGTGCGCGGTCGCGACGTGTTCATCCTGCAGCCGACCTGTGCTCCGACCAACGATAACCTGATGGAAATCCTGACCATGGCCGACGCGCTCAAGCGCGCTTCCGCCGGTCGTATCACCGCGGCGATTCCGTACTTCGGTTATGCCCGCCAGGATCGTCGTCCGCGTTCCGCCCGTGTACCGATTACCGCCAAGCTGGTGGCCAACATGTTGACCAGCGCCGGTATCGACCGCGTGCTGACCGTTGACCTGCATGCCGACCAGATCCAGGGTTTCTTCGACATGCCGGTGGACAACGTCTACGCCACCCCGGTACTGCTGAAAGACATCCGTTCGCAGCGTATTGACGATCTGATCGTGGTCAGCCCGGACGTTGGCGGTGTGGTGCGTGCCCGTGCCGTGGCCAAGGCGCTGAATACCGACCTCGCCATCATCGACAAGCGTCGCCCGAAGGCCAACGTGGCGGAGGTGATGAACATCATCGGTGATATCGAAGGCCGTACCTGTCTGATCATCGATGACATGATCGACACTGCGAACACCCTGTGCAAGGCTGCTTCTGCGCTGAAAGAGCGTGGTGCCGAGCGTGTACTGGCCTACGCCTCCCATGCCGTGTTCTCCGGCCAGGCGGTAGACCGCATCAATAATTCGGACATCGACCAGGTGGTGATCACCGATACCATCCCGCTGTCGGCCGCCGCCAAACAGAGCAGCCGCATCCGCGTGGTATCCATCGCCGGCCTGATCGCCGAGACGCTTCGTCGCATCAATAACGAAGAGTCGGTGTCCTATCTCTTCAACGAAGAGCTGGTTTCGGCAGGCGCTGTCCTGCCGTAAACGTCGGCCCCGCTGGTCGCGGCGGGGCGGGCGACTTTCAATGAAACTGGAGTAATACTCAATGGCAATCGAACTGATCGCTGCCAAGCGCGAACTGGAAGGTACTGGTGCGAGCCGCCGCCTGCGTCGCGCTGGCCAAACCCCGGCTGTTGTTTACGGTGCAGGTAAAGAAGCCGTATCCATCACCCTGGACCACAACACCATTTACTACGCACTGAAGAACGAAGCTTTCCACAAGGAAACCATCGAGCTGGTGATCGACGGTCAGAAGGAGCTGGTAAAAGTTGCCGACTTCCAACTGCACCCGTTCAAGCAGCTGGTTCTGCATCTGGACTTCGCTCGCGCGTAATGCATGCGTGCCGCTCTGTCTGACAGAGTGGTGACAGACCCGCTGACCGGTTACCTGGCAGCGGGTTTTTCATTGGAACGACACCCATGACGATCCGTCTGGTAGTCGGGCTGGGCAACCCCGGTCCGGAATACGAAAAGACCCGGCACAACGCCGGTTTCTGGCTGGTGGACGAGCTGGCCTGGCAACACAAGGCCAAGCTGCATGCCGAGGGCAAATTCTTCGGCGAGGCTGCGCGTGCCACGTTGGCCGCTGGCGATGTCTGGCTGCTCAAGCCGATGACTTATATGAACCTGTCCGGTCAGGCAGTCGCCGCGCTGGCGCGCTTCTACAAGATCGCGCCGGAAGAGATTCTGGTGGTGCATGACGAGCTGGATCTGCAGCCGGGTACCGCCCGCCTGAAGCAGGGCGGTGGCCACGGTGGCCACAATGGCCTGAAAGACATTATTGCCCGGCTGGGCAGCCCCAATTTCTGGCGCTTGCGGCTCGGCATCGGCCACCCGGGCGATCGCAACGAAGTGGCCAACTTCGTGTTGAAGAAGGCGCGTGCCGAAGAGCAGCAGGCCATCGACGATGCGCTGGCCAAGTCGCTGCAGGTGATGCCGGAAGTGCTGGCCGGCAATATGGCCGCGGCGATGAAGACGCTGCACACCGCCGCAAAGTAATGGGCTGCGGCCAACGTTGGCCGCAACATTGCACAAAATTCAGGCAGCCGAAGTGTTAAAATCGCTGCCTTGCTGCCATGCCCCGCGGGGCGGGCCGAATATTTTCGAGGAATGATCATGAGTCTGAAGTGCGGTATCGTCGGCTTGCCCAACGTCGGCAAATCCACCCTGTTCAATGCGCTGACCAAGGCTGGCATCGAAGCGGCCAACTACCCGTTCTGCACCATTGAGCCGAACGTCGGCATCGTGGAAGTGCCGGATCATCGCCTGGCCGAACTGGCCAAGATCATCAACCCGCAGAAAATCCAGCCGGCCATCGTCGAGTTCGTCGACATCGCTGGCCTGGTGGCGGGCGCCTCCAAGGGCGAGGGCCTGGGCAACCAGTTCCTGGCCAATATCCGCGAGACCGACGCCATCGTTAACGTGGTGCGCTGCTTCGAAGACGGCAACATCGTGCATGTGGCCGGCAAGGTCGATCCGATCGCCGACATCGAAACCATCGGTACCGAGCTGGCGCTGGCCGACTTGACCACCGTGGAAAAGGCTCTGGCCCGTGACGGCAAGAAAGCCAAGGCTGGCGACAAGGAAGCGCAGAAGCTGGTACCGGTGCTGGAAAAACTGCTGCCGCACCTGAACGAAGGCAAGCCGGCACGCGCGCTGAAGCTGGACGAAGAAGAAATCGCCGCGCTCAAGCCGCTGTGCCTGCTGACCATCAAGCCGGCGATGTATGTGGCCAACGTGGCCGAAGACGGCTTCGAAAACAACGCCCACCTCGACCGTCTGAAGGCGCTGGCTGCTGCCGAAGGCGCGCCGGTGGTGGCGCTGTGTGCCGCCATCGAAAGCGAAATCGCCGAGCTGGACGATGACGACAAGGCCGAGTTCCTGTCCTCCATGGGGCTGGAAGAGCCGGGCCTGAACCGTCTGATCCGTGCCGGTTACGACCTGCTGGGGCTGCAAACCTACTTCACCGCCGGGGTGAAGGAAGTGCGCGCCTGGACCATCCACAAGGGCGATACCGCACCGAAGGCGGCCGGTGTGATCCACACCGACTTCGAGCGCGGTTTCATCCGTGCCCAGACCATCGCCTTTGATGACTTCGTTGCCCTGGGTGGCGAAGCCAAGGCCAAGGAAGCCGGCAAGATGCGCGCCGAAGGCAAGGATTACGTGGTGCAGGATGGTGACGTACTGAACTTCCTGTTCAACGTTTAAGCATCACCACCGACAACACCCCGCCGCCGGGCCGCAAGGCCTTGCTGCGGGGTGTTTGCATGTCTGTCGCGCGATAGGGGGTCGATCGCCCTAGGGCGGCGCGGGCCGCGGATGCTTGCAGCTGCCGCGCTCAAAACAAAAACGGCCAACCCGCAGGTTGGCCGCATTGTGCTGGAGAGCGGAAGGGTTATTCCACGCGCTCGCCGTGCAGGACCACGTCCAGACCTTCGCGTTCTTCTTCTTCGCTGACACGCAGGCCCATTACTGCATCGACAATCTTCAGCAGCACGAAGGTGACGATGCCGCAGTAGATGGCGGTGGCGCCAACGCCGATGGCCTGGGTCATCAGGCTGCCTTCCACGCCGCCGATGTCTTTTACCGCAAATACACCGGTCAGCAGGGCGCCGATGATACCGCCGATACCATGCACGCCGAAGGCGTCCAGCGAGTCATCGTATTTCAGCATGTGTTTCAGGCTGGTGGCGCTCCAGTAGCACACCACCCCGGCTACCAGGCCGATGACCAGTGCGCCCTTGGCATCAACAAAACCAGCGGCCGGGGTAATGGCAACCAGACCAGCAACCGCACCGGACACGATGCCCAGTACCGACGGTTTGCCTTTGGCGATCCATTCTGCAGCCATCCAGCCCAGTGCGGCGATGCCGGTAGCTACCTGGGTGGCAACCATGGCCATGGCGGCACGGCCATCGGCGGCGACGGCGGAGCCGGCGTTGAAGCCGAACCAGCCTACCCACAGCATGGAAGCGCCAACCAGCGTCAGTACCAGGTTATGCGGTGGCATGGCTTCCTTGCCGAAGCCGACACGCTTGCCCAGCACCAGTGCCGCTACCAGACCGGCAACACCGGCGTTGATGTGCACTACGGTACCACCGGCAAAGTCCAGCACGCCCTTGTCGGCCATCCAGCCGCCCGGCGCCCACACCCAGTGTGCAACCGGTGCGTAGACCACCAGCGACCACAGCACCATGAAGACCAGCATGGAGGAGAACTTCATGCGTTCGGCAAAGGCGCCGGTGATCAGAGCCGGAGTAATGATGGCGAAGGTCATCTGGAACATCATGAACACGCCTTCCGGAATGGTGCTCGCCAGCGGGTGTACGGTCAGCTTGCCGGCATCCTTCAGGTACAGCATGCCGTCCAGCAGCACACGGTCGAGGCCGCCGATTACGCTGTTGCCCGGGCTGAAGGCCAGGCTGTAGCCGATAATGGTCCACAGCACAGTCATTGCCGCGCAGATGGCAAAGCTTTGCATCAGGGTGGCCAGTACGTTTTTCTTGCGCACCATGCCGGCATAGAACAGTGCCAGACCCGGAATGGTCATGAACAGCACCAGTGCAGTGGAGGTCATCATCCAGGCGGTATCACCGGCGCTGATGGTGGACGCGGCAACCAGGTTGGCAGTGCCGTCTGCCATGGCCGGCAGGGAGGCCAGCGCACCGGCGCCGGCAGCAGCAAGCAGTTTCTTGTTCATATACATGATCCCTCTATCGCTCGTGTTGTACTGGTTTAGACGGCATCGGCACCGGTTTCACCGGTACGGATGCGGACAACCTGTTCCAGATCGAATACGAAAACCTTGCCGTCGCCGATCTTGCCGGTACGGGCGGCGTTCTCGATTGCCTCGACCACCTGGTCCAGCAGTTCATTGGCGATGGCGATTTCCAGTTTTACCTTGGGCAGGAAGTCCACAACATACTCCGCGCCGCGGTAGAGCTCGGTGTGGCCTTTCTGACGGCCAAACCCTTTGACTTCGGTAACGGTGATGCCCTGCACACCGATGGCAGAAAGTGCTTCACGCACTTCGTCAAGCTTGAACGGCTTGATGATTGCACTGACCAGTTTCATGGCGACTCCTCGATAAATGCCGGATGGCTGCTTGGTTGGAGAGACGGAGTCGTCTATGCACGAACCGTGCCAGAATTAATTTTCCTTTAATTTCAATTGGCTACTTTGTTTTGGTGCATTGCTGGGTCTTGTAGGGGTGGTCTGCACCATTTGCGTAGCCGGGGCTGCGCTGCATTGGTGCATGCCGGCTTTGTGCAGTAGCAGGGGCTTTTTGCTAAACTCAAACCTTACCCTTCATGACAAAGTCAAGGTCACGCCATGCTCAGCCAGAAACTGTTTGATGAGATCAGCAACAAGATCAGCGAAACCATTGCCGCCAGCCCGGCCAAGGATCTGGAGAAGAATATCAAGGCCATGATGGCCGCTACCTTTACGCGCATGGATCTGGTGACGCGCGAAGAATTCGATATCCAGCAAGAGGTATTGGCGCAGACCCGCGCACAGCTGACCGCGATGGAAGCCCGCCTGCAGCAGCTGGAAGCCGCGCTGCACGGTGGCGAGGCTGACGCTGCGGGTGATGCGCCCGCAGCAGCGCAAGACTGATCAAGGCCGATCATGTCGCTTGCCATTTGCCTTAGCCGCGCGCTGGCCGGGGTGCATGCTCCGGAAGTGGCGGTAGAGGTACATCTGGCAAACGGGTTGCCGGCATTCACCCTGGTTGGCCTGCCGGATACTGAAGTCAAGGAAAGCCGCGAGCGGGTACGTGCGGCTTTATTGCAATCCGGATTCGATTTCCCTGCCCGGCGTATCACCGTCAATCTGGCGCCCGCCGATTTGCCCAAGGAGTCCGGCCGCTTCGATCTGCCGATCGCCGTCGCGCTGCTGGCGGCTGCCGGCCAATTGCCGCCCGATGTGCTGACAGGTTATGAACTGGCTGGCGAACTGGCGCTGAATGGCGCGCTACGCCCGGTTCGAGGCGCGCTGGCCATGGTGGCGGCAGCGCGGAATAGTGGCCGTAAATTCATCCTGCCCCGCATTAGTGCGCAAGAGGCGGCCCTGGTGCAGGGCGTTGAAATTCTGGCCGCCGATACCCTGGCCGAGGTTTGTGCTCATCTGGCCGGTTTGACGACCTTGCCTCGTTGCCAGCCGGTTGTCGAGCCGGCGCCGGCAGCCTCGTATCCGGATTTGCTGGATGTGCGCGGGCAGGGGGCGGCCAAGCTGGCGCTGGAAGTGGCAGCTGCCGGCGGGCATAGCCTGTTGCTGCAAGGCCCTCCCGGCACCGGCAAGTCGATGTTGGCCGCACGCTTGCCCGGCTTGCTGCCACCGATGGCGCATAGCGAGGCGCTGGAAAGTGCCGCCGTGCATTCGCTGGCCGGTGGTGGTTTTGTTGCGGCCAACTGGGGGCAGCGTCCCTACCGGCACCCTCACCATACCGCTTCGGCGGTGGCGCTGGTCGGCGGCGGTGTAAAAGTCAGTGCTATTTGCGACTTGGGATTGCTTTCTGCGATCAATGGCCGCTATTTGCGACCAGTGAAATCTCGTGGGGGCTAGATGCCCTACCTTCCCTCTCTCAAGCCGTTTAAGGAAATTGCTGAGCCTGCTAAGCACTACCGTCTCGAATGGTTTGGAGGTGTTTACCCAAATTTTGGCGACCCCTCAAACCCGCTGATCGAATGCTTTTTCACTCCATTTGAGCCCGGATTGCCCGATGCTAATGGGCAGCCAAGCATTAAGCGCGATTTTTCTAGCCAATTTAGGGCAGGCTTGGCAGTCGGATTCTTGCCGACGCTATACCTTGGACAAACTTTTCTCGGTGGTGAGGCAAACCGTGCATTGTCGCGTCCAGATCAGGTTCTGCGTCTAAGGTTTGATCCAGCCGCCTCAGGTGCTGTTTCCGAAACTTCATTGACGAGCATTGAGCCTTGGTTGCGTTTTGAACCGGTGAACCGGAGGTTTGTACAATCTGGAGGGGATGGTCCTACACCGTTGTCTGCTGGCCTTAAGAGGCTGTATGGGGAGATTGTTCTGGAAGGCCGCTCCAAGCCGGCTGCAGTGCTCATACCTGAACTCGAATTGATTCGCTTTTACTATGCGACATCAGAGAAGATGGCCAAGATGATCTTCGAGGGCGATTTTGGCTACGATGGACTGTCTGAAAAAGTCTTCAATATGGTGCATGAAGGCCCTGTCCATGAGCTAGAGTCAGATGTGGTGCGTTTTGTTTACCGGCTCGGTTTTTCCCGTGAGGATGTGCCTGTGTTGGCCCGTATCCTATTTGATGGTGGCTGGGACGCTATGAGTGGTATCCGGCGCCCTGCTAAGCTAGCTGCCGTTGAGCATTTGAACTCCGCAGGGGCCACTTCCATTTCATATCCGCGCACCCTGTTCCCGTTCAAGGGACAGACGACATTAGAAGTGGCAGGGTCATTTTGGAAACTGCCGGGATATCAGCGAGCGTTTCTCGTTCATCGAATTTTGAGTTGTTCCGGCCCATTTCCTTTCCGAGGCATCAGTTACTGCGAAGAGGTCGGTCCTGGTGGCGAGTCTGCTGGCCCGGATGCTCCAACTGCTTTTCCGGGGGGCAGACTACATGCTAGCTCTAATAGCGAAATTGGTCACAGTGTAAGCACAGAGGCTCCTGTATCTGGGACAGAGAAAGCTGTGCTCAATGATGCTTCTCGAACCTTCATAGGTTTGCAAGGGGTTGAGATTGTTCGTGAGAAACTGCGAGCGAATACGCATCAATCTGGCGCGGGCGGATGGCGCTCACAAGACACTATGCCGAACCACAGCACAGGTGATCCCACCTATGCACAAACTACTTCTTCTCGCCTAGGGATCCAAGATAAGAGCCTCCGCCCTTCTCCGGTCACTGCAGACTTAGAGTCATTTCTCAGTGCTCTTGCGGTGCTGGCTACGACCAGACCTGAGTGGAGGCTGAGCACTGTGCAGGTAGGATCTGCAGGTGTACACAGGGAGGATAGCGGACATGCCCGGTTTTCCCTGTTTCCATGCGTGCCTTGTGAGAAGCGTACTACGCAGCTGAGGCAGTTCTCGTTTATGGATGATGACCAATACGTGCGTAGACGGCTAGTTTGCGCCCAGCTTACGGTTGGGGAGGGTCAGTTTGTATATTTGTTGGAGGCCCAGCGGCGACTGCGCCTAAACCCGACGAAAGAGCAGTCTCCATACATGGAAGAGTTGCCCATCGCGTTGATCAGGACTGAAAACTATAGCCGGATTGATGAAGACTTGTTTGACAAGATCTTGGTGCAAACCGTAGTAAAAAAGACATGGCCAACTACATGTGAAGTCGAGGGAGTTGTACGCGACGCCACACTGCACGGCCATGGTGCCAACAGCGTGGAAGACATCAGTGCGAGGATAGTAGCGTTGGTGCTGCGGCACTGTGAGCTGTGACTCGGTGACTCATGTAGGTCTGCTTGATTGGCCTAATGCAGGAGGCAGCAAATCATAGGTTTCCCATCTATCATATAGGAAGGCATTCTGTAGTAGCTGCCGGTTTGATCGGAGGAGAACCAAACCTGGAAATACCGATGCTGATCTTTTTAGACACCGAGTTCACGGACTTCATCGATTGCGAGCTGATCAGCATCGGCATGGTTGGCGAGGACGGCAGGCACGAACTGTACCTGGAGGTGCAGGACTTTGACCGTTCGAAGTGCAACGCCTTCGTCCAGTCCGCCGTTTGGTCGCAGCTTGGCCGCATCGAGGAGGCCATCGTGCGCAAGGTAGAGGTGCAAGCCAGGTTGCGTGCTTGGTTTGCCACGCTCCCGCGCAGCGTGACGATTGCCTGTGATTCACAGCATGATCGGGATCTGCTGGCAAATGCGCTGGAGGGGGAATGGCCGAATAACCTGAGCGGATGGTTCGATCTGCGACCGTTGATTGACACCGGGGTCTTTGACAGGGCTGTGACACAGTACCACACGAAGACACATCCCTGGCACCATGCCTTGCATGATGCGCATGCCCATCGGGCGGGCTGGTTGGCCTGGATGGATCAACGCCGACGTGGAAAATTGGAAGCCTACTAGGCTTTGCACACGAGTGTGCTGAACAGTCAGTAGGGTTAAGTATTCCTCTAACATTCTTAGTCGATGAAACTATGGACAAACCTGTCAAATTCGAGAATCCTCCAATAGTGGAAGTCGTTTGTGGTGTTTTGTTTTCATCGCAATCGACTATCCAGACTGCTCATATTGGTGCGTTCTGGGAGTCGGTCCGAAATGATTTCCCTATTACAGAGGATGCTCCTCCTCTGCTCCCTGTCTTAGAGGAGTCTGGGCCGGTAACTGTTGCTAGTTTCGAGTTAAGCGAATTACCACCCTTGAGGCGAACTTGGATGGCAAGTGAGGATGGCCGTACCTTAATTCAGGTTCAACAAGACCGGTTCTTATTCAACTGGAAACGGATATCAGATGATGATGCTTACCCAAGTTACCAAGTTGTAATTAAGCGCTTTGAAGATTGCTTAGCGCGCTTTGTTGAATTTTGCTCTTCTGTTGGGGTTGGGTCTCTCGCATATCGTCAGTATGAATTGACATACGTAAATCATATCGGTCAAGGAAATGGATTGGATAGGGTCGGGTTGGATGCTCTTTTTGTTGATCATATAAGAAAGGTAGAGGTGGATCGGTTTTTGCCGCCTCCAGATGCAATTGGTTGGACGAGTGTTTATTCATTCCCTAATGATCAAGGGAGATTGCATGTTGCTATGCAGTCCGCGCAAAGTCAGCAGCCATCAATGGAAAAAATAATAAGATTGGATTTAACTGCGCGAGGTATCTCCTCTGACACAACTGAATTGGGAAGGTCCTGCTGGTTTAATATGGCCCATGATTGGATTACTCGCGGCTTTGCCGATATAACAAATCCAATTTTGCATGATGATCACGGCTGGCGGAGAACGTCATGAACGATAGCCCCATAACAGCGTTTTCGCCCTTGCCTGATGCGGTATCAACGACAGCAGATGCAAGCAGTAATTGTCTTATGGGTAATCAGGTGGTGGAGCTAAAGTGGCAGTGGAAGGAAAACAAGTCTAATTCTTACCAAATTGGTAAGCGGGAAAGAATTACCTTAACCGAGCAGTCTCTTCCCGATGTGGCTGTTATGCCAGGCAAAGCTGCAAATCGTGATGCTTTTTTGAGGCATAAAGAGAAAGAGTTGCTACTTGGGCTGATTCAACGCTTTGAAAAAGAAGGCTTCACTAGAACGGTTGGTAATGAGGGAAAGATTACTGTCGATACGGCTAAATCAGCAATGGCGTTCCTAAAGGTTCTTCCTGAAGGTACGGTAATTCCTAAAATTGCCCCAGATGGGGAGGGTGGGCTTGTTGTCGCGTGGGAAGGGCCGCAGACCGTAACCATACTGGTCGTCGATGATTGGCGCTTGCATTTGGTTAGGAATGCTAAGACGAAAGATGCAGAATATTTTGATGATATTTTATTCGATGGAGAAAAGGTACCTGATCCAGTATTAATGGCTATTCCCACACGATAGAGGCTGCCCGTGCCAGACGAAATCGAACATCAAGGTGATGCGCAGGCGTTTTTTGTTGAAGAGATGCCGGGTGGTGATGTTGTGGCTAGGTTGATTGACTTGCCTCGCATGTATACACATGTGGAGCATTTGATTTGGGGGTGTATATTTGAGTTTCCTCAATCGCAGGGCGAATCGGTAGTCTGGAGTAAATATGCACCTATTCCTGACGGGGTCCACAACGTAGGTTGTGGTCGAGAGAGGGAAAAGTGTTTAGTGAAGCCAGATTTTCGCTATGCTGGATATATATCTGCTATTATTCAACGGGTCACGGAAATACGTAACGCGAGAGGGCATGGATTTTTAGTTGTACATGAACCATCTCCTGGGGTTCACCATGCGGAGATTCGGTATTTTTCTAATCCTCAAGCAAATGAGCCAATAAAGAAAGCAGATAAAACCGAATTAAAGGCGTTGCTTCAAGATGTTTTTAGCGACTTAGTCCCACATGCCTGTAGGCAATAGCCAGAAGCTGCTATGCTATTGAGTCGGCGGTTGCTATGCCTGTTGTCATTCCCCATTTTATTGCATGTGCCATCTTCGTTCGGGTCCGCACTCAAAGCGCCACCGTATGGCATATTGACCTGTTTGTTCTATTGCCGTAATCCACTCCTAGGGATGTTTGCCTATTACCTCCAGATTCATTTTGGTTTCTGCATGTTTCCTCGGTTCAGGACTGATTTCTTGCATGGAATCTCATCAGACTCTCGGCTTATCCATAAAACTGTGCCAACAGCTTCGGAGTGCCGACAAGTGGGTTGCCTTCCCCTTGTAACAGGGTAAGTTTTGGCCCAAACACACCACAATTGACGATCCTGCTTACTGATGTTTAGGTTGTAACGGATATGCGTGTATAGGCTAATCCGCGTTGCACGGCCGCGCACTTCTTCGCATGGCTGCACGCGTTTGTTGGCAAAATCGACTATGGCCATATATTGCCCATGCATTGGCCCAAGATTGCGTGTCCAAGCGCCATATGAGAAGTTACCCCGGTCTCCGTTCACCTCACCAACCGACGGCACTAGGTTATTCAAGTCGCCTTCCGCTTGCTGGAATATCTGGTCGGTCTCGGTACAGTCCTTCCGGCGGCCTGCCAACGCTGGCGCTGGTGACCGAACATGTCATCCTGACGATGAGCGACACCATCCAATTGTAATATCGCAGATGTGAGCTAGCATGAACCATAGCGCCTATGCCGTTATCTTGGCGTCAAGTTCGACAAACCATAACCTTCTTGAGGTGATGTCGGTAACGCTCACAATTAGTAGGAGGTGGAATGGCAGACGAACACATCATAGAGTTCCGTGCCGGCGACGGCCACGCGTGCAATCTAATCCACGTAAGCGGGTCTCGCGAGCCAGACCGTGGTCCGGTTCTGCTGGTGCACGGAGCTGGCGTGCGTGCCAACATCTTCCGCCCCCCCAATACCACGAATTTCGTTGACGCCCTGCTCGACCATGGATACGACGTCTGGTTGGAAAACTGGCGTGCCAGCATCGACTTGCCCCCTTGCGAATGGACGCTAGACGACGCTGCGCTATTCGACCATCCCGCAGCGGTACAAAAGGTGCTGGAGCTAACTGGCGCGCGCACACTTAAGGCCGTGGTGCATTGCCAAGGGTCCACCAGCTTCATGCTCTCGGCGGTGGCCGGACTCGTGCCGCAAGTCACCACCATCGTCACCAATGCGGTATCGCTGCATCCGCAGGTTTCGTGGATCTCGCACCAAAAGAGTCGTTACGCAGTGCCCCTTGTAGGACGCATGACTTCCTACCTCAATCCTCAGTGGGGCGACAAAGCCCAGGGCCTGGTGCCTCGTTTGCTGCAGGGCTTGGTCAAGCTGACCCACCACGAGTGTGCCAACGGTGTGTGTCGCTTCTCCAGCTTCACCTATGGCACCGGTTTCCCAGTGTTGTGGCGCCACGAGAACCTGAGTGAACGAACGCACGAGTGGATTCGCCAGGAATTCGCCAACGTGCCCATGACCTTCTTCCGCCAGATGGCGCGCTGTCTGGATGCTGGCCACCTGGTGTCGCATCTGCACGGCTTACCTGCCGACCCAACCGCAGCCCCACCGCGAACTGAGGCGCGCATTGCATTCATCGCCGGCGAGCTGAACGCTTGCTTCAAGTGGCAAAGCCAGCAGGCCAGCTTTGATTGGTTCGAGCACTACCGACCTAACTACCACTCCCTGCATGTGCTTGGTGGCTACGGCCACTTAGATGTGTTCATTGGCAAGAACGCAGAGCGCGACACATTTCCAGTCTTGATTGCTGAACTGGACGCACCATAAGACGGGTGGAGAGAGCGATATGAAAGCAGCGTGTGATCGCAAATACTTTCTCGTGTTCGGCATACTTGCTGTCGCGCTGGCGCTGCCATGGATAGCATGGGAATTGAATCCAGTTGCGATTAGCAATTCCTGGGTGGACACGCTTGTCTATGTCCCCTTATTACTCGGCTCTCCTACACTTTTCCTTGGCTCGCTCGCTGCGATAGTTCTTGGCATCGTGCCAAGGTTCGGCCTTGTGATGCGCCCGGTCGATGCGGCTCTGCTGACGTTTGTAGTCGGAAACTTGGGCGGCTGGCCCTTATGGAGCTATGCGATTAGTGACGGTGACTATGGGGTGGTCATCCCAACCGCTTGCTCTGCTGCTTTTGTAAGCTTCTTAGTCTTCCTTTTGTACCGGCCAGCGGTTTGAAACGGCTGGAAAGCCAACGCTGCCTTGGATCTCAACTACAAGCACAAAGGTAGATCTCCATGGTGATTCCGACGAGACAGATCCGGCTGACTGGGCGCCACGCACTGGTCGACGGGATACCTTTCACGATGCCGATCAATTCTGAACAGTCGCCGGCTCTGATGGCGGTGTTCTCGATCGACGCCGACGCGGCCGCACGGCTACTGCCTGGCGGCGAGGTGCACCCGCTGCGCCTGTGGAAGCGCGCACTGCTGGTGCTGACGGTCATCCACTACAAGATCACCGACATCGGCACCTACATCGAGTATTCGATCGCAATCGCCTGCACCCACGGCCGCAAACCCGCACCACGGCTGCTGCCTGGGCTGCTGATGAAGACCTTCGGCACCGGCCAGTACGTCTGGGACCTGCCGGTGTCCACCGAGGTTTCCGTCAAGGGCGGCAAGGGCATTTGGGGCATGCCCAAGCACCAAGCCAGCCTGGACTTCGTGATCGGTGAGCGCTGGGTCAGCAGCCAGTACGACTTGGACGGCCAGATGATGATGCGCGTGGATGTGCGCAAGCCCGCTTCGGCGTGGCTGCCGGTGAACATGGGTGCGGCCAACTACTGCGCCTTCCGCGGCATGCTGATGAAGTCCTACATCTATTTCCAGGGCAAGCTGGGCTTTTCGCTGTTCAAACCGGGGTCAGCGCGTCTGCTGATCGGCGACCACCCGCGCATGGCGCCACTGAAGATGCTGGATATCGACCCCGACCCAATCGCCGCGGGCTTCTTCCCCTCTACGGCCGGCGTGCTGGACGATTACTTCGAGTGCTGGTTCCTGACCGAACAGCAGGCGCCCACGCAATCCATCCAGGGACTGGAGACGACCTATCCGCTGGGCCAGTCGCAGCAGTGGCTGGCGCCTCCTAACCGCCAGGCCGACTGGGAGAGCGCACCATGAAGAGCCGGCTACTGATGGCCAACCACGTGTTCCTGCTGCTATGCGCCTCCATGTACTTGGGTACGGGCGGTTCGCTGGTGCTGTTCTCCTTCCCGCTGGCGCCGCGGCTGACGCCGGACAACTACTATCTGCAGTTCGTGCCGCAGGTGCAGGCAGCCACCGAGTTCTTCACCACCATGACCAAGCTGATGCTGGCCGCCGCGCTGGTCATGCTGTGGTCTGAGTGGCGCCAGCCCACGCGCTGGGTGCCTATCGTGGTGCTGCTGGGCGTGCTTGTTGCCACCGGGCTCACGCTAAAGTGGATCTTCCCCCTCAACGCGGCCATGGCCGGCCATATCAAGGACGCCGGCGAACTGCACCGCGTGCTGGACGAGTGGATGCAGCTCAACCGCGTCAGGGTGGGCCTGTGGTCCGTGCAATGGGCGGCGTTGGCTTGGTTCTTCGCCCGCTGGGCTTACCGCAGTCGCTATTCGGCCCTGGGGCGATAACATGGATCTGCTGACCTTACAACGCCGTGCCGTCGCCGCCATTGCGGCCATCACCGTGTTGACCGGCGTCGCCCAGATGGCCGCGGGCGAACCGTTGCTAACGCTGATCTCAAACGCCTCCACCTCGCTGGGCGCCCACCTGTTTACCACCGTCGGCATGTTCATGGTGCTGTTTGGCGGGGCCACGCTGCACGCGCAGCGCCGACGGGAGGCACTACCCGTGGTGCTGTTGTGGGGCGGCCTACAGAAACTGCTGGCTGCCGCCCTGGTGGCTTGGGGAGTAGCGCGCGGTGCCTTCGTCTCGCTGGCGTTGGCGGTGGCCGCATTCGATTTTGCCAGCGGGCTGCTGTACTGGAGCCTGCGGCGCAAGGGGGGGTGAGCGATGCAATCGCTGGCACGCATCTTCTTCTGGGGCTATGCGCTGATGCTGGTGGGAATCGGCGCCAGCGGCATGCTGGTGGCAGGCTGGGAACTGCCCACGGTGTTCGCCGTCGACCTGCCGGCCATGGGCGAGCCGCAACGTGCCACACTGCTGAACCAGTACCGCTTTCTGAAGGCGCTGGAACTCGCCTTCGGCCTGTTTTGCCTGGCCTACCGACGCGACATCTTCGGGCAGCCGCGCGCGCTGTGCGTGTTCCTGGCCGGGCTGTCGGCCGGCGTGGCGGCGCGGGCCGGCAGCTGGCTGGCCGACGGCATGCCCCGTCCCATCTACCTGGTCTTCATGGCGCTGGAGTTGGCCACCGGCGTACTGGTGTGGCTGGCCGCGCGCCGAAGGAGCCCGGCATGAATCGCGAAGCCGGTCACCAGCCACCCATCGCGGCGGGCGCCCCCGGGCTGCGCCGTGCTCTCGTGCTAGCCGGCGGTGGCATGCGAGTGGCCTACCAGGCCGGTGCCGTCAAGGCGCTGTTCGACGACGGTCTGCGTTTCAGTCATGCCGACGGCGCGTCCGGCGGCACGCTCAACCTGGCTGCACTGCTGTCCGGCGTGAGCCCGGACGCGCTGTGCGACCGCTGGCGCGCCCTGCCCGTGGCCGACTTCGCCGCCTTGCGGCCCACGCCGGAGTACCTGCACATGGCCAATATGCCGGCCCTGGGCAGCGCGCAAGGCATGGTGCAGAAGATCTACCCGGCGCTGGGGGTCGACCTGGACCGCATCCGCACAGCGACCGGCATCGACGCCAGCTTCAATGTCTGCCGCTTCGACGATAAGACCGTGGTGCCCCTGCCGCACGGCGAGCTGGACCTACCGCGCCTAGTGGCTGCGGCCTCACTGCCGATCTTCCTGCCCGCGGTTCAGGCTGGCGGCAGCACATGGACCGACGCGGTCTGGATCAAAGACGCCAACCTACTGTCCTGCGTTGAGCGCGGCGCGCGAGAGCTGTGGCTGGTCTGGTGCATTGGAAACACACCGCGGTACCGCACCGGTGCTTTCAACCAGTACGTACACATGATCGAGATGAGCGCGCTGGGTGCGTTGAACTGGGAGCTTGCAGCCATCGCCGACATCAACCGGCGCATCGCGGCGGGCGAGACGGTGCACGGCCACCGCGAGCCCATCGTGGTCCACGTGGTCAAGCCCGAGGTACCGCTGCCGCTGGATCCTGATTTCTTCCTCGGGCGCATCGACGCGGCCACGTTGATCGACATGGGCTACCGCGACGCCCGGCGCACCCTGCGCGAAGAGCACCCAGCGGCACTGAACCCCGGGGCGACGGCGATGCGCGAGCCAGGCATCGGCGTGAGCTTCCGCGAAACCATGGCCGGGCCGTTCTGCCTGGGGCAGGCCGATCCACAGGTAGGAGCACGTGGTGCCATGCGGATGGCCATGCACGCCACCATCCACATTGAGGACATCGCGACCTTCGTGGCCGATCCGAGGCACATGGCCGGCTTGACGGGGCACATCGACTTCGAGCCCTGGGGCCGCGCGATCCCCGCGCAGTCCGGCGTGTTCGGACTGTTCAGCCCCAGCGGCGACCCAACGCTGACCTACATGGTCTACGAACTGGGGTTCCGCCACCAGGGCCAGGACTACTACTTGGCCGGCAAGAAGCATGTGAGGCTGGGCGGGCCGTGGCGCTTGTGGGGCGAGACCACCACGCTCTACACGCTGCTGCACAAGGGCTGCGATGCCAGCGGGGAGGTGGTCGGCGCCGGGGTCCTGAGCCTGGGCGCGGCCGATCTGCTGCGGCTACTGCGCACCGTGCATTCCTCCAACGCCCCGGCGGCACGGGCGGGGGCCGCCGCCGTCTGGCGCTTCTTCCGCTTCTTCATGTCCGAACTGGTTCGCACCTACCTGCTGCGCGCGGAGCGCCTCACGCCATGAACCCCAACCCCTCGCCCAACTCGCCCAACTCGCGCATCGAGCTCTACACGCACGAGCGCATGGTCAATTGGCTCGGCCCGATGCAACTGCTGCGGACCGGGCTACGCAGCGCCGTGGCCGTTACGCTGGGCGCCTTCGCTGATCCACGCGAGGTGCAGGCCGCGCTTAAGCCCGTAGCCACCAATCCACCGGTCGAGGTGCCCGCCGACGCCGAGGGCGGCGTCTGGGTCGACTATCTGGCCGACACGGGCGACGGCTGGGATTCGACGTATTCGATGGCCCTGTGCGTGAGCCAGGATGTGCGGCTACGCGAGCCGGCCCTGACGCTGCCGCGCGGCCGTGTGCTGCTACTGGGCGGCGACCAGGTCTACCCGACACCCGCGGACGGCGGCTACCGTACCCGTTTCCTGGACCCGTTCCGCGCCGCGTCGCCGGCGCCGGTACCGGCCAACCTACCCAAAGACCCGGATGAGACCGTGTCCGTACCCGATCCGCGCGTGATCATGGCCATACCCGGCAACCACGACTGGTACGACGGCTTGCGCGGCTTCACCCAGCTGTTTTGCAACGGCAAGCCGGTGGGCGACTGGGAGACGCGCCAGCATACTAGCTACTACGCCTTGCGGCTGCCCGGCGGCTGGTGGGTGTGGGGCCTGGACCTGCAGCTGGAATCCGCGATTGACCGTCCGCAGCTCGAATACTTCGAGCAGATGAAGAAGCTACTTCAGCCCAGCGACCGCGTAGTGATCTGCACGCCCGAGCCCAGTTGGGTGGACGAGGCCGAACGCGTGGCGCGCGAGAAGCAGAAGACGCTGCCGTCCATCGAAACGCAGACTCCACGTTTTCGCAGCCTGCGCGACGTCGAGCAGTTGCTGGGAGACAAACTCGCCGTCGTGTTGGCCGGCGATTCGCACCACTACGCGCGCTACGAGCCCCAGGCTGGCACGGTCGCACCGCAGCGTATCACCTGCGGAGGCGGCGGCGCGTTCTTGAATGGCACACACCAACTGCCGGACCCGCCCAAACCGATTGCGGTGGCGGGGGTGCGCCAGCACTACGCGCTGAAGGGGGTCTATCCGGACAAGCGAACCTCCGAGCGCTTGCGCAACCGCGCATGGCGGCTGCCCACGCGAAACTTCTCGTTCTGCGGGGTGCTGGCCGTGCTCTACCTGCTGTTCGTGTGGATGGTGCAAAGCGCAAGCAAGGTGCCGCATCCCGCGCGGGGCTCCCTTAGCCTGATGGAAAAACTCGCGCAACTGGAGGCAACCTGGGGTCATGTCGGCGAAGCCTGGCACCAGCTGTTCTGGGCGATGGCGCACAGCCCATCCTCGGTGGTGTTCGCGCTGGCCATCGTCGCGGGTTGCGCGGCCCTGTCGGCCAGCGGCGTCAAGCGCGGCACGCGGCTGGCCTTCATGGTCGGCGCCATGCACGGCCTGATGCACCTTGGCCTGGCCGTCGGCCTCCTGTGGCTGATGGGGCGGGTGAACCTCACGTATCTGGGCTTGGGCGCGGACGACCTGCATCAGGTAGCGCTGTTCGGCCTCGAAACCTTGCTGCTGGGCGGCGGCTTCGGCGGGCTGCTGTTCGGCATCTGGATGGTGCTGACCAATGCGCTGTGGGGCCTGCACAGTGAAGAGGTGCTGTCCTCTCAGCGTATCGCCGACCACAAGTGCTTCCTGCGCATGCATTTCACGCCCGCCGGCCTGACCATCTATCCGCTGAAGCTGGATAAGATCTGCCGCCGCTGGTCGCTGGGCCACGATGTGCAGCAGCTGGCGCGCGTGAAGCGTACCTGGCGCCTGCGCGTGGCTGCCGGCGCCGCCGGGCCGCGCTTCGTGTCGGCGGAGGGCCAGGCCTCGCCGCCCGAGTCGCTGCAACTGATCGAACCACCCATCGTCATTCCACGTTGAGGAGCACCCCATGAGCGAACCTGACTTCGACGCGATCATCATCGGCAGTGGGTTCGGAGGCGCCGTGTCGGCCTGCAGGCTGGCGCAGGCGGGCCGCAAGGTGCTGGTGCTGGAACGGGGGCGACGTTGGACACCCCAGACCTATCCCCGCGCCGTGGACGATCCCTGGTTGTGGGACCAGGACAACGCCCATCGCTTTAACGGCTGGGCCGACCTGCGCGCCTTCTCCGACATGTGGGTAGTGGCCGCGGCCGGCGTCGGCGGAGGCTCGCTGATCTACGCCAACGTGTCGGTGGAGGCCAAGCCCGAGGTGTTCCGGCGCGGCTGGCCGCCGGAGATCACCCATGCGGCGCTGCAGCCCTACTACGACGAAGTGGGTCGTATGCTCGCGGTGCGGGAGTTGCCGGACAACCAGCTCACTACGCGCACACTGCTCATGCGGGAGGCCGCCCAGGCCTGCGGCTGGGGCGAACGCTTCCGCAAGCTGCCGCTGGCCGTGAGCTTCGATACCAAGTGGGATCCGGAGCGGCCCGAGCCGCGCGATGACCGTCATTCGCAATCATTCGTCAACGCGCACGGCAGGCGGCAGGGCACCTGCGTGCAATGCGGCAACTGCGACATCGGCTGCCAGGTCTCGGCCAAGAACACACTGGACCTCAACTACCTGGCGGTGGCCGAAGCCCATGGCGCCGAGATTCGCCCGCTGCACCTAGTGCACAAGTTGGAGCCGTTGGCGCAGGGCTGGAG
The DNA here is from genome assembly GCF_902829295.1 of Vogesella oryzae. GTDB lineage: Bacteria > Pseudomonadota > Gammaproteobacteria > Burkholderiales > Chromobacteriaceae > Vogesella > Vogesella oryzae. The sequence goes on from NZ_CADEPL010000024.1 coordinate 32,184, forward strand.
GGTGCACTTCGACATCCTCGAACCCGATGGCCACCGACGTGTGCCAGGCTCGCTCAGCGCCGCCAAGGTGCTGCTAGGTGCCGGCTCGATCGGTAGCACCGAGTTGCTGCTACGCTGCCGTGACGAGCATGGCACGCTGCCCGGCCTGTCGGCGCGCCTGGGCCACGGCTGGGCCCACAACGGCGACTTCGTGACCCCCGCGTTCTACGACAAGCGCACAGTATCGCCCTCGCACGGCGTGACCATCTCGGCGGCCATCGACCTGCTGGACTACAGCGGCCCTGACGGCCTGGGTCTGTTCGTCGAGGACGGCGGCGTGCCCAACCTTGCCGGGAACTTCGTGCGGCGCCGCCTTGCCAAGCTGCCGTGCGGCAAGCTGCGCAGCTTCTGGCGCGAACTAAGGGGACTGGTGGACGACGGAGACCCGCTGGAGAACATGATGCCTTGGTTTGGCCAGGCGCTGGAGCCGGCCGACGGCCGCTTGCTGCTGGGCCGCAAGTGGTACGCGCCCTGGCGGCGTACGCTGCGCATGGAGTGGTCTTATCGGCGTTCGGAACCCGTCATGGAATCCATGATCGCCGCCCACAAGCTGCTGTCGCAAAAGACAGGGGGCAAGCCCATGGTCCCACCAACCTGGACACTGCTACGCAATCTGGTGACACCGCACCCACTGGGCGGCTGCAACATGGGCCTAACGCCTGCCGACGGAGTAGTTGACGCCCAGGGGCGCGTGTTCGGCTATGAGGGCTTGTACGTGATGGATGGCGCCATCGTGCCGCGCGCGCTTGGCCTCAATCCCTCGCGCACGATCGCAGCGCTAGCGGAGCGGAACGTGGACCTGCTGCTGCGCGCAGAAGACGGCCGAGGCACCGGCATCGTCGGGGCACTACCCTGCGATCCTGACCATGCTGCAGCTCAAGGCCTCCAGCATGGCTGATGCGAGTCATCCATGAACGTAGCCTTTTGTTGATATAGGGGTTTCGTGTCCTGAGATACAGGGGCAAATCCAGTAACCGTCAAACGACATCCCAAATGACATGGTGATCTTGTAGAATGTTCTCATTCTGGAAATTGAACAGCGCATGCGTTCCCGCATGCAGATTGAGAGCCCATGCACATTTCCAAGCTCAGTTTGGTCAACTATCGTAACTTCGCGAATGCCAAGTTGCTCTTTCACAAGGGCATCAATACGATCATCGGTGAAAACGGTTCAGGCAAAACTAACCTTTTCCGTGCGATGAGGTTGCTGCTGGATGACAATATGCTGCGGTCAGCATACCGCTTGGACGAAACAGACTTTCACCGTGGACTCAATTCATGGAAAGGACACTGGATCGTCATCAGTCTTGAGTTCCAGGATGTCTCGCATGATGAAGCGATACAGTCATTGTTTCTGCATGGTACGGGGAATCTTGCCGAGATCCCGTTCAATAGGGCTACCTATAACTTAATCTTCAGGCCCAAGCTAGATATCCGCACCAGACTGTCAAAACTGGCGAACGGTGACCACGCCGGGCTGGCAGAAATTCTGGATCCGCTTACCATCGAGAATTACGAGACGGTCTTCACAGGTAGAAGCACCGCTGATTTTAATGACCCGACGTTCTACAAGGCCGTGGTAGGTGATTTCGAGAACGCCATCTTCAACAAGGAAGTTGAATTTCCAGAGATCGGTGCACGGATTCCTGGGCAGCTCTCGATTGCAAATGAGATTTGTTTCACGTTCATACAGGCACTCCGTGACGTTGTGGCGGAGTTCCATAACAACAGAACAAACCCGCTACTAACCCTCCTAAAGAGCAAGAGTGGAGAGATTGATCCGGCATACTTTGCCCCGATCACCGAGAAGGTTAAAGACCTGAACGACTCCATTGAGGGATTAAAGGATGTCCAGACCGTCCGCGCCGACATCGCGAAAACGATCAAGGATGCCGCTGGAGAAGCCTATTCACCATCATCGTTGTCGATCAAATCAGACTTATCGGATGAAGCAGATAAGCTGTTCCAGTCTCTTAAATTGTTCGTCGGGGAGTCCGGTGAGTCTTATGAAGGGGGAATTGGTGAGCTGAGCTTGGGTGGCGCCAACCTTATCTTTCTTACTTTGAAGCTACTCGAGTTCAAGTACCAAAAGGCCAAGCAATCGTTCGCCAACTTCCTCTTGATTGAAGAACCTGAAGCGCACATTCACACGCACATTCAAAAAACGCTTTTTGACCGACTGAATTACGACGATACACAGATCATCTATTCGACACACTCAGCACATATCTCCGAGGTTAGCAATGTTCAGCATATGAACATTCTTGGCCGAGAAAGAGGACGGTGTGAAGCTTACCAACCAACGACGGGCATGGACCCGGTGCAGATTGGCAGCATCCAGCGTTACCTCGATGCTGTTCGTAGCAATCTTCTCTTTGCCAAGAGCGTGATGTTGGTTGAAGGTGATGCAGAGGAGCTTCTGATCCCCATTTTGATCAAGAAGGTTCTCGGCGTAAGTCTGGATGAACTTGGCGTCAGTCTTATCAATATTCGAAGCACAGGCTTTCAGAACGTTGCGAGGCTGTTTCACGACGACCGTATCCGTAAGAAGTGCGCGATAGTCACGGATCTCGACACGTCAATCATCAATGTAACCCCTGAGCCAGATGACGATGAAACACTCGCCAAGTTTAAGAAGAAGTGCGCCGGTTCGCAGGCCTCTGGAATAGCTCGAAAAATAATACTCGACGCCTTCACTAATGGGAATCCGTGGGTGTCTAGCTTCTTTGCACCCCACACTTTCGAAGTCGATTTCGTTGCCTGCGGGAATGTGGACAAAGTAGTCAGCGTATTGCCCGATGTCTACACCGATGCCAAAACGATCGAGTTGGCAAAAGAGCAGCTTATGTCGACGTACTTGGCGCAATACGGCCGACGTGTATTGACCATGGCCACCCAAGAGGGAAAAGGGTGGTTCGCCATACTGATTGGAAAAACCGTTGACCATCAAACAGTCATTCCGAAGTACATCCTTGATGCCCTCGCGTTCGTCAACCCAACTCTAACTAGAGAGGTTTGGTACAACGTATTGCTCTATCGCCTGCGCCAGATGTGGGCAAACGGATTTACCGATAAGGGCGTTATGGAGGCATTCTTCGCTCAGATGAAAATTTACAGATCTGGCGAGATCAGCTTCGCCGACATTCGCGACGAGATGTTTAAGGTATTTCCCGAGGATCGGATTAACGACGTACTCCAGGTCTTCTAGCCATGTTTACTTGGAAAGAGGGCGACCTGAATTTAGAGCAAGAAACGGCTATAAAACATCCGGGTAACGTATTTCTCATCGCATGTCCTGGCAGTGGTAAGACACGCGCGTTGACCTACAAGATCGCCTATGAACTTTCTCAGCTAGAGTCAGACAAGCAGTTTGTCGTAGCCATCACATACACCAATCGTGCGGCTGACGAGATACATGAACGCATTGAAAGCTTAGGAGTAGACAGCTCACAACTTTGGATCGGAACCATTCACTCGTTTTGCCTGGAGTGGATTCTGAAACCGTATGGTATCTATCACCAAGCACTGCATCGGGGATTTCGTGTCATTGATAGTCATGAGCGCGAGAAACTACTGGAACGACTGTGTGAGCCATACAAGGCCCAGAGAATCTCGGTATGGGACTGTGATTTCTATTTCAAACTTGACGGCTACGTACTTTCTTGTTCCGACCAACGGAAGCATGAGGGCCTGCATAAAATCCTGAAGCAATATTTCACGATCCTAGTTGAGAACCGTCAGATCGACTTCGAGTTAATACTGTTCTACGCTTTTCAGCTCATCGCGACATATCCGTCCATTGCCCGAATTTTGTCTCAGATTTTTGCCTTCATCCTTGTGGATGAATACCAAGATACCAAGGAAATTCAGTACAACATTATTGCCACCATACTCAAGGCTGGCGCCGCTGCTACAAAAACATTCATCGTAGGTGACCCAAACCAAGCAATCTATCAATCCTTAGGTGGCTATCCCATTCCTCATGCGGATTTCGAGACGATGGCCGGGATGCCGCTGGAGCAACTTGAGTTGACGAAGAACTATAGGTCATCTGAGAAGATCATTGCCTACTTTGCCAACTACAAGGTCCACGCAACTACTATTAAGCCCGCATCTGACGGCAAGGCCTATCCCAGTCTGATTTCATTTGATGATAGTGTCACGAAGGATGGCTTATTGGACGAGTTGGTCCGGCTAATTCGCCTTAACGTCGAAACGTTGGGTGTCTTGCCTCATGAGGTCTGCGTCTTAGCGCCACAGTGGGTCCACTTGGCGGGGATGACGAGACGACTCGTGGAGCGCATGCCGGAGTACTCCTTTGATGGGCCGGGGATGGTGCCGTTCGCGCGGGATATGGACAATTTCTGGTACAAACTTTCGAAGATCGCACTTACACAAGCGTCTCCAGGTATGTACGTGAGACGTTTGAGGTGGGCTGGCGAACTGCTAAAAGATCTCGCCGCAGCTGGCATCGATACATCTTCGATAACCAAGAAGTCTTTGCTGCGGCAATGTAATGCTCTCGAAATTACTGAGCAAGATGGGCTGGCTTATCTATACGCATTCTTTGATAGCCTCTTTGTGCACTTGGGAATCGATTTTCGTCAGCATGCTGTGCTAGAGGAGCATCACACTGCATTTTTTAGCAGTTCACAAGCCAGAATCGATCGCCTTAAAAAGGAAGGGGCTGAGTTTATCGGTGACATTGCAACGTTCCGTAAGGTCTTTCATTCCCGCACGGGAATCACCGTTTCGACCATCCATGGTGTGAAAGGGGCTGAGTTCGACACAGTGATTGCATATGCACTCCTGGAAGGCATGGTACCGCACTTCAGTGACGTTAACGGACAAGAGAATGCTAAGAAGATGCTCTATGTACTTGGCTCCCGTGCCCGAAAAAATCTGCACCTGATTTCAGAGCAGCAGCGGTTTAATGGAATCGGCAGGGAGTACCAACCTACTCAGCAGCTTGCCGATTGTCTATTTGCATACGACCCTCTCTGACGCTTTCGCTTGTACCGTGCAAAATTGCACTCCAACGACACTCTAAATTGCATCCTCACTGTGTTCCCATGACTATTCCTATCATGTACGGCAGATGTGCTTGGCTTTTTTTGTGTAATGCCTTCTAGCTTGGAATTTAATTATGCTCATGGACTGCTCGGATAAGTAAAAAATGACGAGCACCGGCACGATGCTCGCCTAATGAATTTATAGTGCTCCTCTGTCAAATTTATTCATTTCTCTAAATAGTGAGAATTTTTGATCGAACTGCTGGGTATACCCAGTTTCGACTATTCCTTCAGTATTACGAAGTGTCGCGATATATTTAAATTTTGCACTGTCCTGTAGCCAAAGAGAGAAATTGACCTGTCTAGTGAAGGGGTCTATAGACAAAGGAGATCGTGCGAGCGCTTCGAATAGGTTTGGTGTCTTCGATACTGCCGTTGCAAACAGTGCGCTCAATTCCCCTTGAATATAATTGCTTTTTTTAAACAGACCTAGGAAAAAATCAGTATGACGGCTTGGGTCTAGGTGTCCTTGCTCAACCAATAATATTAGATTATTAACAATCCAAGTAAAAATGACACGTTCTTCATTGAGTAAGCGTGTTAACGCATATTGAAAAAATGTGTCATTTGAAAAAGATGGCAGGTGCTGCGATTCGATTTTTGAATGAACAAAAAAACGATACAGTGAAGAGTTGTCCGAACTGTCGATCAAATCGATATTTCCATTAACTATTGCAATGGCGTTGGCCATTTCGCTGAGTATAGTTATTGAACTGCCAATCCACTCTTTGCTACTAGTCCTTTGCAGCTCATCTATCAATATGGCTGATATTAAATGGAGATTATCTAACTCGGCTAAAGTCGCCTTTTCTTCTGTCGATAATGAATCAAAATTTTCCAAAAACTGATTATTTAGCGCGCGCCTTGCCGAACTAGACGCGTGATACTTGATTAAATCGATAAAAGCACTTACACGGTCTTTTTCATTTGGTGGTGCGTAAAACTCGGAATTGTTTTTAATGTGGTGGCCAGCTTGAACACCTGCCTTCATCTCTTCAAAGGTCATCGCGACCACTCCTCAATGTAATCTGTCAAATTTTTTCCGTTTTGTTTTGCGCGATCAATAAACTGAAGGAGTGTCCTCCTGAAGGTTCTATTGGTGATACGTATTAGGCTCGAATACTTTGTGAGGAACATGCTCAACGACCCGCCTGAAGAAACCAACAGCCCGTCTTTATCTTCATCCGTGCAAAAAAAGAATCGATCGTGAAATTCGAAATCCGTTACAACCACCTCAAACGACGCAAATATACCTTTTTGAGTCAGATCATCAACAATGTTTTTGATGGTTGTTGCTGTCGTAACTTTGTCGGGGGATTTATCTTCACCATTTTTTACCCGATTCAAAAAGGTTATTACGGTAATGTTTCTTTCTGATTGGGTCGAAAATAGCTCCAAAATAGTCCCAATATCCCGCTCTAGGAGATACGGATCAATGATCGTAATGTCTTTGCAGTTTTTAATATCAAAAGCGTGAGTTAAGCGCTGCCTGGCTTTTGCTTCGTCAATGTAGCCTGCTTCGAGCATTGGAATGGAAGTCAGTGGGTCATAATCAGACTCTGCAGCAATGCTTGTTCTGCGTTGATTCCAGTTAGACATCGAACGACCTCGTTGAAGAGCTGGTTTGCTTAATTATTTTATCTCCTGCAATTATTCGCTTTTCCTGGTTGATGTTTGTTGTGATACTAATTCGCTTTAGCAGGCTAAAGCTTGATTTATATATAATTCGCCCCTCGTGCTCAATTGTCGTGGTATGTCGATCAGGAACAAAGCCGCAGTTGATTTCATGTAAATCACCGTCGAGTGTAATGTCAGAGATGTAGCTGGTAGAGTCCGAAAAGGACTCGAGGTGTACTTGTGCACCGGGGTATAGGTTAAAAAAATCCTGAAGGGCTATTCTGTATCCAACTAGATTGTCTGCCTGACAACCCTTGAAGGTTTCTTCAATTCTCGTTGGTTCATATATTGTGAAGGTTCCGATGAGATGAGGATTTTCTTGTAGGTCAATGCAATAACGATCTTTCATTGCATCGAAAGATTCTTTATGGGATCTTATGTAATCTACTGGGTGTGTCGCACCTGGAAAAGAATCTCCAAAGTGGGCTTTTGCAAAGGTGCAGAGACTAATAAATGGGTTGAAATTTTTTTCCTCATTGCTTTGTTCAATGAAAAAACTTTCTGTCTCAGGAAGATTAAAGTGAATATCAAGATCGAATTTGGAATTCAGGTGAAAGGTGCCCTGACTAATAGCGTTGTCTATTTCTGACCGGTCTTCTATATCTTTAAAATAGGCTGAGATGCCTTTGTATTCAAATCTCTTCCAGATGTGTACAAAATAGTCGAGATCTGAAAGTATCCAGACTATTGAATGTCCATACAATAATTGCTGGCTTTTGTTTTCGACGAACAGAAGTGTTCTTAATACAGTTTTTGGCATTTTTATCCTTGATAGGCTCTGACTAAATGCTACTTGGCAAGGGGCTGTTTTTTTGAAATATATTTTCGTCGGAAGTATAAAATTAGAGGGCCTCACTGAAGAGCTGATAATATTTTATAGTGGCTGCAGAAAGCCAGATTTTACGCGTGAGCGACTAGCCTATAGCTGTTGCAAAGCTTCTGCATGTCGTTCGTTAAGGTCGATCAGGACATATTCATCACAAGCCCGATGTCATGAATGAGACGCTATCGTATTGCTTGGTAAAGATCAAGTCCCTGTCGTCTTAGTGCAATTTCGTAACTATACGCAGATCATTATTTCCCATGAGGCTATCAATCGGTGGCCGCGTAGCGATCTGGTCGTCGACTTACAATGCTTTCATCGAGTTCGTTAACCACGAAGAGCCGAAATCCAAGTGGAATATCGAAATCAGCACATGCCTATGTTCACGAGCAATAGCTCAGTGTGATGGTAGATCGTCGCATTTTACGGGAGGCTCAAAATTAATATCTCCCGATGGAGATATTTTGGCCAGAAGAAACTTTGCATCCCCTAGTGGTGATAATTTGTATTGTGAGTCCAATTTGCATTCACGCCCTTCATACATGTCGAAATGGTAAATAAGCCGTGGGGCTAGATATGAAATTTTACTTTCGTACCAGTTCGAAAATTTCTGCCCTGATGTGAAGATGTAGAATCCAAGAAATGAGTAAAATATAAACTGAAATAGTCTTGTCGCTGATTTGAAACGGATTGTTGATTCAGGAATGGTTCCGGCGAACAGCCACTGTGTAAAATTGGGGACAGTATTACCTACTATGGTAGTGAACATTACCAGGGAAGACATAGCAATGCCAGAGGCAAAGACAATGCCTCCTGCAAAAATCATTAGGATAGGAATCATTAGGATTGCTATGAATAAAACCGTTCGTACAAAATTTGTTGGCGCCACATGCACTATTTGAGAAACTGCTTGCCCAGCCAAGGAGTATGCGAAGTTCGAGGCAGCCGCAAATGTGATGCCGATTATCGCCTTGCCTAAAATATTTTCAGATAGAGCTTTGTACCACCGTAACACGTCATGTAAAGCAATATATCCATAAAATAATAGGAGGCCACTGAAATAAAATCCCAAAAATGGCTTTCCGCCAACCAGGTAAAATGGAATGGTGGAAGTGGTTAGCAAACAAGCATTTACATATAGCTTTTGCTCGGCTGTAAGTTTTTTATACGTGTCTGTAGTTTTGTTAAATAAATCGTTTATTCGCTCGCGATATGGAAATATTAAATATAGTGAGTAGAGCAATGCAAACAGAAATAGAAGCTTTGTAAATGCAAAAATGTAAGTTAGTCTCCATTGTTCTTGTACTCCTAATGATGTAATGCCAAAGCCTAAGATGCAGAATGGTATTCGCTTGGCTAGTAATTTGAGTTTGTCTCGCTGTTCGGTGTTAAGCCATTTGAGAGATATGTTCCCGGTTTGTCTGGATTTTTTGCTTTTCATCGCTGTGATGCTCTGATTTTAAGGTGAATAATAATGCTACATGTGGGGTGGTTTTGTCGTTTAATTGTTGCAAGAATTGATTGGGTAAGTGTGAATGTTTTCTTCATGTGAATTGGCCGCTTTTCAGCATGCGCATTGGTAGAGCGCTGTAAAGGCTGCAGGCACTAGCCGACAATCCTTTGTGTGTTAGCGAACTTGTGAAAACTCTATTTTCATCAGGTGCCGGTGAGAGCTGTGGGCGGAGATGGTGCCAATACCAGAGTAGCCATGCAGCCGCTTGTACACGTGATCTGGGCACTTCGTAGAACGTTGCATTAGGGATTGGGCTGGCGAGCTGGTACAAGCTAGCCAGGGTCAACTTGGATAGTGACTTGATGGAGACCTGAAGACCATACCGTGCGACTAGGATAAATTTAGTGCGTAGCAGAAGAAGGCGCTGGCTCCGGTCAAGCGTTCCGGCAATTTGGTGGTCGATTTCTACGACCGCCATTTCATAGCTGTCGAAGTTCACCCGGTGCAGAGGATGCAAGTGGCGCCAAGCAGGCGTGATGTTCTTGCCAGCAAGGCGCTGGGCAGCCGTTAAGTTATACCCACCAGTCTGTTTGGCTACAGCATCCATGATGGCTTCGGCTTCCATCTCAGTGGTCGCAGTAATACGCTGGTTTAAGGGGTGTACTACTTGGTAGTACCAGTACGGCAGTATGCCTGCAGGTGAACACAACTCTGCGCTGCGAAAACTGTGTACTTTGATATCTGTTAAAAAGTCCTCTGGCCAATTGTTTAGCCATTGTGCCAACTGCTCCAAGATGACCCGTCGTTCTTCCAAGGGGCGCGACTCAAAGACTGGGGCGTGTTTTTTGACATTGGTGCTACGCTGTTTCTGTGCCCGTAGGCCACCAGTTAATAAGGCGCGAAGTCCCTCAAAAAATAAAACAGAGTGCAAACTGGGATTGTCGCCGAGTGCAATGTAGCCATTCTTTAGCGTGTCCTCCAACTTGGCTTGAAGGGCTGCGAGTGGTGGGCTGACGGGCAACAGTGTTTGCTGTGTCAACAGCTTTTGGCAGGCATGACAGGTGATCAGAGTAAGCCGAGTGGGGAGATAGCACCGGGCGCCCATATCGGAGCGGTGCGGAACAATAGGTGCGCCGCACGCGGGACAGGTATCTACCAGTAAGCACTGGTGGGTTAAGCAGGCAGTGGCCCAAGCCATGCGCCAGAGACGCCGGTAGTACCTGCTTTTCTCTTCGGATAGACATGCCGGGCAGTACATCAGACCTGGGTGTTGGCGGGTACGATGGAAAATTCCAAGCGGCACGATCCAATGGCTTTTACCTAACGGGGAAATTGTCTCTGTTAACCAACCTTCCAGATCACCTAGTGTGGTGTGCTTTGCTTGTTGGAGATGCGTACCAGTAGCTTGGCAAATTCCCTGCAGCAGCCACACCGGGGCTAGCCGGTCTATATCTCGGTTCCAGACTGGGCTCTGCCGACCGAAGAGCAGGGTACACATCGATTCGATCTTGAGTTGATGTGCATGAGCAAAGCGTATCAGCCAAGAGCTGAGAAGCTCGTCAGGACGAGGTTTGACATGCAGTGGCCAAACGCTGCCCGATAACCCTTCTAGCGAAGTCAAAGGAGTTCATCTCCTTGGCTGCCTTTGCGAGCAACATAAGGGCAACTATCGATAATTCCCGGCGTAATACGTTCGGTAGCAGTTTGAATCGCATGCTGCGCAGCGCTGCGTACAATTTTAGATAATTCACCGATTACCCCTTCGCTCATACCAAACAGCTTACGGGCGAGGTCACCCTTGTGAAGATCCGAGGCGTACTTGAGCGGCAGTGTGTATTCGAAGCTGTAGAGCAACCTCCGGAAGGCGTCATTTTCTTGCCAGCGTGGCAAAGGGCGTATTGGAAAACGGCTTTCAATCTGCGCATCACTCTTCACGGCTTGGATCGCGTCTTGCGTGCCAGCAGCAACGATGCAAATCTGCAGTTCATTGCTAAGGTACTTGAGCATATTCAGGAAAAATCGCTGCTTGGTCACACTGCCGGCCAGGAGCGCGTTCAGTTCATCGATCATCAGCACACGGGTTTGCACCCGGCTCAGCATGTCCATCAAGCGCAGCAGCTTACGGTCAGCGGCCTCATTGGTCGGGACCGTCATCCCGAGCATTACCAGCATCTTGTTCAGGAAGATGTGTTCGCTGGGGCCGGGCGGCGACTGGATGTAAACCACCGGGGCATAGATCGCATCCTGATCAAGCTGTTCGTCAGCTGGATGGCGTTTCAAAAACTCGCGCAAGATTTCGGTTTTGCCATTATTCGAGCGACCGGCCAGCAAGATGTTTGGCATCCGATTGGTCTTGGGATGGACGAGTAGGTCTTCCATCTCGGCCAGCACTTCCACCGCTCTTGGGTAGGGAATGAAGATTGGCTGGTCGATATGAGCGATACGTTCGGCATTAGTGGCTGAGAGTAGGGATGCTGCTCGTGGGGAAAGCTTGCGTTGGGGCTCCGTCATAACCGTTACGCTTCCCGAATATTGTCGAACGGCTGCACATCGTCAATGTCATTGTCGACGGTAGATGGCGGCGGTGCGGTGGGTGCATCGGGGGTAGGCGCGCGCTTTTCCTGACCGACTTTGTGCTGCTTGTTCCACGTTTTTTGGCGTTGCTGGATGCGACGTGCCACTTTTGTTTTATGCGCTTCGTTGGAGACCACTTCACGCATGCGGTCGATGGTGCGAAAGATCAATTCTTCGTTGGTGCTGGAAGTAGATTCGTCCCGTAGTTGTTTCTTAGCCTGGCGCAGCTCCCACAAGCTAATGGTGGGGCGGGCAAGGTTACGGTAGGGGACTTCAATATATTGCTGACTCTCATCGTCAAAGAACCAGATTCGGCTGAGGTCACGCGGGTCATAACGGCAGACGAATTGACGCTTGAGTTTCTGGGTCGACGGGTCTTTGGCGTGTATGAAGCGGCGCAGTGCATCCGACCAGTAGTTCACGCCTTCGAAGGCGATGCCGTACTCCTGCACAGTGCGCTCTACGTACGGCAGGAAATCCAGTCTGAGGCGGTCTTCGTCGGGATAGCGGGCCGGAATGCCGCGTCCGAGGATGGTGGCGCCGTCACCGAGTAGCCCTAACTCCCATTGTGCTTGAGGAGGGCGACCGTCGTTACCCGCGTGCGGCTGTTGATGATAGACCCCTAGCAGGAATAGTGTGAACCACACTTCCAGGGCATCGAGCGTCATGACGGCTTTGCCTTCGGCGTCATAGTCGCGGCGCATCCGAGGGTTAGAAAACGTGGTGCCTGGCAATTCGTTGTGAACTTCGCTCATGTAAGTGCGAAAAGCCCGTTCAACATGCCCGCCGTACTGGGGGCGTCCTTTTGGACGGCGTTGGGCGATGATGCCGTATTCCTTGGCTGCTCTACCCAGCATGGTGCCGCGAAATTCTTTGGCATTGTCGGTATGGATCGTGCGCATCATGCCCCAGCATGGCCATTCGAGGTCATCGATCCCTAAGCGTTGTAAGTAGGCTTCTTTGCCGAGGATCGCTCTTGAAATGCTGAGGCCGGTTGCCAGGGCTCCGGGGGGATCAAGCGAAATGTAAAAGCCCACCACCATCTTGCTAAACACATCCACGACGATGGTGAGATAGGGGCGGCCTATTGGCAGGCGGTGCACATCATCGACCGCAATCACATCCATCGGAGTATGGTCGATCTGAACTACGGCCAGAGGATAATCTGCACCAGGGAAACTGCCGAGAATGGGTTGGAATTTCTCGTTGGCCGCTTTATAGCCTTCTCGTCTGCGAACGCGTTGGTATTCGTCAATGGCGAGGATACGGGTGCGGACCGTGTTTGGGTCGGGCGGCGTAAGGCCGGCGTCCAAGCAGCGTTTACGCACTTCCAATGCGGTGCGCGCCGGGGTGCGCCGTTGGCTGGTGAGATAGAACTCATCGATGCAGGCTTGAATGATGGCTTCGACTTTTGGGTCTAGACGTCGTGCTCCCTTGTCGCTGCGGGCTTTGCGAAGAAGACATGACACTAGACCCGTACTTTCATAATCCAACAGCCAGCGATAGACGGTGGCGGGATGCTTGCCCAGATGCTCTGCTAGTGCATGGACTTCTTGGCGGGTTCGTTTGCCGCGTCCTTTCTCCACGAGTGGCTGAAGCGCCTCGGCAATATGGCAAGCGCGCTCCCATTCTTCCCGTGGAATGCTAAGTAGATCGCGATGGGTTTGTCTGGTATTGCGAGCGCTTACATCGGGGTGTAGCCAGGCGGCAGACTTCACCGAGCGTTGACCTTGGTCATCTTCGACCAGCACGGTAGTGACGTTGAGTAGGTCCACGACCACATAACGGCGTTCGGTATCGTAGACCACAACACCAGGGAGTAAGCGGAGGAGGGGATGTATTGCCATTCGTCACAAGTCCTCATCGCCAGAGTCTTCGGCCTGTAGTAATGGGTCGAGCCAAATCCGCGTTTCCATCGTAAGTGGCAGGCTCAGGTCGCAGAGCACGCTTTTTTGAGCGATCAGGCACCACAGCGTCCAGAGTCCCTCACCTCGCCCAAGGCGGTTCTCTGTTAGGTAACATGCTTCCAGCAGCCCATTGATCGTGGTTTCTTCCATATCGTCCAGCATGCGTATCAGGCGGTCTCGATGGTTGAGGTGCTGTGGGGCATAGCGATACGACCAAAGGAATTGGATGTTTTGTAGTAGGCCGGTACGAATCCGTCGCTCGGTGAAAATCCGGAACTCCCAGCCACGTTCGCGGGCGTATGCGCGGGCAGCCTTGAATTTGGGTTTCAAGTCGGCCCAGTTCCGCCGTAAATCATCCTGGTACTTCACCTCGCACAGCAGTGGCTTACGGGTTGGTTTCCCGGAGGTCGTACGTGGGATAAAGCTCACCAGCAAATCGGGGGTGTAGGAACGCTGAGCGCCAGCCGCGCCATTGAACAATATTTCAACTGGCTGCACTTGGAACCAATCGAGTTCGCTGCGCCACGCCATGAGCATGATCAAGTCTCGCTCCAGTGACGACTCGAACTCTTGGCCGAGCAGCTCACCAGTCAGGCTAATCGTGTTGATGGGAACGCGGCGAACCGCCTCAGGAGTACCCACATTGAGCAGCCAAGAAATAGGATGTTTCATCTTAAATTCGCTCCATGTAAGATGACAACGAAATTATCTTCAGCTGATTTGCTCCCACATAGGATTGATCAATGCGCCTCGTTGAATGCCCGTCTTGTTCCCGCCAAGTAGATATAAAAGCTGACCCATGCCCTGGTTGTGGGCGACCAGATCCCTCTGGAAAAAAAGGGCGAGCAAAGCGTGCTAGCCAACTGTTTGCGCTGGTTGTTTTGATCATCGGTGGCATCCTCTTCTTCAAAGTGGTCGTGCCGTCATTGCAGGCTGGCCTTCTGAGATGAGCCTGCCGATGGTGTGAAGGTCTTGGTCTATAGCTTTCCTGCCGCGCCAAAACATGTAGGGTGCCCAAAAGATGCTGTAAACGCGTTCATCCAGCTCTGACGAGGACAGGAGAAAGGTCAGCTGGCAGTTTTCGTCGAGGAGGCCCTTCAACACCCAGTAGAAGTTCAGCTCTTGCTTCGATCGTGCATCACGTAGCGCGGCTTCTAGAGCTTGAACAAAGGGTGTTGTGGCCTTGAAATAGACGTAAGGCGGCCTTGCGCCGAGGTGGTGGCCTTGGCATGACGCGACAGTGCAAATACCGTGATGGCTATTCATTAGCTGAACGAGCGCTACAATATGCGCATCGATGACGTGGTAAGGTCTTCCTAGGTGCTGGCGATGGAGCCACTGAGTAAAGGAGGTACGGATAGCGCAGACGATGCTGCTTATGGGGGTATATGGTCGCATTTAACTCACCTGTTTTTGCCGCTATTCGCAAATAGCGGGCGGTTTAACAGGCGGCTCCGACCCGCGGCCAGGCGAGATTACCCTTGCCCATCGTGGCGTGCTGTTCCTTGATGAACTGCCGGAGTTCGACCGTAAAGTACTTGAAGTGCTGCGGGAACCTCTGGAGACCGGTGAAATCCATATCTCGCGTGCCGCGCGGCAGGTGACTTTTCCGGCCCGCTTCCAATTGCTCGCCGCGATGAATCCCTGCCCCTGTGGTTATTTGGGGCATGGGCGGCGTGCCTGTCGCTGTACGCCTGAACAAGTGATGCGATATCGCGCTAAAATATCCGGCCCGCTGTTGGATCGTTTCGATTTGATGGTAGAAGTCGGCAGCTTGCCGCTTGAGGAGCTGCAGCAGTTGCCGAGTGGTGACGCTACGGCCACGGTGCGGGCCAGGGTAGTTGCCGCCCGCGAGCGGCAGTGGCAGCGACAAGGCAGGAGTAATGCCGAGCTGCAAGGCGCAGAACTGGATGAGGTCTGTGCGCTGCCGGAGGCAGAACGAAGCTATCTGAACCAGTTGCTGGAAAAACTGGCATTGTCTGCCCGTGCTTACCATCGGGTACTGCGCGTGGCCAGAACACTCGCCGATCTGCAAGATACGGCGCTAGCCCGGACTCACTTGCTACAGGCGGTACAATTCCGTCGTGGCCTGGCCGGTTTTGGCAGTAATGAATGACAGAGTCGGATCGACTCGAATCAGTGGGTTTCATGAGTAATAAAGATCACAAGAGTTCGCGTGGCAGTCGCAGCACCTCGTCACGCAAGGGGGGCGGCGGCGGTCTGATGGCTGGTGTTCTGGTCGGGTTGATCGTCGGCATCGGCATCGCTGTCGGTGTGACGATGTACCTCAGCCGTTCTTCTACGCCATTCAGTAACCTGGAGCGCATGCAGGGCAAACAGCAGGCCTCGTTGCCGGAGGCCGAGCTACTGGAGCCCGGTACCAAGTTGGCGACCATTGCCTCGCACCCGGTCAAGGCGACTCCCGTCGTTGTGCCTGCCTCAGCTGGGGCAGCGGCAAAGCCGGCTACCGTGGTCACGGCTACCAAGACGCCGGTGGATGGCGATGGGCAGCGCTTCGATTTCTACAAAATCCTGCCGGGCAAGCAAGAGGCGTTGCCGAGTACCGGCAAGGGAACTAGCGATGCATCCGGCGATTCCAATGTTGCGGTTCAGCGCCTGTTCTTGCAGGCCGGGGCTTTCCAGTCCGAGAGCGAGGCCGACAACATGAAGGCGCGACTGGCACTGATGGGGGTAGAAGCCAAGATTCAGTCGCTGTCGATGCCGGATAAAGGACTGATGCACCGTGTGCGCATCGGCCCGTTCGAGCGCCAGGACGAACTGGATGCCCTGCGTGCCAGATTGCGCCAGGATGGCATCGAAGTTTCCGTTGTAAAACTCCCCGCGAAATAAACGAAAGATCACCATGAAGAAATGGCTGTTTGCCGCATTGTTGATGATGGCCGGTGTAGCCCAGGCTGCCATTGTGGAAGGTAAGGATTACGTGCTGCTGGCCAAGCCGCAGCCGGTTGCCACACCGGGCAAGGTCGAGGTCATCGAGTTTTTCTCCTACCACTGTATCCATTGCTTCAATCTGGAGCCGTCGCTTGAGGCCTGGTCGAAGAAGTTGCCGGCGGATGTAAGCTTCCGCCGCCAGCAAATTGTCTGGGGCAAGCAGATGGAGCCGCTGGCACGCCTGTTCGCAACTTTTACCCTCACCAAGACACTTGACCGCCTGCATCGCCCGGCGCTGACTGCCATGGTGCAACAGCATGTCAACCTGGCTGACGAGGGGCAAATGACGAAATGGCTGGCTACCCAGCAGGGCGTGGACAGCAAGGCATTCATGCAGGTGTACAAGTCGTTTGGCGTCAATGCGCAAGTCGCGCATGCAACCCAGGCCACTCTCGATTATGCGATCCAGGGCACACCCACCATCGTGGTGGCAGGCAAATATGCAACGTTGGCCGCAGAGCCGGCGCAACTGCTGAAGGTGGTTGACGAGCTGATCATCAAGGCTCGCGGCAAGTAAGCGATTTTTAGCAATATGTTCAGGCCGCCCTGTGCGGCCTGAAGTCATTTCGGAAAGGGAAAAAGTGGACACATTGTTACTGGCGCAGGCGCTGTTACTGGGTATCGTAGAGGGTTTGACCGAATTTCTACCGGTTTCCAGCACCGGGCATTTGATCGTCGTTGGTGATCTGATCGGCTTTCACAATGCCGGCAAGGTGTTCGAGATCGCCATCCAGTTCGGCGCCATCCTCGCCGTGCTGTTCCTGTATCGCGAGCGCTTTACCTCGGTGGTGAAGGGCTTGGCTAGCGAGCCCAAGGCGCAACGCTTTGCGGCCAACCTGATCGTGGCGTTTCTGCCTGCCGCGGTTATCGGCCTGCTGTTTATCAAGCAGATCAAGCTGTACCTGTTTAATCCGATCAGTGTTGCCAGCGCGCTGGTGTTGGGCGGGCTGGTGATCCTGTATGCCGAGCGCCGCCAGCATGTCGTGAAGGTACATGATGTCGATAACATCAGCTGGCGCGAAGCACTCAAGATTGGCTTTGCGCAAGTGCTGGCGATGATTCCCGGTACCTCCCGTTCCGGTGCAACCATCATCGGTGGCATGTTCTTCGGCCTGGATCGCAAAGTAGCGGCTGAGTTCTCCTTCTTCTTGGCCGTACCGACCATGTTTGCTGCCACGGTGTATGACCTCTACAAGCACCGCGATCTACTTTCCTTCGCCGAACTACCAATGTTCGCCATCGGCTTCGTGGCCGCCTTTCTGAGCGCCTTGCTGGCGGTACGTACGCTGGTGCGTTTTGTCGGCAACCACAGTTACGAGGTTTTTGCCTGGTACCGAATCGGCTTCGGTTTGTTGATTTTGGCGACCTGGCACTGGGGGCTTGTGGACTGGGCCTCATAAAAGATTTGACAGCCATCTTTTGATTGGCTATTATGCGTTCTCTCTGACGCGGGGTGGAGCAGTCTGGTAGCTCGTCGGGCTCATAACCCGAAGGTCGTAGGTTCGAATCCTGCCCCCGCAACCAAATAAAATCAAAGGCTTATCGCGATGCGGTAAGCCTTTGTGCATTTGTTTTCGAATATTTGCAGCAATTCTGCTGCAGTTCGGCGCTATACCCTGTCTCTACCCAATGGAGCAGGAGCATGGCAAGTATTACCAAACGCGGCGCGTATCAATATCAGGCCCAGGTTCGCCGCAAGGGCTATCCAATCCAAACCCGCACCTTCGAGACCAAACGTGATGCCGAGGACTGGGCCGCAACGGTCGAGTCGGAAATGCGGCGTGGTCTGTTCGTCGACCGCTCGGAAGCCGAGCGTACAACCTTTGGTGAAATCCTGGCACGCTACGCGCGTGAGGTGACGCCTGACAAGCGCGGCTGGCGGGCTGAGCTCAGCCGAATCAAGCGGCTGCAACGTCACCCATTGGCTCAACGGCTACTAGCCAGTCTGCGTAGCGCCGATTTTGCCGATTACCGTGATGAGCGGTTGAAGACAGTTGCCCCCAAAACGGTGCAACTGGAATTGTCCCTCATGTCTGCGGTGTTCAACGTCGCCTTTCGGGACTGGTCTATTCCCGTAGATAACCCGATTACCCACATCCGTAAGCCGAAGCTGCCGAAGGGGCGTTCTCGTCGTCTGGTGGGCGATGAAGAAGCCCGCTTGCTGGCCGCGGCAGAACAATCCCGCGCAGACAGCCTGGCGCTCTGCATCCTTCTCGCCATCGAGACTGGCATGCGACGCGGCGAGATTGCATCCCTGACTTGGGAGCAAGTCGACCTGCAACATAGCGTGGTCCATCTCGAGTTGACCAAGAACGGCGATAGCCGCGTTGTGCCCCTCTCGGCGGCAGCGGAGGCCGCCATTTGTGCATTGCCACGCCCGCTACATGGCGGGCCGCTGACGACTTTCCATGATTCGAATGGTTTGGGGGCGGCCTTCCGGCGGGCATGTGAGCGCGCAGGCATCACAGGGCTTTGCTTTCACGACCTGCGGCACGAGTTCTCCCAACTTCATCGTGTTGCGTGGCCTGAGTAATTCTTTACTGATAAGCCTTTGCGACTGTACGCATCAATTTATCTGTTGCTTAAAGACTGCCTTTCGCCCGTTATCTGTCCCTGCTACCTCAGCAGGGCTGCCTCACTGTTACCATTTTGATGTTCAATCCAAACACAACGACACCCCTAAAAGACGTCCTCGCCCACTACGTCGCAACGATTTCGATTCAAAAGCGGAGCTATAAAACTGAGGCGTGCCGCATCAAGGCTCTAACTGACATTCTTGGCGAACACTCATTGAGTGACGTTACTCCAGCACATGTAGCCGCCTTCCGCGATAAACGACTGTCCACACCTCATCCTCGCACCCCAGAAAAAACAGTAGGGCCATCCACCGTCAAGCTGGAACTGATGCTTCTGTCGCACGTGTTTTCTACCGCGATCACAGAATGGGGCATGGACCATTTGGTTAATCCAGTCCTCAAGATACGCAAGCCCAAAACACCGCCAGGCCGCTCTCGTCGATTGTCGCCTGAGGAGGAAAAGAAAATCTTACGGGCGGCCATTCGCCACCCAAATCACGAGCTATACGCCATCATTGTTTTGGCATTGGAAACCGCTATGCGCCAAGGTGAAATACTCGCTCTACTCTGGGAGAACGTTAGTTGGAAAAAACGTACCGTATTTTTACCGCACACTGAATCGCCCCTCCTTTCCTAGATACCTCGTGAGCCTCACACTAGGCCCTACAAGGAGGTGTCATGAGCAGGCAGCTTTTCCCCGAAGAATTCAAGATTGAAGCCGTCAAACAGGTAACCGAACGTGGCTATCCGGTGGCCAAAGTCGCCAGCCGTCTCGGTGTTTCGGCG
>NZ_CADEPL010000025.1 GCF_902829295.1 Vogesella oryzae
GAAGAAGGACTCTGCCATAGCATTATCCCAGCAATTGCCACGGCATGAGTCGCCGTGGCAATTGCTGGGATAATGCTATGGCAGAGTCCTTCTTCAGCAGCCTGAAGAAGGAGCGTATCCGCAAGCGGATTTATAAAACCCGCGACTTGGCCAAGTCAGATGTATTCGATTACATCGAAGCTTTTTACAATCGCACCCGCCGCCACAGTCACCTGGGTGGCATCAGTCCCGAGGCCTTTGAGCGGGCCTCGGCGTGAGGCAGGAGTTTGTCTGCTGCACCCGGGACAGTCCAATGAGCACTAGTCAGTGAACAAACGAACTGGTGGTATCCGGATAGAAACTTAGTTGGTTCTTCATTATGCATTTGGATTGTCAGGTGGGGTGATAAGATAGATGGGGGCTGTGGGGGGTAGTCCCTGCAGGAATGTACCTGATTGATTTTCAGGAGAAAATTTCATGAAAATCATAGTGTTGTAATGCGCAGTGGACGGATTTATTAGAAGACTTGCAGAAATATTAGAAGGGAGTCAGGGATGGAAACCGGCGTTTCCTGGGGCGGGGAAAACAAAAAAGCCCTTGATTTCTCAAGGGCTTAGTTGCGTGGTCTGGCGGAGAGGGAGGGATTCGAACCCTCGGTACGCTCGCACGTACGCCTGATTTCGAGTCAGGTACATTCGACCACTCTGCCACCTCTCCGCGACAGGCTGCGCAGTATAGATTCGACCCTTGTCGATGTCAACTGCTGGCATACTGCTAGCCCCGCACACGGCGCGCTGAAAGGAATGCAGTGAAACTATCTAACAGGTTGGCCGCGATCGCGCCGTTTCAGGTGATGGCGATTCTGGAAAAGGCGCGCGCGTTGCAGGCAGATGGGCATGACGTGATCCATCTGGAGGTCGGCGAGCCGGATTTCGCCACGCCGGAAGCAATCGTGGAGGCCGGGCGCGCGGCGCTGGCGGCCGGGCATACTTTCTATACTGCGGCGCAGGGCCTGCCGCAGCTACGGCAGGCGATCAGCGATTTTTATCGCAGCCGTTTTGATGTGACGGTGGCGCCGGAACGCATCATCGTCACCCCCGGGGCTTCCGGTGCATTGCAGATTGCGCTGTCGCTGCTGGTGGATCAGGGCGACGGGGTGTTGATGCCGGACCCGACCTATCCGTGTAACCGCCACTTTGTCAGTCTGCTGGGCGGCGTGCCACAGACGGTGGCGGTGGATGCCACTACCCGTTACCAGTTGCTGGCGGACGCGGCGGCGGCCAACTGGCAGGCCAATACCGTGGCGACCATGGTGGCCACGCCGGCCAATCCTACCGGCACGGTGCTGAGCCGTGTCGAAGTGCGCGATCTGGCCGAGCTGTGCCGCGACAAGGGGGGCGCGCTGATCGTGGACGAGATCTACCAGGGGCTGACTTACGGCGCGGATTCGTTCAGCGCGCTGTCGCTGGCGGACGATGTGTTCGTGATCAACAGCTTTTCCAAGTATTTCCAGATGACCGGCTGGCGGCTGGGCTGGCTGGTGGTGCCGCAGGATTATGTGGAGCCGGCGCTGCGGCTGGCGCAGAACCTGTTTCTGTGCCCGCCGGCGGCGGCGCAGCATGCGGCATTGGCGGCCTTCCAGCCGGCGGTGATGGCGCAACTGGAGGAACGTCGAGCCGAGTTTGGCCGCCGCCGCGATTACTTGTTGCAGGCACTGCCGGAGCTGGGCTGGAAAATCGACTCGGTGCCGGATGGCGCGTTCTACATTTATGCCGACGTGTCGGCGGTAACCGATGACAGCTTTGCCTACTGCCAGCGCATGCTGGACGAGGTCAAGGTCGCCATCACACCGGGAGCGGATTTCGGCAGCTACCGAGCCGGCCAGTACGTGCGCGTGGCCTACACCACCGGCATCGAGCGGCTGGCGGAGGCGATTGCCCGCATGCGCGCAGTGCGTTAATTAGCGGACACGGTTGCGGCCAACGTTAGCCGCAGCATGGCCGTCTCGGTTTGGCGGGTGTTTGCCCGCCATTTTCGTTGGCGTGATGCAATTGCTGGCAGTGGTATACGCGGTTGCGCTTGGTGCCAAGAGTTGTGGCGCCGGATGGCGTAAGCTCAGCGGGTAAACAGCTCGTGGCCGTCGAGATTGCGCTTTTCGGCCTCGGCAAACTGCAGTGGCTGGGCAGCACGGAAGCCGCAAAGATGGGCGACCAGCAGATCCGGAAGCTGCTCGATGCGCACATTGTTGTTGCTGACGGCTTCGTTGTAGCGTTCACGGTGCGCGGCGATGGCTTCTTCCTGCTCGCTGATGCGTACCAGCCGGTGCTGTAGCTGCCGGTCTGCCAGCAACTCTCCGCTGCTGGTGGCCTGGGAGAAAATCTGGGCAGTGAGGCTGCGCAGCTCGCTCTCCAGCTCGCCGATGCGGCCAACGTTGGCCGCGCGCGCCGCTTCCGACAGCATGGCGCGCGTCTCCATGACCTGGCCGAGCAGACTGGGGTCGAACTGGCTGTAGCTGCGACAGGCTTCCACCAGTTTGGCCAGTTCTTCGTGGCGCTGCTTCAGCAAGGCATCGATATCGGTCCAGCATCTTGCGACCATGTGCCGCAAGCGCACCAGGCCGTTGTACAGGGCTACACCGTAGAAAAACAGCACGGCAAACGCCGCCAGCAACAGGAGCAAGGGCATGGAGGTCTCCGCAAAATGAGGCGCCATCGTCGTTGCGCCGCCGGCGCGCTGTCAAGCCGGCAACGTAGATAGGAACAGTGCATGCTTACCATCAATATCATTGGCGCCGGGCGTCTGGGCAAGACGCTGGCGAAGCTGGCGCAGCAGAGCGGCCGCTACCGCATTGGCGCGGTGTTGTGCCGCAGTCTGACTGCGGCGCAGCAGGCCTGCGCTTTTATCGGCGGCGGCGAGCCGTGTGACAGCCTGCAGGCGCTGCCTGCGGCCAACCTTACCCTGTTGGCGGTGCCGGATGGCGCCATCGCCAGCGTGGCTGCCGAGCTGGCTGCCAGTGGCGGGCTAGCGGCGGGAAGCGTGGCGTTTCACGCCAGTGGCGTGGGCGAGGCGGCACTGCTGGCACCGTTGGCCGCACAAGGGGTGCTGTGCGCTAGCCTGCATCCGGCGTTCTCTTTTGCCGAGCCGGCGCGGGCGGTGCAGGGCTTTGCCGGTACCCGCTGCGCGCTGGAGGGCGATGCGGCGGCCTTTCCCTCGCTGCAGGACTTTGCCAACGCCATTGGTGGTGTGCCGTTTGCGCTGGCACCGGGTGGCAAGGCCGCCTACCACGCGGCACTGTCGATAGCTTCCAACTACCTGGTGACCCTGCACGATCTGGCGTCACGGGTCGCGGCACAGGCCGGCATGACCGATGAGGTGGCTGCTGCGGTGCTGGGTGGGCTGATGCGGCAGACACTGGAAAACACGCTCACACTGGGGCCGCAGCTGGCGCTGACCGGCCCGATCGCTCGCGGCGATGCCGGTACCGTAGCCAAGCATCGCGCCGTGTTGTCGACACAAGACGATGCGCTGTACTGCGCACTGGGGCAGGCGACGGCAAGGTTGGCCGCAACGCGGCTCGACGCCTCGGTGCAAGCCGGATTGCAGCGGGTGCTGCAGCCGGCACTCAAGGCGTAGTGAACGGATTGGCAGGTGCCTGGCGGTAGCCCTGCTGTAATAGGCTGGCGATCAGCCAGTGGCTACCCTGTGTTGCAACCCAGAGGTTGCGTAGCAGGTAGGGAAGCCCTACCAACAAGATTCCTTCCGCCGGTCGGGCGGCCAGCAAGCCGGCAAACGCGAACTCGGAAACCAGTAGCCAGCGGCCGTGCCAGATCAGCCCCTCGCTCAGCGCCCACAATGTGGGTGTGATGCAGGCCAGCCAGTTGAAGCCACCGATGAGGCGGCGTTCTGGCAGGGTGGGGTGATAAAAAATCAGGGTGCTAGGCGCTGGCATGCTGGTGGTACTAGGCGGCGTGAATCACGAAAATCGCCGGCCGCTTGTGGAAGTCCGGCGCCTGTTTCGGCCAATCCTTCACCAGCCGGCTGACGATGGTCTGTGTCGGTGCGGTGAGGTCGGCGGCCACGCACAGCCGGGTGGCCGGTGCCAGCGTTTCGCGCAGCTGTTGCAGCAGCGCGTTGTTGCGGTACGGCGTTTCGATGAACAGCTGGGTTTCGTTGTTCTGTTTCGAGCGCAATTCCAGCGCCTTGATCGCCTTGGCGCGTTCGGCGGCGTCTACCGGCAGGTAGCCATGAAAGGCGAAGCACTGGCCGTTGGCGCCGCTGGCCATCATCGCCAGCAGGATCGACGACGGGCCGATCAGCGGCTCCACGCGGTAACCTTTCTCGTGCGCCAGCGCCACCAGTTGCGCGCCGGGGTCGGCCACGGCCGGGCAGCCGGCTTCCGATACCAGTCCCACGTCCAGTCCGGCGGCCAACGGTGCCAGTAGCGCGGCTACGTCGGCGGGCTTGGTGTGCTCATTGAGGGTGTTCATCACCAGTTCGCGGATTGGCGTGCTGACGCCCAGCTGTTTCAGGTGCTTGCGCGCGGTCTTTTCCGCTTCCACCACAAAGTGGGTGATATGAGTAACGCGGGTACGTTCGCCTTCCGGCAGCCACGGAGTGTCGCCTTCGCCCAGCGGAGTGGGGATCAGATACAGGGTGCCGGCCATCACAGGATCTCCACGCCTTCGTTCTGCAACATGGTGACCAGCGCGAACAGCGGTACCCCGATCAGCGCGTTGGGGTCGTCCGCTTCCACTTTCTGTAGCAGCGCGCCGCCCAGGGTTTCGCTCTTGGCGCTGCCGGCACAGTGCAGTGCGTCCGGCTCGCGCGTCAGGTAGTTGCGGATTTGCTGTTCGGTCAGCTGGCGCAGGGTAACCCGGGTGATGCCGACGTCTTCCTGGATATGGCCGCTGTTGCTGTTATAAAGAGCAAGGGCGGAGTGGAACACTACGGTGCGGCCACTCATCCATTTGAGCATTGCTACACCGGCTTCAAAATCGGCCGGCTTGCCGATCTGCTGGCCGTCCAGCAGGGCCACCTGATCGCCGCCGATGATCAGGGCATCCGGAAAGCGTTCGGCCAGCGACATGGCCTTGGTGCGGGCCAGGCGCACCGCAGTATCCAGCGCGGTTTCGCCGGCTAGCGGGGTTTCGTCGCAGACTGGCGCCATGGCGGTGACGGGCAGACCGAGGCGTTCGACAATTTCGCGGCGGTAGCGTGAAGTGGAGGCGAGGACGATCTGCATGAAAATTCCGTTTGCGGTAAGCTGCGTGCCTTGCCGGCGGCGTTTCATGGTGTTTGCCACGCCGGCGGCCGCTAAATGCAGCCTAATCCCTGATTGTTTTGACAAATTACCTGCCGCGATTATATCATCCAAGGTTTATGTCTAACCCGATTTTGATTGATCCGCTCGCTTTCGCCCGCGACGGCGGTCAGTTCGATAAAGAACTGGCCATTGCCGACCTGGACGAACGGGTGCACGAGGTGCTGGCGTCGACTGCCGGCGCGGTGAAGTTGTCGCTGTCCGGTTTTTCCGACCGGCTGCGTCGTCCTTCGCTGCGTTATGCATTGACGGCCAACGTCGAGCTGAGTTGTCAGCGCTGTCTGGGTGTCATGCCATTCGAGGTCGAGAGCGAGGGTGTTATTACACTGTTCGTTAACGAATCGAAACTGGATGACGCGGTAGCGCAGGACGAAGAACTCGACGCCATCATGGCCGAAGACGAGTTCGATGTGCTGGCACTGATCGAAGACGAAATCATTATGGGCTTGCCGCTGTCGGCGAAACACGACGACTGCGGTTCGGAGCATCTGGAGCGCGCCAAGGCTGATAAGCCTAACCCGTTTGCGGTACTGGCGACGCTTAAGAAATCCGGGTCCTGAACTTTTACTTGAATTTCTTAGGAGTCGACCATGGCTGTTCAACAGAACAAAAAGTCCCCGTCCAAGCGCGGCATGCATCGTGCACACGATTTTCTGACCGCTCCGTCCCTGGCTAAAGAGCCGACCACCGGTGAAACCCACCTGCGTCACCACATCAGCCCGAACGGCTTCTACCGTGGTCGTCAGGTTGTTAAAGCCAAGGGCGAGTAATTTCGTCTCTACATCGCTACCTATTTTCTTAACTATTGGCAGACTTCCTGCCGTTCCACGTTAATGACCATCACCGTAGCGATCGATGCCATGGGCGGTGACGTTGGCCTCAAGGTCACCGTCCCGGCATCTGTAAAATTCCTTCAGTACACCCCCGACGTTAATCTGATCCTGGTAGGCGACAGTGCCGGCATTGAAGCCGAGCTGGCCGCACAACCGGCGTCCGTGCGCGCGCGTATTGCCGTGCAGCATGCCACGCAAGTGGTCGGCATGGACGAGGCGCCACAGCTGGCGCTGAAGAACAAGAAAGATTCGTCGATGCGGGTGGCGATCAACCTGGTCAAGGATGGCCAGGCGCAAGCTGCTGTCTCCGCCGGTAATACCGGTGCGCTGATGGCAACCGCCAAATTCGTGCTCAAGACCATTCCGGGGATCGACCGTCCTGCCATCGCCAAGATGATGCCGGGTACCGGTGGCGAAACCTGTGTGCTGGACTTGGGTGCCAACGTAGATTGCTCGCCAGAGCAGCTGCTGCAATTCGGCATCATGGGTGCCGAGCTGGCTGCCAGCTTGCAACACAAGCAGAACCCAACCGTGGGGCTGCTGAATATCGGTTCCGAAGACATCAAGGGTACCGAGAACATCAAGCGCGCGGCCGAGTTGCTGCGCGATTCCGGCCTGAATTTCTACGGTAACGTCGAAGGTAATGACATCTTCAAGGCAACGGTAGATGTGGTAGTCTGCGACGGTTTTACCGGCAACGTGGCGCTGAAAGCCTCCGAGGGGCTGGCGCACATGATTGCAACCTTCCTGCGCGAAGAGTTTGCCCGCACGTGGTGGACCAAGCTGTGCGCACTGGCCGCCATGCCGGTGCTCAAGCACTTCAAGGCCCGCGTCGATCCCCGTCGCTACAATGGCGCCAGCTTCCTGGGCCTGCGCGGGATCGTGGTGAAAAGCCACGGCGGCACTGATGCGCTGGGATTCCGTATCGCACTGGAGCAGGCTTGCGAGGAAGTCCGCGCCAATGTGATTGGTCACATCACGGACCGGGTCGCTTCCCAATTACAAAATCTCAAGCGCCCCGAGTCTGAAGCTTAAAGTTAGCTCATGACCTACTCCCGCATTCTCGGTACCGGCAGCTATCTGCCGGATACCATCATGACCAATGCCATGTTGGCCGAGCGTATCGAAACCAGTGACGAGTGGATTGTGTCGCGAACTGGTATTCGTGCGCGCCACATTGCCGCCGAAGACCAGAAAACCAGCGATCTGGCCTATCTGGCGTCGCTGCGTGCACTGGAAAGTGCCGGCTTGCAGGCCAAGGATATCGATCTGATTATCCTGGCAACCACCACCCCTGACATGGTGTTCCCGAGTACGGCCAGTATCCTGCAGGAAAAGCTGGGCATTCCCGGGGTGCCGGCTTTCGATGTGCAGGCGGTGTGTGCCGGTTTCGTCTACGCGCTGGCCACCGCCAACGGCTACATCAAGAGCGGTATGGCGAAGAACGTACTGGTGGTCGGTGCAGAAGTCATGAGCCGGCTGCTGGACTGGGATGATCGCCGTACCTGCGTGCTGTTCGGCGATGGTGCCGGCGCCGTGGTGGTGGGGGCCTCCGACGAACCGGGCATCCTGCATGCCAAATTGGCGGCCGATGGCCGCTACCGTGACATTCTCAAGACCGAGGCGCAGATCGCCGATGGCGAGGTGGACGGTACCCCCTATCTGTACATGGATGGTCCGGCGGTATTCAAGTTTGCGGTCAAGGCGCTGTCCGATATCGCCGAGAAAACACTGGCCGAGGCCGGTGTGGCGCAGGACAACGTGGACTGGCTGGTGCCGCATCAGGCCAATATCCGCATCATCGAGGCGACGGCCAAGCACCTGCAGCTGTCAATGGACAAGGTGATCGTTACCTTGCCGGAGCAGGGCAATACCTCGGCCGCCTCCATTCCGCTGGCGTTCGACCATGCCGTACGTAACGGCCAGATTCAGCGTGGGCAGACGGTGCTGATGGAAGGTATCGGCGGCGGTTTTGCCTGGGGCGCGCTGCTGTTGCGTTACTGATGCCTGGACAGGCGCGGCATTGCTGCGCCTGTTTGCTGCCTAATTGACGTGAATGTCGGCCAATGACGACAAACTCCTTTTCATACGGGTGTTTGATCGTTTTTTTGCATTAATGCGGCCAACTCGTCATCATTCACCCCGTTTCAAACTGGAGGCCCGCTATGGCGTTTGCCTTTCTCTTTCCCGGCCAGGGTTCGCAGAGCCTGAAAATGATGGACGGCTTTGCCGACCTGCCGGTTGTAAAACAGACTTTCGATGAAGCTTCTGCCGCACTGGGCGAAGACCTGTGGGCCATGCTGCAGGCCGAAACGGCCGATGCGATCAACGCCACCGTCAATACCCAGCCGCTGATGCTGGCTGCCGGTGTGGCCACCTACCGCGCCTGGCTGGCACAGGGTGGTGCCGTGCCTGCTGCCGTTGCTGGTCACAGCCTGGGTGAATACTCTGCGCTGGTGGCGGCTGGTAGCCTGGATTTTGCCGATGCGGTGAAACTGGTGCGTCTGCGTGCGCAGGCAATGCAGGAGGCCGTACCGGCAGGTGAGGGCGCTATGGCCGCCATTCTCAACCTGTCGGATGACGATATCCGCGCCGCCTGTGCCGAAGCGGCACAAGGCGAGGTGGTGGAGCCTGTGAACTTCAACTCGCCGGGTCAGGTGGTGATTGCCGGTAGCAAGGCTGCTGTCGAGCGCGCCATGGAGCTGTGCAAGGCCAAGGGGGCCAAGCGTGCACTGCCGCTGCCGGTGTCGGTGCCGTCGCACTGCACGCTGATGAAGCCGGCTGCGGCGCGTCTGGCTGCGGCACTGGCCAACGTTGAAATCAAGGCGCCGCAGCTGCCGGTACTGCATAACGCCGATGTGGCGGCCTACAGCGATCCGGCGCAGATTCGCGATGCGCTGACCCGTCAGCTGTACTGCCCGGTGCGCTGGACCGAAACCATCCAGCAGCTGGCTGCCGATGGCATCGTGCTGATGGCGGAATGCGGTCCGGGCAAGGTGCTGGCAGGTCTGGCCAAGCGTATCGACGGCAATGTCAATTGCCACGCGCTGACCGATGCCGCCAAGCTGGAAGCGGCCCGCGCCGAACTGGCATAACGAATACAGGTTGGCCGCATGCGGCCAACCTTGGAGAACGAAATGAGCTTGCAAGGTAAAGTTGCACTGGTCACCGGCGCATCGCGCGGTATCGGTGCTGCCATTGCCGATACGCTGGCTGCCGCCGGCGCCAAGGTAATCGGTACTGCTACCTCCGAATCCGGTGCTGCAGCCATCGGCGAGCGCCTGGCGCAATGGGGCGGTGTCGGCATGGTGCTGAACGTGGGTGAAGAAGGTGCTATCGATGCGCTGATCGACACCATCGGCAAGGAGCACGGCGACGTGGCCATTCTGGTCAACAACGCTGGTATCACCCGTGACGGCCTGTTGATGCGCATGAAAGACGAAGACTGGGATGCCATCATGGATACCAACCTGAAGTCGGTATTCAAGGCGTCCAAGGCGGTGCTGCGCAGCATGATGAAGGCCCGCGTTGGCCGCATCATCAACATCGCTTCGGTGGTGGGGGTGATGGGTAACGCCGGGCAGACCAACTACGCAGCCGCCAAGGCCGGCATCATCGGCTTTACCAAGTCGATGGCGCGCGAAGTCGGTAGCCGTGGCATTACCGTTAACTGCGTGGCGCCGGGCTTTATCGATACCGATATGACCCGTGCGCTGCCGGAAGCGCAGCGCGAGATGCTGGTTGGCCAGATTGCGCTGGGACGACTGGGCGATGCGCAGGATATCGCCGATGCGGTGCTGTTCCTGGCGTCCGACAAGGCTGCCTACATCACCGGTCAGACCTTGCATGTCAACGGTGGCATGCTGATGCCGTAAGGCGTTGGCCGCAACAGCTTGTCAACAAACAGCCACCTGGCTGACATCATTTCTGCATTGAAAGATGTTCTAGGTAGGCTACTCTGGTTTTTTTTTGTAGAATGGCGGGGTTTTGTTATCCCGAGCACAGAAAGGTAAAGGGTTTAAACAAATGGAAAACATCGAAGCGCGCGTAAAGAAGATCGTTGCCGAGCAACTGGGCGTGAATGAAGCCGAAGTGAAGATCGACTCTTCCTTCGTTGACGATCTGGGCGCTGACTCCCTGGATACCGTTGAGCTGGTTATGGCACTGGAAGAAGAGTTCGAGTGCGAGATTCCGGATGAAGAAGCCGAGAAAATCACTACCGTTCAGCAAGCTGTAGACTACGTTACCGCTCACCTGAACAAGTAATTCCTTTTCGGATTTACCAGGACCTCTGCCGGTGTGGCTACACGCGCCTGCAGAGGTTTTTTGCTGTAGCAGTTCTGAAACGCGTGTTTGATTTCATGCTGCAAGGTATTGATTCCCGCGTCGGGACTAACGGGAGCCTGGCTCCCACATTTCACGGAGATACCCTGTGTCTAAACGCAGAGTAGTAGTGACCGGCCTCGGACATGTGTCCCCGGTCGGTAACGATGTCGCCAGCGGCTGGGCCAATCTCCTGGCTGGCAAGAGTGGTATCACCACGATTACCCGTTTTGACGCCAGCGATATCGCCTGCCAGGTTGCGGGCGAGGTCAAAGGCTTCGACATTAGTCAGTATATTTCGGCGAAAGATGCACGTCGGATGGATGTATTCATCCATTACGGCATCGCGGCTGCGCTGCAGGCCGTGGCCGATTCTGGCCTCGACGACGTGCCGGGTCTGGACAAGACCCGTGTCGGTGTGAACATCGGTTCCGGTATCGGCGGCCTGCCGCTGATCGAGGAAACCGGCGTGGCTCGCCACGAAGGCGGTATCCGCAAGATCGGTCCGTTCTTCATTCCGGGTTCGCTGATCAATATGGTTGCCGGTCACGTGTCCATTCTCAAGGGCTATCAGGGTCCGAGCTATGGCATCGTGTCCGCCTGCACCACCGGTGCGCACTGCATTGGTGATGCCGCCCGCGTGATCCAGTA
Organism: Vogesella oryzae; assembly: GCF_902829295.1. Taxonomy (GTDB): domain Bacteria; phylum Pseudomonadota; class Gammaproteobacteria; order Burkholderiales; family Chromobacteriaceae; genus Vogesella; species Vogesella oryzae. The sequence continues at coordinate 11,107 of NZ_CADEPL010000025.1, forward strand.
CGGCGACGCCGACGTGATGGTAGCCGGTGGCGCCGAAGGCACCATCTCCAGCCTGGCGGTTGGCGGTTTTGCCGCGATGAAGGCGCTGTCCACCCGCAACGATGATCCGGCCACCGCCTCCCGTCCGTGGGACAAGGGTCGTGACGGCTTCGTGATGGGCGAGGGTGCCGGTGTGCTGGTGCTGGAAGAGTACGAGCACGCGGTGAAGCGTGGCGCCAAGATCTACGCCGAGCTGGTTGGCTTCGGCATGAGCTCCGACGCACATCACATCACCGCACCGAGCGCCGAAGGCCCGGCTCGCGGCGTGCTGAATGCGCTGCGCGACGCCAAGCTGAATCCGGGCGACGTGCAGTATGTGAACGCACACGGCACCTCCACCCCGCTGGGCGATGCCAATGAAACCAACGCGCTGAAGATCGCGTTTGGTGATCACGCCAAGAAACTGGTAGTCAACTCCACCAAGTCGATGACCGGTCACTTGCTGGGCGGTGCCGGCGGTGTGGAAGCGATCTACTCGATTCTGGCCGTGCACAACCAAGTATCGCCACCGACCATCAACCTGCACGAGCAGGATATCGAAGGGGGTTGTGATCTGGACTACTGTGCCAACACCGCCCGCGACATGAAGATCGATGTAGCGATCTCCAACTCGTTCGGCTTCGGCGGTACCAACGGTACCCTGGTGTTCAAGCGCGTATAAGCCATGTCCGGTCGCTCAGGCGACATTGACAGCCAAGGCCGCTGCGATAAACTCGCGCGGTCTTTTTCTTTTGCGGCCAACGTTTTGCGCGTTGGAGCCGAACCCATGCATTACGAACTGCTGAATCACTCTCCCGATTTGCTGGCGCTGCACGCTGCCGACCGCGCGCGTTTCCCCTATCTGTTGCAGTCGTCAGGCGACATCGGCTGGGACATCCTGATGGCGTTGCCGGCAGAGGCGCGTGTCTATCACGAAGGTGACGGCGCGGCGTTTCTGGCCGATGTGCGGGCCTTGCCGGCACCGCAGCCGGTGGTCAACCCGCATGGCCTGCCGTTTACCGGTGGCTGGTTCGTGTACCTGGGTTACGACCTGCTGTCCGAGTTCGAGCCTTCGGTGCCGCAGGCAATCAGCGACAGCTTCCCGTTGGCCGCATTGACGCGTGTTCCGGCCGCCATCCTGCATGATCGTGCCGGCAAGCAAAGCTGGCTGCTGGCGGAAAGCGCCGCGCAGTTGGCCGAACTCAAGGCCGCGTTGCAGGCGGTGGCGGCGTTCAGTCCACGACCGGTGACGCTGCAGGGCCTGGAGGAAGATCCGCCGCACTGGTACACCGATGCGGTGGTGAAGCTGAAGGACTACATCTACGAAGGCGACGTGTTCCAGGTCAACATCTCGCGTGGCTGGCGCGCCACGCTGGGTGAAGACGTGCGACCGATGGACCTGTATGCCGCACTGCGTCGTGCCAATCCCGCACCGTTCTCGGCGCTGGCAGACTTTGGTGATGCGCATATCGTCAGCTCCTCGCCGGAGCGGCTGGTGCGCGTGCACGACGGCTGGGTGGATACCCGCCCCATCGCCGGTACCCATCCACGTTCGGTGGATGCTGCCGAGGATGCGGCCTTGAAGCAGCGGCTGATCAGCAGCATCAAGGAGCGCGCCGAGCACGTGATGCTGATCGACCTGGAGCGCAACGATCTGGGGCGCATCTGCCAGCCAGGCACGGTGGAAGTGAACGAGCTGATGGCGGTGGCCAGTTACGCCTACGTGCACCACATCGAATCCAATGTCCGCGGGCGTATCCGTCCGGGGGTCGATACCGTGGACGTGTTCCGCGCGTTGTTCCCGGGCGGCACCATCACCGGCTGCCCCAAGGTGCGCACCATGCAGATCATCCGCGAACTGGAAAACAGCGCGCGCCGCGCCTATACCGGCAGTCTTGGTTACCTGAACCGCGATGGCACGCTGGACGTGAATATTCTGATCCGCACTTTCATGCAGCAGGGGCAGCAGCTGCGCTTCCGTGCCGGCGGCGGCATCGTCGCCGATTCCGACCCACAGCGCGAACTGCAGGAAACCCGCCACAAGGCACGCGGCCTGCTGCGCGCACTGGGCGTGGAACAAGCCTGATGCTGATCAACGGCCTGCCCGGCGACTGCATCAGCGCCAGCGACCGCGGCCTCGCCTACGGCGACGGGCTGTACCGCACGCTGGAAGCCAGCCATGGCACGCCGCTGTTGTGGCACTGGCAGTGGCAAAGGTTGGCCGCAGACTGCGCACAGCTGCGGCTGCCGTGCCCTGAAGAGGCGCTGCTGCTGGCCGAAATCGCGCAAGTCGCCGCCATGCTGCCGCGCGCGGTGGTCAAGATCGTGCTGACCCGCGGTGTGGGTCAGCGCGGCTATGCCATGCCCGACAGCTGCAGTCCGACGCGCATCGTCAGCGCCAGTGCCTGGGGAGGGTATCCGCCGGAGCGGGCGCAGCAGGGCATCGTGGCGCGCTGGTGCGATACCCGCCTTGCCGTGCAGCCCTTGCTGGCGGGGGTGAAGCATCTCAACCGGCTGGAAAACGTGTTTGCCCGCAGCGAGTGGCAGGACCCTGCCGTCGCCGAAGGGCTGATGCTGGACATGAGTGGCACGGTGGTGGAAGGCACCATGAGTAATCTGTTCATCGTGCGCGGCGGTGAACTGCTGACCCCACCGCTGGATCGTTGCGGCGTGTCTGGTGCCATGCGCGCCAGTGTGCTGGACGCGGCGGCCAACCTTGGCATCACGGCAGGAGAGGCGCGGCTGCTGCCGGACGAGGTGCTGGCTGCGGACGAGGTTTTCGTCTGCAACAGTCTGGCCGGCATCTGGCCGCTGCGCCAACTGGGTTCTCGGCAGTGGCAGGACTGGCCATTAACCCGCCACCTGCAACTGGCGCTGCAGGACGGCAACTGACGCGGCGGCGTTACGCCAGCGCGACAAACCACTCTTCGTGGCGTTGCAGAGCGGCCAACGTTGGCCGCGCGCTAATGGCGTCATGCAATGCCAGGCTGAAGCCATCCACGTCGCTGATGGCTTCGTAGATTTCCATCCAGGTGTGCGCATCATCACGACGTTGCAATAATCTGCCTTGAATTCCTGTTTTTTCTATTATTTCTGCCGTTAGTTCGCTTATTAGTTGCTTGGTTGGCAGAAAATTGTCACTGACGCGGTAATACACATACAGCGAGGCGGGCATGGGTGTTCCTTTTGCGCTGCAAAAATAAGGTTATGATAGCCGCTCTTCTTTGATGGCACGGGACAGCAGCATGCAGGTGGGTGAGGGCGGTTTGACCCTGGTGGTGATCGGCGTCGGCCTGATCGGCGGTTCGTTTGCCTTGGCACTGAAGCGTGCCGGCAAGGTGGCGCGGGTGATTGGCGTCGGCCGTTCTGCGGTCAACCTGCAGCGCGCGGTCGAGCTGGGCGTGATCGACGTCGCCAGCCACAGTGCTGCCGAGGCGGTGCGTGACGCCGATATCGTGCTGGTAGCCACGCCGGTGGGGCAGATGGGGCGGGTATTTGCCGAGATCGCACCACACTTGCCGGCCCGCTGTGTGGTGACCGACGGCGGAAGTACCAAGAGCGATGTAGTGGCGCTGATGCGGGAGCATTTGCCGGCCCATCTGGCGCAGTGTGTGCCGGCACACCCGATTGCCGGTTCCGACCTGTCCGGTGCGGCAGCTGCGCAGTATGGCCTGTACGATAACCGCCGCATCGTGGTGACCCCGCTGCCGGAAACCGCGCCCGCCGCTGCCGAGCTGGTGCGCGAACTGTGGCAGGCCTGCGGTGCGCGCGTCTACCAGATGAGCGCCGGCGAACACGATGCGGTGTTCGCCACCGTCAGCCATTTGCCGCACCTGCTGGCGTTCGCCTATGTGGATGCCATCGTCGGCAAGGCCGATGCCGAGCGCTGCTTCGACTTTGCCGCGACCGGTTTTCGCGATTTCACCCGTATCGCCGGCAGCCATCCGGAAATGTGGCGCGATATCGCGCTGGCCAATCGTGATGCTTTATTGGTGGAGCTGGAGACGTTTCAGCGCACGCTGGATGCACTGCGTGCCGAGCTGCAGGCCGGCGATGCCGAGGCGATGATGCAGCGCTTTGAGCGCGCCCGCGCCGCCCGCCACAACTGGCAGCAGAAATTCAATCGGGGCAACGCATGACGATCTGGGTAGATGCCGATGCCTGTCCCGGTGTAATCAAGGACATCCTGTTCCGCGCCGCCGAGCGTACCGGCGTGGCTACCGTGCTGGTGGCCAACCAGCTGCTGCGGGTGCCGCCATCGCCACACATCCGCGCGCTGCAGGTGCCGGCGGGTTTCGACGTGGCCGACAACCACATCGCGCAGCAGGCGCAGCCGGGCGACATCGTGGTGACGGCTGACATTCCGCTGGCGGCGCAGGTGGTGGCCAAGGGCGCGCTGGCGCTCAATCCGCGCGGCGAGCTGTACAGTGACGCCACCATCCGTGAGGCGCTGGCGCTGCGCAATTTCATGACCGAGCTGCGCGACAGCGGGGTGCAGACCGGAGGCCCGGCGGCGTTCAGCCAGCGCGACCGCGCCAACTTCGCCGCACAGCTGGACAAGCTGCTGCACAAGTTGGCCGCAAAGCGCTAGCCGCCGCTGGCGCGAATCACGCCCTCCTTGTCCGCCGGCTGCCAGCCGGCCGGTTTCAGGATCTTGCCATCGGCGCGGCGTACCACCTTGCCGTCCACGCATTTGGCGAGGTTGGCCGCATGGATGGCGGCAAACATGTCTTCCAGCGGCAGGCCCTGCGACAGCAGCAGTCCGATCAGCACGTTCAGCACATCCACTCCCTCGGCCGCCAGCTCGGCGCGCAGCCGGGTCTGCCCGGCCGCGTCGGCCTGCGGCAGGCCTTGGTAGTCCTGCAGCGCGGTCATGAATTCCTGCCACTCCTCCTGCAGCATGGTGTGCCACATGGTCAGCGCCTCGGCGTGGTAATGGGGCTGGGCGGGTAAAGCCATGTCGAAGCGCTGCATGAAATCGCGGCGCAAGGTAAATGGATTGCTCATCTTGTGTGACTCGAGTATTACTGGCGCAATATTTTGTGTTTTAAAGTTTGTCATGACAAGAGCAAGGCATGAAAAAAGCCGCTGCAGAGGCAGCGGCTTTTGGCGGCAGGGCAGTGCTTAACCGGCGGCCAGCTTGCCCAACACCTCAAAGTAGTCCGGGAAGGTCTTGGTCACGCATTTCGGGTCGTTGATGATCACCGGCGTGCCCAGCAGCGCCACTAGCGAGAAGCACATCGCCATGCGGTGGTCGTCATAGGTGTCGATCTCGGCATTGGCGGTCAGCGTCGCCGGCGGGGTGACGCTGATGCTGTCCTGGGTTTCCACCACCGTGGCGCCGACCTTGCGCAGCTCGGTGGCCATTGCCGCCAGGCGATCGGTTTCCTTCACCCGCCAGCTTTCCACGTTGCGGATGGTGGTGGTGCCGTCGGCGGCCAGCGCGGCCACCGCGATGGTCATCGCCGCGTCCGGGATGTGGTTGAGGTCGACGTCGATGGCCTTGAGGCCGCCGGCAGGCGCGCGCGCTTCGATCCAGTTGTCGCCCATGCTGATCTCGGCGCCCATCAGCGCCAGCGCGTCGGCAAACTTCACATCACCCTGGATGCTGCTGCGGCCAACGCCTTCCACTCGGACCGGTCCGCCAGCCAGCGCGCCGGCTGCCAGGAAGTAGGATGCGCTGGAGGCATCGCCTTCGACGTGGATCTCGCCCGGCGACTGGTAACGTTGGCCACCGGCGATGCTGAAGCGCTGCCAGCCGTCACGCTGCACGGTCACGCCGAAGCGCGCCATCAGGTTGAGGGTGATCTCGATATACGGCTTGGAAATCAGCTCGCCGACTACCTCGATGGTGACGCTCTCGCCGGTCAGCGGCAGCGCCATCAACAGCGCGGTGAGGAACTGGCTGGAGACGTTGCCTTTCACCGGAATCACCTTGCCGGCACGGATGCTGGCGGGCTTGATCTGTAGCGGCGGGAAGCCGTCGTTGCCGAGGTAGGCGATATCGGCGCCGGCGACGCGTAGCGCATCCACCAGATCGCCGATCGGGCGCTCATGCATGCGCGCTACGCCGTGCAGGTGATAATTACCCTGCATCAGCGCCAGCGCAGCGGTGAGCGGGCGGAAGGCGGTGCCGGCGTTGCCGAGGAACAGGTCGGCATCCTTCACCGCAAAGGCGCCGCCGGTGCCATGCACCAGAAAATCACGGCTGTCGCCTTGCTGTTCCACTTTCACGCCCAGCGTGGCGAGGGCTTCCAGCATGCGGCGGATATCGTCGGAATCCAGCAGCTCGCGCACCAGGGTCGGGCCGTCGGCCAGCGCGGCCAGCAGCAGGGTGCGGTTGGAGATGCTCTTCGAGCCGGGCAGCTTTACCGTGCCGGCGAGGCGGGGAATCGGGTGCAGCGTCAGTTGTTCCATGGTCTTTCTTTTGGTTGCCTGCGCGGTTGGCCGCGCGGTGTGATCTCGTGCAGCGACTGTACCGTTTTTGTGCAGTGCGAGGCAAACCTGTAGCAGCGCGGATAGCTGCGTTACAATGTTTGGTTTTGATTCAAGGCGATGTGACATGCCTACGTTGAAACCTGTAATTACCATCGATGGCCCGTCCGCGTCCGGCAAAGGCACCGTGGCTGCGCTGGTGGCGGACAAGCTGGGCTTGCATTACCTGGATTCCGGCGCGCTGTACCGCTTGACCGCGCTGTACGCGCTGCGCGAGGGCGTGAGCTGGGAAGACGCACAGGGCGTGGCCAGGTTGGCCGCACAGCTGCCGGCAGCTTTTCGCGACGGCAAGGTGTGGCTGGATGGACACGATGTCAGTGCCGCCATCCGTGCCGAAGATATCGGCATGGGGGCCTCGAAAGTCGCTGCGCTGCCGGAGGTGCGCGCCGCGCTGCTGGAGCGCCAGCGTGCTTTCCTGGTGCCACCGGGGCTGGTGGCGGATGGCCGCGACATGGGTTCGGTGGTGTTTCCGCGCGCCGAACTGAAAGTTTTTCTCACCGCCAGCGCGGAAGTTCGCGCCGAAAGACGTTATAAGCAGTTGATCGCAAAAGGAGAATCTGCTAATCTCGTTCAGATTCAGCTGGATATTTCCGAGCGTGACGCGCGTGACGCGGCTCGTCCGGTTGCCCCGCTGCGACAAGAGCCGGATGCCCGCTTGCTGGACACCTCGGCCCTGACTATCGACCAGGCGGTCGATCAGGTGCTGGCGTGGTTCGCCGCTGTCTGATTCTCGGATGGCTGGCGATAGCCGCAAGCCCGTAGACCGGCTATTCGTTTTTTGTAAACGCCGCCTGTAACTCCTTGCGCTGGCGGCGTATTTCAACTTGACCCGCGTGACGCAAGGCACGCTTATGTGAGTATACGAATGACTACCTTCGAAATGGAAAGCTTTGCCGCGCTGTTTGAGGAAAGCCTCTCCCTGCAGGAAATGCGCGCTGGTGAAGTGATCACCGCTGAAGTGGTTGGCGTTGATTCCAACTTCGTGACCGTTAACGCCGGTCTGAAGTCCGAATCCCTGATCCCGGTTGAAGAATTCAAGAGCGACAACGGTCAGCTGGAAGTGCAAATCGGCGACTTCGTGACCGTAGCGATTGACTCCCTGGAAAACGGCTTCGGCGAAACCAAGCTGTCCCGTGAAAAAGCCAAGCGTCTGGCTGCCTGGGTTGACCTGGAAGAAGCGCTGGAAGCTGGCAAGATCCTGTCCGGCGTTATCAGCGGCAAGGTTAAGGGTGGTCTGACCGTTATGGTTAACGGCATCCGCGCCTTCCTGCCGGGTTCCCTGGTTGACGTGCGTCCGGTGAAAGACACCACTCCGTACGAAGGCAAGGAAGTCGAGTTCAAGGTTATCAAGCTGGATCGCAAGCGCAACAACGTGGTTGTTTCCCGTCGCGCCGTTCTGGAAGAGACCCTGGGCGAAGAGCGCAAGGCACTGCTGGAAACCCTGAAAGAGGGCGCAGTGATCAAGGGTATCGTCAAGAACATCACCGACTACGGTGCATTCGTTGACCTGGGTGGTATCGACGGCCTGCTGCACATCACCGACCTGGCATGGCGTCGTGTGAAGCACCCGTCCGAAGTGCTGGCAGTTGGCGACGAAGTAGAAGCCAAGGTACTGAAGTTCGACCAAGAGAAGAACCGTGTATCCCTGGGTCTGAAGCAACTGGGCGAAGATCCGTGGGTGGGCCTGTCCCGTCGTTACCCGTCCGGCACCCGTCTGTTCGGCAAGGTAACCAACCTGACCGACTACGGTGCGTTCGTGGAAATCGAGCAGGGCATCGAAGGTCTGGTACACGTGTCCGAAATGGACTGGACCAACAAGAACGTACACCCGTCCAAGGTAGTTCAGGTAGGTGACGAAGTTGAAGTGATGATCCTCGAGATCGACGAAGAGCGTCGTCGTATCAGCCTGGGCATGAAACAGTGCCAGGCTAACCCGTGGAACGAATTCGCCGACAACTTCAAGAAAGGCGACAAGCTGAAGGGCGCGATCAAGTCCATTACCGACTTCGGCGTGTTCGTTGGCCTGCCGGGCGGCATCGACGGTCTGGTACACCTGTCCGACCTGTCCTGGACCGAAGCTGGCGAAGAAGCCGTGCGCAAGTTCAAGAAGGGTGACGAGGTTGAAGCGCTGGTTCTGTCCATCGACGTGGAAAAAGAGCGCATCTCCCTGGGCATCAAGCAGATGGAAGGTGATCCGTTCAACAACTTCGTTGCCATGAACGACAAGGGCTCCCTGGTTAAGGGCATCGTTAAGTCCGCTGATGCCAAGGGCGCTGTAATCCAGCTGGAAGCCGACGTTGAAGGCTACCTGCGCGCTTCCGAAGTGTCGCGTGACCGCGTTGAAGACATCCGCACCCATGTTAAAGAGGGTGACGAAGTTGAAACCGTGATCATCGCTGTTGATCGCAAGTCCCGCTCCATCAGCCTGTCCATCAAGGCCAAGGACATGCAGGAAGAGAAAGCTGCCATGGCAGCCGTATCCTCCGATGCCAACGTGTCTGCTGGTACCACCAGCCTGGGCGCGCTGCTGAAAGCCAAACTGTCCGGCGGCAACGAGTAATTTATGGACATGACCAAATCTGAGCTTATTGCGAGGCTTGCCGAGCGTTATCCTCAGTTGGTCGCCAAAGATGCTGAGCTGGCCGTCAAAACCATTCTGGATGCGATGGCCGGCAGCCTGGCAAAAGGGCAGCGAATCGAGATTCGCGGCTTCGGTAGCTTCGATCTGAACTACCGTCCGCCGCGGGTTGGCCGCAACCCCAAGTCCGGCAGCAGCGTTGTCGTTCCTGAGAAATACGTGCCTCACTTCAAGGCAGGCAAGGAATTGCGCGAGCGAGTTGATCTCGAGGACGGCGCTGACCAATAAGTTGCTTGTTGTCTGTCTAGCAAAACGCTGCGACCACCGGTCGCAGCGTTTTTTTATGCCCTGCGCGCTTGGGGGGCTTCACGCTTTCGTTTAAACTTGCAGGGCTGATGGCGGTGCCGTCAGCATGATGTCATCGGCACCCCGAGTGTTGCGAACCGAGTGAGAGTCCCATGCGTTACCTGTTCCGCCTGTTTGAGCTGCTGCTGCTCGTGTTGCTGGTTGCGGTTACCGTGCAGAACAGCACTGTGGTCGAATTCAAGCTGTTCTTCGGGCACAGCTGGCAAGTACCGCTGATCCTGCTGCTGCTGCTGTTCTTCGTCGCCGGCGCGGTCATTGGCTTGCTGGCAACCTTTGCCTATTCCCTGCGTGTCCGTCGCGAGCTATCGCAGCTCAAGAAGGAACTGCGTTCCCGTCAGGCTGCCAGCAAAGTGGTAGCTGACCCGAGTGATGCCCTGGCCGATTGAGCCGGCGGTTTTCCGTATCCGAGGTTGAATGTTGGATCTAGATCTGTGGTGGCTGTTGCTGTTCCCGGCGTTTTTCGGGCTGGGGTGGCTTGCCGCGCGCGTAGATTTGCGCGCTGTTTTGAAACAGGCCAAGGAAGTACCGGCTGCCTTTTACAAGGGGCTGGATGCGCTGGTGGATGATCGCACCGACGCAGCAGCACGTTCGCTGGCCGAGGTGGCACGCGCCCACCCGGACTCGCTGGATGTACAGCTGAGCCTGGGCAAACTCTATCGCCGACGCGGCGAGAATGATCACGCCATCCGTCTGCACCAGAAATTGCTGGAATTGCCGGATCTCACTGCAGAGCAGAAGTCCTTGGTGCGTTTCGAGTTGGCCCAGGACTTCCACAAGGCCGGGCTGGTGGATCGTGCCGAAGAGCTGCTGCTGACGCTGCTCAAGAGCCACACTATGGGCAAGCCGGCCCGCGAGCAGCTGCTGAGCATTTACCAGCAGGATCGCGACTGGGAGAAAGCCATCGCGACCGCTCGCGAACTGCGCAACGATGCTCATTCTTTCCAGCATGAAGTGGCGCAGTTCTTCTGCGAGCTGGCACAGGCCGCGCTGTACCAGTCCGATTACGACAAGGCTCGCCACTACGTACAAGAGGCGTTTGCCGCCAACCGCAAGTGTGTGCGCGCCAGCATCCTGCTGGGCGATATCGAAGTGGCCGAAGGCAAACTTGAGGCCGCGATCGCCGCCTGGCAGGCCATCGAGAAGCAGAATTATGAATACCTGGCCATGGTGGCCGAGCGGCTGTTCGATGCTTACGAAGCGCTGGGCAAGCAGCAGGAAGGCATCGCCTTGCTGCGCGGCTACCAGCGGACCTTCTCGCAGCTGGAATTGACCGACCTGCTGTACCAGAAAGTGGCCACCTACGAAGGCGAAGCCAAAGCGCTGGAGGCCGCGCGCGAGGCGGTGCATGCCCGGCCGAATCTGCTGGGTGTTTACCGCCTGATCGAAGCGCAGATGGACGAACTGAGTCCGGAAGGGCGCATGGATGCCGAAGTGGCGCGCGCACTGGTGATGAAACATGCGCAGAAACTGACCGTGCATCGCTGCAAGCGCTGCAATTTCCGCTCGCGGGCATTCTTCTGGCACTGCCCGGCCTGCGGCGAGTGGGAGAGCTTTACCCCCAACCGTTCGGAAACCAACTGAATTCACCGATACGACCAAGCATGAATCCATTGATCCTTGAAAATGCCGCGGCAAACGTGGCCTCGCCGGTGCTGGTGGCACTGGACTTTTCCACCGCCGATGCGGCGCTGGCCTTTGCCGCCCGTCTCGACCCGAGCCAGTGCCGCCTGAAAGTCGGCAAGGAGCTGTTTACCGCCGCCGGTCCGCAACTGGTGGAACAGTTGGCTGCACGCGGTTTCCAGGTATTCCTGGACCTGAAATTCCACGACATCCCCAATACCGTGGCCCACGCCTGCAAGATGGCGGCCGACATCGGCGTGTGGATGGTCAACGTGCACGCCTCCGGTGGCCGCCGCATGATGACGGCCGCCGTCGAGGCACTGGCCAACTACAGCCAGCGGCCGCTGCTGATCGCCGTCACCGTGCTCACCAGCATGGAAGCCGCCGATCTGGCCGAAATCGGCATCAGCGTGCCGCCACAGGAACACGTACTGCGTCTGGCGCGCCTGACCCGCGACAGCGGCTTTGATGGCGTGGTGTGCTCGGCGCAGGAAGCGCCGCTGCTCAAGGCCGAGATCGGCCAGGACTTCAAGCTGGTGACGCCGGGCATCCGTCTGGCCGATAGCGTCGCTGATGACCAGCGCCGCGTGATGACGCCGGTTGCCGCCTTGCAGGCCGGGGCTGACTACCTGGTGATCGGTCGTCCGATCACCAAGGCGGTAGACCCGCTGGCGGTACTGACCGGCATCAATGCCGATATCCGCGCCTGGCAGCAAGGCCGGGCTTGAACGGAGGGACGAGCATGAGCCTGTTGCAGCAACTGGGTCTGGCGCCCGAAGCATTGCGAACCAAGCTGGCGGCCAGTCGTGTGTTGGTGGTGGGAGACGTGATGCTGGACCGTTACTGGTTTGGCGACGTCAGCCGTATTTCGCCGGAAGCACCGGTGCCGGTGGCACGCATCAACCGCATGGAAGAACGCGCCGGCGGTGCGGCCAACGTGGCGCGCAATATTGCCGGCCTCGGCGGCCACGCCACCATCTTGTCGGTGGTTGGCGATGACGAAGCCGCCACTGCGCTGTCGCGACTGCTGGCTGCCGATGGCATCCAGGCCTCGCTCAAGCGCGATCCGGACATCTCCACTACCGTGAAACTGCGCGTGGTGGCCCGGCAGCAGCAACTGATCCGCCTCGATTTCGAGGACGCCCCCAGCCACGAAATTCTGGCCGACAAGCTGGACGAGTACGCCGCCATTGTCGCCGCGCATGATGTGGTAATCCTGTCCGATTACGGCAAGGGCGGCCTGACGCACGTGGCGCGCATGATCGCGCTGGCGCGTGCCGCCGGCAAACCGGTGCTGATCGACCCCAAGGGCGACGACTACAGCAAATACGCCGGTGCCACCCTGCTGACCCCGAACCGCAGCGAGTTCCGCCAGGTGGCGGGCAGCTGGCAGAGCGAGGAGCAGCTTACCGCCAAGGCCGAGGCATTGCGCAGCGAGCTGAAGCTGGATGCGCTGCTGGTGACGCGCAGCGAAGAGGGCATGACCCTGTTCCGCGCCGATGGTGCGGTGCATGAGCCGACGCTGGCAAAAGAGGTTTACGACGTGTCCGGTGCCGGCGATACCGTGATCGGTACGTTGGGGCTGATGCTGGCCGCCGGGCTGGAAATGCCGCTGGCCATGAGTCTGGCCAATGCCGCCGCTGGCATCGTGGTGGCGAAACTGGGTACCGCCGTGTGCCATCAGCACGAGCTGTTTGCGCTGTAAACGGTAGCCGTCAGTAGCAGGAAAGCGAGGCGCGCATGTTGTGGCACGATGAAGTCCTGCAGTTCTGGTTTGGTGGCAGCAGCGACGAGATGCTGTCCATCCCGCGCGATGCCTGGTTCAAGAAAGATGCGGTCTACGACAGCATTATCCGCGAGCGATTTCTGGAGCTGGTCACTGCGCTGCAGGCCGGCAGACTGGCGCCGGTGCTGGATGATGCCCGTCAGGCCTTAGCCTGGTTGATCGTGGCCGACCAGTTTCCGCGCAACCTGTTCCGTGGCGAGGCGCGAGCGTTTGCCAGCGATGCGCTGGCACAGCAGGTGGCGCGTGATATGTTGGCCGCCAGGCTGGACCAGCAGCTGCCGCCGGTGGCGCGCTGGTTCTGTTATCTGCCGCTGGAGCACAGCGAGCAACTGGCGGACCAGCATGAATGCGTGCGCCGTTTTACCGCGTTGCCGCCGGACAGCCCGGGCTATGCTTCCGTGCTGGATTACGCCGCTCGTCACCGCGACATCATTGCCCGCTTCGGCCGGTTTCCACACCGTAACGCCGCACTGGCGCGCAATAGTAGTGCCGAAGAGCTGGCCTTCCTGCAGCAGCCGGGCAGCAGCTTTTAACCGAATCGATACCGGGTTGGCCGCAGGCCGGCTCGCCTGAAAGGGAACACACATGACCATCGTCGTTACCGGCGCCGCCGGTTTTATCGGCTCCAACATCGTCAAGGCGCTGAATGCACGCGGCGAAACCGACATCCTGGCGGTAGACAACCTCACCAAGGGCGACAAGTTCGTCAACCTGGTGGATTGCGAAATCAGCGACTATCTGGACAAGCAGGATTTCATCAACCTGATCGGCAGTGGCGATTTTGATGGCGAGATCCGTGCCATCCTGCATCAGGGTGCCTGCTCGGACACCATGAACCACGACGGCAAGTACATGATGGAGAACAACTACCAGTACACGCTGGAGCTGTTCGAATTCTGCCAGGCCGAGGAAATCCCGCTGCTGTACGCTTCCAGTGCCGCCACCTATGGCAAGGGCAGTGTGTTCAAGGAAGACCGCCAGTACGAAGGCCCGCTCAATGTCTACGGCTACTCCAAGTTCCTGTTCGACCAGGTGCTGCGTCGCCGCATGAAGGAAGGCCTCACCGCGCAAGTGGCCGGCTTCCGCTACTTCAACGTCTACGGTCCGCAGGAGCAGCACAAGGGCCGCATGGCCTCGGTGGCGTTCCACAACTTCAACCAGTACCGTGAAACCGGCAAGGTGAAGCTGTTCGGCGGCTACGATGGCTACGCCGACGGCACCCAGAGCCGTGACTTCGTGTCGGTGGAAGACGTGGTGAAGGTCAACCTGTACTTCCTGGACAACCCGGACAAGCACGGCATCTTCAACCTCGGCTCCGGTCGTGCGCAGCCGTTCAACGACGTGGCGGTGGCTACCGTCAACGCCTGCCGCCGGCATGAAGGCAAGCCGGCGCTGAGCCTGGCGGAGCTGGTAGCGCAGGGCATCCTGGAATACATCGACTTCCCGGAGGCGCTGAAGGGCAAGTACCAGAGCTTTACCCAGGCCGATATCGGCAAACTGCGCGAGGCGGGTTACAGCGACGCGATGCTGACCGTGGAGCAGGGGGTGGACCGTTACGTGGACTGGCTGATGACGCGCTAAGTCGTGATGACGGCATTGCGTTGCTGACGGGCTGCCTGGGGGCGGCCCGTTTTGCTTTCATGGCGGCAACACAGCCCGCGTGGCGGACAACTTTCAAGTCAGGGCTTAAATTGACGATGGGTTTGCTGATAACATCTGTCAATGGCAACTCACCGAGACGTAAAGCAATGAAATGTCCCTTCTGCGGCGGTATCGATACCCAGGTGGTGGATTCCCGCGTCAGCGATGATGGCAGCACCATCCGCCGTCGCCGCCGCTGTCTGGGCTGTGAAAAACGCTTTACCACATTCGAGACTGCCGACGTCCGCATGCCGCAGGTGGTGAAAACCGGCGGCCACCGCACCGAGTTCGATGTGGAAAAGGTGCGCACCAGCTTCTTGCGCGCGCTGCACAAGCGGCCGGTGTCCACACCGCTGGTGGACGACGCCATCGACCGCATCTGCCAGCGCCTGCTGCAACTGGGCGAGCGCGAGGTATCCAGCCGCCAGATCGGCGAGATGGTGATGAACGAACTGGCCAAGCTGGACAAGGTGGCGTACGTGCGGTTTGCCTCGGTCTACAAGAGCTTCCAGGACATCGCCGAATTCAGCGATGCCATCAAGGAAATCCAGAAGAAGCCCTGATGCCGGCCGGCGGCGAGCTTGCGCGGCTGCTTCCTGCCGGCGGGCCGCCCCGCATGCGGCGGGCAAGGAGGTAGCAGATGACAACTTCTCATATCACCCTGCGTGATGCCGAAGAACAGCATGCGGCGCAACTGTTTGCGCTGATCAATGGCAGCCGCGATGTACTGGGGCAGTGGCTGCCGTGGGTAGAGAACTCGCAGACCGAAGAACAGGTGCGCGAGTTTCTGCAGCTGCGGGTTTGCGAGCGACGTCTGGGCGCCTCGCGTACCTGTCTGATCGACGTGGATGGCCAGATTGCCGGCGTGTGCGATTTGCACGGTATCAGTCATCAGGACCGCCGCGCCGCCATCGGCTACTGGCTGGCCGATACCTACGTTGGCCGCGGCATTCTGCCGCAGGCACTACAGCAACTTTTGACCATTGCCTACCGCGAGCTGGGGCTGCACCGTACCGAAATCATCACCGCGGCGGCCAACCTGCGCAGCTGTGCGGTGGCCGAGCGCATGGGCTTCCAGCAGGAAGGGGTGCTGCGTGGCTACCTGTATATCCGCGGACGCCATTGGGATGCCCGCATCTACAGTCAGCTGGCGAGCGAGTGGGATGTAACGCCATGAGCTTTACTGCCGACGATCACCGCTACATGCAGCAGGCGTTGCGGCTGGCGGCCGCCGCCACCCGCCGCGCGGCGCCCAATCCGGGTGTCGGCTGCGTGCTGGTGCGCGATGGCGAGATCATCGGCGAGGGCGCGACGCTGCAGGTGGGCGGCGATCATGCCGAGATCCAGGCGATCAAGGATTGTTACGCCCGCGGTCTGACGCCTGCCGGCGCGACCGCCTATGTCACGCTGGAGCCGTGCAGCCACCACGGCCGCACGCCGCCGTGTGCCGAGCGCCTGATCCACGAACAGCTTGGCCGCGTGGTGGCGGCGATGGTCGATCCCTATCACCAGGTCGCCGGCCGCGGCATTGCCATGCTGCAGGCCGCCGGCATTCGTGCCGAGTCCGGGCTGCTGGCGGCCGAGGCGCAGCGGGTGCATCGCGGCTTCCTGTCGCGGGTGACGCGGCAGCGGCCGTTTGTCACCCTCAAGGCGGCGGCGACGCTGGACGGCAAGACCGCCTTGCTCAACGGCGTCAGCCAGTGGATTACCGCCGCCGATGCGCGCCGCGACGTGCATGCCTTGCGTGCGGCCAACTGCGCAATCCTGACCGGCAGCGGTACCGTGCTGGCCGACGACCCGCAGCTGACGGTGCGCGATGTGCCGTGCCAGCGCCAGCCGGCGCGGGTGGTGGTGGACAGCCAGCTGGCCACCGCTGCCAGCGCCCGTATCTACGATGCCAGCGTGGCACCGGTATGGCTGGCAACCGCGGTAGCCGACGAGGCGCGCTGGCAGCCATACCGCGCCCGCGGCGTCACGGTGTTGCTGTTGCCGGCGGCGGATGGCCATGTCGATCTGCCGGCGTTGCTGCACGCGCTGGCGGCTGCCGGCATCAATGAGCTGATGGTGGAGGCGGGGGCCGGGCTGAACGGCGCGCTGCTGCAAGCTGATCTGGTGGACGAGATGGTGCTGTATCTGGCGCCCTATCTGGCCGGCGATGCCGCCCGCGGCCTGTTTGCCTGGCCGGCGTTGACCTCACTGGACGACAAGCTGGGGCTGACGGTACAGGAGATGCGCATGGTTGGCCACGACTTGCGGCTGCGCCTGCAACCAGTCGCGGCCGGCGACGGTCGAATTGTCGGATAAGATGCGAACCGCTATGCTGCACACCGCGCAGGATCATGGCAATCAGGAGAAAGCCCGGATGAGTAGTGCGGAAAAGAACGGAAAAGCCGGTACCGGTGATGCCCAGGATGCGCTGGATGCCTACCTGCGACTGTTGGAAAGCAAGGGGGCGAATAGCGAGGTGCTGGCGTTGCGCCGCCGGGTGCTGTCACGGCTGAACATGATCGTGCGCGGCCAACCGCGCACCACCACCATGTTCCGTTCCGCAGTGGACGCGCTGTTGTCGTTGTGCGCGCCGGAAGACCGCCCGGGCGCCATGACCGCGGCGCGCGAGTACTACTATTTCTGGATCGGCGACGTCAAAAAAGTTACCGAGCTGAATGCCAAGTCCGGCTTCACCACCAGCCCCGTGCGCCTGCCGGTACTGGCGTCGTTCGATGACCTGCAGCAGCGCATGAGCGATGCCGGTTTCGACACCTACCCGCCGTCGCTGGAACTGTACCTTGGGCAGCTGTACGAGCTCGGCTCGGAGGAAGACGTGTTGGGCGAGCGCGGCGAACTGCTCAAGCCGCTGCTGTTCCTGCTGCACGACCAGCCGCACCACCCGGACAGCTACCGCATGGCGGTGGATGCCATGCTGCTGCACCTGTCCGACAGCTGTGCCAGCGAAACCTTTCTCACCATCGCCCGCGAATTCTTCTACTACTGGCTGTCGTTTCCCGACGCCGATGTCCGCGAACAATTTGGCGTGCCACAGCCGGTCTGAGCGCGCGGACTGTTCTGCCGGCCAATTGAGCGCCATTTTTGCCACTGGCATCATGCGGCCAACCTCGTCTTGATCTGGAGTTCTGCATGACCGCTTCCGCCTATTCCCAGCTGGAATCCGTATTTACCCGTCTGTACCGCTACCAGCATCTGGCCGCCATTGCCGGCTGGGATCAGGCCGCCATGATGCCGCCCAAGGGCAATGATGCCCGTGGTGCCGCCATGGCCGAGCTGCAGGTACTGATGCACGCCACGCTGACCGAGCCGGCGTTACAGCCGCTGCTGGCTGCCGCCGAGCAGGAGCCGCTGGACGACACCCGCCGCGCCTCGCTGCGCGAAATGCGCCGCAGCTGGCAGCATGCCAACCTGCTGCCGGCATCGCTGGTGGAAGCCAAGGCGCTGGCCGGCAGCCGTTGCGAACATGCCTGGCGCGAACAGCGCAAGGCGGGCGACTGGCAGGGCTTTCTCGGCAACTTCCGCGAGGTGGTGCAACTGTCGCGGCAGGAAGCGCAGCTGCTGGCCGAAGCCACCGGCAAGCGCCCGTACGATGCGCTGATGGACAAGTTCGAGCCGGGCATGAGCAGCGCCGAGGTGGAGCGCATCTTCGGCGACGTGAAAACCTGGCTGCCCGGCCTGATCCAGCAGGCCATGGCCAAGCAGGCGGGCGAGACGCTGCTGGCGGCACAGGGCCCGTTTGCGGTGGACAGCCAGCGCGCGCTGGGGGTGGAAATCATGGGGCTGCTCGGCTTCGATTTCGATGCCGGCCGGCTGGACGTGTCGGTGCACCCGTTCTGCGGCGGCGTGGCCGAAGACGTGCGCATTACCACCCGCTACCGCGACGACGACTTCATGCAAAGCATGATGGGCATCGTGCACGAAACCGGCCACGCCCGTTACGAGCAATGCCTGCCGCGTGAGCTGGTGCATCTGCCGCTGGGGCAGGCGCGCTCGATGGGCATTCACGAAAGCCAGAGCCTGTCATTCGAGATGCAGCTGGGGCGCAGCCCCGCCTTCCTGCAGCTGATCGCACCGCTGGTGAAAAAACATCTCGGCGAGCAGGACGCTTTCGCTGCGGCCAACCTGGCGCGCATGTATACCCGCGTCCGTCCCGGCTATATCCGCGTCGATGCCGACGAGCTGACCTATCCGGCGCACGTGATCCTGCGCTACGAGATCGAACGTGCGCTGATCGAAGGCGATATCGAGGCCGAGGACATCCCGGCGCTGTGGGACGAAAAAATGCAGGCCTATCTCGGCATCGACACCCGTGGCAATTACCGCGACGGCTGCCTGCAGGACATCCATTGGACCGATGGCAGCTTCGGCTACTTCCCCAGCTACACCCTGGGCGCGATGTACGCGGCGCAGTATTTCGCTACCATCCGCCGCAGCGTGCCAGACCTGGATGCGCGCATCGCCGCCGGCGAGCTGGCGCCGGTCTTCGACTGGTTGGACGCCAACATCTGGTCGCAGGCCAGCCGCTGGGAAACCGCCGAGCTGGTACAGCGCGCCACCGGCGAGGCGCTGAACCCGGCACACTTCCGAGCCCATCTGGAAGCGCGTTATCTGTAAGACAGCACTGGACCGTAGATGGAATAACGGCGGCTCATAATGAGCCGCCGTTAATGTTTATAGGCCAAAGAGCATGTGGCCAAATCCTTCGGGCTGATTCGCGCTTTTAGTATCTAGAACTGCTGTTCACACGGGTCGCCATCGTGATCGCCGTCCATTTTTGTGTCCGGGCAGTGTTGCAGGAAATAAAGCGCCTCTTCCTTGGAGCGCATCTGTGAGCAATGCTGGCGACCATCGCAACTGAACTGATGCTGACTGGCAGGTTCTAGCGGACTGGTCTGCTGTGACAAGATGGCGTCTGCTGCCGCTATCGTGGCGTGTGCCTGGTAGCGCTGATAGCCGAAATAGCCAAGACCGGCGACTACTGCGGTAGCAAGCAATATGTGGCTGAAGCTGGTTTTGGGGCGCACGGGCTGGCGGGCAGGGCGCACGGAGCGGGATGCAGCGAAACCTTTGCCCTGTATCTGGCAGGCTGCCGCTTTGCCGTCCCGTCCCTGTTTCAGCTCGAAGGAAACCAGCCAGCCCAGCTGCGGGCGGACGCCGGTGGCCGGGCAGTCACTGATGTGAAAGAAGACTTCTCCCTTGGTGTCTTGGCGCTGAATGAAACCGTAACCCTTGTCATCTAACCAGCGGGTGATGGTGCCGTAGTAAGCCATATTCTTGCCCTGATTATGGAGTCGGCATTGTAGCGGCTTTTATCCCGAAAGAATTTCTGGCTAGTTGCTAGTCTGGTACAACATGGCTGCGCCATCGCGCTTGGCTGCCAGTTTTTCCAATTGTGTCTTACCCGAGTAACGGCACGCCATGCGGGGGCGCAGAAGAGGTATGCCGCTTGCCGCGCGGAACTTACAGCCTCACAAAGTACGGCACCGCCGCGATGGCCACGCCGGCCGCGACCAGTTGCCAGCTGCTGGCAATGAGGTAGGGCACCACCATCAGTGCGATGCCGCACAGCAGCGGCACCAGCGCGCGCTGCTTTTTGCCGTAGATGAAATAGCCGAAGCCGACGGAGCTGACGACGACGCCCCAGAGCAGTAAAGCCGCGTTCATGGGCGTGGCTCCTGTCGCCGGCGGAAAGAGGTGTTGACTGTCATGTTGTTCCTTGCTGCGGATCGCGTGCAGGGCAAGCCTGGTGCCTGGTGTGTCGTGCCGGGTTTTCTTGCTGCGCTAACCGCTGCGTAGCGCAAAGTCCGATGCACCATCACGGCGGATAGCGTCAGCTGGCGACGCTGCGTGCCAGCTCGCCCAGCCGCTGCAGCGCGCCGACATAGCGCTCGTCCAGCGGCTGGCAGCAGGACAGCCGCAGCGCATTGCGATAGCGGCCGCCCGGCGAGTACAACGGGCCGGGCGAGATGCTGATGCGCTCGGCGATGGCGGCGTGGAACAGCGCCACGGTGTCGTAGTTTTCCGGCAACTCCACCCAGATCAAAAAGCCGCCGCTGGGATTGGTTGCGTGGGTGCCGGGCGGGAAGTACTCGGCGATCAAGGCGCGCACCTTGTCCACGTGCAGCGCGTAACGGCGCTTGAGCGCGCGCAGATGGTGGTCGTAGCCGCCGGACTCCAGAAACGCGCCCAGGGTTTCGCACAGCACCAGCGGTTCGGCGATGGAGCTGGCGAACTTCAGCTTCTTGATCTCCTCGCCGAAGCGACCACCTTCCAGCCAGCCGACGCGGAAATCCGGCGCCAGCGTCTTGGTGTAGCTGGCGCAGACCAGCACCCAGCCGTCCTGGTCGAAGGCCTTCACCGCCGGCTGCAGCGCGTCGCCGAACTGCAGCTCGGCATACAGCGCGTCCTCGATCAGCGGCACGCGGTGGCGATTGACCAGTGCGGCCAACCTTTTCTTGTTGTCGGTGCTCATGCTGCAACCCAGCGGGTTGTGCACATTGGGCATGGCGATGATGGCGTTGAGGCGTTGTTCCTGCAGCAGCAGCTCCAGCGCGTCCAGCGCCAGGCCGTGTTGCGGATCGGTGGGGATTTCCACCGCCTTCAGCCCCAGGCTGGTGAACAGCGGCAGCAGGTTGAAATAGGTGGGCGATTCGATACCCACGGTGTCGCCAGGGCGGGTAATGGCGCGCAGCGCCAGCTGCAGCGCTTCCATCGCGCCGTGGGTGAGGATGATGTTGTCGGCCTGCAGCGCCATGCCCAGCTCCAGCCCGCGGCGGGCGATCTGGGTGCGCAGCCGTTCCGAGCCCGGCGGCAGCGCGTAATTGCCCACCAGCCCCGGCTGCTTGCGCAGCACCTGGCCCATCAGCCGCGCCAGCTTGGCCGACGGGTAGAAGTCGCCGCCGCGCGGGCAGGCCAGCGCCATGTCGATGTAGCCCGGTGTCTGCTGCGCCTTCAGTGCCGCGCCGATCAGGTCCAGCACCGCGCCATCGGTACCGCGTGCCGGTCCTGGGCGGTGGCTGGCGCCGCGCGCCGGCGACGGCAAGCGCGAGCGCACGTAGTAGCCGCTTTGCGGCCGCGCCTCGATCAGGCCGCGGTCTTCCAGCACGCGGTAGGCGGCCACCACGGTGTTGAGCGACAACTGCCGGCTGCTGGCGGTCTTGCGCACCGATGGCAGGCGCGAGCCGGGCGGCAGCGTGCCCAGGTTGATGGCAGAAGACAGGTCGTCGGCAAGTTGCTGGTACAGCGTGGCAGTAGTCATCGGCATCTCGTGACAGCGGGGTGATAAAACGGTGGTGACAGTTGCCGCTTGGTGCTAACTGTCACCGTGACAATAACAAATCCGTGCGGCTGTAACCAGCGTGCTGCGAACGCTAGCATGGCTCCATCCCCACCTGTTCAAGGAGACTGCCATGCTGAGCTGGCCGCTGATGAGTTATGTTGCGCTAATGTCGATCACCCCCGGTCCCAACAACCTGATGTTGGCCGCATCCGGGGTCAACTTCGGCTGGCGCCGCACCGTGCCGCATATGCTGGGTATTTCCGGCGGTCACGGCCTGCAGATATTGCTGGTGTCGCTGCTGCTGGGCTGGGTGCTGGCGCTGCTGGAGCATGGCCGGCTGTGGCTGGCGCTGGCCGGCTGCGGCTACCTGTTCTGGCTGTCGTGGCAGGTGTGGCGCGCCGGTGCGCCGCAGAGCCGCCAGAGCGCCAGACCGCTGGGTTTCATCGGCGCGGCGGCGTTCCAGTGGGTAAACCCCAAGGCCTGGGTGATGGTGGTCAATACCAGCGTGCTGTTCCTGCCGCACGATGCCACCGCCGGACATTCGCTGCTGCTGGCCGGCATCTGCGCCATGATCAACCTGCCCTGCATAGCGGTGTGGGTTGGTATGGGCGATGCACTGCGCCACCATCTGTCGCGCGATAGTGTGCGCAGTGCTTTCAACGCGGTGATGGCACTGGCGATGGCGAGCACCGCCGGCTATCTGCTGTGGGATGAATTGCTGATTTCGGGAGTGTGGTAATGCGTTATCTGGGTTTGCTGGGCGGCATGAGCTGGGAGTCGACACTGCACTACTACCAGCAGATTAACGAAGGCGTGCGCGAACGCCTTGGCGGGCTGCACTCGGCGCCGCTATTGTTGCACAGCGTGGATTTTGCACCGGTCGCCGACCTGCAGCAGCGTGGCGAGTGGCAGGCGCTGGGTGCGCAGCTCGCGTGCGCGGCGCAGGGGCTGGTGCAGGCCGGTGCCCGCGGCCTGCTGCTGTGTACCAATACCATGCACAAGGTGGCGCCACAGATCGAAGCGGCAGTGGACGTGCCCTTGCTGCATATCGCCGACCCTACCATTACCGCGCTGCAGGCGGCGGGTGTCCGCCGCGTCGGGTTGCTGGCGACCGGCTTCACCATGGAGCAGGATTTCTATCGCCAGAGGTTGGCCGCCGCCGGGCTGGCGGTGCTGCTGCCGGATGCCGCCGACCGTAGCGAGGTGCATCGGGTCATTTTCGACGAACTGTGTCTGGGCCAGGTGCTGGCAGCATCGCGCGAGCGTTATCGGGCCATCATCGGGCGGCTGCAGGCGGCAGGGGCCGAGGCGGTGATCCTGGGCTGCACCGAGATCGGCATGCTGTTGCAGCCGGAGCACAGCCCGCTGCCGCTGTTCGATACCACCGCGCTGCATGCCGCCGCCGCCGTTACCTGGCTGCAGGGGGGATGACACGCGGTCAGCGCAACTCGGAGCCGGAATATATTGGGAAATACTTTTGCCGCTAGCGATAATGCAGTATCCACCCTGATAACAAGACAAGGGGACGGCTGTGGGCAAGGCAAAGTGGGGCGTATTGCTGGCGTTATTGCTGGCCGGGGCCGCGCAGGCGCAGACACTGACGGTGTGTGCCGAACGCTGGCTGCCGTTTATCTCCCGTGATAGCGGCGGTGTGGTGCGTGGTCTGGCCGTCGATGCGCTGAACCGCGCGGCCGCTAGCCGCGGGGTATCGGTGCGTTACCAGTTTCTGGCCATCAGCGGTTGCTACCGGCAGGCCGCCAGTGGTGGTGCCGACATCGTGGCATTTGCTACCGCCGAGGAAAGCCCTGCCGGCTGGCTACTGACGCGCAAGCCGATGGTGTACTGGCCGCTGTATGCCTGGGTGCGGCGCGATGACGGCGCGCAGCGCTACCAGGGGCTGCAGCAGTTCACCGGCATGCGCGTGGCGTGGGTGTCGAATTACGATTATCCGGAGCAGATGAGCCGCCACAGCAACTGGACGCGGGTAGAAGCGCAAGACTCCTATGCCTCGCTCACCATGCTGGCTGGCGGACGGGTGGATGTGGTGTTTGATGACGTCCAGGCCACCGTGGACGTGTCCCGCCAGGTCGGCGGGCGGGTTAAGCGGCTGGATGGCCTGGTCGGCAGCCATCAGGAAGACTTCAGCCTGCGCCCGGGGCTGGCCTGGCTGCGTGATGCACTGGACAGCGAAGCGGCGCACATGGCGGCCAACGGCGAGCTGGACGCGTTTTACCGCAAATACTTTCAGGCCAGCTGGGAGCAGGTGCAGGCGGTGCCGCACTGAGCCATGACTAGGCGCCAGCCTGCGCGGCCCGCCACGCCAGCAGGCCCTGTGCCGCCGCCTGACCGGTGGCCAGACAGGCGGTGAGCAGATAGCCGCCGGTCGGTGCCTCCCAGTCCAGCATCTCGCCGGCACAGAACACCCCGGGCAGGGCCGTCAGCATCTGCCGCTTATCCAGCGCTTCAAAACGTACGCCGCCGGCGGTGCTGATGGCTTCATCAATCGGCCGCGTGGCGCGTAGCGTGAGCGGCAGCGCCTTGATGGCCGCGGCCAACCGGGTCATGTCATTGAAACTGTCCTTGTCCAGCAATTCGCGCAGCAGACCGGCGCGCGCGCCGTCGATGCCGCACTGCTTGCGCAGGTGGTTGGCCAGCGAGGCCGCGCCACGGCCGCGCTGCAGTTCGGCGGTAAGCCGGGCCAGATCGCGGTCCGGCGCCAGATCCAGCTGGATGGTAGCGCTGCCGTCGCGGTTGATGCGTTCGCGGATGGCGGCGGCAAATCCGTATACCAGATTGCCCTCGATGCCATCGTGGGTCAGCACCATCTCGCCACGCCGGCGCAGCGGCTGGCCATGCACATCCTCGAAATTCAGCGCCACGTTCTTCAGCGGGCTGCCGGCAAACTTGGCGGCGAAGTGCTCGCTCCAGCCACAGACAAAGCCGCAGTTGGCCGCCTGCAGGGGCGCCAGCGCCACGCCGCGTGCCGCCAGCAGCGGCAACCACTTGCCATCCGATCCCAGTTTGGCCCAGCTGCCGCCGCCCAGCGCCAGCACGGTGGGGGCCGCATCGCGCAGCACCTCGCCATCCGGGGTGGCAAAGCGCAGGCGGCCGGCATCGTCCCAGCCCAGCCAACGGTGGCGCACATGCAATTGCAGCCCGGCATCACGCAGCCGCGCCAGCCAGGCGCGCAGCAGCGGTGCTGCCTTCATCGCGGTGGGAAACACCTTGCCGGAGCTGCCGACAAAGGTGTCGATGCCCAGACCGTGCACCCAGCTGCGTAGCGCGTCGGCGTCGAAAGCGTCGATGGCGGGTGTCAGCTCGGCTTCTCGCAAGCCATAGCGCGCCAGAAACGGCGCGCGCGGTTCGCTGTGGGTAATGTTCATGCCGCCGACGCCGGCCAGCAGGAACTTGCGGCCAACCGAAGGCATGGCATCAAACAGCTCCACCGCCATGCCGTGCTGCAGCAGCACCTCGGCAGCCATCAGGCCGGCAGGACCGCCACCGATGACGATGGCGCGGTTGGGGGTGGAAGTAGCGTGAGTCATGCAAAAAGCCTGGCAAGGTTGGCCGCAACGGGCGAGGGGGCGATTGTACCGGATCGGCGGCAGCTTGAAGCCATCAGGGGGTACTGATGAAGGTACGGTATTGAGCCGGCGTGATAGGCCCTGGGGGAGGGGCTGTGCCGCAGCGCTTTTGGGGCGATGTATTTTCCTGTGCGAAGCGATTTCATGCGTACTGAGTTTGCGGTGGCCGCAAATGACTGTTTAAAATTGCGGGTTGTCGAATTGTTGGCGAAATAGTTGATTTTTAATTGAATTGTTGTGTTTTGTAGCGAATTGAAAAGAGAAATATGTCATTTGTTTCGGAAAAAAATGGTTACGAATCCAGGCTGTGTCCCACCCTGCCGCGGCTTGCCACCGCCATTATCGAATTGCCGGACGGGGTGCTGATGACGGCCAGTCATAGCGGCCGTTTTGGCCTGCCGGGCGGGCCGTCGCAACGTGGCGAGCTGCGTTCGCAGGCGCTGCTGCGCCATATCCGCGAGCAGACCGGGCTGCGCATCAATACCATGCTGTATCTGTTCGATCACATCACCCAGCACAATGCGCACAAGGTGTATCTGGCGATTGCCCAGGGCGCGCCGCGGCTGCAGGAAGCCGGTAGCCGCATGACGCTGATTACCTCGCCGGATACTGATACCGATGTGCATGTCGAGTCGCGCGCCATCCTGCGCCGTTATGCCAAGGTGCGTGGCGAGCAGGGGCCGAAGAGCGAGGCAGTGCGCGCCATGCTGCAGTTGGCGCGCTATATCGCCAAGGTGGAATGAGCGGGGTAACGGCTGTGTCGGACCGCTGGCAGCCGCTCGACGAGTTCGGCTTCGATTCCGCGCTGGCGCGGCAAGCGGGCGTGAGTCTGGTGATGTTCGGGCAGCCGCATTGCGGCGCCTGTCGCGGCTGGCACGCGCAGTTGCCGCACTGGCTGGCAGCGGACTTCACGCTGTTTTATGTCGATGTGGCGGTGGCTACCGCGCTGGCGCGCCGCTTCGAGCTGTTTCATCTGCCGGCCTTTGCGCTGTACCGCGACGGTGTTTTCCACTGCCTGTGGCGCAGTGCCTTCAGTCGCGGTGAGGTTGGCCGCACGTTGGCGATCGCGCTGGCGGCGCCGGCGCAAGAGGAACCCTGACAGCCGATGTCTTGATATCAAAAAAGCCCGCAGTTGCGGGCTTTTTGCTTGCCGGTGGCGGTTTACTGTCCGCCGGTGACGGCCAGTTCCGGAATATTGGCCAGACCAAGATCGCTGCCGATACCCAGCAGCCCCAGCAACAGCGCCAGCGCCATCGGGGCAAACAGCAGCGTGCCCAGCAGCACGCGCGCACGGCTGGCACCGCTGCAACGCGACAGTGCGGTCACCAGAATCAGGATATTGCCCACCCCCAGCACCAGTGAAATGCCCTGTGCCACATCGTCCGGCAACCAGTAGCTGAGCGGATCCAGCACCTGCAAACCGCTGGCGGCAATAATCAGCCCGAACAGCGATTGCTGGATCTGCGCGCCGCCACGGTTCAGCCACCAGCGCATGAACAGGCTGAAGCCCAGTGTTTCCAGCGTCACATACGCGGTAAACAGGGCGATCAATGCCGCCGGATCACCGCCGGCGCCGGCACTGATGGCACCGGCTGCGGCCAACGTGCCCAGCAGCAACAGGGCCAGTACCAGATGTAGCGGCGGATAGCGGTAGTGTTCCAGCGGGGCGACGCGCAGGCGAATCAGGTCAACGGCGTCATGCAGCAGTGGCAGGCTCATCAGTCAAAAATCACGGTTTTGTTGTTGTAGGCGAGGATACGGTTTTCCAGGTGCCAGCGCACGGCGCGCGACAGTACCACGCGTTCCAGGTCGCGGCCTTTCTGGATCAGGTCTTCCACGTCGTCGCGGTGCGAGATGCGGGTGACTTCCTGCTCGATGATCGGGCCATCGTCGAGGATTTCGGTCACGTAGTGGCTGGTGGCGCCGATCAGCTTTACGCCGCGGGCAAAGGCGCGGTGGTAGGGCTTGGCACCGTCGAACGCCGGCAGGAAGCTGTGGTGGATGTTGATCACGCGGTGCGGATAACGTTCCACAAACTTGTGCGACAGCACCTGCATATAGCGCGCCAGCACGATCAGATCGACTTCCGCGGCCTCCAGCAGCGCCCACTGTTCGGCTTCCGCCTGTTCCTTGTTGTCCTTGGTGACGTTGATCACGTGGTAGGGAATGCCGTGGTATTCGGCCAGGCGGCGGCAATCGTCATGGTTGGAGATGATCAGCGGGATATCGCAGTCCAGCTCGCCGATGCGCCAGCGGTGCAGCAGGTCTACCAGGCAGTGTTCGTACTTGGAGACGAAGATCGCCATGCGCGGCTTGCGTACCGACAGCGAGACTTCCCACTGCATCTGGTACTTTTCGGCGATCGGGGCGAAGGCGGCGGCGAAGTTCTCCATCGGCAGGGAAAAGCCCTGCAGATCCCACTGCACGCGCATCAGGAACAGGCCTTCTACCGGGTCCTGGTGC
This sequence comes from Vogesella oryzae, assembly GCF_902829295.1. GTDB lineage: Bacteria > Pseudomonadota > Gammaproteobacteria > Burkholderiales > Chromobacteriaceae > Vogesella > Vogesella oryzae. Next base: position 38,943 of record NZ_CADEPL010000025.1, read on the forward strand.
TGGTCGGCATGCAGGATGTTGGCGTTGTAGGTCAGCAGGAAGTTTGCAATGGCGGCGACCAGCCCCTGGCTGTCCGGGCAGCTGATCAGCAACGTGGCCGAGTGTTTGTTGCTCATGGTATGGCTCTTTGTCTTTTATTCGGGCTTGGGGGAAATGCAAACGCCACCGCCGGCACGGGGCAGACGGTGGCGTCGGAAATGCATGACGTCTGCGATCAGGCGTTGAGGTTGGCCGCATCCAGCGTGTTTTGCAACAGGGTGGCCACGGTCATCGGGCCGACGCCGCCCGGTACCGGGGTGATGAAGCCGGCCACTTCGCGTGCCACGGCAAAGTCCACGTCGCCGCAGATGCTGCCATCGGCCAGGCGGTTGATGCCCACGTCGATCACCACCGCGCCCGGCTTCAGCCATTCGCCTTTCACGAATTTCGGGATGCCGACGCCGGCTACCACGATGTCGGCGCGGCCAACTTCGGCGGCCAGATCGGCGGTGGCGCTATGGCACACGGTGACAGTGGCGCGGGCCAGCAGCATTTCCAGTGCCTGCGGGCGGCCAACGATGTTGGAGGCGCCGACGATCACCACATTCTTGCCTTTCGGGTCGATGCCGTATTCTTCCAGCAGCGTCATCACGCCGCGCGGGGTGCATGGGCGCAGCAGCGGCATCTTGGTGGCCAGGCGGCCAACGTTGTACGGGTGGAAGCCGTCGACGTCTTTCTTCGGGTTGATGCGCTCGATCACCTGCTGCGGATCGATCTGCTTGGGCAGCGGCAGCTGCACCAGGATGCCGTCCACGCCGTCGTCGGCGTTCAGCTTGTCGATGATGGCCAGCAGCTCTTCCTGGCTGGTGCTACCCGGCAGGTCGTAGGCTACCGAACGGATGCCGGCTTTCTCGCAGGAACGTTTCTTGTTCTTGACGTAGATACCGGAGGCCGGATCGTCGCCCACCAGAATCACTGCCAGCGCCGGAGCGCGCTTGCCGGCGGCCACACGGGCCTCCACGCCTTCGCGTACGCGGTTGATCAGGGTTTCGGCGACGGCCTTGCCGTCGATAAGTTGTGCTGCCATGCTGCTATCCACCTAATTCAGTCTGGTTGGAAGGAAAGGCCGGATTTTCGCATTTTTTGGTCGTTCTACTCAATCGCTTCAAGGGCTTGCCGTGCCATCGGCGCAGAAATAATTATTGACGGGTGTCGCGCTTTGCCCGCGCTATGGCAGTTGGATCGCACGGTAATTGCAAATATTCTGCACCAAGTGTTGACAGCCAAAAGGTCGATGGGTATAGTTCGCAGCCTGTTGTCGGGGCGTAGCGCAGCCTGGTAGCGCATCTGCTTTGGGAGCAGAGGGTCGTGAGTTCGAATCCCACCGCCCCGACCAACAGCCCTAATTAGTTTGCCCGATGTGAGTGCCCGTAGCTCAACTGGATAGAGCACCGACCTTCTAAGTCGGGGGTTACAGGTTCGATTCCTGTCGGGCGCGCCAAGTTTTACCGGTGGTGGATGTAGCTCAGTTGGTAGAGCCCCGGATTGTGATTCCGGTTGTCGTGGGTTCGATCCCCATCATTCACCCCACAATTTGGTTTGTCAGCGTCAGCTGGCAGACATACCGCTCAGCGGTGGATGTAGCTCAGTTGGTAGAGCCCCGGATTGTGATTCCGGTTGTCGTGGGTTCGATCCCCATCATTCACCCCAGATTAAACCCGGCCTCGGCCGGGTTTTTTCGTTGTATTTCCTGTTTTCTGCGTCACTGGTAGTGAATTTCACCGTATAATCGAATACATTTGCATGTATCCGATAGCCAGAGCGACGTCATGACCACCCTGCAGCCCATCAAGCGCCAGACCCTGACCAGTGCCGTAACCGAATCCCTGCGCCAACGCATTTTGTCGGGTGAGTTTGCCGATGGGCAGCAATTGCGCCAGGAAGCCTTGTCCAACGAGTACGGCGTCAGCCGCGTGCCGGTACGCGAGGCGCTGCGCCAGCTGGAAGCGGAAGGGCTGATCCAGATCATCGATCACAAGGGCGCGCTGGTATCCAAGCTGTCGCTGGACGATGTGCTGGAGCTGCTGGAAATCCGCGCCATGCTGGAAAGCGAACTGCTGCGCGCGGCCATTCCCCGTCAGGAAGCTGCGGATCACCTGGCGGCGGAAGAAACCCTGCAAGAATTCGAGCAGGCGCTGACGACCAACGATATCCGCCACTGGGGCGAGTTGAACTCGCGTTTCCACCTGGCGCTGTATCGCGCGGCCAAGCGCCCGAATACCCTGGCGTTGCTGGAACAACTGCACAACAAGACCGACCGCTATACCCGCATGCAGATTCTGCTGACCCAGACCATGGAGCGGGCGCACCAAGAGCACACCAAATTGCTGGATATGTGTCGCCGGGGCGAGGCGGACGAGGCTGCCGATTTCCTGCGCTTCCATATCCTGTCAGCCGGCCATGCGCTGGAAGCGCACCTGAAGGAAAAAGAGCAGCGCCGCTAAACCGCAAGGGTTGGCCGCACTAAAAAAGCACCGCCGCGCGGTGCTTTTTTGCATGCTGCCGGCGCCGTTTACGGATGGCGCTGGCGATCTTGCGGATAGGCGTACACCACCATGCGCCGGCGTACTTCGCCGATAACCGGAATATCCAGCCCGATGGCTTCGTGATTGCTGGCCGAGAACGGTTGCCGGTAGGTGGTGATCAGGCCGTGTACCGGTGTGCGCAGGTTTTCCAGTGCGACGCGCACTTTGGGGCCATCGCTACTGCCGGCCTGGCGCATGGCGGCCGCCAGCAGCAGCAGGCTGTCGTAACCCTGAGCCGCCGACGGCGGCGAGGGAATGCGTTCTCCCGGATAGCGCTGGCGGTAGCGCTGGATGAAGTGGCTGCGCAGCGGCGTGTTGCCGTCCTCGATGAAGGTTTGCACCATGCGCGCGCCTTCGGCATTGGGGCCGGCGTTGTCGATGAAGTTCGACATCGACAGCGTCCAGCTGCCGATCAGCGGGATGCGCCATTCCATCTGTGCCAGCGTGTTGGCGATCTGCGCAAGCTCCGGGCCGATGGTGTAGGTAAGAATGCACTGCGCGCCTTCTGCCCGCGCCTGTTGCAGCACGCCGCTCATGTCCAGCTCGCCATTGCGGAACTGCTGCACGCTGACTGCCTTGATATTGCTGTCAGCCAGCGCCTTCAACAGATCCTGCTGCCCCAGTCGGCCGTAGTTGCTGTTGTCGCTCAGCACCGCCACACGGCGAAAGCCGCGCCGCACCGCCTCGCGCACGATCAGTGGCGCCTGCAGCGCATCGGATGCCGCCACGCGGAATACATAGTTGGCCGCATACTTGGGCGGCAGGAACTGCTGGGTGATCACATGCGCGGTGGCAACGGCGGTGATGGCCGGAATCTGCGCCTGCTGGTAGCGGTACTGCGAGGCCAGCGCCACGCCGCTGTTCACAAAACCGACGGTTGCCACCACCTGCTGCTTGTCGATCAGCTCCGCCGCCACGCGCACGGCGTAATCCGGGCGGCCGCGATCATCGCGCTCCACCAGCTGGATCGGCCGTCCCAGCACGCCGCCCTGGCTGTTGATATCCTCTGCCGCCAGCCGGATGCCATCGCGCATGCTCAACCCCATCGGCGAAGAGCCGCCGCTGAACGGACCGGAGACGCCGATGCGGATCGGCGTGGCGGCCGCGGCAAGCGCGGAACAAAGCAACAGGGCAAGACAGGCAAGGCGTGGCACGGGCTGTTCCTGATGGCGGAGTGGGCAAGGTGTGCCTATTATCGCATTCCGGCTTCCCCTGCGGCCAACCCTGCTTGTGTTTGCGTGATCGCGCGCCCCCCCGGTTCACAACGGACACGGCGACGGTGACCCGAAGCGCAGTAAGCGGGCATGCCGCCGCCGTTTTTACCGCGGCAGCGATGACGAGTAGCAGATCGACAATAGGTTTCCAAAGCGCATGCGCAGCCCCCGTTTTTATACCTCGCTTAAACGCAGCCCGTTCTACCGGCTGATGCCCAACAGCACCATCCTGCTGTTCTTTCTCACCATGGCGGTGATGCTGTGGACGCTGGACGCGCGCGAGAACGAGCAGCAGCGCACCGATCTGGCCAAGGACACGCTGTGGGCGGAGCAGACCATGCGTCTGCGGCTGGATGGCGAGCAGAGCGAACTGGCGCAGATGGCGCGTGACATCGGCCGCGAAGAGCTGGATGAGGACAGCTTTCTGGTGCAGGCATCGCAGTTTCTGGCCAACACCCCGGAAATGGTGGCGGTGGTGTGGGCCGATGCCAGCTACACCCTGCGCTGGATCGCCCCGTACGAAGAGTCCGACCTGGCCGCCGGCTCCGGGCTGTCCGGCGCCAGCGCCTCGGCCTACCTGCAGGCGCAGCAGGAGGGCCATCCGCTGTTCAGCCGCCCGTACCAGCTGGAAAACGGCGAATGGCGTTTCGACCTGATGGTGCCGGTGTTCCGCGATACCCAGTTCCGCGGCATGGTGATCGGCATCTATCAGGCCAATGCCTTCGTGCGGCGGGTGCCGCCATCCTGGTTCGCCGAGAAATATTTCCTGCAGCTGGGCAGCGGGCAGGACATCCTGGCCAGCAATGCCCACAATACCACCACCAGCCGCGTGGTGCAGAGCATCCGCCTCGGCGGCACACCGCTGCAACTGCTGGCGCGGCCGGTGCGCAGCAGCGTAGACAAGAACCGCTTGATCCAGCTGGGGCTGATTGCCGGCCTGTCGGTGCTGACGCTGCTGAGTCTGCTGAGCCTGTCGCGGCACATCCGCCGCCGGGTGGCGGCCGAGCGCGAGCGCGACCGCGTCTACACCCTGTCGCGCGAGTGGCTAGGGGTGATGCGCGAGGACAGCACCCTGCTGCAGGTCAACCCGGCCTTCGTCGCCGGCCTGGGGTACCCGGCGGAGCAGCTGATCGGCACCTCGTTGCTCAGCTACTTGCAGCCGGCCCAGCGCGAGCCGGTCCGCGAGATGCTGCGCCGGCTGCTGGAGGCCGGCAGTGTCGATCACTATCTGGAAACCCGTGTCATCAACCGTGGCGGCGACTCCCTGCTGCTGGCCTGGGCACTGAGCCCGTTGCCGGACAGCGGGGTGATCTATCTTTCCGGCCGCGACATCACCGCGCAGAAGCAGGCCGAGCTGGCCTTGCGCCACGAATACATGTTCCGCAAGGCAATGGAGGATTCGCTGGTGGTGGGTATCCGCGCCATCGACCTGGAAGGCACCATCAGCTATGTGAACCCGGCATTCTGCCGCATCACCGGCTTTAGCGAGGCCGAGCTGATCGGGTTGCGGCCGCCGTATCCGTACTGGGCGCCGGATATCGCGCCCTACAACGACGAGGTACTGCGACAGACACTGTCCGGCGAGCATACCCAGCAGCTGTTCGAATCGGTGATGCAGCGCAAGAATGGCGAACGCTTCTACGGCCAGTTGCTGGTGTCGCCGCTGATCGATGCCGAGGGACAGCAGACCGGCTGGATGGCGGCGCTGACCGACATGACGGAAAAACGCGAGGCCCAGCAGCAGCTGGAGGCGGCCAACGAGCGCTTCATCGCGGTGATCGAGGGGCTGGATGCGGCGGTGGCGGTGGTGCGCCCAAGTAGCCAGCAGCTGCTGTTCTGCAATCACCGCTACCGCGAATGGTTGGCCGCCGCCGGTGACGACAGCGATACCGAGTACTGCGACCTGCGGCTATACCATCTGCTGCGCCATGCCAGCAGCGAGCAGGAGATCTGGCTGGACGAGCCGGCGCGCTGGTGCCTGTTGCGCACCCGGCCGCTGCGCTGGGTGGATGGCGAGCCGGCACAGATGCTGATTCTCACCGACATCACCGAGCAGCGCGCCGCCGAGCAGCGCTACGAGGAACAGATGCTCAAGTTGCAGGCCACTTCGCGGCTGATCACCATGGGCGAGATGGCTTCCACGCTGGCGCACGAACTCAACCAGCCGCTATCGGCCATCGCCAACTACCAGGCCGGCTGCGTGGAGCGGCTGCGCCAGGGCAAGGCCACCGCCGAGACGCTGATTCCGGTGATGGAAAAGATCACTGCCCAGGCCGAGCGCGCCGGCAAGATCGTGCGCCGGGTGCGCGAGTTCGTGAAACAGAGCGAGCCGGTGCGCAAGCCGGTGGCCATTGGCGACATCATCGAGGCGGCGCTGGCGATTGCCGAGATCGAGGCGCGGCGGCTGGCCAGCAGCATCAACGTGCATATGGCCAGTGACTTGCCGCTGGTGCATGTCGATCCGATCCTGATCGAGCAGGTGCTGCTCAATCTGATCAAGAACGGCATGGAGGCGATGCAGCAGCTGCCGCCGGCCGAACGCCAGCTGGAACTATCGGTACAGCGCCACAACAGCAAGCGTATCGAACTGGCGATCGTCGACCGTGGCCACGGCGTGCCGGATGACATCAAGGCGCAGCTGTTCGATGCCTTCTTCACTACCAAGAGCGACGGCATGGGCATGGGGTTGAATATCTGCCGCTCGATCGTGGAGTTCCATCAGGGTCAACTCTCAGTGGAAGATCATCCGCTGGGTGGTACCATTTTCCGCTTCACCCTGCCGGTGTACGAATCATGACAAGCACAACCATCCGCATTCATATCGTCGACGATGACGAAGCGTTCCGCGACTCGCTGCAGTGGCTGCTGGAAAGCCACGACTACCAGGTGGTCTGCCACGATAGTGCCGAGGGCTTTCTGGCGGCGTACCGGCCGGGGCAGGGCAGCGGCTGCCTGATTCTCGACATCCGCATGCCCGGCATGAGCGGTTTGCAGCTGTACGAGGAGCTGCAGGCGCGCGGCAACCAGTGGCCGGTAATCTTCATTACCGGGCATGGCGATGTGCCGATGGCGGTGCAGGCGGTGAAGCGCGGCGCGCATGATTTCCTGGAAAAACCGTTCAATCAGGAAGCGCTGCTGGCCGCGGTGGACAGCGCGCTGGCGGCAGTGGAAAGCGTGCGCCAGAGCGAGAGCGGGGTGCAGGCCTGCGAGGCACGGCTGGCGACGCTGACCGCACGCGAACGCGAGGTGCTGGAACGGGTGATCGAAGGCAAGATGAACAAGGTGATTGCCGACGACCTCGGCATCAGCATCAAGACGGTAGAAGCGCACCGCGGCAAGATGATGGACAAGATGGGCGCCCGCTCGATTGCCGATCTGGTGCAGACCGTGGTGGCCTACCGCCAGCAGAAAGGGCGGCTGGCGTAACCGCGCTGGCGGGTGCGGACGGCTTACCCGTGGCAGGGTTGGCCGCAACCCCTGGCCGGCCGGCTGGCCAAGCTTCGCCGGCGCCGTGACGGGCGCACCGCCGGCGGCCAACGTGTTACTGCACTCAATCCTCCGTTGGCACTGCCAGCCACTGCAACTGGCCGTGGCTGCTTTCTTCCAGTGCCAGGCATAGCGCCGCGGCTTCGCGCTCGGGAAGGCTGAATAGCAGGGTCACCTGCGCATCGTGCGCCACCTGTTCCAGGTTGGCCGCATGTTTCTGCAGCAGCCGGCGGGCGTGGCCTTCCAGCGCATACGGCAACTGGCAGCGCAGGGTCTGCAGGCGTTGCAGCTCGGTGCGCGGTATGCCATCCAGCGCGCGCGCCACGCTGTCGGTATAGGCGCGTACCAGGCCGCCGGCGCCCAGCTTGACGCCGCCGTAGTAGCGCACCACGGTGGCCAGCACCCCTTCCAGCGCCTGATGGCGCAACACTTCCAGCATCGGCCGGCCGGCGGTACCGGATGGCTCGCCATCATCGTTGGCCGCACTGTGGCCGCCGGCCAGCAGCGCCCAGCACACGTGGGCGGCGGCGGGGTGGGCGGCTTTCAGTTCCGCTACCCGCTGCAGTGCCGCGCTGCGGTCGGCCACCGGTTCGACACAGGCGAGAAAGCGGCTTTTCTTGATATCCAGCTCGGCGTGGCCGGCATGTTGCAGGGTAAATGACATGATGGCGCCTGCCGGGCATGCCCGGCGGAAACGGTGGCGAAAGGCGGCAGTTACAGCGGGTAGATCACTTCCACGCTGCGGCCGCCGTTGCTAAACGTCACCTGCTGGCACAGGCGGCGTACCAGCGCGATGCCGCGGCCGTGAGTGGCCTGGTCGTCGCAGTCTGCCGGCAACCGGTCGGCATCGAAGCCGATGCCGCTATCCTGTACCGTCAGGTGCAGCTGGTTGTGGTCACGGCGCATGCCGATATCGATGCGGCCCGCTTCCAGTGCCGCCAGCCGCTGTTGCCGCTGGGACAGGTAGTGGACAAAGCCGTCGCTGGAATTCTTGTCGTTGGAGTCCAGCATCAGCACGCCGTGCTCCAGCGCGTTGCTGAACAGCTCGGTGACGATCAGCAGCATGTCGCTGAACTGGTTCTCGTTGAGGCCGATCTGGTTGAGCCAGCCCAGCAGGGTGGGCATGCCCAGATCCTCGCGCAGCTCCTTGGGGCCAAAGCCCAGGCGGATCTCCCAGTTGTCCAGCTGGGTAAAGCCGTGCTGCTGTTTCGGTTGCGGCGGGCTGACGTAATCGTTGCTGCAGGCGGCCACCACCAGCGAAATGTCGTCGACATTTTCGTCGGCGCCCAGGTGCTGGTTGATGGTTTGCGACAGCTGCGGCATGACCGGCGCCGGCAGCGGCGTGGCCAGCTGGGCGATGAGCTGCTCCGGCTCCAGCAGGCGGCCATCGGCGCTGCGTGCTTCGGTCAGGCCATCGGAGCAGATTAGCAGCCGGCCAGGCTGGTGCCAGCGATAGACTTCAACCGAGGGATCGAAGTCCGCATTCGGCATGATGCCCAGTGGCGGATGGGCGGAGACAAAGCGTTTGTCCAGCTCGCCCTGTTCACTGATGAAGGCAGCAAACGGAATGCCGCCATTCCACACCGTGACGGTGCGTTCCTGTGGCGAGATGGCGACCAGGGTGGCGGCGACGAAGCGGCCAACCGGCAGCTGCTGCTTGAGTTTCTTGTTGATTTCCCGCGCGATGGCAGGAATGCCGAAACCCTTCTGCGTCATGGCATAGAACACCGTTGCCGCCGGCAGGCAGGCAATGGCGGCGGCCAGCCCGTGGCCGGTACTGTCGGCCAGCATGATGTGCAGGGTGTCGGTGGGCGATTTGGCGGCGGTGATGATGTCGCCGCTGAACTGTACCGTCGGTTTGATCCACTGCTCGATGCCGGTGTCTTGCTGGTCGCCGTACAGGTTGTTCAGCACGTGTTCGGCCAGCTGCTGTTCCACCTGGTTGGCGTGGTAATAGGCTTCCAGCCGCTTGGCATCCTGGGTGATGCGCTGCTGCATTTCGGCAATGCGCACCATCACGCGGATCTTGGCGGTCAGCAGCTTGGTGTCCACCGGCTTGGTCAGGTAGTCGTCGCCGCCGGCGGCAAGACCGGCCAGCACGTCTTCCTGCTCGGATTTGCCGGTCAGGAAGATGATCGGAATCCACTGCTTGTCGTAGCGTTCGCGCAGCAGCTTGGTCGTGGTGAGACCATCCATCTCCGGCATGATCACGTCCATCAGGATCAGGTCCGGTAGCAGCTGGTTGCAGCACTGCAGCGCTTCAACGCCGTTGGCCGCCTCGGTGACGTGATGGCCGTGCTGGCTGATCACACGGGAGATGACCAGGCGGTTGACTTTGCTGTCATCGACAACCAGCACGTTCAGCTGACGCATGGGCAGGCTCTCAGTCAATCTGGAAGAATTTTTCGAAGCGGGCAATGGTCAGGATCTGGCGGATGCTGGCTCTGCTGTTGGTAATCATCAGCTTGATGTCGCGCGGGGCGAGCTGTTCGCGCAATACCAGCAGCATGCCCAGCGCCGAGCTGTCCAGATATTCGGTGTCTTGCAGATTGATGTCTACGGATTTCACTTCCGGGTCGGCGATGACGGCCTGGCAGGCGGCACGGAAGTCGCTGTGCAGCGAGAAATTGAAATGGCCACTGATGTTGATACTGGCTTCCTTGTCGCGGATCTGGTAGCTCAGTGGCATAAATTGCTCCTTCGGGGCGAGTTATTGGTGTTAGACCAGTACATTGTATGAAATTGAGGTTCTATGGTCATCCGCATACGCGGAATTACCGGACAAAAAAATGGCCCGGCACCATAAGGTGCTCGGGCCGGACCTGCGAGTGCAGGAGGGAGAGAAACTTAAGCGTTGGCCGCATCCGGGGTTTTCTTCAGCACGCCCAGCAGCACGGCGGTCAGCGCGGTGCCGGCCAGCAAGGCCACGATGTACATGCCGAGATTGCTTACCGCATTCGGAATCGGCAGCACGAATACGCCACCGTGCGGCACGCGCAGCTCGCAACCGGAAGCCATCGAGATGGCACCGGCCAGGGCCGAGCCGGCCATCAGCGACGGGATCACGCGCAGCGGGTCCTTGGCGGCAAACGGGATGGCGCCTTCGGTAATGAAGGAGATGCCCAGCACGCCGGCAGCCTTGGCGCCTTCGCGCTCGTCGGCAGTAAAGCGGTTCTTGAACAGCACTGCGGCCAGCGCGATGCCCAGCGGCGGGGTCATGCCGGCAGCCATCACTGCCGCCATCGGGGCGTACACCTGGCTGGCGATCAGGCCGGTGGCGAAGGTGTAGGCCGCCTTGTTGATCGGGCCGCCCATGTCGAAGGCCATCATCGCGCCCAGAATCATGCCCATGGCCAGTGCGCTGCTGCCCTGCAGGCCTTTCAGCCATTCGGTTACCGCGCCCAGCGCCGCGGCCACCGGCTGCCCCAGCACGTAGTACATCAGCAGGCCGACGATGGTGGTACCCAGCAGCGGCAGGATCAGCACCGGCTTGAGACCGTCGAAATTGCGGCCCAGCTGGATCTTCTCGTTGAGGTACTTCACCGAGTAACCGGCAATGAAACCGGCGACGATGCCGCCAAGGAAGCCGGAGCCGATGGCGCCGGCGATCATGCCACCGGCCATACCTGGGGCGATACCCGGACGGTCGGCGATGGAGTAGGCGATATAGCCGGCCAGGATCGGCACCATCAGCGCGAATGAAGCCTTGGCGCCGATATTGAACAGCGTCCAGCCCAGCGTGCCCTTGTGCGCATCGTCGAACACATAGATGCCGCCCAGCGCGAAGCCCAGCGCAATCAGCAGGCCGCCGGTCACCACGAACGGCAGCATGAACGAGACGCCGGTCATCAGGTGTTTGTAGGCGCTGCTGCGTTCCTTGCTGCTGCTGGCGGTGGCCGCGGCAGCCGTGCCGCCGGCCTGACCACCAGCCGCGGCGGCCTGCAGTTTGGCATTGGCGCTGGCGTTATTGATCAGCGCCTTGCCGTCGTTGATCGCCGCCTTGGTGCCGCTCATGAACACGCGCTTGCCGGCAAAACGGCCGGTGTCCACCTGGGTGTCGGCGGCGATGATTACCAGATCGGCGGCCGCGATGTCGGCCGCGGACAAGGTGTTTTGCGAACCGACCGACCCCTGGGTTTCCACCTTGATGCGGTGGCCCAGCGCCTCGGCGGCGCCGGTCAGGCCTTCGGCGGCCATGAAGGTGTGGGCGATGCCGGTCGGGCAGGAGGTAATGGCGACGATGGACAGCGTCTGGCTGGCGGCGGCAGCCACCGGGGCGGCACCGGTAGCGGTGCTCAACGCCGCAGTCAGTACTGCGGCCGGATCGGCCAGCACCGCATCCAGTGCGGCGCGATGTTCGCGCTTGCCGCTAAAGCGATTGTCATCGCCGTTGGCGCCGACGCGGATTACCTGCTGCGCGGCGGAGACTTCCGCCTCGCTTAGCGGGTCCTGCACGCCTTGCGCGGTATGGGTTTCAATGCGGATGGCCTGCCCGAGCTGTTTGGCAGCCTTGCGCAGGGCTTCCGCGGCCAGCAGGCTCTGGGTGCTGCGATCGGGGCAGGTGAGTACGGCCAGCAGTGTTGACATGTATGTCTCCTCTCGTTGTGCTGCTGAAGTATCCGGCCCGTCCTGCTGTTGTAGGGGGCGGTGCGGGCCGGATGAATCTCTTGATGCAATGGCTTACAGGGCTTGCAGCTGGACCTGTTCCAGCAAGGCCTTCACTTCCGCCCGCGGCGGCAGGTGCGGTCCCAGCCGCTGCAGCTTGGCGGCGGCAAAGGCGGTGCCCAGCTTCAGTGCCTGCGGCCAACTCTGTCCGGCGTGGCGTGCCGCTACCAGGCCGGCCACCAGCGCATCGCCGGCACCGACGGTGCTGACCGGGGTGATGGCGAGCGGGCTGGCCAGCCAGCAGCCATCCTGGCGGGTGGACAGCAGCGCGCCATCGCCGCCCAGCGATACCACCACGGTGGCGATGCCGCGCTGGTTGAGCGCGCGCGCCTCGGTGGCGACATCGGCCAGCGTCGGCAGCGCGCGGCCAACCCAGTCTTCCAGTTCGTGGCGGTTGGGCTTGATCATCACCGGCAGCACTTCGTGCTGGGCCAGTACCTGCGCCAGTGCCTCGCCGCTGGTGTCCAGCACTACCTCGGCGCCGAGCGTTGCCAGCTCGCGCAGCAGCGGCAGGTAGCCGTCTTGCTGCAGTGCCGGCGGCAGGCTGCCGGCCAGCACCACGATCTGGCCGTCTTCCACCAGATGCTGCAGCTGCTCGATCAGCTGCGGCAGTGCGCTGTCCGCCATCTCCACGCCCGGCAGGTTGATGTCGGTGGTGTCCAGCGTGTCCTGCGCCACCAGCTTGATATTGGTGCGGGTGTTGCCGGGCAGGCGCAGAAAGCGGTCGGCGATGCCCTTGTGCTCGAACAGGCTGACAAACGGGCCGGCGTTGTCGCGGCCCAAGAGGCCGCTGGCCATCACCGGCACGCCCCAGTCGGCCAGGCAGCTGGCGACATTGACGCCCTTGCCGCCCGGGGTCTGTGCCGCCTCCAGTGCCACGTTGACGCGGCCAACGTTGAGGCTGGGCAGGCTGATGGTGTGATCCAGCGCCGGGTTCAGCGTAATGGTCAGCACCTGGCGGCTCATGCCTCCACCTCTTCCGCTACCTGCTCCAGGCGAGCGGCCAGCGCACGCACCGCGCCCACGTCCGGGCAACGCAGTGCATCGGCGGCCAGGCGGGCCAGGTGGCCGCTGCTGCAGCGGCGCAGCATGGCTTTCACGTTGGCGATATCGCGCTGGCTCATCGACAGCTCCTGCACGCCGAGGCCGGCCAGGATGGCGGCGCCTAGCGGGTCGCCGGCGATGCCGCCGCACACGCCCACCCAGCGGTTGTGGCGGCTGGCGCCTTCCACTGTCTGGCGGATCATGCGTAGTACCGCCGGATGCAGTGCATCGGCTTCGCGCGCCAGCTCCGGGTGCTGGCGGTCGATGGCCAGCACGTACTGCGTCAGGTCATTGGTGCCGATGGAGAAGAAGTCGACGTGCTCGGCCAGCTGGTCGGCCATCGCCACTGCGGCCGGCACTTCCACCATGATGCCCAGCGGCACTGCCGGTGCGGCCAACTCCAGGCGGATGCGCTCGCATACCGCGCGCAGTGCCTTGACTTCTTCCAGGCTGGTGATCATCGGGAACATGATCGACAGCGGACCGTGGCTGGCGGCGCGGTAAATGGCGCGCAGCTGCGGCTCCAGCAGGTCCGGACGGCGCAGCAGCAGGCGTACACCGCGCACGCCGAGGAACGGGTTTTCCTCGTGCGGCAGGTTCAGGTACGGCACCTGCTTGTCGCCGCCGATGTCCAGGGTGCGGATGATCAGCGGTTTGCCCTGCAGCGCGTCCAGCATGCCGCGATAAGTCTGGTATTGCTCTTCCTCGCTCGGTGCGCTGTCGCGCTCCAGGAACAGGAACTCGGTGCGCATCAGGCCCACGCCCTCGGCGCCGGCCTTGACGGCGGCGGCGGCCTGCTCCGGATGGTTGGCGTTGGCCGCCACCTCGATGCGTTTGCCGTCCTGAGTGGTGGCCGGTGCCATCGCCGCGGCAGCAGCTTTCTTGGCGGCTTCCTGCTGGCGGGCAATCCACTGGCGGGCGCTGGCGAGGTCTGCGTCGTCCGCGTTCAGGTACAGGCGGCCGCTGTCGCCGTCGATGATGGCGGTGCTGTCATCCGGCAGGTCCAGCAGCGAGGCGCCCAGTGCCACCAGCGCCGGCATGCCCAGGGTGCGGGCGATGATGGCGGTGTGCGACGACGGGCCGCCCTGCGCGGTACACAGGCCGATGATGCGCTGCGGATCCAGCGCGGCGGTGTCGGACGGGGTCAGGTCGGCCGCGGCGATGATCAGGTTGTCGCCTTCGTCCAGCGGCTTGCGGCGCGCGCCCAGTTCCGGTGCCAGTTGATCCAGCACGCGCAGGCCCACATCGCGCAGGTCGGCGGCGCGGGCGGCCAGCAGCGGGTTGCCCAGCGCGGCCAGGCGTTCGGCCAGACGGCTGACCGCCTGATGCCAGGCCCAGGCCACACCGTGGCCTTCCACCATCAGCTGGCAGGTAAGGGTAATCAGATCGGTGTCGTTCAGCAGTTCGGCCTGGGCACGGAAAATGCCGGCCTCGGTAGCGCCCATGCGCTTGCCGGTGGCGGCGGCCAGTTCCTGCAACTGCTGGCGGGTAGCGGCCAGTGCCGCATCCAGCTGGTCACCGCCGGTGCCCAGCAATACCGGGTGATCCGGCACTTCCAGCACCGCCGGCTTGATCACGCGCAGGCGGCCGATGGCCAGCCCCGGGCTGGCGGCGATGCCGTCCAGCGCCAGCGGCTTGCCGGCCGGCTGCCACAGTGCACGGCCAGCCTGTGCCTGTTGCTGTTTGGCGGCCTTGTCGGCCTGCTCCTGTTCGATAGCGGACAGGTTGCTCATCACCGCTTGCAATGCGGCCAACAGCGCCTCGGCATCTGGGCAGTTGATGGTGGCCGGATCGGGGCCGATCTTGCGGCCGAACGGCAGCAGCGCGGCGTTGGCCTCGGCGCCGATCACCCCCGGTTGCAGGCGGATGGCGCGGCCATCGTCCAGCACCTGTAGTTTCTTCCAGCCGTGGCTGGCCACCACCAGAATCGAATCGCTCACCGCCTGGCCGGACAGCGAGGTGCCGGCGGCGCGGAAGGTCACCGGCAGCTGCAGGCTGGCGGCTTCGGCGAGGATGGTGCGTACCTCGTCCTCGCTTTCGGTCTTGATGACGATCTTGGGTGTCAGCCGGTAACAGGAGGCATCGGTGCCGTAGGCCAGCGTCGACAGCGGGTCGTTAAATACCCGGCGTGACGGGATGGTTTCCAGAATGCGTTGATGGAATTCGCGGTAGGCACCTTGCAGCATGTTGTCTCTCCGGCGGCCACGGCGGGCCTGTTCTCTCTGTAACGGGCATGGTGCCACAAGCCGTTGCCGAGCCCATCTGGGGTTTGCCCTTGCTTATGGCAACTGCGTAAGCTGCTGCTGGTCATAGCAGGAGTAGGTTTGCCGCGGCGAAAGCCGGCGGTGCAAAGGAGATGGCGATGCTAATCGACAGAAATGATGCCACCTTGCTGGTGGTGGATGTGCAACAGAAGCTGCTGCCGGCAGTGCTGGACGCGGATGGCATGCTGGCGCGCTGCCGCTGGCTGGTGTCCGCCGCACACGATGTGGGCCTACCGGTAGTGTTTTCCGAGCAGTACCCGCATGGCCTTGGGCATACCGCGCCGGCGCTGCTGGCGGCGGCGCCGGCCGCGCTGGTGGTGGAAAAGCTGCACTTTTCCTGCGTGGCGGCGGAATGCCTGCCGGAGTCGCTGCTGGCACGCAGCCAGGTGGTGGTGTGCGGCATGGAAACCCACGTCTGTGTGTTGCAGACGGTGCTGGAACTGCTGGCGCTGGGCAAGCAGGTATTCGTGGTTGCCGACGCGGTCTCCAGCCGTGGTGCGGCCAACCGCGATTACGGGCTGCAACGCATGCGCGATGCCGGGGCGGTGCTGGTGACGCGCGAGATGGTGCTGTTCGAGGCGCTGCGGGTATCCGGCAGTGACGAGTTCCGCGCCATGAGCAAGCGCTACCTGCTGGGCGAGCAGCCCTGAGCGTTGCCGGCTGCTTTTGCGGTGCCAGAAAAGCAAAAGGTTGGCCGCATGACTGCGGCCAACCTTGTTGCCCGTTGAGATGACGGCTGAGCCGTTCTGGTTCTCCCTCTATCAAACCGGGGTGCCCCGCGCGTGGCGTGACAATGAATTCGTAAAAAGAGGCCCCGAATTGGCGCGTTGCACCAATTCGGGTGGTTTTGTTGCACCAAAACCGTGCAAAAGTTCCCGTTTACCCGGCGGAACTGGCTGACAGCCGGCCCGGCAAGCGGGGAACAACACCTGTCGCTCCATGGAGCAGTATCTAACTAGCAAGTGCCGTGCCAGCAAAAGCAAAGCCACCGCAAGGGTGGCTTTGTTGTCAGTGGCTGACGGGGATCAGCGGGTGCTGAAGTCGATCAGGTAGCTCTTGTCCGGGTATTTCAGCGCCATCTGCCACTGGTGGCTGCCGGTCACGCACACCGGCAGAATGATGCTGGCGCGCCAGCCATCACCCTGGGGCAGCAATTTATAGCGGTTGAAGCCCATGTCCATGTCGCGCATCGAAAACTCGATGGCGGGGGCGCTGCCGTTTAGCCGCTGCAGGCTGAGGCCGAATGGCTGTGCCGCTTGTGGCTGGCGATCCAGCGTCAGCACGCTGCCATCCGGCAAGGTGCAGCCAGCCTGCAGGTTCTGGCAGCTGACGGTAACCGCAGCCGCCGGCTGGTTCTTGTGGCCGAGGTACCACCAGATCAGCCCGGCCTTGAGCAGGGCAAAGGCGATCAGCAGCACCGCGATCAGCGCCAGTTGCTGGCGCGTGAGTTTTGTTTTCATCGTTTATTTCCAGGCGGCACGCATCCGGGCCACGCCGTGCGCCCCGCTGTGCCGCGCCTGCTCGAGGTTGGCCGCATCCAGCCCGCCGATGGCGAACACCGGCAACGGCGCCGCCGGGGCGGTGAGCGCAGCCAGTCCGTCCCAGCCCAGGGCCGGCTGTTGCGGGTGGCTGGCGGTGGGCAGGACATGGCCCAGCAGCGCGTAGTCGAGGCCCAGCTCGCCGGCGCGTTCCAGTTCGGCGCGACTGTGGCAGGAGGCGCCGACCCAGGCAAAATGCGCCGGTCGCTCGCTGAGCGCGGCCAACCTTGCGGCAGTCAGGTGGACGCCATCCACCGGCCAGCCTTTCAGCCAGGCCGGGTCGGCATTGACGATCAGTTTGCCGCCACGGGCATGCACGATCTGGCTGACTTCGCCGACCAGCGCGGCCAGTTGTTCACGATCCAGTTGCGGCTCGCGGATGATGACCCACGTTGCGTCGTCGCGCCGCGCCAGCGCTTCCAGTACCGCATCGCGGCCCAGCTCGTGCACGCAACTGATGTCCAGTACCTCCGGCAGCTGCAGCGCGCGCAGGATCGGCGCATTGGCCGGCAACATCGGCTGCACCGACAACTGGCCCGGTTGCTGCCAGGCAAAGCTCTGGCCCTCGTGCGGCTGCGGTTCGCCATCCCACGCCCACACGCGGTAGAACAGCAGCTCCACCGAGGCGTGTTCGTAGTGATGCACCCGGCGCAGCCACGGCGTGGCGTGGGTGACGCGGATGCCCATTTCCTCGTCCAGCTCGCGCAGTAGCGCCTGGTACGGCGTTTCGCCGGCCTCCACCTTGCCGCCCGGAAACTCCCAGTAGCCCGGATAGGGTTTGCCGGCCGGGCGGCTGCCAAGCATGAACTGGCCGTCGGCCTGCATCAGCGCGCCGGCCACCACCGGAATGATCTTCTTGCTGTCCATCATCAGCGCCCCAGCTCGGCGAGGCGCTCGCCCGGCTCGCGGCCGGCCCAGTCGCAGGCAAACTGCCAGGCCACGCGGCCGGAGCGGCTGCCGCGCAGCTGGCTCCATTGCAGCGCTGCGCGCTCGGCTTCGGCATCCAGCGGCAGGTCGAAATGCGCCAGCCAGCCGCGCACCGCTGCCAGGTAGGCGTTCTGGTCAAACGGGTAGAACGACAACCACAGGCCGAAGCGGTCGGACAGCGACACTTTTTCCTCGGTAGTTTCGCCCGGGTGGATTTCACCGTCCTTTACCCAGCCTTCGCGGTTTTCGCTGCTGCGCTCCGGCATCAGGTGACGGCGGTTGGAGGTGGCATAGACCAGCAGGTTGGCCGCACGCTGTGCCAGGCCGCCGTCCAGTGCCGACTTCAGTGCCTTGTAGCTGTCCTCGCCTTCCTCGAACGACAGGTCGTCGCAGAACAGGATGAAATGCTCCGGGCGGTCGGCGACCAGTGCCACGATCTGGCCCAGATCCGGCAAGTGGCTCTTGTCGACCTCGATCACCCGCAGGCCACGCGCGGCATAAGCCGCCAGCAGTGCCTTGATCAGCGACGATTTGCCGGTGCCGCGGGCGCCGGTGAGCAGCACGTTGTTGGCCGGGCGGCCGGCAAGGAACTGCTCGGTGTTGCGCACGATCAGCGCCTTCTGGCGCTCGATGTCGGTGAGGTCGTCCAGCGCCACGGTATGCGGTGCGTGGATGGCCTCCAGCCAGCCGCTCAGGCCGGCGCGGCACCAGCGGAAGGCCGGCGCTGACCAGTCCGGCTCGGGAATGGCGGGCGGCAGCAGCGGCTCCAGCCGTGCCATCAGCGCTTCGGCGCGGGCGAGAAAGGCGTCGAGTTTTTCCATGGGCAGGGCCTCGTGGTGGCCGCAACGGCCGTGGGTCGGATCAGTCGCGCAGTGTGATTACCGGCCAGCCATGGGCTTCGGCATGGGCGCGCAAGGTGTCATCGGCATCGACCGCTACCGGGTTGCTGACGATGGACAGCAGCGGCAGGTCGTTGCGCGAGTCGCTGTAGAAGAAGGTCTGCTCGTAGCTTTGCAGCGTCTCGCCACGTGCGGCCAACCATTCGTTGAGGCGGGGGATCTTGCCTTCCTGGAAACTGGGGGTGCCGGTGGGTTTGCCGGTGAAATTGCCGGCAGCGTCCTGTTCCAGCTCCACCGCGATCAGGTGTTCCACGCCGAGTTCACGGGCGATGGGAGCGGTGATGAAGCGGTTGGTGGCGGTGATGATCATCACCACGTCGCCCTGCGCCTGATGGGCGGCCAGCAAATCGCGCGCTTTCTGCGGAATGATCGGCAGGATGTGTTCGGCCATGTAGCCGGCGTGCAGCGTATCCAGCTCGCTACGGCTGAAGCGGGTGAGCGGCGCCAGCTGGAAGTCGAGGAATTCGAAGATGTCCAGCGTGCCGGCCTTGTACTGTTCGTAGAAGTAATCGTTCTGGCGGGCGTGGTGTTCCGGATCGAGAATGCCGCGTTTGATCAGGAATTTCGGCCATTCGCTATCGGAATCGCCGGCAATCAGGGTGTTATCGAGGTCAAACAGGGCTAGGTTCATGGCTCGGTTTCGGTGGTTTGCAGTACGTTTTTTACCAGCGGCACGGTAATCGGCCGCCGCAGTGCCAGCGAGTAGCGGTCCAGCATGTCCAGCATGGCGATCAGGCTGGACAGGTCGCGGCGCCAGTGGGTCAGCAGGTAGCGGAACACGTCGTCCGGAATGGCAAGCTGGCGGCTGGCGGCGTGGTGGCGCAGCGCGTCCAGCTTGTCGTCGTCGGACAGTGCCTTGACTTCGAACACCAGGCCCCAGCCGAGACGGGTGCGCAGGTCGTCGCGCACCGGCGCCTGCATTGGCGGCTGGTGGCCGGCCATCAGCAGGCGGCCTTCGCCGCTTTCCTTCAGCGAGTTGTAGATTGAGAACAGCATGATCTGGTCGTCCGGCGCCAGGTCGTCGACATGGTCGACGGCGATGAAGCTGGCTTCGCGGGCAAAATCCGGCAGTTGCTCGTGGGCGGCATCCAGATAGATGGAGGCGCGGCCCAGCCGTTCGGCGTGGGCGATCCACGCCTGCAGCAGGTGGGTTTTGCCGCAGCCCGGCTCGCCCCATAGATAGACGAAGCGTTCGCCTTCCTCGGCGGTCAGCGCGGCGATGATTTCGCGGTTGCGCTGGGCAAGGAAGTTGTCGAACGCCGGGAGGGGTTCTGGCAGGAGGTCGAGAACGAGCTGGTCCAACATCGGTATGGGCTATCTGGGATCAGGGGTCGATTCTACGCTGATAAAAGCGGCTGTTGAAATAATGGCGGATCAGATGGCGGCCCAGAATCACGCTGATGGCGGCCAGTGGTAGTGCCAGCAGCACGCCGGCAAAGCCCATCAGTTCGCCAAACGCCATCAGTGCGAAGATCACCGTTACCGGCGACAGGCCGATGCGCTCGCCCACCAGATAGGGGGTTACCAGGAAGCTTTCCAGCAATTGGCCGATGGCAAA
This sequence comes from Vogesella oryzae, assembly GCF_902829295.1. Classification (GTDB taxonomy): domain Bacteria; phylum Pseudomonadota; class Gammaproteobacteria; order Burkholderiales; family Chromobacteriaceae; genus Vogesella; species Vogesella oryzae. Next base: position 59,102 of record NZ_CADEPL010000025.1, read on the forward strand.
TACCCCCCAGACCAGCAGCAGGCCGCTGGCGCTGTCGAACTGCAGCATCGCCGCCAGCGTGGCCAGCAGCAGGCCGGTAAATGCGCCCAGATAAGGGATGAACACCAGCAGGCCGGCGACGATGCCGATGGCGAGGCCGGAGTCCAGTCCGGTCAGTGCCAGGCCGCCGCCATAAATGGCCGCCATGATCAGCATCACCGACAGTTGGCCGCGCAGAAACTGGCCGAGCATGTCATCGACTTCGCTGGCGATCTCGCCGACCTGGTCTGCCCAGCGGCGCGGTACCAGCGTCGCGACGCGCGCCACCATGTCATCCCAGCCATGCAGGAAGTAATACAGCAGCACTGGCAGCAGCGCGAGGTTGGCCACGGTCTGCAGCAGCAGGGCGCCACCGTGCCCCAGTTGCGGCGCGAGCCGGGCCAGGGCCTGGCGCACGCCGGCGGCATTGCCGGCCAGCGCATCGCGCCAACTCTGGCTGTCGATACTGATGCTGGTGCCCAGGGCGTGGTTGAGCCACGGCAGCGCACTGTGCTGTACGAAATCCACCAGCACCGGCAGCCGGGCGGTAAGGGCCTGCGCCTGCGAGATCAGCATTGGCACCACGATCAGCAGCAGACCCAGCACGGCAAAGAAGCCGGCCAGCATCACCAGTAGCAGTGCGGCGGTGCGCGACAGGCCGCGCGCCTGCAGGCGGTCTACCAGCGGATCGAGAATATAGGCCAGCACCGCGGCGGTAATGAACGGCGCCAGTACGGCGGATAGCCGGTCCAGCAGCCACAGCACGCTGAACACGCCGATGACGCCAAGCAGCCAGGGCAGCAGGTTGAAAGGACGGGATGTGGACATGGTGGAAGGCACGCTATCGGAGGTTGGCCGCACGGTTGGTGGCAGGGTCTGGCGCCTGCGCCGTGGCCGGGCGCTGGAAAACACAGATTAACCGGCATGGCGGGCCATGTCATTGCCATCAAGCGTGCCATGCAGAAGCAGTTCTGACTCGCCACGGGTTTTCGGTTAAAATACAGGCGCTTCGGGCCACGAGCCCGCGCACTCCCAGGCAGCAAAGCGAATACGTTAGCAGAAAGCGAGTTTACCTTGAACACCACGTCCCTCAGTTACCGTGACGCCGGCGTCGATATCGATGCCGGTGACGCGCTCGTCGAAAACATCAAGCCGTTTGCCAAGCGCACCATGCGCCCGGAAGTTCTCGGTGGCCTCGGCGGTTTCGGCGCACTGGTGGAAATTTCCAAGAAATACCAGGAACCGGTGCTGGTTTCCGGCACCGACGGCGTGGGCACCAAGCTCAAGCTGGCCTTCGACTGGAACAAGCATGACACCGTCGGCATCGACCTGGTCGCCATGAGCGTGAACGACATCCTGGTACAGGGTGCCGAGCCGCTGTTCTTCCTCGACTACTTTGCCTGCGGCAAGCTGGACGTGGCCCAGGCCACCGACGTAATCAAGGGCATTGCCGAAGGTTGCGAACAGGCGGGCTGCGCACTGATCGGCGGCGAAACCGCCGAAATGCCGGGCATGTACCCGGTGGGCGAATACGACCTGGCCGGCTTTGCCGTCGGCGTGGTGGAAAAGAGCAAGGTCATCACCGGCCGCGACATCAAGCCGGGCGACGTGGTACTGGGCCTGAAATCCAACGGCGTGCACTCCAACGGTTACAGCCTGGTGCGCAAGATCATCGAGCGCGCCCAGCCGCAGCTGGATGCCGCCTTTGACGGCGACAAGACCCTGCGCGAGGCGATCATCGCCCCGACCCGCATCTACGTGAAGCCGCTGCTGGCGCTGATGGCAAAGCTTAACGTGAAGGGCATGGCGCACATCACCGGCGGTGGCATTACCGAAAACACCCCGCGCGTGCTGCCGGAAAACACCGTGGCACAGATCGATGCCGGTAGCTGGGAGCTGCCGAAGCTGTTCCAGTGGCTGCAGGCCGAAGGCAATGTCGATGCCCAGGAAATGTACCGTACCTTCAACTGCGGTATCGGCATGGTGGTAATCGTGGATGCGGCCGACGCCGACGCTGCTGCCGCCTTCCTGACCGAACAGGGTGAAACCGTATCGCGCATCGGCGTGATCCGCGCCCGTAACGGCGACGAGCACCAGACCCAGGTGGCGTAAGCCGCACGGGTTAAACAGCGCCGCTGGCCCTGCTGGCGGCGCTTGTCATTTGGTGGCTCGCAATGCTGCCAGTATGCCGCGACAGCGTTGCGGCCAACGTTTTGTGGCGCCTGCGCCAGGTAGTTACCGCATCATGAAAAACGTCGTCATCCTGATTTCCGGCCGTGGTTCCAATATGCAGGCCATCGTCGATGCCAAGATTCCGGGCGCCAACATCGCCGCGGTAATCGCCAACCGTCCGGACGCCGCTGGTCTCGCCTGGGCCGCCGAGCGCGGCATCGCCACCGTGGGTCTGGACCACAAACAGTTTGCCAGCCGCGAGGCATTCGACGCACAGCTGGCGGCCGAAATCGATGCCTTCCAGCCGGACCTGGTGGTGCTGGCCGGCTTCATGCGCATTCTGACACCGGCGTTCACCGCGCGTTACGAAGGCCGCATGCTGAACATCCACCCGTCGCTGTTGCCATCGTTCCCGGGGTTGCACACCCACCAGCGTGCCATCGACATGGGCTGCAAGGTGGCCGGTTGCACCGTGCACTTTGTCACTGCCGAGCTGGACCACGGCCCGATCGTGGCGCAGGCCGTCGTACCGGTGCTGGATGGCGATACCGAAGACACGCTGGCTGGCCGTGTGCTGCAGCAGGAGCACAAGTTGTACCCGGAAGCGGTGCGCCGTTTTGTTGCTGGCGAGCTGACCATCAGCGCCGGCCGCGTGGCGGGTGTGGCTGACGCTGCGGCCAACCATTGCCTGCTGGTACCGGCACCGCAGTGAAATTGAAGCTGCCTCGCCTGACTGCCAGACGGCTGATGCTGCTGGCGTTTGCCCTCTCGCTGCTGGCGCATCTGGCCATGCTCGGGAGCGGGCTGGTGTCTTTCGACCGCGTCGAGATGCCGGACGACCCCAAGCTGCGCAAGCTCAGCGCCAAGCTGCAGAGCATGCAGCTGGAAGACGAACCCGGCCCGGCGCTGGCGACCACGCTGCTGGCCAGTGCCCAGGGTGGCGCGCGTCATGCCGACGCCTCGCAGCCGCAGGCCGAGCGGAAGAAAAGTCCGCCACAACGCAAACCCAAGGCTAAGACTGCAAGGTTGGCCGCATCGGCGCCGCTGGCGGCGGCGCCACGCCATGTGGCCAGCGCTGCTGTAGCCGAAACGCCGGCCAGTGCGGCGCTGGCGGCGATACCGAAGCCGGCGGCCGACACCGTCAAACCGGAGAAACCGATCCGCCGCTTCCCTGCCACGGCGCGGGTGCAGTATGGCCTGCTGGCATCGGGCTTGCTGCTGGGCCGTGCCGAGCTGGCATGGCAGCGCGATGGCAACCGCTACACCCTGGTGACCGACATCCAGCCGGTAATCGGCCCGAAACTGCACTATGAAACCACGGGTACGGTGGGTAAGCAGGGACTGAAACCGGAGCGCTTCGAAGGCACGCGCGATGGCGAGCTGCGCGAACGCGCCTATTTCGACTGGTCGGGCGGCGTGCTCAGCTTCGGCGATCGCAATGCCGACAAGAGCGAGCCGCTGGCGCCGGGGGCGCAGGACTGGCTGGGGCTGGGCGTGCAGCTGGCGCTGCGTGGCGACGACATGGGCGAGGTACCGATCCAGATCACCACCGGCAAGAAGGTGTACCACATGCTGCCCAAGCCGGATGGCGAGACGGACTTCGAGACTGGCGACGGCTCGATGCGCGCCGTGGTGGTGCGGGTGAAACAACCGGACGAAATGTACGAATTCTGGCTGGCGCCGGATTTCGCCAATATCCCGATCCGCGTGCTGCGTGTTAACAAAGATACGCGCTACGAGATGCGGGCCAACCTGATTGAACTGGCGGGCAAGACCGTATGGAAGCAGCCGCCAAGAAAGCTGAACAATGAAAGTAAACGCTAGACAATTCGAGCAGCTGGACAAGGTATTGCACAACATGCTGCGTTTCGACCGCCCGGCCGATGCCGTGCTGTCGGCCTTTTTCCGCGAGAACAACAAGCTGGGTGCCAGCGATCGCCATCTGATCGCCGAGACCTCGTTTGCCTGCCTGCGCCATCTGGAACTGCTGCGCCACCTGTGTGCGCCGCGTATCAATACCCGCCGTCTGGCGCTGGCGACGCTGGTGCGTATCGGCGGCAGCAACCTGCGCGAGCTGGAGTCGGTGACCAAGGAAGGCGAAACCGAGTGGCTGGCCAGTATCAAGGGCGCCGAGTTGCCGGCCGACCTCAACGTGCGTTCCGGTCTGCCCGGCTGGGTGATCGGCATGTTGGCCGAGCAGGAAGAGGGTGAAGTGGTAGCGCTGGGCAAGGGCCTGGCCAGTGCCGCGCCGCTGGACCTGCGCGTCAACAGCCTGAAAATGCGCCGTGACGACGCGCTGGTGTACCTGCGCGATTCCGGCATCGAGTGCGAGCCGACGCCGTACTCGCCGCTGGGTATCCGCCTCAAGGGCAAGCCGGCGCTGTCCAAGCATCCGCTGTTCGTACAGGGGGCCATCGAGGTGCAGGACGAGGGCAGCCAGCTGCTGGGCCTGCTCACCGGCGCGCGCCGTGGCGAGATGGTGGTGGATTTCTGCGCCGGTGCCGGTGGCAAGACCCTGCTGCTGGGCGCGCAGATGGCCTCTACCGGACGCCTGTACGCGTTCGACGTATCGGAGAAGCGTCTGGCCAACCTCAAGCCGCGTCTGGCGCGCTCCGGCCTGTCCAATGTGCACAGCACGCTGATCGCGCACGAGAACGACACCAAGGTGAAGCGTCTGGCCGGCAAGGCTGACCGCGTGCTGGTGGATGCGCCGTGTTCCGGGCTGGGTACCCTGCGCCGCAATCCGGACCTGAAATACCGCCAGAGCCCGGAGAGCGTGGCCGAGCTGAACGAAAAACAGACCGCCATCCTCGCTTCCGCCGCCCGTCTGGTGCGTGCCGGTGGTCGCCTGGTGTATGCCACCTGCAGCCTGCTGCCGGCGGAAAATCAGGCCATCGTCGAGGCGTTCCTGGAGTCCCATCCGGACTTCAGCCTGCTGCCGGCCAATGCCTTGCTGGCCGAGCAGAAGATCGAGCTGGATACCGGCGACTATCTCAGCCTGCGTCCGCACCTGCATAACAGCGATGCCTTTTTTGCCGCGGTACTGCAACGCAAGGCTTGAGCCGGTGATGCAAGCGGGCCTAAAATAGCTTATTGAATTAGTCGGGTAATGCCCCGGCGCTAGACCGAAGCAAAGGAAAATCATGTCCGTTCAAGACACCATCCAGCAGACCGTTAGCAGCAACCCGGTAGTGTTGTTCATGAAAGGCTCCGCCACTTTCCCGCAGTGTGGCTTCTCGGCCCGCGCGGTGCAGATTCTGAAAGCCTGTGGCGTGAACGACTTCGTGACCGTTGACGTGCTGGCCGACGCCGATGTGCGTCAGGGCATCAAGGAATTCTCCAACTGGCCGACCATTCCGCAGCTGTACGTGAAGGGCGAGTTCGTTGGCGGCTCGGACATCATGTACGAAATGTACCAGGCCGGCGAACTGCAGGACCTGCTGAAAGACCTGGCTGCTTAAGCCAGCGTGACTTCCGGAACGGCCCGCCTTGTGCGGGCCGTTTTTGTTTGCGGATGGACAAACAGCGGCAACAAAATCGGCTATCACGAGAAACGGGGGCAATGCCGTAGCCCGCGAACAAGCGTTTGCCTGTAAAATGCCGCCCCAAATCCCGTACCGGCAGGTGGCTACCTGCCGGTTTTCCGTATCCAAAACGTGGCTGTCCTTGTCACCGACAGGGGCGGCTGCCAGTTGCAAGGTTTGGACCCGCCATGAACATTACCGTCGTCAATCACCCGCTGGTGCAGCACAAACTCGGCCTGCTGCGCGAGGGTGACATCAGCACCATGAAATTCCGCCAGCTGACCCAGGAACTGGCGCGCCTGCTGGCCTATGAGGCGACCCGCGATTTCGAACTGGAGCCGGTGACCATCGAAGGCTGGTGCGGTCCGATCGACGTCCAGCAGATCAAGGGCAAGAAAGTGACCGTGGTGCCGATCCTGCGTGCCGGCATCGGCATGCTGGATGGCGTGCTCGATCTGGTGCCGTCGGCCAAGATCAGCGTGGTGGGCCTCGCCCGCAACGAGGAAACCCTGGAGCCGGTGTCCTACTTCGAGAAGTTCGTCGGCAACCTCGACGAGCGCATCGCCATGATCATCGACCCGATGCTGGCTACCGGCGGCTCGCTGATTGCCACCATCGACCTGCTCAAGCGCAATGGCTGCAAACACATCAAGGCGGTGGTGATGGTGGCGGCACCGGAAGGTGTGAAAGCGGTTAACGCGGCGCATCCGGATGTGCAGATCGTGGCCGCGTCGCTGGACAGCCACCTCAACGAGCACGGCTACATCATTCCGGGTCTTGGCGACGCTGGCGACAAGATCTTCGGTACCAAGCACGCCTGATCGTTAAACCGTCAGAACCTGCGGCCAACGTTGGCCGCAGCCGGGATTGCAGGGGGGGACATGGACCGTTATCAGCAGATCGACGCCGATTTTCTGGCCCGCTTTCCGCAGGGGCTGCAGGATGCGGACTGGCTGGCGCTGGGCAAGAAGCACCGCAGCATCGATGGGGTGATCCGGCTGTGCCGCGAGGCACTGGCCGCGCCGCTGCTGCGCGCCGCCATCGACAGCGGCAACACGGCGGCGGTGATCGACAGCTGCCGGCAGATTGTCAGCCGCTGCACCACGGTCAGCACCTTCGAAAAGATCGCGTTCCGCAACTACCTGAACTTCAGCGACGTGCACCGGCCGTTCGTGGCGGCGCTGTACGCCTTGCTGTACCGCTTTGACGAAACCAGTTTTGCCGATTTTGTCGAGGTGCTGCAGTTGTGCCGCCATGACCATAACGCCAATCCGGCCAAGTGGCCGCTGGTGACCTGTTTTCTGGCCTATAGCGACCCGCAGACCCATGTCTGCATCAAGCCGACCACCATCAAGAAGCTGGCTGCACGGCTGGGGGTGGATATCGGCTACCAGTCACTACCCAATTTCGACACCTACCATCGCGTGCAGGCGATGGTGGTGGACTTCCGCCGCCATAGCGCGCTGGCGGCAGACCAGAACAACATCATTGCGCAGGCGGTGATGTACTGCACGGTGTAACCAGGACTTCCACACCAATCGACAACAACAGGGAAATCACATGTTCCAACAACTCAAGACGGCGGTATCTGGTGCCCAGATTCTGTTCGTTGCCTTCGGCGCGCTGGTGCTGGTGCCGCTGCTGACCGGTCTCAACCCGGCGATGGCACTGCTGGGCGCCGGTGTCGGCACGCTGCTGTTCCAGCTGTGTACCGGCCGCCAGGTGCCGATCTTCCTCGGCTCCTCGTTCGCCTTCATCGGCCCGATCATCTACTCGATGCATACCTGGGGCCCGGGTGCCACCATGTTCGGCCTGTTCTGCGCCGGTTTCATGTACTTCGTGTTCGCCGCCATCGTGCGCTGGCGCGGCATGGAGCTGGTCAACCGCCTGCTGCCGCCGGTGGTGATCGGCCCGGTGATCATGATCATCGGTCTGAGTGTGGCCGGCGCTGCTTCCGGTATGGCCATGGGCCGTGCCGGTGGCAACCAGATCATGCCGTACGAAACTTCGCTGCTGCTGGCGGCCATTTCGCTGGCGACCACCATTACGGTGTCGATCTACGCCCGCGGCATGTTCAAGCTGGTACCGATTCTGGCCGGCGTGATTGTCGGCTATGTTGCTGCCGCTTTCCTTGGCATGGTGGATTTTGCCAAGGTGGCCAACGCGCCGTGGTTTGCGGTGCCGGCATTCCATAGTCCGGAAGTGAACTGGGCGGCGGCGCTGTTCATGCTGCCGGTGGCGATTGCCCCAGCCATCGAACACATCGGCGGCGTAATGGCGATCGGCGGTGTGACCGGCAACGACTACACCAAGACCCCGGGCCTGCACCGCACCCTGGCCGGCGACGGCCTCGGCGTGTGCCTGGCCGGCCTGATCGGCGGCCCGCCGGTGACCACCTACGCCGAGGTGACCGGCGCGGTGATGATCACCCGCAACTTCAACCCGGTAGTGATGACCTGGGCGGCGCTGTTTGCCATTGCCATGGCCTTCTTCGGCAAGTTCAACGCGCTGCTGCAGTCGATCCCGATGCCGGTGATGGGCGGCATCATGGTGTTGCTGTTCGGTACCATCGCCTCCATCGGCCTGAAGACGCTGATCGAAGCCAAGGTCGACCTGATGGAACCGCGCAATCTGGTGATCATCTCGGTGGTGCTTACCGCCGGTATCGGTGGCCTGGAGCTGAAATTCGGCAGCTTCGGTCTGGCCGGGGTCGGCCTGTGCTCGCTGCTGGCCATCGTGCTGAACATGATTCTGCCGGGCAAGGCTGCCAGCCATGACGGGATTGTCGAAGGCCAGGACGTGTGACACTTGCGGCCAACGTTGGCAGCAGGCCAGTAAAAAACCCGCCGGTGTGGCGGGTTTTTTACTGGGTGTCGCCGCCGCTCAGGCCGCGATCACGCGCAGGGTCAGTGCCGGCGCGCCTTGTTCGGCGATGGCCAGCAGGCGGTCGATGTTGGGGTGCTTGCCCGGAAAGGCGCGCGCGTCGGCAGTGTGCTCGGCGTACAGCGCCAGACCCTCGGTCGCGGCGGCCTGGTCGATCTGGCCAAAGCGCTGACCCAGTGCGTGATACAGGCGTACCGAGCCGGCAGTGCCCGGACGGTTTTCCAGCCGTGCCACGCTGTTGCCGGCGGCATCCAGCAGCTCTACGGCGGCGATGGCATCGATGGCGGGCAGGGTGGCGAGGATGTCGGCAAAAGTCATGAGTCGGGTCCAGAGATGAAAATTGGCGGGCAATTGTTTCATATGTCGCCAGCAGTGGCGACCGGCAGCTGCTTACAATGCAATGAGGATGATTCGGGCCGAAGGGATGGGCATGGGACGCTGGCGGGTAAAGTGGTTGCTGTGGGCGGGACTGGCTGCGTTGTTGCTGGCGGCGATCTGGTGGTGGCTACGCCCGCCACTGGTGAGCGTGCTGCGGATGCAACCCAGTACGGTGCAATACAGCGTGGTGGCGACCGGGCGGGTGGCGGCGCAGCAGGAAAGCACGCTGTCCAGCACGCTAACCGGCCGGGTGATTGCCACGCCGGTAGCAGAAGGCGCCAGCGTGCGTGCCGGCCAGCTGCTGCTGCGGCTGGAGCCGGAAGAGTTGCAGGCGCTGCAGGCGCAGGCGGCGGCGCAGTTGGCTGCGGCCAACGCCAGCCTGCAGGAAGCGCAGCGACAGTGGCAGCGGCAGCAGCAACTGTTTGCCCAGGGCTTTGTCAGTCAGGCGGCACTGGACAGTGCCCGTTTGAGCCGCGATGCCGCCAGCCAGAGCGTGGCGCAGTTGCAGGCGCTGCAGCAGCAGTACCGTGCGCGGCTCGCGCAGAGCGAGTTGCGGGCCCCGGCCGATGGCGTGCTGCTGCGTCGCGAGGTGGAAGCCGGTGATGTGCTGACTGCCGGCAAGGCGGCGCTGCTGTTTGCCAGTGCCGGCCCGCCGCGGGTATTGCTGGATCTGGACGAGCGTGATGCAGGCCGGCTGGCAGTGGGGCAGCCGGCGGCAGTGCTGGCCGACGCTTTTGCCCGCCAGCCGTTGGCCGCACGGGTCAGCCGTGTGGCGGCACAGGTGGAACAGAGCAGCGGCACGCTGGAGGTCGAGCTGCAGCTCACCCAGCCCGCCACATTCCTGAAAAGCGGCATGACGGTATCGGCGGAAATCCGTACCGGCCAGGCACGGCAGGTGTTGCTGCTGCCGGTCACCGCGCTGCGCGATGGCAGGGTGGCGGTGATGCAGCAGCAGCGGCTGGCATGGCGGATGGTGCATACCGCCCCTGCCGTGGCCGGACGGCTGCCGGTGGAGTCCGGGCTGCAGCCGGGCGAACTGGTGGTGGTGCCGGCGCCGTTGCTGGATGACGGCCAACGTGTGCGGGTGCAACCATGAACTTTGTCTGGACGGTGGCATGGCGCTTGTTGCGCGAGGGGCGTTTCCAGAGTGCGCTGATTCTCGGCGGGGTGTGCATCGGCGTGGCGGTGGTGGTGTACATCACCGCTATCGTCAATGGCCTGCAGGCCACCATTGTCGAGCGCACGCTGTCCAGCCAGGCGCACGTGGTATTGCGGCCAGCAGACCGCCTCAACCAGCCGGTCATGCCGGCGGCCAAGGGGGCCATCGCGCTGGCCGATGTGCGCAAACGCACCCAGCGCGAGAACACCATTGCCAACTGGGCACGGCTGCTGCAGCTGGTGAAAGCGACGCCGACAGTCACCGGCGCGGCGGCCATGGCCAGCGGCCCCGGGGTGGCGCAGCAGGGCGGGGTGCGCAAGTCGGTGACGCTGATGGGAGTGAATTTGGCGGATTACCGCCAGGTGGTGCGGCTGGACAACAAGTTGGTGAGCGGCCAGCTGCAGCTGGGCAGCGGACAGGTGCTGATCGGCAAGGAGCTGGCTGCCGACCTGGGTTTGACGCCGGGCAGCCGCTTGCGGCTGCAATCGGCCAGCGGTGCACAGGATTCGGTACAGGTCAGTGCGGTGCTGGATTTCGGCATCAAGGATCTCAATCGCCGCTGGGTGCTGCTGCCACTGCGCAGCGCGCAGAATCTGCTGGGATACCGGCTGGATATTACCGAAATCTATGTCCGTACCAGCCGCTTGTATGAGGCGGAAACCCTGGCGGCCAACCTGTCCGCCGCTACCGGGCTGACTGCCGACAGCTGGCAGTCGAGCAACGGCCAGCTGGTGACCGCGCTGAAAAGCCAGCGGGCGTCCAGCCTGATGATCCGGGTATTCGTGACCTTTGCCGTGGCGCTGAGCATAGCCAGCGTGCTGGTGGTATCGGTGGTGCAACGCCAGCGCGAGATCGGCATCCTGCGGGCGATGGGGACGCCGGCTGCGCGCATCCTGGGGGTTTTCCTGTTGCAGGGCGGGATAGTCGGGCTGCTGGGGTCGCTGCTCGGTTCCTTGCTGGGTGCCGGCATGGCGGTGGGCTTCAGTCGCATTGCCCACACCGAAGACGGCAGCCCGCTGTTTCCGGTGGCGCTGGATAGCGAGCTGTTTGTCAGTACCGCGCTGATCGCTTTTGCCGTCGGGGTGTTGGCGGCTCTATTGCCAGCGTTGCGCGCTGCGCGGCTGGATCCGGTGGAGGCGATTCGTGGCTGATGTGCTGTTATTGCAGGCGGTGCGCAAATCCTACGGTGGCGGCGCCTCGCCGCGGGTGGAGGTGCTGCACGGCATCGACATGGCGCTGGAGGAGGGCAGCTTTGCCGCATTGATCGGGCCATCCGGTTCTGGTAAGTCGACGCTGTTGAACATCATCGGCCTGCTGGAACCACCGACGGCGGGCGAACTGCATCTGGCCGGCAAGCTGGCCAGCGGGCTGGACGATGCGGCGCGTACCACGCTACGTAACCGCTACTTGGGGTTTATCTTCCAGTTTCACCACCTGCTGCCGGCGTTCAGTGCCGAGGAGAACGTGCTGATGCCGATGCTGGCCGGGGTTGGCCGCATCAGTCGAGCCGACCGTGAACGTGCCCGCATGCTGTTGCAGCGGGTGGGGCTGGCGGAGCATGCGCACAAGCGGCCACTACAGTTGTCCGGCGGCCAGCAGCAACGGGTCGCCATTGTCCGGGCGCTGATGAACCGGCCACGGCTGGTGCTGGCCGATGAGCCGACCGGCAATCTGGATACCCAGACCGCGGCCGAAGTGTTTGCGCTGCTGCACGAGCTGAATCGCGAGGAAGGCACCACGTTTCTGATCGTGACGCACGACCCGAGGCTGGCAGCTACCTGCCCGCGCCAGCTCAAGCTGCTGGATGGCCGTTTGCTGTGAGGGCGGTGGCAAGGAGGGGGCTACGGCCGACCAAGGTTGGCCGCAGCGTGATAAGGCCTAATCCAGCGAGCCGACCCAGTGTCCGCTCAGCGTGGCAAACATGCCCGGTACCTGTTCGATCGGGCCGGACAGGGTGAAGTTGTTACTGTCGCGCATCAGGTGGCCGTTGAGCGACAGCAGGTAATGGCTGGCCGGGCCGAAGAGCGTGTGCTCGGCTTCCGGATTGCGCTGCACGTCCAGTCGTACCGCAACATGCTCGCCGGACAGCAACAGCCGCCCCTGATAGCGGGCATTGTGGTCATTACCGTTGAGATGTTGTTCTTTCAGCACCCATTGGCCTTCGCTGAACTGCCCGTCACTGGTGGCCAGACGGACCTGGTAAATCCCGCTGAGCATGGCTGTCTCCTTGTTGTGAATTGAACGTGCATGAAGTTGTTGTTTGTTTCAACTTAGACCACGACGCGGGGCAGCGGTATCAATAACGCTGTTTCGGAACGTAGCAAAGCCAGGGGCCGCTCGCGGCGGCCCCTGGCTTTGACTGGCATGCCGGTTTAGCGCAGCAGGAAATCGGCGGCAATGCCGGCAAAAATCACTGCGCCGACGCGATTGTTGTCGAGGAAGGCCTTGAAGCAAAGTTTGCGATCCCGAGTGCGGATTTCGCGGTATTGCTTGGCAATCAACAGGCAGGCTGCCACCAGCGACAGGTAGTAAGGCCAGCCCAGCCCCTGATCCATGCCCAGCAGCGTCATCATCGCGATGAAAATGCCGTGGCACAGCATGATGGCGGCGACATCGTAATCGCCAAAAGTGATGGCCGAGGTGCGGATGCCGATTTTCAGGTCATCCGGCTTGTCGGCCATGGCATAGGCAGTGTCGTAGGCGACGGTCCACAGCAGGTTGGCCGCCAGCAGCCACCAGGCGGTCGCCGGTACTTGGCCGGTCTGTGCCGCATACACCATCGGAATGCCGAACGAGAAGGCAATCCCCAGATAAGCCTGCGGTATCGGGAAAAAGCGCTTGGTAAACGGGTAAGTAGCGGCCAGTAATACCGCCGGGATACTCATCAGCAGGGTCAGGCCATTGAGCGGCAGGATCAGCAACAGGCTCAGCAGTGCCAGCGCTGCCGCCAGCAGCAGCGCTTCTTTCTCGCTCACCGCACCACGGGCGAACGGGCGCTGGCTGGTGCGTTCGACATGCAGGTCGATGTGGCGATCGGCGTAATCGTTGATGACGCAGCCGGCGGAGCGCATCAGAAAGGTGCCTGCCACAAAGACCAGCAGGATCAGCGGGCTGGGGCGGCCACTGGATGCCAGCCACAAGCCCCACAGTGTGGGCCATAGCAGCAGCAGGGTACCGATGGGTTTGTCCACCCGCATCAGCTGGCCGTAAACCTGCAGGCGATGGCGCATTGTGCTGTGGTTCATGGCAGATATTTCTCCAGGGCGGGCAAGAAAACTTCGCACACCAGAAGCGGCGAGTCTTGCAGGGCGAACAGGCAACGGCGGGCCAGCAGTGTTTCCATCGGTCTAGTATGTGCTGCGGCCAACCGGTGCAGACCATGTGTGGCAGGCACGGCGGCATATTGCAGCGTGCCGCGTTGCAGCTCGGGCAAGCCGCCGAACAGCGTAAAACCCAACGAGCGGGCACCGCGCTCCAGTATCGGGCGCCATTCCTGGCATTCCGGACGGATGACGCTGCGGGCGATCACCACGGGTTCTCCCGCTAGTGTCAGGCAGACCTGTCTGACATACACTGGAGCATGTGCATTAACCTGCAGCAGCTTCTGCTCGTCTGGCCATGCGCTGTCTTCGCCCTGCGACAGAACCTGTACGGCAAAGGGTTGGCCGCTTGCCATCAGATATTCGGTGAGTGAGCCTTGTGTGCCGATGCAGGCTGCCAGTGCGCCTTGCGGCAAGGGCAGTGTCTCGGTCCAGAGGGGTAGGGTAGTCATGGCGCGCATTATGCCAAAACGTGCTTGCTGCTGTCCCTGTCATTGCGGTCACGTTGCCGCGCTCGTTTGCTATCCGACTACATCATGATCGAAACCTTTATCTGGCTGCTGGGCTACCAGTTTGTCGGCGAAGTGCTGGCGCGCAGCCTGGGGCTGCCGGTGCCCGGTGCTGTCATCGGCATGTTGCTGCTGTTTATTACGCTGGTGTTGCGGCAGGAGTTACCCGCCGCGCTGCGCCACAATGTGCCGACCCTGATGACGCACATGTCGCTGCTGTTCATTCCGGCCGGGGTGGGCATTCTGGCTTTCTGGCCGCTGCTGTCTGCCCATCCGCTGGCCATGGCGGCGGTGCTGCTGCTGGCTACGCTGTCGACTTTTCTGGTCACGCTGCTGGCGATGAAATGGCTGAGCCAGCCGCGGAGGACGCAACCATGAGTGGTGGTGCGCTGGAGTGGGTGCGTCATTCGCCGTTGAGCGGCGTACTGCTTACGTTGCTGGCCTATCGTATTGCGCTGATTTTCAGTCGCCGTTATCACGGTCATCCGCTGGCCAATACCGTGCTGCTTGGCGCGGTCATTGTGGTGCTGACCTTGCTGGCGCTGGGGATGGATTTCCAGCAGTACATGCTTGGCGCCGGTTTTATCCAGTTTCTGCTGGGGCCGGTTACCGTGGCATTGGCGGTACCGCTCTATAACAACCTGGGGCGCTTGCGGCGTAACGCCGTTACCATTCTGTTCTGTATCTTGCTGGGTAGTGCCAGCGGGGTGTTGACTGCGGTGTTGTGCGGCCAACTGTTTGGTATGCCGCATCAGGTACTGCTGTCACTGGCGCCGCGTTCGGTAACAACGCCTATTGCCATGGGGGTTTCTGAAGTACTGGGAGGCATTCCGGCGCTGACGGCTACTTTTGTTATTGTGACCGGTATTATCGGCGCCGTTTTTGCCCGCCCGGTGGCCAGGCTGTGCGGAGTCAAGGATGATGTCGTGCTGGGGGTGGCGACCGGAGTGGCGGCGCATGGTATCGGCACGGCACGGGTGTTCCAGTTGTCGGAAACCGCCGGTGCATTCGCCGGCCTGGCAATGGGCATGACAGGATTGTTCACCGCACTGCTGGCGCCACTGCTGGTGCATTACCTTTTGCCGTAACGCAGCCGGTGCATACTTGCAAACAATAGAACAATAACGAGGAGTTTTTATGGATCTGATTCTGTGGCGTCACGCCGAGGCCGAGGAAGGTAGTGACGATCTGGCGCGTGCCCTGACGCATCGCGGCAGGCAGCAAGCCAGCAATATGGCGCACTGGTTGCGCAAGCAGCTGCCGGAAGGTTATCGCCTGCTGGCGTCCGAGGCGCGTCGTTCCCAGCAAACTGCGGCGCTATTGGCTAAGAGCTATGAAATTCTGCCGGCGCTGAACCCGAATGCCAGCGTCGAGCAAGTGTTGCAGGCAATCAACTGGCCGGCCGCCGGGCGTACCATCGTGCTGGTGGGGCATCAGCCTTATATCGGCAGGCTCGCTGCCACTGTTATGTCCGAACAGCCATTGCTGTGGAGCGTGAAAAAAGGGTCAATCTGGTGGTTGAGCCATCGGGAAAAACACGGCATTGAGCAGGTGCGATTGAAAGTCATGCTGACGCCAGCGCTGCTTGAATCTATGCGCTAAGTGGAGCATGAATCGAAAGGTTGGCCGCGGCCAACCTTTTTTGCTTTTTTCTACCTTGTAGATCAATAGCTTGTCGAATTCGTGGCGGTTTTTTTGCGGCGGGGGGTTGGCGGGTTTGGGTCGGGTGGGTATAGTTCGCCTCCTCTGTCTGTCTCTTTTACACAACTGAGGCTGGCGGCGGTATTGAGTGTGGTGAGGTCGGGGGGGGGCGGGACACTTAAAAAAAAAAAAAAGAAAGTGAGAA
>NZ_CADEPL010000026.1 GCF_902829295.1 Vogesella oryzae
AACCTGACCGGCCCGCTGGGCGACAGTGGCCTGGCCTACCGCGTGATCGGCGAACTGGAAGAAAGCGATTACTGGCGCAACTTCGGCAACACCCGCCGCAAGCTGATCGCGCCGTCGCTGGCCTGGCATGACGGCAACAGCAGCGCGCTGCTGTCTTACGAATACCTGGAATTCAAGACGCCGTACGACCGCGGCACGGTGTTTGCCAACGGCAAACCCGTCAACATCCCGCGCGAGCAGCGGCTGGACGAAGCGTGGAACATTGCCGAAGGCAGCACGCAAACGCTGAACGGCAGCTACAGCCGCGAGCTGAACGACCACTGGCAGCTGAGGGCCAGCGTCGGCTGGAACCTGCTGCAGTACAGCGACAACCAGGCGCGGCCGGTGTCCTACAACGCCACTACCGGCGTGCTGACCCGCCGTGCCGACGGCAACCGCAATTTCGACAACAGCACCCTGCTGCTGTCCACCCGCCTGCAGGGGGATGTACAGCTGCTGGGCCAGCGCCACCAGCCAGCCATCGCGCTGGAGAGCGAACAGCAAAGCGAAGCCAAGGGCGACGTGCTGCAAGGCAGCAACAACAGCAGCTTCAACGTCTACGACCCGGTGTACGGCACGCTGGCCTACCCGAGCAAGATCAGCAACAGCAAGAGCGACACCCGCAGCGACATCGACAGCCAGGCACTGGTGCTGCAGGACATCTGGGACTTTGCCGGCAACTGGAGCGCCAGCCTGGGCAGCCGCTACCAGCATTACCGCCAGGAAGACGGCAGCGGCCGCCCGTACCGCATCACCGCCAGCAGCAGCGGCGACGTGCTGCTGCCGCAGCTGGGGCTGCTGTACAAACTGGCGCCGCAATGGTCGCTGTACGGCAACTACAGCGAATCGTTCAAGCCCAACGCCGCCAGCGATGGCACGAGCTTCGACCCGGAACGCGGCATCGTGCATGAGGTGGGAGGCAAATACGAGCATGGCGGCATCAGTGCCAGCCTGGCGCTGTACCGCATCCTGAAGCGCAATGTGCTGGTGACCGAAAACGACGTCAGCCGCACCGTCGGCAAGGTGCGCTCGCAAGGGGTGGAGCTGGATGTCAGCGGCCAGCTGAGCCGCCAGCTGTCGCTGATCGCCAACTACGCGCACACCGATGCCAAGGTGACCGAGGATGTGGCGGCCAACGTCGGCAAGCAGTTGTACAACGTGCCGCGCCACAGCGGCGCGGTGTCGCTGGCCTATGACTTCGGCCGCGACCCGCTGGGCAACCGCTGGCGCGCCGGTGGCGGCATGCGCTATGTCGGCACCCGCCAGGGCGATGCCAGCAACAGCTTCGAGCTGCCGCGCTACCGGGTGGCCGACGCCTTTGTGGCCTGGCAGAGCAAGCTCGGCCACAACAAGCTGGATGTGCAGCTGAACGTGAAGAACCTGTTCGACAAGACCTACTACAGCTCCAGCAGCGGCAGCGCGTTGCAGGTGAAGATCGGCGACCCGCGCGAAGTCAGCGTGCAGGCGCGGTTATCGTTCTAAGCGCGTCCGGTCAATGCCAGCGGCAGCAAGCCGGCACCTAGCCGGCGCGCTGCCGGCCGGCGATCACCAGCGCGATACCGCCGAGAATCGCCACGGCTGCCAGCGCGGTGCGCCAGCCCAGCGCCTCGCCCAGCAGCAACCAGCCGGCCACCGCCGCCAGCAGCGGCACACTGAGCTGCACCGTGGCCGCGGTGGCGGCGCCCAGCCCGCGCAAGGCGGTATACCAGATGGCGTAGCCGATGCCGGAAGCCAGCGCGCCGGAGGCCACCGCGTAGGCCACGCCGTCCGCTGCCGGTAATTGCGCCGGCGGCCACAGCAACAGCGGCAACAGCGCCAACGGCACCGCGCGCAGGAAGTTGCCGGCGGTGAGCTGGGTCGGGTCGCCACCGCCGCGCCCCAGCAGCGAATACACGCCCCAGGCCACCCCGGCCAGCAGCATCAGCAGCATGCCTTGCAGCGGCGGCGCCGACACCCCGGGCAACAGCAACAGCAGCAGCCCGCCAAGCGCGCAGGCAAACCCCAGCCACTGCCGTGCGGCCAACCTTTCACCGCGCCACAAGCCGTAGCCGATCATGCTGGCCTGCACCGCGCCGAACAGGCACAGCGCGCCGGTGGCGGTGGGCAGCTGGCGATAGGCAAACGAAAACGCTGCGGCATAACCGAACAGCGCGCCGGCACCGGCCCAGCTGCCGGCCCGCGACCACGCCCCGTCACGGCCACGCACCAGTAGCGCCAGCACCAGCGCGCCACTGGCCAGCCGCAGCAGGGTGAAGCTGACGGCATCGATGCGGGTGGTGGCCAGCGCCAGCCGGCACAGCAGCGAATTGCCGGCAAAAGCCAGCATGGCGATCCAGGTCAGCAGCAGGGTACGGGCGGGTGTCGACAGCGGCATCGGGGACTCCGGCAGGAACAGCAGTCATGGCCATAGCATAGTCGGCAATCCGCCGTGGCGGCGGCCACGGTTGGCCGCCGCACGCTGCGACTTTAGTCGCAAGCGGCTGGCTGTTACTGCTGATAACAGGATAACCACCTGCCTTGTACCGGTATGCGGCAGCGGGTACGGTGCAGCTTCTCACCCCATCCGGAGCGCACCATGCAAGCACACCAGCAAGCCACTACCCGCCAGTTCGACCCGCAGGCGCAAGCCTATCTCGCCAGCGCGGTGCATGCCGCCGGCCCCGATCTGGCACAGGCGTGTCAACTGGTGGCGGCCAACGTGCCGTCCGCCGGCACGGCGCTGGATGTCGGCTGCGGCGCCGGTCACCTCGCCTTCCAGCTGGCACCGCTGCTGGCGCAGGTCACCGCACTGGACCCGGCACCCGCCATGCTGGATACCGTGCGTGCCGCGGCGGCGGCCAATGCGCTGGCCAACCTCGATACCTGCCCTGGCCACGCCGGCGCACTGCCGTTTGCCGATGCCAGCTTCGCGCTGGTAGCCAGTCGCTACAGCGCGCACCACTGGCTGGACCTGGCCGCCGGCCTGGCCGACATGCGCCGCGTTACCGCACCCGGCGGCCATGTGCTGATCATCGATGTACAGGCACCGGACCACGCCCTGGCCGATACCCATCTGCAATGCTGGGAGCTGCTGCGCGACCGCTCGCATGTGCGCAACCGCAACGACGGCGAGTGGCGCGCGCTGCTGGCCGGCGCCGGCATCGAATTGCTGGCCCATCACCGTTGGCCGCTGCGGCTTGAGTTCGCCAGCTGGGTAGCACGCATGCGCACGCCGCCGGAGAAAGTGGCACTGCTGCGCCAGTTGCAGCAGGAAGCGCCGCAGGAAGTGGCGGCCGCACTGCAACTGGAGGCCGATGGCAGCTTCACCGCCGCCACCGGGTTGTGGTGGGGTCGGGTGGCCTGACCGGCGCCACCGCCGGGCAGCCGGCTGGCGTCGCGGCGCGCAGGCTTGCGGCAAAAACAGCCTCGCTCAGCCATAATGCCAGCACCAGTCACTCTCCCGCGCGCCGCGCGACTGCCCCGCCCTATGCGCCGACTCCGCCTGCTGCTGGCCGCCATGCTGCTATCCGCTTCTCTGCCGCTGGCGGCGCAAACCCTGAAAATCATGGTGGAAGACGCCGCCAGTCCGTGGTCGAACCCGGACGGCAGCGGCTACGCCAACTTCATCGTGCGCGAGGCATTCCAGTCGCAGGGCATCGACATCGAACTGCAGGTGGTGCCGTATGCGCGCTGCAAGGCCAGCGTGCAGTCCGGCGAAAGCGTGGCCTGTTTCAATATGGCGTGGGAGCCATCGCTGCAGGATCAGGTGATCTTTGCCGACCAGCCGCTGTACACCTCGGAGGCCAGGGTATTCAGCAGCAGCAGCCGTAGCGGCGGCGCGCCGCACAGCCTGGCCGCGATACCGGCCGGCAGCAGCATCGGTCTGGTCAACGGCTACGAGTATCCGCCGGCGCTGATGGCGGCCATCAGCCGGCTGACGATCGACTACTCCAATAACGAAACCACGCTGCTGAGAAAGCTGGCGCTGCGCCGCATCCGCTACGCGGTACTGGTCACCGACCCGAAAAAACAGGCCGCACAGCTGATCGCACAGGCAGGCATTCTTCCCGGCCAGGTACGCTACCTGTTTACCGCCGGCAGCCAGGGGGTCTATATCGGCTTCAGCGTCCGTCACCCGGACGGCGAGTTTGCCCGCCAGCAGTTCAACGACGGCATGAGCAAGATCGGCAGCCACATCCAGCAGTTGCTGCTACGCGACATCCCTGCCACCAGCCAGGCGCGTTAAGCTCCGTTTAATTCCCCGGTCTTACAGTGGCGGCATCCGTGACCAACCAAGGAAGCCCTGCCATGACCCTGACCCGCCCCTTCGCCCAACTGGGCCTGACCCTGCTGACCCTGGCCTGTCTGGCAACCGCCCCTGCCCAGGCCGGCGAAATCAAGAACGTGATGAAAGACATGAAGACCACTGTGAAGGCCGCAATGGCCAGCAACAGCATGGCGGACTTCAACAAGTACTTTACCCAGCTGCAGGCGGATGTCGCCAAGGCCAGCAAGCTGCCGCTGAAAAAAGACCAGCCGACCTACGATAAAGGCATGAAAGAACTGCAGCAGCAGCTGGACGCCGTCAGCCAGGCGGTAAAAGCCAACGACCTGCCCGCTGCCAAGGCCGCGCTGCAGAAGACCGACCCGATCAAGAAGCACTACCACAAGCAGCTGGACGTTTAAGCGGCATGCGGCCAACGTTGGCCGCAGCGCTGCCGGCATAGCAACAGCCCCCGCAATACGGGGGCTGTTGGCATTGCGCCGCACCGGACTGCCGCCCGGTGTTCGCCGGTTCTAGTGTCCACTGGTTTTAGAAAAACCCTGCAGCACCACCACCCCGGCAACAATCAGTGTGATCCCCAGGTACGCCGGCCCATCCAGCACCTGCTTGTACAGCAGCTGCCCCACCATCGCCACGGCCACGATCCCCACCCCGCACCAGATGGCGTACACCACCCCCACCGGCAGTGTCTTCATGATCTGCGGCAGCAGGTAGAACGATGTCACATAGCCCGCTACCACCAGCACGCTGGGCAGCAGGCGGGTAAAACCTTCGCTGGCCTTCAGGCTGCTGGTGGCCACCACCTCGGCCACAATGGCAATCGCCAGCATCAGATAGCTGTTCATTCTGTCCCTCCTTCCCCACGCTGCGCGACACAGCAGGGCGCCCGCCCCGTCTGCCCGCAACAAACGCCGGCATCTTATATCTGCAAATCAGGTACATTAAAGATAGAAACCATCAGGAAATCTGATAGATGAAATGGACGCTGGAGCAACTGGCCACTTTCGTCGCGGCAGCGGACGCAGCGTCGTTTTCCGCCGCCGCCCGCCAGCTGGGCCGTGCGCAGTCCGCGGTGAGCACTGCGATTGCGCTGCTGGAAGCCAGCCTGGATACCGAATTGTTCGACCGCAGCGGGCGGCTGCCCAGCCTCACCCCGGCGGGCGAGGCGCTGCTGGCGGAGGCGCGCGAGCTGCTGCGGCAGTGTCAGCACTTTGACAACCGCGCGCTGACGCTGGGCAACAAGCGGCCGGAACAGCTGACGCTGGCGCTGGACGAAGGTCTGCCGTATCCGGCGGAACTGGAACTGGTGCAGGCGCTGGATCAGGCCTTTCCGCAGCTGGAGCTGACGCTGTGCCACGGCTCGGCGGCCAACATTGCCGAATGGCTGCGCGCCGGCTACGCCGATGTCGGCCTGGCCTTCCGCCGCATCCCCGCCGACGCGATGCTGGCCTCGGAGCCGGTGGGCGCGGTACCGCGCGTGCTGGTGGTGGGCAGCCAGCATCCGCTGCTGGCCGAGCCGCAGATCAACCGCCGCACCCTGGCCCGCTACCGCCAGCTGCTGGTGACGCCGCGCTTTGTGCTGGACGATGCCGACGAGCGCATCAGCCCGCAGCTGTGGCGCACCGACAGCCTGTACGTGATTGCCGAACAGGCCGCCATGGGCCAGGGCTGGGCGGTACTGCCGCTGAACATCGTGCGCTACCCGACGCTGAACGGCCAGCTGGTGGAAATCCACGCCAGCGATCTGGCCTTCCCGGCACTGGAAGTACACCTGTACTGGCGTGCCGGCCAGGAAGCCGCCCCGCTGCTGCAGTGGCTGCGGCGCTATATGGCGAAGGCGGTGTTTGCGCGCAGCGTAGGCTGAGGCAGCGGAATTAAAGTCAGCGCATCGGCGGGCCAAAGCGGCACAGTCCGCGCTAACCATCCCGCCGGCAAAGACAACGACCTCTACACCACACCCGGGGCAAGCGCCCCCGGTCGCTCTCTCTTACCAGCCAGGTGCAAGCGCGGCGCGCCATGAATGCGGCCAACCTGCCGGCAGTTGACACTCCCTGGCTGAACTGCGAACCTTTCCGCCCCCCATTTACTTGCCGTTGCCCACCATGAAAATCACCCAAAACAGCGCCGTTACGCTGCGCATGAAAGTTACCGACAGCCAGGGTCTGGTTTACGACGATGGCAAGCAGCCTGTTGCCTACCTGCACGGCGGTTACGACAACCTGTTCCCGAAACTGGAAGCCGCACTGGAAGGCCAGGAGGCAGGCTTTCAGACCACGCTGCAACTGGCTACCGAAGATACCTTCGGCGAACGTGACGAAGCGCTGGTTACCACCATGCCCAAAGCCGACTTCCCGCCCGGCATCAAGGTAGGCGGCCAGATCCAGCGCCTTGGCCCGGATGGCGAGCCGCGTTATTACTTCGTCACCAAAATCAAGGGCCCGACTGTCCTGCTCGACGGCAACCACCCGCTGTGCGGCAAAACCCTGCGCTTCGCCATCACGGTTGTGGACGTACGCGAAGCCAGCGCCGAGGAAATCGCCCACCAGCATGTGCATGGCGAGCACGGGCATCATCACTGATCTCGCCCGGCCGCTTGAAACAAAACCCTCCCCGATCCGGGAGGGTTTTGTTTTGCCTGTAGACCTGCCAACCTGCTACGCCTTGCAAGCTATCTGACGACATCAACCGGCTCTCTTCGGGGAGTGTTACTGCGCATTACGACAGCCATACCGGGATTACTACGGGTCTCTCGAGGACTCTCATCAAACAGTCGATCACATAGCCCCTGGCAAGCAACGTTGGCCGCAAGCATGCCTGGCATGCCGGATGAAACAAAAGAAGCGCCCGCGCAAGTGGAGGTTATACATTTGCGGCGGAAAGTTTGCCTTCCTCTCTCCTCCTGAAAATGCCTACATTTTTGCCACGTCACGCCTCAACCGGACAGCTTGATAAGTCAACACCGCCAAAACAGCATGCGGCCAACCTTTTACAAGGTTGGCCGCAACTGCCCGGCACAAAAGATCAGGCCGATTCGTAGAGATAGTGGTCTGGCAAATCTTCCAGCGTGCACGCTTGCGGTATTTCGGAAATAGACACCAGACGCGGACTGACGTTACGCCCACCGGTACGCAAAGCCGACTTGCAAACCTCGCCACTCCCCAGCTTGAACAGTACATAGCGCTTGTCTTCCGTACCCGGCTTCGGTACGCCACCAGCCTGGACGAGACTAATTTCATCCCTGCGAAGTTCTTCGCACTTCTCGACCGGATAAATCCTCGGAATATGGCGCTCGGTACCGTCGCTGACCAACAAGGCCAGATAACGGATATCCGCCACATTCACCGGCGTGGCACCGGCAAACTTCTGCTTGCCTATCTTCTTTAGCGTGTCGACAGGAATGTGATACCAGCCAGCGGTCCCCTCCTCGAATCCCTCTATATAACCAGCCTGACGGCCAGATTTTGGTGCCACCGGCGCAACCAGCGTCAGGTCCGGATACTTCGACAGCTGCAGGTTATAGGTATTGACCCGCGCCGCATCGTGCAGCTCGTGTACACCGGCCTCGGCCTGCATATAGGCAAAACCGCTGCGCCCGAAGGTATCGGCCAGAAAGTCGGCCAGCCAGCGGTTTTCACGGCCGGGCAGCAACGGAAACGCCCCGATACCGATCTTGTCTATCCCCTGCTGATAAGGGTTTGCACCAGGCTGCTCGTCGTGGAAACCCGGATACAGCACAAATGCCCCCAGCACCGGGCGGCGCTGGCCGCTTTCCGTCTCCTTGTCAGCTTTCATCACCAGCGCGTCACGGTAGCGGTGCATCTGGTTGATGGCATCTTCCGGGGCAAGATCACCCTTTTTCTCGCTGGAATCAATCCGGTATTTGGCATCGAAAATCCAGTGCAGGCGGCGACCATCGGGAAACTCCGCCTCCAGCACGATGTCGGGCTTCTGCTCGGTGGTCCAGCTGAAAATCTCTTTATTCCCGTTGGTACCGAAAGCCGGTTCGTGCGCCAGCCGCAGCTTCAGACCGCAACCACGTTCCATCATAAAGACCGCATGACTGCCATCCCGCAGCTTCATTTCCATGCCGCTTTTATCCAGCCGCACGCTGCTTTCTTCCTCCACGGTAAAGCCGAGGTTCTTCAGCTGATCGCGCAAAGCCAGCACGCACCACACCTCGTACAGCTCGGCAATGTTTTTTAATGACCCCTCGCCATGTCGTCCCGCCACATCCAGATAACGGCGCAACTCCAGCCAGATGCGGTAAACCGTGGCATAACCATGACGGTGATGCAGCACCAGCGAGTCACCATTCATGCCGGTAAACGTGCCGATGTCGCGGAAAAACGGCCGTGCGGCCAACTGCAACAGCCGGCCGGCATTCTCCTGCAGGCCATCATTAAAGCTGGCCGATAGCCGCCCCTCGTCCGGCTTGTCGTCAGAGACAAACTGGCAACGGATGTTTGCAGCAAAACGCTGTAAATCCCTGCCGGTACGTTGCAGCACCATTTTTACAAATCGGTTTTCCGGCGTGTCCGTCTGCAGGTGTTTTTTATCCACGCGGTAATGGCGATGCGTCAGGCCGTTTCGCAAATCACCGGCAACACGCTCTTCCAGCCGTGGAGAAAGGCGACCATGCAGCCGGTCGGCCTTGCGCTGCTGCACCGTATCCTGCAAGCGGCTATGCGGCGCATCCAGCACCCTGCGGACCGCCTGCTCCAGCGCCTTTTGCAGCCGCGCCAGCTGCGCCAGCCAGAACAGCGGAAAACGCTGGCTGCGCGCCTTGCCGCTACCGGCATCCTGCAAGGTTGGCCGCGCAAAGGCAAAACGCCACAGCGGGTATTGCGCGTCCAGCTGTGCGCCGATTTGCGGGATATCGCTGTCGATATCCATTTTCACCGGATACACACGCAGGGAAAGGGTTTGCCTGTGCAGGCGGCCGCCCAGATGGTATTCCAGCGTCAGCGCCAGCCAGCCGATATCGTTGCCGGTCTGCACCATGCCGCGCAGGGTATTGCCGCGCAGACGGAAGCAGCTCTCCAGCGCCGCCAGCGGGTGGCGGATGCGCGGCGGCGGACTGGCATCCACCCCGTCTGACAGCGTGAATTCGAATTCGTAAGCAAGGTTTTCGAACAGGAAGGCCTGTTCGGCAAGGCAATATTCGGCAGTGTCTGCGGCCTTTAGCGTGCCATCTTCCGCCAGCACATCCAGTGCCGGCGAAAAGCGCACCATGCAGGGTGGCAAGGCATCTTTGCCCCGCGACGCCAGCGTTGCGGCCAATCTTTGACGCCGCTTGTCAGGATCGGCACACCACAATTGCAAAGACCAGTTCCGCGTATGCAGCGTCAGTTCGCTCATGCACTACGCCCCGCTTACGGCCAGAAGCTGGTGAAGCGGTTGGCCGTCAGCCTTTGCTGCATCCAGCCCAGCTTTTTCAGGCTGCGGCAAGCCACCGTCAGCACCTCGCCTTTAGATGTAGTGCGCAGCAGATCGGGCCGCACCTCGCCGGTGGCGATATCCGCCAGCTGGCTGCGTGCCGTGTCCAGCAGGCCATCCAGCACGGTTTTATCGGCGCTGTCCGCCCCGTGCCAGGCAAGGCGCTCCTCGTCACCGTCGATACGCGGCAACACCTTGGTCATCAAAAAGTCGTCCCACACCGCCTGTAGTGCCTTGTCGTCGGCAGGCTTGGCCAGCACCACCGCCAGCAACAGCTCGTTGAGCGCACGATAAGCCAACTCGAACGGCGTGCCTTTCAGCACCGCGTTCA
The DNA here is from genome assembly GCF_902829295.1 of Vogesella oryzae. GTDB lineage: Bacteria > Pseudomonadota > Gammaproteobacteria > Burkholderiales > Chromobacteriaceae > Vogesella > Vogesella oryzae. The sequence goes on from NZ_CADEPL010000026.1 coordinate 10,071, forward strand.
CCGCCTTGAGAAAAGCCACGGTTTTGCTGCCAGCGCTATCCGTCGCGACCGCCGCAAAGTCATCCTTTGTCACACTGGTCAGGCGCGGGTAACCCAGCGTCACCGGCTGCGGCGGCGGCTGATCGTCCAAAAAGGTATCAAAATCGTTGGGGAAAAACTCGCCGAAATCCAGCGTAATGGCGCGGTCAATCACCTTGCGCGAAAAGCCGTGGGTGGTCTCGTCCATATTCACGGTACCGGCCACGATCAGATTGGGCGGCAGCGGAATGCCGTGCTTGCAGAAGGCTTGCCACAAACCGTCCCATTGCTCATCGGCCAGCTGCAGGTTTTCACGCAGCTTGTTGCGGCCAACGTCTTCCAGCTGGGCAATGACCGCCGCCGTCAGCAGCGGCTCGCAACGGTACACCCCGTCATCCCACTGCCGGGTTTCCAGCACCGACAGATAATCGGCAAAGTATTGTTCGACCGGTGCCAGATTCATCTCGTCCAGACACAGCCAGTACGGCGTCAATGCATCTGCCTTTGCCAGCAGCCCCGCATCGTCCACACTGTCAAACGCTTCGCGCCACGCAGCGGCCATAAAGCGCAACACATCGGTGGCAACATATTCCGGCTGGCCGCCGATACGCGAGACATAACCCAGCAGGTCGGCCGGCTCATGCCAGTCCGGCCGCACACACACCAGTTTGAAGTTGGATTTGCCATCGCCGGAGGCTTCGGCCTGTTTGCGCACAAAACGGGATTTGCCGGTGCCGGAAATACCGGCGAGGAGGAGGAAGGGTTTAGCAATATCAAATGTAATATTTTCTGATATTGATTTTGATTGAATAAGACTTTTGGAAGGATTTTTCCGGATAGGTTCATATAAAGAGGCAAGACTATCCAGCCTTTCCAAGGCTTTATCAATATTTGAGATATTCAGTTCAATAAAATTGTCACTTATATCTTTCGCTTCTTTCCCACAGCCCCAACCAATTAACTTTGCTAGCGTAGCGAAAATAGGCTTAGTTTGGACTGTGACAAAAGAATTCATTGACAGGTTAGTAAAATAAGCGCCACCCGCATCACGCCAACTACTCTCTTCATACTGCTTTATTTTAATAAATTCAACAATATTCAAACGAATATCTTTGATTGCGGATATGAATGAATCTAAAGAAGCTTCAAAAGCTTTAACTGACCCTCGTTTACCACTATTCTGAAAAACAATACAACCTGACCTATCAAGCAATCTTGCCTCAAAATCCGTACTAACTTCGGACAGAAAAATCTTCAAATTTTCATTTAGATTCATAATTTATATTATCGATTTAATTTTATTAGCAATTGCTGAAATAACAGGTACGCTAACACTATTACCAAACTGCTTGTATGCCTGCACATCAGACGTACAAGGCTGGAAATCTTCGGGGAAACCCTGCAACCTTGCTGCTTCCCGCGGTGTCAGCTTTCTCGGATTGGCATCATTCTGGGCAACCAGAATCTCGCTGCCGTCCTTATAATACCGCGCAGAAATTGTATTTGCATATGGCGATTCACTATCCACGAGTCCATAGCCGAATCCTTTCCCATTTTCCTTGTTCCGTACACGACGCTCCTGGTGGCCTTTCCATAGCCGGTCAGAAATGGTGTACTTAGGGTCAGGGTTCTTTTCAAGAATATCGCCGACTCTGGTAGGAATGCCGAGCGGCTGGGGATAGTCGAAACGGTCAAGCAAGCCGTCACGCCACAACACGATATAGATACGCTGACGGTTCTGAGGTACGCCAAAGTCGATCGACTTCAGCACCATTGCTTTGGCAAGTGCCTGGATCTGCTTGGTAGTACCATTCAAAATGACATCACGTGGTATGTTGCAGCTGTATCCGATAGAGGTCAGGGTCTGCAGAACAATCTGGAGTGTGCGGCCTTTTTCATGACTGATTAACCCCTTCACATTTTCCAGCAGGGCCATTTTCGGGCGTTTAGTCGCCAGTATTTCGGCGATATCATGGAATAGGGTTCCACGAGTATCCTCGATACCCAGCTTTAAACCTGCATGCGAAAACGGTTGACAAGGAAAGCCACCCAGCAAAACATCATGGTCGGGGATTTCTGAAGGATTAATTTTGGTAATATCTCCAAATGGATAATCCCCATGATTCCGGCAATATGTATCTTGAGCTTTGGCATCAAACTCGGACGAAAAAACACACGTACCACCGGCTTGCTGAAATCCCATTCGCATGCCCCCGATGCCGGCAAACAAGTCGATAAACGTGAATTTATTTGCATCATGTGCAGGTTTGACGTGCCGGACTGCATCCAGAATTGCTTTGAGACTAGCTGCACGGGTATCGATGCCCTCTTCTTTAAGCAACACCAACAATCGCTTTTTCAGGGTACCGTCAGTATCCGCAAACAACGCGGTACCCTCTGCCAATGCGGCAAGCCATTGATGCACAAGAGCACGAGGTTCGGTGCCAACAGGGGTATACGTCACCGCTAGCGGCGCAACAATCTTCTCAATTTGAACCATCTGGTCTCGATACATTTGAACTACCACGCCTCAATCCGAATCAGGCAGCACACTGCTACCAACTTCTGTAAAACTGCCCCCGCCATTCAGCCAGGACTCTATAAATTTGATCGTCTCCGGAAGTGCTTCAAACATTTTCTTGCCCTTTAAAGCACACTCCCATACCACCATCACCCGCCAGCCCGCAGCAGCCAGACTGTCCAGCACCACCCTGTCACGCGCCACGTTGGCCGCAATCTTGCCTTGCCAGAACGCGGTATTCGACTTGGGCAGACGGAACAGGCGGCAGGCCTCATGCCCGTGCCAGAAACAGCCATGCACGAAAATCACCGCGCGAAAACGCGGAAACACCATATCCGGCTTGCCCGGCAGGCGCTTGTCGCACAGGCGGTAACGGTAGCCGCGCGCATGCAGGGCCTTGCGCAGCAACATTTCCGGCCGCGTGTCCCTCGCGCGGATACCCGCCATCATCCGGCTGCGGGTTTGCACATCAACAATATCTGCCATAGCCCTTATTAAACCATCAAGGCCCGGCAACCTCCAGGTTGCCGGGCCCTTTATTCCGCTGCCGGTTTTGCCAGTTTACCAGATCGCGTCCTGACCGACGGACTGCATGATTCATGTCAGATTCCATCAGCATGCATAAAGATTAAAATGCCCATCCGGCAATGCATAAAGGATAGCAACGTGACCAGCTCTGTCATCACCCCCTCCGCCGCACATCTGCGCTTCTTCGGCATCCGCAAAAAGGATTTTGCCGCCTCGGTTATTTCGGCAAAAGACGAAGCCAAAAAAGGACAGATCACCTGTACCGGCAAAGAATACGACATCCTGTCAGGGTTCTTTAAAGGGGAACTTCATACCGGCAAGGCCGCAAGCGATCCGGACAAGGCAACCAAACAATTCGTACTCGACAATGCCGGCGGCCAGCCAGTGCCGCTGAAGCTGGTTTACCCGAAAGAAGGTAAAAACGAGCTTCGCCTCTATATGAGCAAGAAAAACGGATTCAGACCGCAAGCCGGGGACATCTGGTATGTATACAAACGGGACAGCAAGAAGCTGCATATCGGCTTTATGTCCCGGCACGAATGGGAGCAGATCGGTAAGCAGGACCCGGATGACGCGGACTACCAGCAGGCCATCCAGGCTGAACTCGCCGGTCAGCCGGTAATGCAGACACGCTATGCCTACCCCAGACTGCTGGCACTTGCGAAATCCGAATGCGAAAATGCCGGCTATCGCTGCCGCGTGGACGGCTCCCACCAATCTTTCATCTCGGGTACTAACGGGAAACCGTTTGTCGAGGTCCACCACCTCGTACCGCTCGGGCAGCAAAGTCACTACACCGTCACGCTGGATTGTGCGGCCAACCTTGTTGCCCTGTGTCCGAATTGCCACCGGCAGTTGCATCATGGCGAAGTGACTAGCAGAAACGTTCTGCTTGAAAAACTGCTGGCAGATAGAAAAGCTGCACTAGCCACTGCAGGGATAGATATCACCCTTGCGGGACTCGAGGTCTGCTACTAGAGACAAAAAAGGCCTCCACCTGGGAGGCCTTTTTTGACAGCAACAGCCGGTATCACACGTCGATATTGCGTGCAATCAATGCGTTACGTTCGATAAATTCCCGACGTGGCTCTACGTTGTCGCCCATCAGCGTGGTGAACACATCGTCGGCGGCCATGGCGTCTTCGATCTTCACTTTCAGCAGGCGGCGTACGGTCGGGTCCATGGTGGTTTCCCACAGCTGACCCGGGTTCATTTCGCCCAGACCCTTATAGCGCTGGATGGACAGGCCCTTGCGCGCTTCGGCCAGCAGCCAGTCCAGCGCGTCGCCAAACTCCTCGACCGGTTTCACGGTTTCGCCACGCTTGACGCTGGCGCCTTCGCGCAGCAGGCCCTGCAGCATGTCACCGGTTTTCACCAGCACTTCGTAGTCGGCGGTATCCAAGAAGTCCTGATCCAGCACCGTTACCTGCACGTTACCGTGCAGCTTGCGGGTGATCTTGATCAGCCATTCGTCGTTCTTCTCGTCGCGCAATACGGCAAGGGAGATCAGCTCTTCCGGCAGTACCGCAGCCAGGGCGCTACGCGCCGCATTGGCAACGGCTTCGCTATCCAGCGCGATGCGGCCAACCTTGAGCAGTGCGTGCAGCACCAGCGGGTCTACCACGCGGCTTTCACGCTCGATGGCGGCGCGGGCCTGCAGGTATTGACGGGCGATTTCGGCTAGGGTGTCGCCGGACAGGGCGGCCTCGCCTTCGGCCGGGATCAGTTCGGACTTGTCCAGCGCCAGCTGCAGCAGGTACTGGTTCAGTTCGAAGTCGTCCTTCAGGTAGCGTTCCTGCTTGCCGTGCTTGGCTTTGTACAGCGGCGGCTGGGCGATGTAGATGTGGCCGCGCTCCACCAGCTCCGGCGTCTGGCGGTAGAAGAAGGTCAGCAGCAGGGTACGGATGTGGGCGCCATCGACGTCGGCATCGGTCATGATGATGATGCGGTGATAGCGCAGTTTGTCCGGGTTGTATTCGTCCTTGCCGATGCCGCAGCCCAGTGCGGTAATCAGCGTGGCCACTTCCTGGCTGGCCAGCATCTTGTCGAAGCGCGCGCGCTCGACGTTGAGGATCTTGCCCTTCAGCGGCAGGATGGCCTGGAACTTGCGGTCGCGGCCCTGCTTGGCGGAGCCGCCGGCGGAGTCACCCTCGACCAGATACAGTTCGGACATCGCCGGGTCTTTTTCCTGGCAGTCCGCCAGCTTGCCCGGCAGGCCCAGACCGTCCATCACCCCTTTGCGGCGGGTGATTTCGCGGGCCTTGCGCGCGGCTTCGCGGGCGCGGGCGGCTTCCACTATCTTGCCGGTGATGATCTTGGCTTCGTTGGGGTTTTCCAGCAGGAAGTTTTTCAGCGCCTCGCTGACTACTTCGTTGACCACCGGACCGATTTCGCTGGACACCAGCTTGTCCTTGGTCTGGCTGGAGAACTTCGGGTCCGGCAGCTTCACCGACAGCACGCAGGTCAGGCCTTCGCGCATGTCGTCACCGGTGGTATCGACCTTGGCCTTCTTGGCCACTTCGCTTTCCTCGATGTAGCCATTGAGGGTGCGGGTCATTACCTGACGCAGCGCGGTAAGGTGGCTACCGCCGTCGCGCTGCGGAATGTTGTTGGTGAAGCACTGCACGTTTTCCTGGTAGGAATCGTTCCACTGCATCGCCACTTCGACGGTCATGCCGTCTTTTTCGCCAATGCCGTAGAACACCTTGGCATGCAGCGGGTTCTTGTTGCGGTTCATGTAACCGACAAAGCCGGCCACGCCACCGGAGAAGGCAAAGTTTTCTTCCTTGCCGTTACGCTCGTCGATCAGGGTGATCGCCACGCCGTCGTTGAGGAAGGACAGCTCGCGGATGCGCTTGGCCAGGATGTCGAAGTGGAACTCCACCTTGCCGAAGGTTTCCTCGCTGGCGCGGAAGGTCACCTGGGTGCCGCGGTGGTTGGTGTGACCGGTCATGGTGAGCGGAGCCACGGCTTCGCCACGGCGGAACTCCATCTCGTGTACCTGGCCGTTACGCCAGATCTTGAGCTTGAGCCAGTCGGACAGCGCATTCACCACCGATACGCCCACGCCGTGCAGGCCGCCGGAAATCTTGTAGCTGTTGCTGTCGAACTTACCGCCGGCGTGCAGGATGGTCATGATGACTTCTGCGGCGGAACGGCCTTCTTCCGGGTGGATGTCGGTAGGGATGCCACGGCCGTTGTCTTCCACCGAGATGGATTCGTCCGGATGGATGATGACCTTGATGGTATCGGCGTGTCCGGCCAGTGCTTCGTCAATGGCGTTGTCCAGCACTTCGAACACCATGTGGTGCAGACCGGTGCCGTCCTGGGTATCGCCAATGTACATGCCGGGGCGCTTGCGCACTGCGTCCAGACCCTTGAGGACCTTGATGCTGTCTGCGCCGTATTCCTGTTCGCTCATAAAACCACTCTTGTCTTGATTCGTCCGGGGCATGGTGCCCTACCGTCTGCGGCCAACGTTGGCCGCAACAGCGCGCGCAAGGCTGGCCCCGCGCGCTTGCCCGCGCATCAGATGCGCATCGGCATCACGATGTACTTGAAGTTGCTGTTGTCAGGGATGGTCACCAGCGCGGAGCGGGTGCCATCGCCAAACGCCAGCTGCAGGGTGTCGGCCGGCAGGTTGGTCAGCACGTCCAGCAGGTAGTTGATGTTGAAGCCGATCTCCAGCTCGCCGCCCTGGAAGGCGATTTCCAGCTCTTCTTCCGCTTCTTCCTGCTCGCTGTTGGTACACAGGATGGACATCGCGCCCGGCTTCAGCACCAGACGCACGCCGCGGAATTTCTCGTTGGCCAGAATGGCGGCACGCTGCAGCGCCTGCAGGAAGGTGACGCGCTCGATCAGGAAGATCTTTTCGTTATCCAGCGGGATCACGCGGTTGTAGTCCGGGAACTTGCCGTCCACCACCTTGCTGATGATCACGGTGCTGCCGAAGCTGAAGCGCACCTGGTTGGACAGCAGCTCGATGTTGATCTGTTCGTCGCTGTCCTGCAGCAGCTTGTACAGCTCCAGGATGGTCTTGCGCGGCAGGATCACTTCGCTCTTGGCCAGCGAAGCCTCGATGTCGGCGCAGGCAAAGGCCAGACGGTGGCCGTCGGTGGCGATCAGGCGGACCTGGTTGCCTTCGGTCTGCAGCAGCAGGCCGTTGAGGTAGTAGCGGATGTCCTGCACCGCCATCGCGTACTGCACCTGGGCGATCAGCCGCTTCAGGTCGCGCTGGCTCAGCTGGAAGCTGGCTTCGGCGGCACTGCCGGCGGTCAGCAGCGGAAAGTCGTCGGCCGGCAGGGTCTGCAGGTTGAAGCGGCTCTTGCCGGCTTTCAGCGTCAGGCGGCCGGCGTCCTGCTGTTCCAGGGTCACGGTGGCGTTGCCCGGAATGGCGCGCAGGATGTCCTGCAGTTTCTTGGCCGAGGTGGTCAGGCGGAATGCCTCACCAGCCATGTCGTCCGGGCTGGCGGTGGTGATCTGGATCTCCAGGTCGGTGGCGAGGAAGCTCACCGCGTCGGCCTTTTTCTCGATCAGCACGTTGGACAGGATCGGCAGGGTGTGACGGCGCTCGACAATGCCGGTCACAGCCAGCAGGGGTTTGAGCAGCGCGTCGCGTTCGGCTTGCAGAATCAGCATGTGCAGACTCCCGGGGTTACGGTTCGTTTATCAGTATCAGTTACGCAGCATGGCCAGCAGCGTATCGTAATCGTGCGCTATGTCACCGTCACTACCGCGCATTTCGGCAATGGTCTTGCAGGCGTGCAGCACGGTGGTGTGGTCGCGGCCGCCAAAGGCGTCGCCGATATTGGGCAGGCTCAGCGAAGTCAGCTCCTTGGCCAGCGCCATCGCCACCTGGCGCGGGCGGGCGATATCGCGGCTGCGCTTCTTGCTGTGCATGTCCGACAGCTTGATCTTGTAGTATTCGGCCACCGTTTTCTGGATGGCATCGATGGTGACCTGGCGGTTGCCGGCGGCCAGGATGTCCTTCAACGCTTCCTTTACCAGCTCCATGGTGATCGGCTGGCTGGTAAAGCGGGCATAGGCCACCACGCGTTTCAGCGCGCCTTCCAGCTCGCGCACGTTGCTGCGCACGTTCTGGGCGATGAAGAACGCCACGTTGTGATCCAGCTTGGTGTTGTCGGCCTCGGCCTTCTTCATCAGGATCGCCACGCGCATTTCCAGCTCCGGCGGCTGGATTTCCACGGTCAGGCCCCAGCTGAAGCGCGAGATCAGCCGCTCTTCCATGCCTTCGATCTGCTTGGGGTAGCTGTCACAGGTCATGATCACCTGCTTGCCACCCTCGATCAGCGCGTTGAAGGCGTAGAAGAACTCTTCCTGGGTGCGGTTCTTGCCGGCGAAAAACTGGATATCGTCGATCAGCAACAGGTCCAGCGAGTGGTAATAACGCTTGAACTCGTCGAACGCCTTGTGCTGGTAGGCGCGCATGATGTCGGCGACGTAGCGCTCGGCATGAATGTAGCGGATGCGCGCCTGCGGATTCTTGGCATAGACATGGTTGCCGATGGCCTGGATCAAGTGGGTCTTACCCAGACCGACACCGCCGTAGACGAACAGCGGGTTATAGGCAGCATCGCCCGGATTTTCGGCAATCTGCAACGCGGCGGCGCGTGCCAACTGGTTACCTTTACCGGTGACCAGGGTATCGAAGGTAAACGCCGGGTTCAGGCGGGTGCTTTCGTGACCACCACCGATAGCCTTCAGTGCGGTCTGCTTCGGCGATGCGGCCAACGACGGATTGGCCGGCTTGTCGGCGACGACGTCCATAGCAGAAGCCACGTTGGCCGCAGCCGCCGGGGCACTACCCGCGCGCGGGCTGCTCTTGGGCGGTGCCAGCGGCGCCGGGGCAGAGCCGGCCGGCGCGCCGATACGCAGCTCCACCGGCAACTCGCCCAGCAGCTCGATCGCCAGTTCCTCGATGCGTGCCAGGAAGCGGTCCTTGATGAACTGCAGGATGAAGCGGTTGGGCGCGTACAACACCACCGCCTCCTCGGCTACTTCGGCAGCCAGAGGGCGGATCCAGGTGTTGAATTGCTGCGAGGAGAGTTCCTCCTCAAGCCGCGTCAGGCACAGTGGCCAGAATTGTTCCGGTTCGGTCATCAAGTAAGTCATAAAAACAAAATCCCGCCGCAAACGATTTTTGAAGCGGCGGGAACGGCTGTCGGCTTATGGCCGGCAGCGTTTTATTGGGGGTTCTGCTGAGGGGGCCGGACTGTCCGCCGCCAGTAGCAGGCGACGGGGCAAGTCTCGGCAGCAGAGCGGCATCTGCAAGAGGGGTAATTCTATAGTGTTTGCCCCGAGTTATCCACAGCACTGCAAGCTTTTTACGCAGCGCCGCCCGGCGGAAGGCACCCCGTGCTGGCAAAAATCAAACAGTCGTTCTGCCAGCAACCATGCTGCCTCGCCGCACTGCGGCATCGACAAGGTTGACAAAAGGCAGTTTTATCTGTGTAATCACGCGTTTATTTCCGTTTCGAAACAGGAAAATCATCATGAAACGTACTTACCAGCCGTCCAATACCCGCCGCAAGCGCACTCACGGTTTCCTCGTTCGCTCCAAGACCCGCGGTGGTCGCGCCGTTCTGGCCGCCCGTCGTGCCAAGGGTCGCAAGCGTCTGGCTGTATAACGCTTGGATCACACCTTTCGCCGTGCGCACCGGCTTTTGAAAACGGATGAGTTCTCATCCGTTTTTCATTTGCGCAACGCACGCAGCAATACGCTGTTCCAGGTGTATGCCCGGCCCAACGGCCTGAGCCATGCCCGCCTGGGACTGGTGGTCGGCAAAAAGACCGCCAAGCGCGCCAACCGCCGCAACTACATCAAGCGTACGGTTCGCGAGTGGTTCCGCCTGCATCGTCACGAACTACCAGCAGTGGATTTCGTGGTGCGTTCCCGCCAGGCCTACCACCGCGACGATTACCATGACGCTATCGCAGCATTGGCCGCACTGTTTGCTAAACTAGCGCGATGTCGCGACTCCTGATTCTGCTGGTGCGTTTTTACCAGCTGGCCATCAGCCCGTGGCTTGCGCCACGCTGCCGCTATCAGCCCACCTGCTCCAGCTATGCCATCGAGGCGCTGCGGAAACATGGTGCGCTGAAAGGCGGTCTGCTTGCGACACGACGGATTTGCCGTTGCCACCCCTGGGGCGGCAGCGGTTATGACCCGGTTCCCTGACCTTTCCGGTAAGTGAGATGGACTCCAAACGACTGATCATCTTCATCGCGCTGTCCTTCGGCATTCTGCTGATGTGGCAGAACTATTTTGCGCCGAAGCCCGCCGCCAAACCCGCCGTGCAGCAACAGGCCAGCGCGGCAGCCTCCGGCAGTTCCGACGTTCCGGCCACTGGCAGCACCAGCGCCGCCCCGGTTGCCGACAGCGCCAAACTGGCCAGCGGCCAACGTGTGGTAGTGGATACCGACGTGCTGCATGCCGAAATCGACACCAACGGTGGCGACCTGCGTAGCCTGCAGCTGAAAAAGCACAATGCAGCCGAGGATGCCAACAAGCCGTTCGAGCTGTTCACCGACAAGGGTGGCCGCCTGTACGTGGCCCAGACCGGCCTGATTTCCGCCGGCAACACCGCCCTGCCGACCCACAAGACCCTGTTCACTGCCGAGAAGACCAGCTACAGCCTGCAAGGCGACACGGTCGAGGTCAAACTGACCGCGCCGGACGCCAACGGTGTCAAAGTCAGCAAGGTGTACACCTTCAAGAAGGGCAGCTACCTGATCGACGTGCGTTACGACATTGCCAACGGCTCTGCCGCACCGCTGTCCACCACCGCCTACTATCGCCTGCTGCGTGACGGCAAGGCACCGGAAGGCGAAGGCCGCTTTGCGCACACCTTCACTGGTCCGGCCGTCTACACCGCGGAAAACGCGTTCCAGAAAGTAGACTTCTCCGCCCTGGACAAGGGCAAGGCCGAATACGCCAAGAACACCACCGACGGTTGGGTGGCGATGATCCAGCACTACTTCATGAGCGCCTGGATTCTGAAGCCGTATGAAGGCCAGGCCGTGTGCGCCAACGCGCAGGCATGTACCTTCCAGCTGGAGCCGAGCAACGGCAACTACTCCGCTGCCGTGATGGTCAACGTGGCCCCGATCGCCGCCGGCAAGACCGCGTCGTTCACCGTACCGCTGTATGCCGGTCCGGAGGAATACAACATCATCACCAAGGTGGCCGACGGCATGGCTTACGCCAAGGACTTCGGCAAGGTGCATGTGTTCTCCTCGCCGCTGTTCTGGCTGCTGACCAAGCTGCACGCCATGGTCCAGAACTGGGGCTGGGCGATCGTGCTGCTGACCCTGCTGGTGAAAGCCGCCTTCTACCCGCTGACCGCTGCCTCCTACCGCTCCATGGCCAAGATGAAGGCGCTGGCGCCGCGTCTGGAGAACCTGAAGCAGCAGCACGGCGACGACCGCATGAAGTTCCAGCAGGCGGTGATGGAGATGTACAAGACCGAGAAGGTCAACCCGCTGGGCGGCTGCCTGCCGATGCTGATCCAGATTCCGGTGTTCATCGGCCTGTACTGGGCGCTGCTGGCCTCCGTCGAGCTGCGTCAGGCACCGTGGCTGTACATCGTCGATCTGGCTCGTCCGGACCCGTACTACATCCTGCCGATCCTGATGGCAGTGAGCATGTTCGCGCAGACCTTCCTCAACCCGCCGCCGGCCGACCCGATGCAGGCGAAGATGATGAAGATCATGCCGCTGGCCTTCTCCGCCATGTTCTTCTTCTTCCCGTCCGGCCTGGTGCTGTACTGGGTAGTCAACAACCTGCTGTCCATCAGCCAGCAGTACTACGTGAACAAGAAGATCGAAAACGCCCGCAAGGCCGCGTTGCAGTCGTAAGCTGCGGCCAACCTTGCAAGGTAAACTCCAAGCCCGGCCACATGGCCGGGCTTTTTGATATATCAACAAGCATGACCATGCTGTCAGTGCATCACCGTGTGCTGACAACATGGCCCTGAACCGGAAACCAGCATGAACCTCGCCTACACCCCCAGCACCATCTGCGCCGTTGCCACCGCCCCCGGACGTGGCGGCGTCGGCGTGGTACGCATCTCCGGCCAGCAGCTGCTGCCGTTCGCCCAGGCCATCAGCGGCGGCAAGACCCCCAAGCCGCGCTATGCCACCTACACCGACTTCCACGCCGCCGACGGCAGCGCCATCGACAACGGCCTGCTGCTGTACTTCCCCGGCCCGAACAGCTTTACCGGCGAGGACGTCATCGAGCTGCAGGGCCACGGCGGCCCGGTGGTGCTGAAAATGCTGATCAGCCGCTGCCTCGAGCTGGGCGCGCGGCTGGCCGAGCCGGGCGAATTCACCAAGCGCGCGTTCCTCAACGACAAGCTGGATCTGGCGCAGGCAGAAAGCGTCGCCGATCTGATCGACGCCGCCAGCGAGAGCGCCGCCAAGAGTGCGCTGAAATCGCTGAAAGGCGCGTTCTCGCACGAGATCCACATACTGGTGGACGAGCTGATCAACCTGCGCATGCTGGTGGAAGCCACGCTGGACTTCCCCGAGGAAGACATCGACTTCCTGCAGAAAGCCGACGCGGTGGGCCGGCTGCGGAATCTGCGCGGCCAGCTGCAGACGGTGCAACGCACCGCCCGCCAGGGCGCGCTGCTGCGCGAAGGCATGCACGTGGTACTGGTGGGGCAGCCCAATGTCGGCAAATCCAGCCTGATGAACGCATTGGCGGGTGACGACATCGCCATCGTCACCGATATCGCCGGCACCACCCGCGACACCGTGCGCGAGGAGATCGTGATCGACGGCGTGCCGGTACACATCATCGATACCGCCGGTCTGCGCGACACCGACGACATGGTGGAACGCATCGGCATCGAGCGCACCTGGCAGGCGGTGGAACGGGCCGACCTGGCGCTGGTGCTGATCGACAGCCGCGAAGGCATCGTCGCCGACACCCAGGCTATCCTCGGCAAACTGCCGGCGAACCTGCCGCGCGTGCATGTGTTCAACAAGGTGGACCTGGCCGGTGGCGAGGTTGGCCGCAGCGAGGAAGACGGTCACCCGGTAGTGCGCCTGTCCGCCCGCACCCACGCCGGCGTCGACGACCTGCGCGCGCTGCTGCTGGAGATGATCGGCTACCAGGGCGAGGACGCCGGCGTGTTCCTGGCACGCGAACGCCACCTGGACGCCATCGCCCGCGCCGCCGACCACCTGGCACTGGCCGAGCAGGACTGGCAACTGGTGGAAATCTTCGCCGAAGAGCTGCGCATGGCGCAGAACGCGCTGTCGGAAATCACCGGCCGCTTCACCCCCGACGACCTGCTGGGCGTGATCTTTTCGCGCTTCTGCATCGGCAAGTAAGCCATGACCATCCTGGTTACCGGCGGCGCCGGTTTCATCGGCGGCGTCGCCGCGTTGGCCGCAACACGGCAGCACAACGACTACGGACACTACCTGCTGGGCCTGCTGCAACACCGGGTGTTCTGAACATGCGCGTAATCGATACCGCCATCGCTGACGTCAAGCTGATCGAACCGGTAGTACACGGCGATGCGCGCGGCTTCTTCTTCGAAAGCTTCAACCAGCGGCAATTCGATGCCGCCATCGGCCGGCAGGTGCACTTCGTGCAGGACAACCACAGCCGCTCGGCGCGCGGCGTGCTGCGCGGCCTGCACTACCAGCTGCAACAGCCACAGGGCAAGCTGGTGCGTGTGCTGCAAGGGGCGATCTTCGACGTGGCGGTGGACCTGCGCCGCGGCTCCGCCACTTTCGGCCAGTGGGTTGGCTACGAATTGTCCGCCGACAACCGGCTGCAACTATGGCTGCCGGAAGGCTTCGCCCACGGCTTTCTAGTGCTGGGCGAGTACGCCGAGGTGCTGTACAAGACCACTGACTACTATGCCCCCGAGCACGAACGCTGCATCCGCTGGGATGACCCGGAGCTGGCAATAGCCTGGCCGCTGGAAGCGGCGCCCATCTTCTCTGCCCGCGATGCACAGGGCGTGCCGCTGCGCGCTGCCGAGCTGTTTGCCTGAGCGATCCTCCAGCCAGGTTGGCCGCAACGCCGGCAGCGGCGGCGTAATGCCGAGCTTGAAAGCCGGCGCCCCCGAACCCATTTCCCAGTCATTGCCTACGGGAGATCACCATGACCACCACCGCCCTGCACCTGGTCTGTCCGCACTGCGCTACCACCAACCGTGTGCCGGCCAACCGCCTTGCCGATGCCCCCAACTGCGGCCAGTGCCGCCAGCCACTGCTCAACGGCAAGCCGCTGGAACTGACGGTGGACAACGCCGAGCAGCACATTTCACGCAACGACATCCCGGTAGTGGTCGATTTCTGGGCGCCGTGGTGCGGCCCGTGCCAGATGATGGGCCCCGCCTTCGCCCAGGCCGCCGCCGCCATGCCGCAGGTGCGCTTTGCCAAGATCAACACCCAGAACGAAACCACCCTCGGCCAGCGCTTCGCCATCCGCAGCATCCCCACGCTGATCCTGTTCGTTGGCGGCCGTGAAATCCAGCGTCAGGCCGGCGCCATGGACACCGTCAGCATCCAGCGCTGGATTGCCGCGGGATTGCAAAAGGCGGGGCGCTAACAGCAAAAGGTTGGCCGCAACGCCGTGACGGCTTGCGGCCAACCTTGTTGGTTCTGAACACGCGTAGCCCGGATAAGCGTCAGCGCATCCGGGGATGCCGACAAACCTACCGCCAGCCAGACCGTCAACACTCAACGGCCTTGGCCGATGAAAGCACATCGCTCATCCCCAGCGGCTTATCTGGGCTACACCTTACCAATGCCCCACGCGTGTGGCAGCCCACCTCAAACCGGCGCGCCCCATCCCGTTGGCGCAGGCCGTAGCAACGGCCGCCTTTTCTTTGGTGACTTTCTTTTGACGAAGCAAAAGAAAGTCACCCGCCGCCGCGCGGAAAGCGGCAGATAAAAAACATCCGCGCAGCGGATACAAATCCAAAAACAAGGTTGGCCGCAAATCAGTGACGAATTGCGGCCAACCTTTGGGCATGTGATCGCGGTAAACCTTGGGCTTCGCAGGCTCAGCCCAACCTACCGTGCTGGATTGCGGCGGGGTTGCAGAAGGGCGGGCGGTAAGCACAAAAGGTTGGCCGCAACACCGTGACGGCTTGTGGCCAACCTTGTTGGTTCTTAACACGCGTGCGGCAGCCAAGCTCGAACCGACGCGCCCCGTCCCGTTGGCGCAGGCCGTAGCAGCGGTTGCCAGCCCGGAAACAAGCCGCCCTCTTTTGAGCGCAGCGTATGGGCGGCGCCGGGATGGTGGCCGCTGCTGCGGGAATTCCTGCGCCACCGGGTCGCCTTTTCTTTGGTGACTTTCTTTTGGCGAAGCAAAAGAAAGTCACCCGCTGCCGCGCGGAAAGCGGCTGATAACAAACATCCGCGCAGCGGATACACCAGACAAAAACAAGGTTGGCCGCAAAACCATCACGGTTTGCGGCCAACCTTGGACATGTGATCGCGGTAAACGCTGCGCTTTGCAGGCTCAGCCCAACCTACCGTGCAACCAATTCCTCATCCAACTGTTTCCGCTACACCTTCAATCTGTCCTTGCAACTGAGAAGACATTTCTAAGTAGTTCTTTGCCGCAGCAGCGGATGGGCGAAGGTCCGTGCTATGTGCAACATCGTTACGGAGTCGGCGGAGTTCATGAAAGAGCGTGACTTGTCTTTGGTTCAGGATTCCCAACTCAGCAAGAGGTTCGGCCAGTCTAGCAGCAGGAATGTAAGAACGAAGCTCGTTTGGTTTCTCTTTGCATTGGAGCACAGTACGAGCTGTGGCTTCCAAAAGAGTCCAAGCTTCTAGAATCGCTGAGCGAGGATGCAGCTCGGCGAGCTGGATGAGAGAGTTTTTTGATGCTGGATCAACGTTGCAAGACTGATTAGTTGGCCTCGTATTACCAGTGTTTGCTTTCACTTCCATTACTTCACGCTCGAACTCTGCCTCTAAAGGTCCTGCCTTGACTCTCTTGAGCTGTGGAACAAGTTTGCCAATCTCATCGCGATGTCGAGTAACCAGAACAACCGTAGCTATTGGCCACGCAAGGGCATCTATCGCTTTAGAAAAGAAAGTAAGGAAGTCCATGGCTATGGCATTCGCCTAATTGGTAATTAGGCATTTGGAAGAGTGAGTGACCGATGCATCATACCTCCTGCCCATGACAAAAGGGCAAGCCCTCATCAGGCTTGCCCTTTCTCGTCTTCACTGCGGCCAACGTTGGCCGCAAGCTGCATGCAGATTACTTCTTGCGCTGCGGCGGCAGGTCGGTGCAACTGCCGTGCGCCACTTCGGCGGCCATGCCGATGCTCTCGCCCAGGGTCGGGTGAGCATGGATGGTCTTGCCGATGTCGGTGGCGTCGCAGCCCATTTCCACCGCCAGGCAGATTTCGCCCAGCATGTCGCCGGCGTGGGTGCCGACGATGGCGCCGCCGATGACCTGATGGGTTTCGGCATCAAAGATCAGCTTGGTGAAGCCTTCGTCACGACCGTTGGCGATGGCGCGGCCGGAGGCAGCCCACGGGAACACCGCTTTTTCGATCTTGATGCCGTCACGCTTGGCGATTTCTTCGGTGACGCCAACCCAGGCCACTTCCGGATCGGTGTAGGCCACGCCCGGAATCACGCGGGCGTCGAAGTAGGATTTGCCGCCGGCGCAGTTTTCGGCTGCCACGTGCGCCTCGTGCACCGCCTTGTGCGCCAGCATCGGCTGGCCGACGATGTCGCCGATGGCGTAGATGTGCGGCACGTTGGTGCGCTGCTGCTTGTCCACTTCGATGAAGCCGCGGTCGGTGACGATCACACCGGCGTTCTCGGCAGCGATCAGTTTGCCGTTCGGTGCGCGGCCGGCGGCCACCAGTACCAGGTCGTAACGCTGCGGCTCTTTCGGGGCCTTGGCACCTTCAAAGGTCACGTAGATGCCGTCGTCCTTGGCTTCCACCGCCACGGTCTTGGTGCTGGTCATGATGTTGTCGAAGCGGTGGGCGTTCATCTTTTCCCACACCTTCACCAAGTCGCGGTCGGCGCCCTGCATCAGGCCGTCCAACATCTCCACCACGTCCAGGCGCGCGCCCAGCGTGGAGTACACGGTGCCCATTTCCAGACCGATGATGCCGCCGCCGATGATCAGCATTTTCTTCGGCACGGCCTTCAGTTCCAGCGCGCCGGTGGAATCGACGATGCGCGGGTCTTGCGGGATGAACGGCAGGTTCACCACGCGGCTACCGGCGGCGATGATGGCGTTCTTGAACTTGATGGTCTGCTTGGCGCCGGTCTTGGCTTGGCCCTCGCCTTCGGTGGTTTCCACCTGCAGGTGATACGGATCGAGGAACTGGCCGACGCCACGTACCACTTGCACCTTGCGCGCCTTGGCCATGCCGGCCAGACCACCGGTCAGCTTGCCGATGACCTTTTCCTTGTAGCCGCGCAGCATGTCGATGTCGATTTCCGGCTCGGCATACTTGATACCGTTGGCCGCCAGGTGTTTCACCTCGTCGATCACCGCGGCGTTGTGCAGCAGCGCCTTGGACGGGATGCAGCCCACGTTCAGGCACACGCCGCCGAGGGTGGCGTAGCGTTCCACCAGCACCACTTTCAGACCGAGGTCGGCGGCGCGGAAGGCAGCGGAGTAGCCGCCGGGGCCGGCGCCCAGCACCAGCACGTCGCATTCGATGTCGGCGGTGCCGCTGTGCGTGGCTGCGGCAGGCGCCGCAACCGGGGCGGCCGCAGGTGCAGCAGGTGCAGCAGGAGCAGGAGCGGCGGCAGCCGGCGCAGGGTTGGCCGCAGCGGCAGCGCCGGCGGCTTCGATGACCACGATCACGTCGCCTTCGGAAATCTTGCCGCCGACGGCGGTGCGCAGTTCTTTCACCACGCCGGCGTGTTCGGCCGGCACTTCCATGGTGGCTTTGTCGGTTTCCAGGGTGATCAGGCTATCGTCCTTGGCCACGCTGTCGCCGACTTTCACGAACACTTCGATCACGTCCACATTGCTGTGGCCGCCGATGTCCGGCACTTTCAGTTCAATCAGATTGCTCATGGTTTTCCATCCGCAATGGCGGGCAGGTTGGCCGCAGCCTTCCTGCCACACGAATCCTTGCGGGCCGGCCAGCCGGCCAGCCCGCGCGAGGCCCGATTACAGGATCAGGCGACGTACGTCGGACAGCAGCTTGCCCAGATGCACGGTGAAGCGGGCCGCAGCGGCGCCGTCGATCACGCGGTGGTCGAAGGACAGGCTCAGCGGGCACATCAGGCGCGGCGCGAATTCCTTGCCGTTCCATACCGGCTTGATCTGCGACTTGCACACGCCGAGGATGGCCACTTCCGGCGCATTCACGATCGGGGTGAAGCTGGTGCCGCCGATACCGCCCAGGCTGGAGATGGTGAAGGTGGCACCCTGCATGTCGGTCGGCTTGAGCTTGCCGTCACGCGCCAGCGCGGACAGTTCGGTCAGTTCCTTGGCGATCTGCTTGATGCCTTTCTGATCGACGTTCTTGATCACCGGTACCACCAGGCCGTTCGGCGTGTCGGCGGCAAAGCCGATGTGGTAGTACTGCTTCAGCACCAGGTTGTCGCCATCCAGCGAGCTGTTGAAGTTCGGGAACGCCTTCAGCGCTTCGGCGGCGGCCTTGATGATGAAGGCCAGCGGGCTGATCTTCAGGCCGGACTTTTCCCATTCCTTGCCGATGGTCTTGCGGAAGTCTTCCAGCTCGGTGATGTCGCACTCGTCGTTGAAAGTAACGTGCGGGATCATCACCCAGTTGCGCGACAGGTTGGCACCCGACAGCTTCTGGATGCGGGTCAGCGGCTTGGTTTCTATCGGGCCGAACTTGGCGAAGTCCACCTTCGGCCACGGCAGCAGGTCGAGGCCGCCACCATTGCCGGCCGGAGCCGCCGCCGGGGCCAGCGCCGCCGGGTTCTGCATCACGGCTTTCACGAAGCCCTTCACGTCGTCTTCGACGATACGGCCCTTGCGGCCGGAGCCTTTCACCTTGGACAGGTCGACACCCAGCTCGCGCGCCAGCTTGCGTACCGACGGACCGGCGTGCGACTTGGCAAAGCCGGCTTCGTCGAACGCGGCAGCCACGGCAGCGGCAACCGGTGCCATTACCGGTGCGGCGGCCGGGGCCGGAGCGGCAGCAGCCGGGGCAGCCACCGGAGCCGGCGCAGCGGCAGGTGCAGCGGCCACCGGTGCGGCGGCAGCGCCGGCACCTTCCACCACCACGATCAGATCGCCTTCGCTGATCTTGTCGCCGACTTTCACTTTCACTTCCACCACACGGCCAGCGGCTGTGGCCGGCACTTCCATGGTCGCCTTGTCGGTTTCCAGGGTGATCAGGCTGTCGTCCAGCTTGATCTCGTCACCGACCTTGATGGCGACTTCGATCACGTCCACACCGCTGTGACCGCCGATATCCGGTACGCGGATTTCGCTGCGGCCAACGTTGGCCGCAGCCACCGGTGCCGGCGCGGCGGCAACGGCTGCCGGTGCAGCTGCTGCCGCGGCGGCCGGAGCAGGAGCCGGTGCGGCTGCGGCCGGAGCCGGAGCGGCGGCGCTGGCGCCCACTTCGATGATGGCGATCACGTCGCCTTCGGAAATCTTGCCACCCAGTACGGCACGGACTTCCTTCACCACACCGGCGGCTTCCGCCGGTACTTCCATGGTCGCCTTGTCGGTTTCCAGGGTGATCAGGGAGTCATCCACCGCCACGGTCTGACCCGGCTGGATGAATACTTCGATGATGTCTACATTGCTGTGACCGCCGATGTCGGGCACTTTCAGTTCGATCAGATTGCTCATGAGCTTTCCATTCGTAGGGCGGGTTTCCGTCCGGAAACGCCGCCGATATTCGGCTACACGCTGGCGCTAGCGCCACGCACGGCAGGGAAACAAGCAGGCGGGAACACCGTCCCGGTGCGCCCGCCCTGGCGGCTTATACCTTCCAGCTCGGCAGCTTGTTCACGTTGATGCCGTACTTGGCGATGGCTTCGGCCACGCGGCTGGCTTCGATCTTGCCTTCACGGGCCAGCGCGGACAGCGCGGCCACGGCGACGTAGTAACGGTCGACTTCGAAGAACTCGCGCAGCTTGGCGCGGCTGTCGGAGCGGCCGAAACCGTCGGTACCCAGCACCACGTAGCGACCCGGTACGTATTCGCGAATCTGGTCGGCGTAGTTGCGGATGTAGTCGGTCGCGGCGATCACCGGACCGCTGCGGCCGGACAGCTGCTGCTCGACGAAGGACTGACGCTGCTCGCCCACCGGGTTCAGCAAGTTGTGGCGCGAGGCTTCCATGCCGTCACGACGCAGCTGGTTGAAGGAGGTCACGCTCCAGATGTCGGAGGCGATGCCGAAGTCGTTGCGCAGCAGGTCGGCAGCGGCGATCACTTCGCGCAGGATGGTGCCGGAGCCCATCAGCTGCACTTTCACCGCGGCGTCGCCACCATCCTTGAACAGGTACATACCCTTCAGGATGCCGTCTTCGGCGCCCTGCGGCATTGCCGGGTGGGTGTAGTTCTCGTTCATCAGGGTGATGTAATAGAACACATCTTCCTGCTCTACATACATGCGGCGCAGACCGTCCTGCAGGATCACCGCCAGCTCGTAGGAGAAGGTCGGGTCGTAGCTGATGCAGTTCGGGATCAGGCCGGCCTGGATGTGGCTGTGACCGTCTTCGTGCTGCAAGCCTTCACCGTTCAGGGTGGTACGGCCGGCGGTGCCGCCGAGCATGAAGCCGCGGGCACGCATGTCACCCGCTGCCCAGGCCAGATCGCCAATGCGCTGGAAGCCGAACATCGAGTAGTAGATGTAGAACGGAATCATCGGGATGCCGTGGTTGGCGTAGCTGGTCGCTGCCGCAATCCACGAGGACATCGCGCCCGGCTCGTTGATGCCTTCCTGCAGCATCTGGCCGTCTTTGGATTCCTTGTAGAACATCAGCTGGTCGGCATCCTGCGGTACGTAGTTCTGACCCTGGGTGGACCAGATGCCGTACTGGCGGAACATGCCTTCCATACCGAAGGTGCGGGATTCGTCCGGCACGATCGGCACGATCTGCTTACCGATGTTCTTGTCTTTCAGCAGGATGCCCAGCTGACGCACGAAGGCCATGGTGGTGGAGTATTCGCGCTCGCCGGAGTCGCCCAGCTGGCTGTCGAACACGTGCAGACCCGGGATGGCCAGCGGTGCCTTCACCGGCTTGCGGGCCGGCAGGTAGCCGCCCAGCGCGGCGCGACGTTCGCGCATGTACTTCATTTCCGGGCTGTCTTCGGCCGGCTTGTAGTACGGTACTTTTTCCAGGTCTTCGTCGGAGACCGGAATGCCGAAGCGGTCGCGGAACTTGCGCAGGTTGTCCAGTGCCATTTTCTTGGCCTGGTGGGCAACGTTCTGTGCCTCGCCGGAGGAGCCCATGCCGTAACCCTTGATGGTCTTGGCCAGGATCACGGTCGGACGACCGTTGGCGTTGTGGCTGGCTTCGTAGTAAGCGGCGTACACCTTGTGCGGATCGTGACCGCCACGGTTCAGTGCCCAGATCTCGTCGTCGGACATGTTGGCCACCATTTCGCGCAGCTCCGGATACTTGCCGAAGAAGTGTTCGCGAACGTAGGCGCCGTCCTTGGACTTGAAGGTCTGGTAATCGCCGTCGACGCACTCGTCCATGCGCTTTTTCAGCAGGCCCTTGGTGTCCATCGCCAGCAGCGGGTCCCAACGCGAGCCCCAGATCACTTTCAGCACGTTCCAGCCGGAACCGCGGAAGTCGCCTTCCAGTTCCTGGATGATCTTGCCGTTACCACGTACCGGGCCGTCCAGACGCTGCAGGTTGCAGTTGATCACGAACACCAGGTTGTCGAGGCCTTCGCGGGCCGCCAGCGCGATGGCGCCCAGGGATTCCGGCTCGTCCATCTCGCCGTCGCCGCAGAAGCACCACACCTTGCGGCCCGGAGTCTTGGCGAGGCCACGGCTTTCCAGGTACTTCAGGAAGCGCGCCTGGTAGATGGCCATCAACGGGCCCAGGCCCATGGATACGGTCGGGAACTGCCAGAAGTCTTCCATCAGCCACGGGTGCGGATAGGACGACAGGCCGCCGCCATCCACTTCCTGGCGGAAGCTGTCCATCTGTTGTTCGGAGATACGGCCTTCCAGGAAGGCACGCGAGTACACGCCCGGGGCAATGTGGCCCTGGAAGTACACCAGATCGCCTTCCTGCTCGTCGTTATGGGCGCGCCAGAAGTGGTTGAAGCCAACGTCGTACAGGGTAGCGGAGGACTGGAAGGAGGCAATGTGGCCACCCAGTTCCAGGTCTTTCTTGCCGGCGCGCAGCACCATGGCCATCGCGTTCCAGCGGTTGATCGAGCGGATGCGGTGCTCCATCTCGTGGTTGCCCGGCGACTTCTGCTCTTTGCCGACCGGGATAGTGTTCTGATAGGCGGTAGTCGCCTCGAACGGCAGATGGGCACCGCGACGGCGGGGGCGCTCTACCATTTTCTCCAGCAGGGAATGGGCACGCTCGGCACCGTCATTGTCCAGTACCGACTCGACCGCCTCGGTCCATTCCCGGGTTTCAATCGGATCGATATCGTCAGGGTAGATTGCTGCCATCTCACGTCCTCACTGTTATTTTCCTTACCGCGCCCGATCGGGTGCGGCAGGCTGACATTCATCGAAGCCCCGCCTAGAGGCTCCCGTTACTGCTCGCGATTATAAACGAACAAAAGCGCAAAAAAAATTTGCGAAAGCGAAAACATTCTTACACGCGGCAAAGTGTATAGCCTGCCTCTTTCACCACGGAATAGCCTATTAGGGTTTTCACTCGAAAACGGTGACAAATAGCCGGATATTGCGACGCAACATGTTGTTTTTTTGCGATTGTCAGGCGTGGCCGGGCGGCACAGTGCGGCCATGCCGCGCAGCTGATTACGGACAGGTTGGCCGTAACCGCGGCACTACATGCGACAAGCTAGCGGCGGGGGCTGCCCGGTTCCGGTTTCAGCTTAGTGGTTAATTCGTTGAGACGCGCCTCGATAGAAGAGCGCAGGTAGAAGTCGTCGCCGAGCGCCTGGCTGGCCAGCTGGTATTGCAGGCGCGCGGATTCGAACTTTTGTTCGTAAAAGAACGCATTGCCCAGTGCGGCGTGATAGCGCAAGGCATCGGCCTCGCCATAGCTGCGCGCGGCCAGCCGCCACAGCTGCGGGCTGTCCTGGTAGCGCGCCAGTGCGGCATCGATGGCCTGCCGCGCCTCGGCCTGGCGATGGTCCTGCAGCAGGGTATCGATCAGCGCCAGCCGCAGCGCACGCCGCCCCGGGTACAGCTCCAGCGCCCGTTGCAGGGTGCTGGCCGCTGCTACCGGATTACCGGCGGCACGCTGCAGCTCGCCTTCCAGCAGCGCCAGCGAGGGATGCGGCGGCAACGCCGCTTTCAGCTGCGGCCACAGCGCCTGCGCCTCGCGCACATTGCCCTGCGCCAGCTGCGCGCGCACCAGTCCGTACAGCGCGGCGCCGCGACTGAGGTAGCGGCCGGCGGCCAGCGCGGTATGGTAGTAGCGCAGCGCTTCGTCGCCGGGCAGGGTCGCCACCCGCAGCTTCTCGCGCAGCAACAGGAAATCGCTACTGTCCTGCCGCATGCGCGGCGGGTAGGCCTGTGCCCGCGCCTGGCTTTCGCTGATGCGCTCCTGGGTCAGCGGGTGGGTACGCAGGAAACCGAAGGCATTGTTGTCGTTGTGGCGCTGCACCTGCTGCAGGCGCTCGAAGAACGCCGGCATGCTGCGCGCGTCGAAACCGGCCGCCACCAGATACTGCATCCCCATGCGATCGGCCTCGCGCTCGAAATCGCGGCTGTACGACAGCTGCTGGCTGGCGCCGATGCCCACCCCGGCATTGATGGCGCCAAATGCTACATCGCTGTTGCTGCTGTGCGCGCCGGCAACCACCCCGGCCAGGATGGCCGCCAGTACCCACAGCTGGCTCTGGCTATTGCTCTGCGACATGCGCGCCAGGTGGCGCTGGGTCACATGCGAGATTTCGTGCGCCAGCACCGATGCCAGCTCGCCCTCGCTCTGTGTCGCCAGCAGCAGCCCGCTATGCACGCCGATGACGCCGCCGGGCAGCGCGAAGGCGTTGATGCTGTTATCGCGCACCACAAAGAAGCTGAACGCCGTTGCCGTATTCTGCGACGCCGACACCAGCGTGCCGCCGAGATCGCCCAGGTAGTCGTTGACCTCGGTATCGTCGATCACCTCGCCATCGTCCTGCAGCGAGTTGAGGATGTCGCGGCCAACCCGGTTTTCCTCGGCTTGCGGCACGGCGGATTCCGCCACCGTACCGAGGTTGGGCAGGTTGTCCGCCGCCAGCGGCGCGCAGGACGGCCAGGCCAGCAACAGGACGGTAAGCAGGGGCGAGAGGCGGAAGACAGTTTTCATGCGGCTTATGATAGCCAGTTAGCGGCCGGCGCTGCTGCGCTAGTTTGTGTGGATGTGTGTCAGATATGAAAATCCGGCGCCGGTTGCAGTGCCTGCCAGGCGGCAAAGGTCGACAGGTGCACCCGCCCGGCAAAGCGGCCGGCCAGACCGGCCTTGCCGAATACATCCCAAACCGGCCCCTTGATTTCGGCCAGCTGCAGGCGCACACCGCGTTCTGCCAGGGTGTCGTCCAGCCGTTCCAGCATCGCCAGTCCGGACACATCGACCCGGTTGACCGCGCTCATCACCAGCAACAGGGTATGGACCTGGCCGGCGGCGGCCAACCTTGCCAGCAAGGCATCGCGCACGTGGCGGGCGTTGCCGAAATACAGGCTTTCGTCGATGCGCAGGATCAGCACCCCGGGCAGGGTAAGGCACGGGTGACGCAGCACGTTGCGGAAGTGGCTGCTGCCGGGCAACAGCCCCAGCTCGGCCATATGCGGCCGGCTGCTCTTCATCAGCCATGCGGCCAACGAGATCACCACGCCGGCAACGATGCCGCTATCCACCCCCAGCCACAACACCAGCAGGAAGGTCACCGCAAAGGCGACCGCATCGCTGCGTTCGGCACGCCAGGCATGCCACAACGGTGCCAGCCGCACCTGCGGCGCCACCGCGGCAATGATGGTGGCGGCCAGCGCGGTCAGCGGCAATGCCGCCAGGCTGCCGCTGCCCAGCAGCAATACCAGCGCGATCAGCAGCGCGCTAAGCAGCGACGCCAGCTGGGTATTGGCACCGGCTTCGGCATTGACCACCGAGCGGGTCAGTCCGCCGGTGACCGGAAAACCGCCGCACAGCGCGGCGCCGATATTGCAGACGCCAAGCGACAGCAGTTCGCGGTCCGGGTCCACTGTCTCGCGGCGCGGGATCGCCAGCAGCTGCGCCACCGACAGGCTCTGGACGTAATTGATCAGCGCGATGAAGAAGGCCGGCAACACCAGCGCCTGCAAGCCGCCGGCCGGCAACGCCGGCCACTGCAGCAATGGCAGGCCGGCAGGAATGCGGCCAACCTGTGGCAGCTGGCCGTGCCAGTCCAGCACGCCCACCGCCACCATGCTGCCCAGCACCACCAGCATCGGCATGCCGCGCGTCAGTATCTCCAGCAACAAGGCAAACGGCCCGCGTAGATGCAGCTGGCGCGGCAGGCCGCGCCGGGCCCACCACAATAGCAGCAGCGCGGGCACGCCGATCTGCAGGGCACGGGAAGAAACCTCGCCCCCATGCCGCCACAGGGCGGCGACGATCTCCGGCAGGCTGGCGCCGCCGCCGTGGAAGCCGGCCAGTGGCGCCAGTTGCGACAGCACGATCAGCAGCGCGGAGGAAGCGGTAAAGCCGGCCAGCACCGGCTCGGACAGCACATCGGCGAGAAAACCCAGCCGGAACAGGCCGAACAGCAGCAGCATCGCGCCGGACAGCAGGGCCAGCCAGATGGCCGCCAGCAGGTATTCCGCCGGTGTCGCCAGCCCCAGCTTGCCCAGCGTGGCCGCCACCAGCAGCGAGGTCACTGCCATCGGCCCTACCGACAGCGCGTGGCTGCGCCCCAGCAAGGCATACAACGGCAGCGGCAACAGGCTGGCATACAGCCCGGTCTGCGGCGGCAGGCCGGCTACCAGCGCATAGGCCAGCCCCTGCGGCACCAGCAGCAGCGCGACCAGCACCCCGGCACTGATATCGCCCGCCAGCCACTGCCGGCGGTAATGCTGCAACCAGTACGGCAACACGCCGCTCATGCCGACTGCTGGGTGTCTTCGATCACCGCCGGCTTCGGCACCCGGCCACAGTACAGGCCGTACAGCGTCTCCAGAATGGCGAGTGCCTGCTCGCTGGCCACGCTGTAGTAGATCCACTTGCCTTCGCGGCGGGTATTCACCAGCGCCTCGTTACGCAGCACACCCAGCTGCTGCGACAGCGTGGGCTGGCGGATGCCGGTCAGCCGCTCCAGTTCGGAGACGCTTTTCTCGCCCTCCACCAGCTGGCACAGCAGCAGCAGGCGATCCTCGTTGGCCAGGCTCTTGAGCAAGGCTGCCGCGCGGCTGGCATTGTCATGCAGTACAGTCAAATCCATGGATATCCCCACTCTGTCATCCATCAGCGTGTGTCTCCGCAGAGCACCGCCAACATTATATTTTGATATATAGTGAAAAAGGCAATCTTTGTCAGCCGTCGGGAGCAACAATGCAAGCACAAATCCAGCCATTCTTCGATTCGGTTACCGGCACCTACAGCTATGTGCTGTACGACCATCCGGGCGGTCACGCCGCCATCATCGACCCGGTTCTGGACTACGACCCCAAGGCGGGCCGCATTTCCTACGGCAACGCCCAGCGACTGGTTGACTTCGTTCACGCGCAAGGGGTGCAACTGGAATGGATTCTGGAAACCCACGCCCACGCCGACCACCTGTCCGCCTCCGCCTGGCTCAAGCAGCAGCTGGGCGGCCGTACCGGTATCGGCCGCGATATCGACAGCGTGCAGCGCGTCTTCAAGCCGATCTTCCAGCTGGAAGAAGACTTTGCCACCGACGGGCGGCAATTTGACCAGCTTTTTGCCGATGGCGACAGCCTGCAGGTCGGCGAATTGCAGCTGCAGGTGCTGGCCCTGCCCGGCCATACCCCGGCCGACATCGGCTACCGTGCCGGCGATGACATTTTCATTGGCGACACATTATTCCAGCCGGACGTCGGCAGCGCACGCTGTGATTTTCCCGGCGGCAACGCCGCCACCCTGTACCGCTCGGCGCAGCGGCTACTGTCGCAGCCGGACCACACCCGGCTGTGGCTGTGCCACGACTATCCACCGTCCGGCCGCGCCGCCAGCGCCTGCAGCACCGTGGCACAACAGAAAGCGGCCAACATCCATCTGCATAGCGGCGTCAGCGAAGCCGACTTTGTCGCCCTGCGCCAGGCCCGCGATGCCACCCTGGGCGCGCCGGTGCTGCTGATCCCGTCGATCCAGATCAACATTCGTGCCGGCAACTTGCCACCAACTGCCGCGAACGGGCTGTCATATTTAAAGATTCCGTTGAATCTGCTGTAGACTGCGGTGCTCATTCACACCGCGGGCGGAGTCTGGCCGTCCAAGCGCATGGCGCCATCCCTACTGCCCGCGGCACCGCCGCGGCTGGTACACGAACGCGGCATTCCGGCCTTCGGCATGTATCGCGGCATCGTGCCGGAACTGTCCTGGCGCGCCCTGCCGGGCCGCCGCCTGCTACGCAAGCTGCACCACAAACGCTGGCAGTATGCCGCCTTTGCCCACGCCGACTTCCTGATCGGGGTCGCGGTGGTGGATGTCGGCTGGGCCGGCAGTGCCTTTGCCTACCTGTTCGACCGCCGCCGCGGCCTGCTGGCGGCCAACTTCGATGCCACCGGCCTGCCGCTGCTGTCCACCCGGGTGGAAAACCGCGCCTTTGGCGATGCCACCTTCCGCCGCGGCAGCGACTGCATCGCCTTCCGCCATGCCGGTAACCGGCTGGAACTCACCGTCAATACCGACGAACTAAAGCTGGCCGCCCATATTGCCCAGCCGGCCGCCGACACCGTGCTGGCGGCCATCGCCCCGGCTAACTGGCTGGCCCACGCCACGCACAAGAGCGGCGCCCTGCACTGCAGCGGCTTTGCCGAATGTGGCGGCGAACGTTTCAACCTGGCCGACTGTCATGCCAGCCTGGATGCCTCCAACGGGCTGCTGGCGCGCGATACCCGCTGGCACTGGGCCAGCGCCCATGCCGGGCAGCTGGGTTTCAACCTGCAAGCCGGCTATATGGGCGACGCCGAGAACGCCATCTGGCTGGATGGTGTGCCATGGCGGGTGGGCGCTGCCGAGTTCGAATTCGATGCGGCCAACCCCTTGGCGCCGTGGCAGATCCGCAGCAGCGATGGTGCGGTGGAGCTGTGCTTTACCCCGGAAGGCGCCCGCAGCGGTGACAAGAACCTGCTGCTGGCCGCCAGCCGCTATATCCAGCCGGTGGGCCGCTTCGACGGCCGGCTGATCCACCCGCTTACCGGCGTGGCCTACCCGGTCAACGCCCTGGCCGGTGTCACCGAAGACCACCACTCGCGCTGGTAACACTACAGCGGACGGCATGCCGACGCTGCATGTCCGCACTGATACATACTGCCAACAAAGCGCCAGCAATAATGCGGCACTATGGCAGCGGCCACCGATCAAGATGGCTTGACCATTAGGAATCGAGAGCACATGGAACTACGCAAACTGAAGCAGCTGCTGCAACTGGTACAGCATTCCGGCATCACCGAGCTGGATGTCAGCATCGGCGGCGAACAGATCCGCATCCGCCGCGGCAGCGCTGCCAGCCCGCTACCCATTCTGTGCGCGCCGCCCGCCGCCGCCATCAGCGTACCGCAGCTGGCGGCCACCCCGTCCGCACCGCAGGCACCGGCCGTGGATGAACAGGCGCAATGCTCGCCGATGCCCGGCACCTGCTATCTGGCCCCCGCTCCGGGCGCCGCCGCCTTCGTGCAGCTCGGGCAACAGGTACAGGCCGGCGACACGCTGTGCATCGTCGAAGCGATGAAGCTGATGAACAGCATCGAGGCGGAACGCAGCGGCACGCTGCGCGCCATCCTGGTGGCCGATGGCGACAACGTGCAGTCCGGCACCCCGCTGTTCCGCATCGACTGAAGCGCGACACCGTGCCGGCGGCCACTGGTCGCCGCCATCGCGTTCTGCAACACTGGCGCATCGCCTTTTCCCCGTCACCCGCGCCATGACCATTACCATGCGCCCCGCCCTGCCAGCCGATGCCGCCGCGCTGGCTGCCCTGTCTACCGAGCTGGGGTATCCGGCCGACAGCAGCACGTTGGCCGCACGTCTCGCCGTGCTGCTAGCCGCGCCGGAACAGCATTTTGTCCACGTGGTCGAACAGCATGACAAGGTGCGCGGCTGGATTCACGGCTATATCCGCCCGCTGCTGGAATCCGCTACCTGCGTGGAAATCGGCGGGCTGGTGGTGGCGGCCGACAGCCGCAGCCAGGGCTTGGGCGCACACCTGCTGCAGGCCTGCGAACAGTGGGCCGCCAGCCACGGCATTGCCGAGCTGACCGTGCGCAGTGCCGAACAGCGGCTGGATGCCCACCGTTTTTACCAGCGCCACGGTTATCGCCATATCAAGACGCAATTGACGCTGCGCAAGCAGCTGCCGTAAGGCCGGCAACGGCACGGGCTTGGCTTCGGAGCCGGGCGTGGTAGCATGGCGCCCGACAAAATCGATAGAGCAAATACACCAATCCCGTGTCGCCTCCCGCTACCCGCGGGCCGGCAACCGAAACAGGAGTACATCATGGGCCTGCTGGACAGCCTGCTTGATCACAACCGCGCCTTTGTCGAGGCGCGCGAGTACGAACAATTCACCACCGACAAGTTTCCGGACAAGAACCTGGCAGTGCTGGCGTGCATGGATGCGCGCCTGGTAGAACTGCTGCCCAAGGCGATGGGCCTGAAGAACGGCGATGCCAAACTGATCAAGAACGCCGGCGCGCTGGTGACCCACCAGTGGGGCTCGGTAATGCGCAGCCTGCTGATTGCGGTTTACGAGCTGCGCGCCGAGGAAATCTGCGTGGTGGCCCACCACGATTGCGGCATGCGCGCCATCGATCCGGCCCGCATCCTGGCCAACGCCCAGGAGCGCGGCGTGTCCGCCGACACCATCACCACCCTGCGCGGCGCCGGCATCGACCTGGATAGCTGGCTGAAAGGTTTCGACAACGTGCAGGACAGCGTGCGCCATACCGTGGCCACCATCCGCAGCCATCCGCTGATGCCGAAAGACATCCCGGTACACGGTCTGGTGATCCATCCGGCCACCGGCAAGCTGGACCTGATCATCGACGGCAACCTGCCGCAGGCCTGATGGCGGCCGACAGCAGACAAGCCACCACCGCTGCAGCGCCAGCCCCCGACGCTGCCGCTGCCGCCATGCGCCGCGTCGGCATGTTCGGCGGCACGTTCGACCCGATTCACAGTGCCCACCTGCGCATGGCGGAAGCCTTCTTCGCGCAGTGCCGGCTGGACGAGCTGCGGCTGATTCCCGCCGGCAATCCCTACCACCGCGACCGCGGCCCGCAAGCCAGCGCCGCCCAGCGGCTGGCAATGGTGCAGCTAGCCATCGCCGGTCACCCCGGCTGGCTGGCCGACGACCGCGAAGTGATGCGCCCACGCCCGGCCTATACCGTGGAAACGCTGGAAGAATTGCGCGCCGAACTGGGCCCGGCCTGCCAGCTATGGCTGCTGATCGGCGGCGACTCCTTGCACCAGCTGCCGACCTGGCAGCGCTGGCAGGACATCCTGCAGCTGGCCAATATCGCGGTAGCGGTGCGGCCCGGTTTCGATGCGGCCAACCTCCCGGCCGAACTGCAGCCGTACTGGCGGCAAGTGCCTGATTTTTCAAATAGCGCGGCTTCCGGTACAATCCGCGCCCTGACCTTGCCCCCCGTCCCCCTCTCCGCCACTTTACTGCGCCACAAGCTGGCCTGCGGCGAGGACTGCAGCGGGCTGATGGCTCCCGAGGTGATGCAGTACATCACCCGCCATCGGCTATACCGGAGTACGGCAAGGTAAGGGGCGTCATCAAGCATTCCGATGCGTCCCGCCGCCGGGCACCCGCCCGCGCTGCCAACCGCCGCTGTCCCGCGGCACCCCGATCTTTTACGGAACCTCTGGCCGCAGCCACCGCTACCCTGCCGCCATGTCCCGCAACGTATTGCAAGGAAAAACATGGAAGTTCAAGACATCGCCAAACTGGCCGTTGAAGCCCTGGAAGACGTAAAGGGCAAGGATATTGTCGAGCTCGACACCACCAACCTGACCTCGCTGTTCTCGCGTCTGGTGGTGTGCACCGGCGACTCCAACCGTCAGGTGAAGGCACTGGCCAACAATGTGGCCGTGACCCTGAAAGAAGCCGGCGTCGACCTGGTCGGCACCGAAGGCCACGAAAGCGGCGAGTGGGTACTGGTGGATGCCGGCGACGTGGTAGTGCACGTGATGCTGCCGGCCGTGCGCGACTACTACGACATCGAAGCGCTGTGGGGCGGCCAGAAGCCGTCCTTCAACCCGGTGGGCCGTCCGTGGAACGCCGCCGTCTAGGCTAGCCGCTTGACCCGAAGTTGGCCGCAGCGTCGCAAGGCGCTGCGGCCAACCTTGTTTTGGAAAGCCGACATGAAAATCACGCTACTGGCGGTGGGCAGCAAGATGCCGCGCTGGGTGGACGAGGCCTTCGGCGATTACGCCAAACGCTTCGGCCGCGACATCAGCTTCGAGCTGAAAGAGATCAAACCGGAAAAACGCGGCGGCGGCGTCACCGCCGAGAAGGGCATTGCCGCCGAACACGAGCGTATCGTGGCCGCCATCCCGCCGCGCAGCAAACTGGTGATTCTGGACGAGCGCGGCAAGAACTGGACCTCGATGCAGCTATCGGCGGCGATGAAGGAGTGGATGGCCGGCGGTGACGATATCACCATCGTCATCGGGGGTGCCGATGGCCTGTCGCAGGAGCTGAAGCAGCGCGCCGACATCATGCTGCAGCTGTCGGCGATGACCCTGCCGCACGGCATGGTGCGCGTGCTGCTGGCCGAACAGCTGTACCGCGCCTACTCCATCCTCAACAACCACCCGTATCACCGCGAATAAACGTCGCCGGCAAGCAACAGCCGGCTGTTTTTTACCCCGGTCCGCTGCCGGCCTGTCACAAGCTGTTTAACGCCACAGCCCCCGAAACAGCTCGCTGGATGCGGCGGAAGCGGGGGCAGCCGGCCATGTCGCCGCCATTATTTGAAAGAAACTGTTACTGGTAATTCTGTTTTTTTCTTATTAATATGCAGGCATCGGGCCACACGGCCAGCTGGTTCTTTAATTGTCATCATGATCAAACGCGCCCTACTGACCGGACTTCTGGCGGCTTTATTTCTACCCGCCGCCTATGCCGCCGGTAGCCAAGCACTGGCTAACGACTACGACATCCGCGCCGATGCCACCGCCCCCGGGCTGGGTGCGACCCTGAGCTATGACATGCCGCCGGCACCGGTACTGCCCGCGGTAACCGAACCGTCTCTGCCCGTCCCGCAAGTGGATGCGCCGGGCTACAACCGGCAACTTGCCGCGCAGTTCGCCAAGCTGATCAACCGTATCGCACGGGAACAGCAACTTGACCCGCAGTTGCTGCATTCCATCATCACCGTCGAATCCGGCTACAACGCCGGGGCAGTCTCGCCGAAAGGCGCCATCGGCCTGATGCAACTGATGCCGGACACCGCGTCGCGCTTCGGCAGCAGCAACCCGGCGGACCCGGTGCAGAACCTGCGTGCCGGCGCTCGCTACGTGCGCTTCCTGCTGGCGCTGTTCAACCACAATATGCCGCTGGTGCTGGCCGCCTACAATGCCGGCGAGGGCGCGGTCAGCAAGTACCGCAATACCATTCCGCCCTATCAGGAAACCCGTGACTACGTGGCCAAGGTGCTGGCCTCCTACCAGCTCCGTACCGGCCAGAGCCTGCTGCCGGCGCAGTACCAGCCGCAGCGTGTCAAGCTGGTGGTCGCGGCCGACACCCCGCTGTAAGCGCAGCGCGCCAGCATGAAAAAAGCCCGGAACGCTCCGGGCTTTTTTCATGCTGCGCTGGCTAGCGTGCGGCCAACCTGGCCGCCAGCCGTTTCAGACTGTGCCACGGCTCTCCCGGCTCCACGCCCTTGATCTGGCGATCGATGCGGGCGCACTCGGCCAGTGCCGCCATCAGCTGCTTGCCGCCGATGCGCTTGAGCGCCGGTTCCGCTACCCGCTGCTTGTCACCCCACAGCCGCAACTCGCCGGCCATGTCGCGCACGCTGCGGCCCTCCTGCAGGCCGCGCCCGAGTCGGATCAGCATGCGCACATCCTCGGTAAACGACCACAACACCAGCACCGGCGCTTCGCCTTCCGCCTCCAGCCCGTCCAGCATGCGCGTGGCCCGCGCCACGTCACCGGATAGCCAGCTTTCCGACAGGTGGAACACGTCGAAACGCGCCACGTTGGCCACCGCTTCGCGCAGCTGTGCCAGCGTCAACTCGCCCGGCGGATGCAATAGCGCCAGCTTGTCGATTTCCTGTTTCGCCGCCAGCAGGTTGCCTTCCACCCGGTCGGCAAAAAAGGTGGCCGCCTCATGGCTCAGGGTCTGGCCCTGCAGCTTCAGCCGCCGCGCGATCCACGCCGGCAAGTCGTTGCGGCCAACCGGGCGCGCCTCCACCAGCACCGCGGCCTTTTCCAGCGCGGTGAACCACTTGCTCTTCTGTTGCGTCTTGTCGAGCTTGGGCAGCTGGATCAGGGTGACGGTATCGTCCGGCGGGTTGGCCGCCAGCTGCTGCAGCGCCTCGCCACCCTCGGTGCCCGGTTTGCCGCCGGGAATGCGGATTTCCAGCAGCTTGAGGCTGGCGAACAGCGACACGCTGCTCATGGCATCACGCAGCTGCGACCAGTCGAAGCCAGCCCCCTCTACAGTCAGCACTTCGCGCTCCAGATAGCCGGCGGCGCGGGCGGCAGCGCGGATGCTGTCAGCCGCTTCCAGCGCCAATAGCGTCTCCTCGCCGTACACCAGGTACAGTGCAGCCGGCGCACCGCGCGCCAGCTGCTCCTTCAGCGCCTCAGGGCTGTTTGCCGGCATCGGCCTTGCTTCCTGCTACCGGCAGATAGCCCAGACGGCGCACCAGCTGGTCGGCTGCTTCCTTGCGCATGTCGGCGCGCAACAGCTGCTCTTCGCGTTCCTTGCCCAAGGTGACCGAGTCGCTATAGCTCATGGTGCGGCGCTGGGTTACGGTAAGTCGCAGCGGTACCTCATCCTGCAGGCGCTGCACCGTGGCTGTCACACTGTAAATCAGCATGTATTCGTTGACGTCACCAGCCAGGCTGACGCCCAGCACATCCTTGCGGTCCTCCTCGTCCACGATGCTCAACACGGCATCGGCAGTACCCTTGATGCCTTCGAACTGGATGCGGCCGTCACGACGCAATGCCGTCTGCAGCGCGGATTGCAGCGAACCGGCCTTGGCAACATGCAGGGTGGTGAAGCTCAGTGGCGCCGACTGCGACAGCGGCGTGGACAGGCCGCGCAGCTGGAAACCGCAGGCGGACAGGCTGCCGATGCAGGCCAGCAGGGCGATGTTGCGCAGCATTCGTTTCATTGCATCTCTTCCAGATGACAGCGGCGCGGGTCAGACCGCGCCGCCTTAAACCGCCGTGGCGCCGGGGCGCCACGCGACGTGTTACACCACGATGTTGACCAGACGGCCCGGCACCACGATGACTTTCTTGGCCGGCTTGCCTTCCATGAACTTCACCACGTTGTCGTGCGCCAGCGCGGCGGCCTCGATGGCATCCTTGGCAGCGTCGGCAGCCACGGTGATGCTGCCACGCAGCTTGCCGTTGACCTGGATCATCAGCTCCAGCTCGCTCTTCACCAGCGCGGCCTCGTCCACCTGCGGCCACGGCGCGTTCAGCAGTTCGCTGCCCGGCTGCAGTTCGCTCCAGATCGCATCGGTGATGTGCGGCACGATAGGCGACAGCAGCACCGTCGCGGCTTCCAGCACTTCCTGCGCCACGGCGCGGCCAACGTCACCGCTGGTATCGGCCTTGTCGTAGGTATTCAGCAGCTCCATCACCGCGGCGATGGCGGTGTTGAACTGCTGGCGGCGGCCGTAGTCGTCGCTCACCTTCTGGATGGTGCTGTGCAGCTTGAAGCGCAGCTCTTTCTGGCTGGCGTTCAGCTCACCAGCGGTGTACGGCGCGGTAATGCCGGCGGCCACGTGCTCGCGGGCAGTTTTCCACAGCCGCTTCAGGAAGCGGTGCGCACCTTCCACGCCGGCATCCGACCATTCCAGCGACTGCTCCGGCGGGGCGGCGAACATCATGAACAGGCGCGCGGTGTCGGCGCCGTATTTCTCGATGAATTCCTGCGGGTCCACGCCGTTGTTCTTGGACTTGGACATCTTCTCGATGCCGCCGATCTGCACCGGCAGGCCATCCACGCGGTGGGTGGCGGCAATGATCTTGCCCTTGCCGTCACGCTCCAGCACCACGTCCTGCGGCGCGATCCAGTCCTTGGCGCCATTGGGCAGGTCGCGATGGAAGGTTTCGCACACCACCATGCCCTGGGTGAGCAGGCTCTTGAACGGCTCGTCGCTGTCCACCAGGCCTTCGTCACGCATCAGCTTGTGGAAGAAGCGCGCGTACAGCAGGTGCAGGATGGCGTGTTCGATGCCGCCCACGTACTGGTCGACCTGCAGCCAGTAGTTGGCCGCATGCTTGTCCAGCATCGCGGTGTCGCACTGCGGGCTGGCGTAGCGCGCGTAGTACCAGCTGGATTCCACGAAGGTATCCATGGTGTCGGTTTCGCGCTTGGCCGCGCCACCGCATTTCGGGCAGCTGGTTTCGTAGAATTCCGGCATCTTGGCCAGCGGGGAGCCGGCGCCATCCGGAATCACGTTTTCCGGCAGCACCACCGGCAGGTCTTTTTCCGGCACCGGCACATCGCCGCAGCACGGGCAGTGGATGATCGGGATCGGGCAGCCCCAGTAGCGCTGGCGGCTGATACCCCAGTCACGCAGGCGGTACTGGGTTTTCTTGGCTCCAGCGGATTTGGCTTCCAGGTCGGCGACGATGGCGTCGAAGGCGCCGGCAAAATCCTTGCCGTCGTACTTGCCGCTGTTGACGGTGATCAGGCCTTCTTTGGCGCCGTACCAGTCTTGCCAGTTGGCGGCATCGAAGTTGTCGTCGCCGGCAGCCGGGGTATACACCTGCTTGATCGGCAGGCTGTATTTGTTGGCAAACTCGAAGTCGCGCTCGTCGTGTGCCGGCACCGCCATTACCGCGCCTTCGCCATAGCCCCACAACACGTAGTTGGCGACCCATACCGGCAGCTTGGCGCCGGTCAGCGGATGGATGACGAACAGGCCGGTATCCATGCCGCGTTTTTCCTGGGTGGCGATGTCGGCTTCGGACACGCCGCCCTTCTTGCACTCGGCGACGAAGGCCGCCAGTTCAGGGTTGACCGCAGCGGCCTGGGTGGCCAGCGGATGCTCGGCAGCCACGGCCACGTAAGTGGCGCCCATCAGGGTATCCGGACGGGTGGTGTACACCTTCAGCTGGCCGCCGTGGCCGATGCTGGCCTGGTCATAGGCAAAGGTGACATCGGCGCCGAAGCTCTTGCCAATCCAGTTGCGCTGCATGGTCTTGACCTGTTCCGGCCAGCCATCCAGTTTGTCCAGGTCGTTCAGCAGTTCGTCGGCGTACTGGGTGATGGCGAAGTAGTACATCGGGATTTCGCGCTTTTCCACCAGCGCGCCGGAGCGCCAGCCGCGACCATCCACCACCTGCTCGTTGGCCAGCACGGTCTGGTCTACCGGGTCCCAGTTCACCACGCCGTTTTTCTTGTAGATCACGCCCTTCTGGAACAGGCGGGTAAACAGCCACTGTTCCCAGCGGTAGTAATCCGGCTTGCAGGTCGCCAGCTCGCGATCCCAGTCCAGCGCAAAGCCCAGGCTATCGAGCTGCTTCTTCATGTACTCGATGTTGGCGTAGGTCCAGGCAGCCGGCGCGCCACCATTCTTCATCGCCGCATTTTCCGCCGGCAGGCCGAAGGCATCCCAGCCCATCGGCTGCAGCACGTTGAAGCCCTGGTGACGCTTGAAGCGCGCCAGCACGTCGGTAAT
The DNA here is from genome assembly GCF_902829295.1 of Vogesella oryzae. Taxonomy (GTDB): domain Bacteria; phylum Pseudomonadota; class Gammaproteobacteria; order Burkholderiales; family Chromobacteriaceae; genus Vogesella; species Vogesella oryzae. The sequence continues at coordinate 47,301 of NZ_CADEPL010000026.1, forward strand.
GGAGTAGTTGCGCACGTGGCCCATGTGCAGCTTGCCGGACGGGTACGGGAACATGGACAGCGCGTAGTACTTGGGACGCGAGGTATCTTCAACCGCCTTGAAGGCTGCGGTTTTCTGCCATTTCTGTTGCGCGGCGGTTTCGATCTCGCGCGGGCTGTAATGTTCTTGCATGGTGTCTTTGTCTGAGAAAAGCGAAAAATGGCGAGCAAAATCAATCGCGCCATTATAACGAGGCATGGCAGCGGCGGCGAGGAGCGCCACCACTTGCATTGCTCAAAAAAACAGCAGGACTGACCTGGCGGCCAACCCTGCAACAGTCAAACTGGTTTTCAAGCCTGCCGCAGCAGGCCGAACAGCATCTCGCTGGCCATCACCACCATCAGCACGGCGAAGGCTTTTTTCAGCCCGGCCACCGGCAACGCATGGGCGGCACGCGCCCCCACCGGCGCCAGCAGCACCGTCATCAGCATCAGCGCCAGCATCGCCGGCAGGTAGACGAAGCCGATGGCACCCCATGGCAAGCCCGGCTGCTGCCAGCCGCTAAGCAGGTAGCCGATGGCGCCGGACACCGCGATCGGCCAGCCCAGCGCCGCACTGGTGGCAATGGCGGTATGCACCGGCACATTGCACCAGCTCATGAACGGCACGCTCATCGAACCGCCACCGATGCCGACCCAGCTGGAAATCATGCCGATAACGCCGCCGGTCGCCGTCTGCCCGGCCAGTCCCGGCATGTCGCGGCTGGCCGCCGGCTTTGCGCCCAAAAACATCTGCGCGCCGATCACATAGGCATACAGCACAAAAAACCAGCGCAACGCGTGGCCGGGAATCAGCCCGGCCAGCAAACTGCCGCCAAAGGTACCCAGCACCATGCCCGGTGCCATGCCCCGCACCAGCTGCCAGTCCACGGCGCCTTTCTTGTGGTGCGCCCGCACACTGGCAAAGCTGGTGAACACCATCACCGCCAGCGAGGTCCCCACAGCCAGGTGCTGCACATGGCTACCACCCAGCCCGGCCGCGTCCAGCACCCCCACCACCACCGGCACGATCACCAGTCCGCCGCCCACACCCAGCAGCCCGGCCAGGAAACCGGCCACGGCACCGCACAGCAGCAAGATCGCAAACATCGATAGCGACAACATCACAACACCTCTTCCATCAGGTAGCGCCATTCCTCCGTCGTCACCGGGGTAATCGACAAGCGGTTGCCCCGCTTCAGCACGATCATCTCCGCCAGCAGCGGGTGCTGGCGCAACTCTTGTGGCGACACCAGCCGCGTCTTGCGCACAAAACGCACGTCCACGCACTGCCAGCGCGGATTGGCGGGATCGGACTTGGGGTCGTGATACGGACTGGCGGCATCGAACTGACTAGAGTCGGCATGCGCGGCACTTGCCACCTCGGCGATGCCGGCAATGCCCGGTTCGGGGCAGGAGGAGTGCCAGAACAGCAGCAGGTCGCCCGGTTGCATGTCGTCGCGCATGAAATTGCGCGCCTGGTAATTGCGCACGCCGGTCCACTCGAACAGCTTGTCAGGGTTGGCCGCAAGGTGGTCAATGCCAACCTCGTCGGGTTCGGATTTCATCAGCCAGTAACGCACGGGGTCTCTCCTGCTGCCGCTATGACGCTGGCAGATCATTTCCAAGAAAGCCCATTATCCATCGACTGCTCTGCGCAGGTGAAATTCACGCACGGCCACCCGTTACGCATAGCCCGTCAGACAGATCATCCCGTGTAGCACACCACCAGAAAATCAGCCATTCAACATTTAAAATCAGCCACTTATATGAAAAAATTGATGGGCAGGGCAGCTATGATGGAAGGTGATGTCGTGTCTGCCTCGCCGGCAGAGAGGAGAAGCCATGTACCTGCCGCACACGCTGTACGAAATGGAGCCCTACCTTTGCCTGGGTTCGGGCACGCTGGCTTTGACCCAGCTGGAACTGGCCGTTGGCCGGCTGGCCGGGGCGCTGATCATCCTGGCAGGAGGATATATCCTGATGCTGCGTTACCAGGCGCGCAGCAAGAAACGCCAGCGCACCGGCAGCAAACCGCCACCGGCACGCCGGCGCTGACGGCTAGTGCATGAATACGTCTTTCAGGATTTCATGCACGATCAGGGTGCCGACCGTCACCAGCACCAGGTCGGTACCGACTACGCGCCACTCGTAACCCGGACGCTCCGGCAAGCGCACCAGCATGTCATGCGGTACGTAGCGCTTGGCGATGCCCGGAGGCAGCGGCTTGCCCCGAGCCAGATTCTTGCGGATGCCTGGCGGCAGGGAACGATACTCGCCGTAGTTCAGGTGCGACTCGTATGCGAAGCGACGGGCGTCGTCACGCGAGATGCCTGCACTCTCATAGTGGCGCGAGCCGGCATCGTGATGCGCCGATTTGCCACCCTTGCTGTATTTTTCATGCTTGTCATGCTTCTGGCCCTGCATCCAGGGTGGCGTTTCACCCTGATGCTGGTAACCGTCCTGATGGTTGCCATTGCCCTTGCCTTCCGGCGGGGCGGCCATCACCGGCATGCCAACCAGCGACAGGCTGATGGCGGCCAACAGTGTCTTTGTGTGCCAATCGCGTTTCATGAAGCGACTCCTGTGAAATGACAATTTCAGCCTATCAGACCGGCACGCGAATATCGTTACTAAAAGTGTGTGGAAGTGTGACCGAATGCGACGGCGGTCAGCGGAAGCGGTACAGTCCGCTCTCGGTCACCAGGTAGTCGAGCTGTACATCCCACGGCTCGCGCGGCACCCGCGCCACGCGCTGGCAGTCATAGGCGACACCGACCAGCAGCGGCCGGCGCTGCGGATGGCGCTGGCGAAAGGCCAGCGTGCTGTCGTAAAAGCCGCCGCCCTGCCCCATGCGGTAGCCCTGCGCATCCACCGCCAGCAGCGGCACAAACAGCACATCCAGCTTTTCCGCCCGCAGGCAGGGGCCGTCGTACTCGGCAATACCGTAACGCGGATGCCGATACCAGCGCCGCTCGCCACCCAGCCGGCTGAACCACAGCCGCCGGCTGCCAGCCGGAATCTGCGGCAGGTAAATATCGCCGCCACGCCACAACACGGTGCTGATCAGCACATCCAGATCGAGCTCGGAACCGGCAGCCAGGTAAGCGCCGATCCGCTTGCCGCGCCGCAGAAACCGGGACGCATAGCGTGCGACGGCGCGCATTGCTGCCGCCCGCTGTTGCGGCGTCAGCGCCATACGGGCGCGGCGCACCTGGCGGCGCAAGGCCTGCTTGTCGGCAACGGGATGGTTAGTAGTCATGAGGCAGACTTGGCCAGGGGATGGGAGTCCCCCGCGAGTGTCGATCCGGCAAAATTCGCTTGTACCCTGTTTCCAGGGGGTCGCCTGCATGTTGCTTCGGGCACACCCGCAAGGGGCGCGGCACACCCGCAACGTCTACTAGCAACCAAAGCGAACGCATTGGTACAAAGGAATTTAGGAGCCTTCTCGAACACCGCAGGGGGTAAGCGGATATTCTGGTTGTCGGCAGCGGCTAGAACAGCTTTTGCTGACTGGCGGACAGCGCCTGATCGGCTGCCTCGCTCATGGTGTGTATTTTACGCTGGATTGTGGCCATCTCCAAGCCGCCATCGCCGACTTTTACTTTCAGCAGATCGTGCGCGATGTTCAGCGCCGCCATGATGGCCACCTTGTCGGCATCCATCACCCGGCCACCGGCCTGGATGGTATCGATCTTGTCGGCCAGCAGACGCACAGCCTGTTCCAGCGTTTCCCGTTCGTCGGCCGGGGTACCGATGGTGAACTGACGCCCCAGCAGGGTAACGTCGATCTGAACCACATCACTCATGCCTCTTCCTCCTTGGGCAGCCGGTCAATCAGCGCGGCCACGCGATGGCGGGTTTCTTCCAGCGCAAACTTCAGCTCGGCATTGTCGCGCAGGGATTCGCCCAGCGCGGCGGCAAGGCGGCTGTTTTGCGCATCCAGCTCGTGCACGCGGGCAATCAGCGCGGCGACACGGCTTTCCAGATAGTCGAGTTCATGTTCCATGGCGGCGAGGATAACGGGGCGTCAGGAGGGCGTCAAACCCAGCTTGCGGCGGGCTGTATCCAGCGCGGCACACACGTTGGCCGCCCCCTGCAGCAGGCGCGGACCGGGCCGGCTGACCGGATCGGGCGCCAGCGTGAATTGCAGCCGGTCGCGTACCGCCGGCAGCTGCGGCCAACGTTGCCAGCGTGCCTGCAGCGAGGCATCGAAAGCCAGCATCACCTGTGGCCGGGCAAGCAACACTGCCTCGTTACTGACCTGCGGCGCCGGCAACGGCGCCGCCGCAAACACGTTGCGACCACCACACAGTGCCAGCAAGGAGCCAAGAAAGCTGCGATTGCTGACGGTAAACAGCGGATTGTCGCCCACCTGCACAAACACCCGCAGCGGCGCGGCATGGGCATACTGCTGCTGTAACGACTGTAGTCCGCGTTCATACTGCCGCGCGGCGGCGTCTGCCGCAGAGATGCGTCCGGTTAGCATGCCCAGCCGGCGCAACTCGCTGGAGACATCAGCCAACGCCACCGGCGCACTGATATACAGCGGCACCCCCAACTCACGCAGCCGCGCCAGTTCGCGGCCATTGCCGCCATCACGCCAGGCCACCACCAGATCCGGCTGCTGGCGCATTACCGCCTCCAGGCTGATACCGCTGTAACCACCAACGCGCGGCAATTGTCGTGCCGCCGGCGGGTAATCGCTGTAATCCACCGCCGCCGCCAGCTGCCGTTCGGCACCGATGGCAAACAGGTCTTCCACCAGGTGCGGCGCCAGCGCCACGATGCGCGTTGCCGGCGCCGGTAGCGACACCATCTGCCCCATGCCGTCGCGCACGCTGACCTGCGCCAGCACCGGCCAAGCCGCCAGCAAGCCGGCGGCCAACACCAGCCGTTTCATGCGGCCCCTTTCAGACGCAAAGGTTGGCCGCAGGCCACCAGGGTCACCTGCTGACACACGGTCGCCAGCGCCTGATTCAGCCAGCCAAGCTCATCGACAAACACGCGGGTTTCCTCGCCCAGCGGCACCACGCCCCAGCCGATTTCGTTGGTCACCAGCAGCACGCTGGCCGGAGTCGCGGCCAACGCCGCCAGCAAGGCATCGCGCTGCAGCTGCCAGCCAACCTGATCGAAATCACCATTTACATCGAAAAAACGCATCAACCACATGCCCATGCAGTCCACCAGCAGCAGCTCGCCGGCTGCGGCAGCGGCCAGCACCGGCGCCAGCGCCTGACCGGCTTCGGTCAGCTGCCAGCGTGCCGGCCGTTGCTGCTGATGCCGGGCAATCCGCTCGGCAAACGCCCCATCCCCGGCACGCCGCTCGGCGGTGGCCACATAGCGCACCAGCCCGGCATGCGCCAGCGCCAGTTGCTCGGCAAAGCGGCTCTTGCCACTGCGGGCGCCGCCGGTGATGAGGTGTTTCATCGGAACTCGCTTAGTTGCTGTAACGGGCAGTCAGCAGCCAGCCACGACCGGCCTGGTTATAGCCCTTGGCGGTTTCGTACTGCTTGTCGGCAATATTGGTCAGGCGTGTACCGATAGTCCAGTGCGTATCCAGCTGGTAGTCGGCACCCAGATTGACTACACCATAGCCATCCAGATACTCACTGTTGCTGCTATTGGCAGGGCGGCGGCCACTGAAGCGCCATTCAGCGGTCCAGTGAGTACGTCCCTGTTGCAGTCCAAGAGTGAGTCCGCCAAGCAGCTTGGCACGATTTTTCAGCAGCTTGCCGCTATCCAGATCGCGGGCACGCTGCGAAGTCAGGTTAGCCCCCACAGAGAAAGCGCCAAACGAGCTACCAGCTTCCAGCGTTTGCCCGGAAATACGCGCCCGACCGATATTGTTCATCGTCGAGTAATCATCAGTGATAACAATCAGGTTATCGATTTTGTTATCGAACGCCGTCAGCTTTACAAAATTGCTACCGTGCCGCCAGTCTACCGCCAGCTCCTGGTTAGTTGCCTCTTCCGGTTTCAGGTTGGGGTTACCCTGGTAACCAAAAGAAAGCGGGTAGTACAGATCATTGAATGTTGGCTCCTTGTAGGCGGTGCCATAAGCCGCACGCAGCAGCCAACCCTCTGCCGGCACAAAACCATAGCCAATCTGGCCGGTGCGCTTGCCACCAAACTGTGAGCTGTCGTCATAGCGCACGCTGCCTTGCAGGCGATGGGCACCAAACTCGCCCTGATAGCCGGCGAAGACCGCATTGACGCTACGGCTGGAGGTGGTGAAAGCCGTAGAGCTCGCCACATGCTGCTCGGTATTGGATACCCCGGCGGTGACCTGCTGACCCGGCGCCAGTTTGATGTCGCTCTGCCACAGCCATTCGTCCTGACGGGTTTCAAAAGTACTGTCAGACTGGTCGAAATTGCCGTTGGTGTAGCTGATGGAGCGGTCATCGGTATGGCTGTAGCGCAATGTGCTCAACCAGTTACCGGTCAGCTGATCTTTCAGTTCGACACTCTGGCCGGCCAGGCGGGCATGCTCTTCGTCCTGGGCGTTACTGCTGGAGTCGTACTCGGAAGTCGCCTCGGTCTGGTACAACGTTACACCGATGCTGTGGCCCGCCGCCCACTCGTGCTGCACGCTGGCCAGATAAGTGGTGTTGTCGTAGCCGTCTCGGTCAGGGTTATAGCCGTAGGACACGCCAGAATTGGTCGCCGAAAAACCATCGGTCTGGTTGTGGTCGAAGGCCAGGTTATAGCTGGTGCTGCCGGTCTTGCCGCTGATACCGGCACCGATCTGGCGTTTGCCGTCGGAACCGATGCCAACCTCAGCCTGCAGGTGCGGCTCGCCCTCACCTTTCTTGGTGAAAATCTGGATCACGCCGCCAATGGCATCGGCTCCGTACAGACTGGAAGCCGGGCCGCGCACGATCTCGATGCGCTCCACCGCCGCCAGCGGGATGTGTTGCAGCGAGGTACTTCCCGCGGTAGCAGACACAATCCGCATGCCATCCACCAGCACCACAACGTGACCGGAGTTGGTTCCACGCAGATAAAGACCAACGGTCTTGCCTTCACCGCCATTGCTATAGATTTCCACCCCGGCCTGATGCGCCAGGAACTCCGGCAGGCTGAGGCTGCCGGACTGCTCGATTTCCTCGCGACCCAGCACGGTCACATCGGACAGCACCTTGGCAATCGGCGTCGCTACGCGGGTCGCCGTCACCACCACTTCATCCAGCTGGGTAGCAGTATCGGCCAGGGCGGCATGGGAACAGGCCAGCGCTACCAGCGCGGCCAACGGTTTGTAGTTGAACATTGAGTCACACTCCAGGAAGAAAAAAACGGAGTGCGGAGAAATAAAGGACAACGCAAGCGGCAATAACGGCTGCGGACTGTCAGATCGCCTCCCCGCGATGCTCCAGCAAGGACGCGATTCCGCCACGTCCATCGCAGGCCGGTCTCCGGGCTTGGCCTTGCGGGGCGACGCCTTCCCGCCCAGAGGGCAGTGGCTTGTGGTCGCTCCTGGATGACGCGCGTCATCAGGCCTTACCGTTGCGGGGGCAGCGCCGGACTTGCACCGGCTTCCCGTTTCATCCGGCCTGTTACATGCCGGACACCTGCAGGACACGGATTATACCCGCAGCCGGCGGCCCCCGCCGACATGGCCGGCAATTTGCTTATTCCGCCGCAAGACAATTGCCAGCACACCGCGCCTGCCGTATGGTCGCCGGATAAGTCATCCGCCGGCACAGCCATTGCGCCCGCCGCGCCAGTAAGGAAGCCCCATGCCCCGTATTCCC